>PAXL01000013.1 GCA_002714465.1 Gemmatimonadota bacterium | reverse complement strand
AAGCCACGTCTTCGATGCCGCTGCTGCTCATAAACGATCAGTAGGCCGCGAAGCGAATCTCGCCATCTGCTAAACACAGTTGTTGCGCTTGCCACTAGCATCCAATCGCTCCCTTCTAGGCAAATCTGCGGCTATCTGCGCAGGATGGTGCTGAGGCAGGGCTTAACTCTTGTCTGTTTGACTAATGAGGTAGTTGCCAATCCGTACAAGAAGCGCCATCACAATATTTCCGCGCCTGTTGTACCCTGTCCATATCCTGCCCTATGCCAGTGGTAACAGGACTATCGCACGAACGAGCACGAAGAGCTCAGAGACCCGTGGCGAGTGAAGGTGGCGTTGCAATAGGCATAGCGGGGACACGAATTCCAGCACGCCGAGACATCCGACCAGTGGTCGGCTACTTCCGCAGAATCAACGAGACATCGGCTCGTAATATCCGGTGACTTTGAAAGCGCACGGATCCTTTATGGATGGCCGCCAACACACGGTCGATGACCCTCGTACTCAGCGCTGGAATCTAGACGTCTAAGTCGACGTCGACGATCGCGAATGCCGTTTGCCCCTCAACAACGAGTGGCGCCCCGGTAAACGAGAGTATTCCCCGTTCCTTCAGCAGCCTCCGGTCGTGCTTACCCGCATCCGTTGATCCGAACTCCTCTCCAGTCAGAGCGAAATGTGACCAATCGGCGTATTCCCCGTCCGATGAGGCTCGATGCGCTCGGTAGCCGATGTTTGTCGCGTAGTACAGGACGACGTTCCCTCCNCCATCGACCACAATGTTCGGTCGCGTCTGGTAACCCCACCTTTTGACGTCCCGGTCGGGATCAGCGATGGGACCACTCGTATGCCATACTCCCGATTTGTCTCGCCAGTAGTGATACGGAAAGAATCGGTCAAAGACTGATTCGGGGGGATTATGCACCAGTTTTTCGGGTTTCCACNCGTCCTCCATGTGGTAGGTGGCGACGTGAGGTTGATTGCCGTGATCCAGCGTCATGCCACACTGATTCATGAGCCACGCATAGACCGGGATGTCCCGAACGACAACACCCGGACTGTCCAAAGCGATTGCGTCACCGGCGGAAAGGTCAGCGATCGGTATTCCTTCGTTGTTGTTCCAGACAACACCATCATCACTCCAGGCATAATACAGATCGTGGTTGCTGGCAGGAGACTCCCACGTCTCACGGAAGACCCACGTGATGTGGAGTCGTCCACTGTTGTCGAACAGGACGTCGTGGAGGTAAGCGTTCCGCGAGTCGCTGGCATCCCAAGGACCGTAGGTGCCCTCCTTGCTGAAAAGACAGGTGGCGATCACGGACCAAATGCCTTTTTCAGCATCGTAGCGAGATAGGACGGAATCGCCGGATCCGCTCATACCGGTGCGGTAGATGAAGTATAGNTTTTCGTTCTGGTCGTTGAAGAACCGAGGATAGGTTACCTTTTGTGGCGCCCCCTGGGTCAGGGGTTGGGCAGGCTCGAAGTCATCGGGATTGATTTCCCCTGGCGGGGAAGTCAAGAACCCTGCCCGACTTTTTGTGTAGCGGAGGTCGTTGTTGTGGTGATCCCACGAGAGATGCAGCCGGCCATCCTCAGGACTCAGGCCGACGACCGTGTTCCTGTGCCCGTCTCTCGGGTTGATCGTCAGTCCATAGGGTAGGCTGACTTTTTGAATAGAATCATCGCGCAAGTCTCGCCGGAAGAGTACGAGGGCGGCGTCTGCTGACCAGTATAGTCCGTACTGGAAGTCGCCCAAGCTGACGAGTTTGTCTTGGTCAAACGAGGCGCGGTTAAAGTGCGGCCATACGCCGTCATCGATGACGAGGGTCTTGTAGTCGGCCACGCGGTTGTCCTTTCCTGTCGGGTGATGCCAGCATAGAAGGGGCGGTCGTTTCGCTTGTCAACGTCCCACTTTCGAGTCTTGGCTGCCTTTGACGGGGACTAGAGCTTGGTGTATTTCTCTATGAACGCGTAGAGGGCGCACTTCTTGATCTGATGATTGCCAAGCTCATACCGAAGCTAGTACATTCGCGTCACATTCGAGAGCCTCCGCAAGCGCGTGTGTGGGCGCACTTCACTTTATTCGCCTACCGTCTCTGCCGCCAAGATAGAACTCTTCGACCCATCTTTTTGCCCTGTTTTCGCACGGCCACCTCTCGGATCCAGTGACTATAGAGTGCCCACACGTATTCACTCGTGGTCGCTGTGTCAGACATACACGCAAAACGGGCTCATGGAACATTGCACATAAACTATTAAATAAAATGAAGTTACGTATCCAGTAACTGGATTCAAACCAGCACGGAATAACCCCCACTGCGCCCTCAACGTAGCGTATCTACAAATGCGAAAACTTGGGCACATCTTNTATCCATTTGTTAATACATTAGTTTATACAAAATATGTATATGGCTTCCGCTTTCTGGCGTGGCTGTTTGTGCCCACGCAGGAGCAGACTGAGACAACGCAGGATGGAAGCGTCCTAATAATTCCTGAAGGCACGCGCTAAATTACCGCGGTAATATTTCGCTCCCGAGGAACCAGATGTTGGCATTGGATGTGATCGGGAACAGCGGCGAGGAAATTACGTCAGGAGATTCATTTAAAGGGGACCGTGGCACTCACTCGTCGCGGCTGGCTGAATGATACAAGACAACACACCGAAGGACTTGCAGAGTAACGCGCCGGTGCGGCGCGTTACCTTCACCAAAAGGGTTGGGTTTCACGCGAAACTGCGAGAGCGTGTTCGCGCCTACTTCGAGGATAATCAACTCACCAGAAACGCGAACTCGCGTATGGTCACGAAATCACTCGTAATTGTGACACTCTTTGGTGTGACTTATTTTTCGATGCTCANGTCTGCAGGCTCTCCCCTCCTAACGATTTTTTGCGCAGCTGCACTTGCCCAATGCATCGTGCTCATTGGTTTGAACATCATGCACGACGCTAACCACGGGAGCTATTTCAGCAGCAAAAGGTCCAACCGCATTCTGGGGTACGCACTCGACCTGATCGGTGGCAGCAGTCTACTCTGGCGCACCAAGCACAACCTGCTCCACCATACTTACACGAACTGTCACGAAGTCGACGACGACTTGGAAGTACCGGCGATCCTGCGGTTTAGTCCCGGTCAACCTTGGCGACCGTGTCACCGCTACCAGCATTGGTATGCGTTCCCGGTCTACTGTTTCATGACCCTGCTTTGGGCTTTCAAGAGCGACTTTCAAAAGTACTTCTCAGGCAAGATCGGCGAGTTCGACATCCCACAACCCTCGAGAACAGAGACAGTTCTCTTCTTCTCGGTCCGACTGTTCTACTTCTTCTACATGCTGATCGTACCGATGTTCTTCCATCCTGTTATTCACGTCCTGCTGCTCTTCCTCCTCATACACGCCATTGTCGGCCTGACCCTCGCAGTCGTCTTCCAAGTGGCGCACGTTGTTGAAGAGAGCGTCTTCATCCCGACGGTATACGGCGAGAACGAAATCGAGCAGGAGTGGGCGATCCATCAGATCGAATCAACCTCGAACTTTTCTCCAACCAGCAAGCTAGCGTCTGCTTATTGCGGCGGCCTGAACTTTCAGATTGAGCATCACCTGTTCCCCAATATTTGCCACATCCACTACCCAGCCATCAGCAAGATCATAAAGGAAACGTGCAACGAGTTTGGCGTCTCCTATGTCTCCTACCCCACGTTTCGAAAAGCAATCGGAGCACACGTCAGCTATCTACGAACGCTGGGTCGTGAACCTGCCTTCTGACCGGGGCTCGAGTGATGAGAACATTATTCTTGGGGGAAATTCGATAGTTGCGCAATGCTTTCCTCCAGGTTTAGCCTTTGTGGTTGTTTGACGTCTACCGGCAGATGCGCAAAGAGAAAGGACCAGGGATTNTTCCCTGGTCCTTTCTCTTTGCGCATCTGCCGAATTCCAATCATTACCAACACCTACGGTATCCTTCACCCTCTGGCATTGCTGTCGCCAGCCTGTACCAAAGTCCAGCTAACCTCCAGGCGGATGATCCGATGCGGGACCTCCCCTACTCACTTATCTTCTGATACGTTTGTGGGAGATCACCGTCCACCTCTCCCCAAACGCTCGAGGGTTGACAGGGTTCTCCCCCTCCTGCTACTTCACACGCCGATGGGACATTGACCTCATATCGTTCGATTTTACTCTCGGAGACAATAGATGTCGAGCAAGGACAACCTCTTTACCGACGAGCAGATGCGACAGTTCCTGACCCGTGGATTCGTATCCATGAAGGTGGACATGCCGGACGGGTTTCATCGGGGTATCTACGATCGCTGCGAAGAGGTTTACGAGAAGGAAGGAAACCCGGGGAACAACATTCTCCCTCGTGTACCAGAGCTTCAGCAGGTGTTCGATCATCCGACAGTGGATGGCGCGTTCAACAGTATTCTGGGCCCGGACTATGTGATGCACACCCATCGTCATGGTCACCTGACGAAAGGTAAATCCGAAGACAGGGGCTGGCACAAGGACAGCTACTGGGGATACCGAAAGATCCGGTACCATCACCCTCGGTGGGCGATGGTGTTCTACTACCCGCAAGCGATTACGCTTGAGAACGGACCCACCCGTGTTTGCCCGGGCTCTCACATCTACGATGAACGATTCGACGCGTTGGCGGACGAAGGTGGCCCTGTACTGGGGGAAGCCGGCACGNTCGCGATCGTGCATTTTGACCTGTGGCATCAGGCATCAGCGAACCTGACCGACGGGAACCGATTCATGATGAAGTTCCAGTTCCACCGGATGGGCGAGCCTGCAGGGCCGACCTGGAACAATCAGGACGAAAGCTGGGCGTCCATGTACGATGCCTTGTCCAGACACGACGTGATCTGGGAAGAACACTGGGATTGGTTGAGTGGCCGGAGATCAGCATCAGTGGATGGGAATGTTGCAGAGCTCTCTGCCGATCTGACTACGGAATCAGAACCCAGCAGAATGAACGCGGCTTACAGCCTTGGTCGGATCGGTGAACCGGCAGTTGGCATTCTGATGGACGAACTTCTCGGACAGAACGAAGCGGCAAGACGCGCGTCGGCATACGGCCTGGGTGTAGCGGGTGAATCTGCTGTTCACGGCCTTTTGGAAGGCATTGCTAGCGACGATGAAGACATTCGGTCACACGCGGCCTTCGCTCTCGGAGATATGGGCNNNGCCGCCGAGTCTGCTGTGCCTGCTCTGGCAAGTGCGACATCGGATCCGTCGGAGAGAGTACGGCATCACGCNGTTGAGGCGCTAGGCACGATCAGGCGGAACCCGGAGATCGCTGTTCCCGCTCTGTCACGCGCGCTTTCTGACAAGGATGGCCAGGTGCGATACAACGCCGCGTATTCNCTGGCCACGTTCGGAACGGATGCTGCAGATGCGGTACCGGCTTTGGCGGANGCACTGCAGGACGACAATCGTTATGCTAGCGGTCACGCCGTCACGGCATTGCGACAAATCCGCACCCCGGAAGCCGTGGACACGCTGCTCGCGTGGATGGAGACGACGCGTTGGTGCCCATTTACGTCAAAGGAAAGCACGTTCTAGCGCTACATCACACGAACGCGTAGTTCGGTAAGGAGGATCCGCTGTCCCAGGTTGGTCCTCCTTGCTCTGTACCGCCAACAGCTCAATGATGCGGTATCCGCCGGAGAACCCGGGCCGGGCCACATACTGCCAACGTCCCTCGCGATACAAACCGGCGTGACCGAAGTGTACGTGACCGCAGAAGATGCCGGCCAGGTTCAGGCTCTCCCCCTGCGTCAACAATTCATACAGTTCGACCGTGCTGGGATCGTTACCGGGCACTTTCCAACGGCTGCGCGTCTCTTCGGTCCAATCATCGACGGCGCACATCATGATCGGTGCTTTCCAACTGTCCATCACACCGGGCAGGAGGGCCTCCGTCCAGATCGGAATATGCACGAAGAGCAGACAGGGTTGGCCCGTGCCGAGTTCGCTCCGAAGGAAGGAGACCTGTTCGTCACTGACCTGGTAGGTGCTGTTGTCGAGCGTCACGAGGCGAACGCCGCCGATATCGACGGACTGGCAGGCCGGGNTGCCGCCGGTCAACCCCTGCAGGCGGGGGTAGTGGCTCTGGCGCACCGCATCGGACCATTCGAGATACGGAAAGTGCCAGTCGTGGTTACCGGATGTGAACAGCGCAGGTACTCCAAGGTCTTTAATGCCACGTTCGAGACACTCGATCCCTGCCCACGCGGGGAAATGAATGATGTCACCCGTGAGGACCGCAGCGTCAATCCCCTGCTCCCGGGCATCTGAGATCGTCCGTTCAAAGACTTCCCTGGTGGTCTGCCCTTCGGGTGTACGCTCGTCGAAACGCGCCCCGGACTGCTGCGCGTACGGCAACACGTCAGGATCGCGGTCATCTGCCTCAGTGAGATGGCTGTCCGAGAGATGCAGGATACGCAAATCACGCTCGAGCCCTTCGATGTAAATCCGGGCGTGGGTGTCGCCTGTCGTGGACTCGTGNCGAATACCGATCATGGTTCTCCTATCGGGCAAGTGCCCCTCACAAAACCCGGTCGCGTTAATAGCCCTTCTGTTTGTCGACAACGCTCAAGAGAGGTTCGCCATTGACATAGCGGCTCAGGTTGTCCAGAAAGAGCTGCAGCATCCTCCGCCTCACNTGCTGTGAAGACCCGGCGCTGTGCGAACTGATCAGAGCGTTGGGCANCTTCCAGAGCGGGTTGTCAGGCGGACAGGGCTCCTCGTAGGTGACGTCCAGGCCGGCGCCAGCCAGTCTACCTGCGCTCAACGCCTCGATCAGCGCTTCCTCATCGACGACTTTTCCTCGACTCACATTGACGAAGTAACTGGTCGGCTTCATGCGCCCGAACGTGTCTCCATCGATCATCTTGTGGCTTTCAGGTGTCGACGGGACACACGAGAACAGGACGTCACATTCCGCAGCCACCTCGCCCAGCCGATCCGGTTTCTCGACGCGCTCCACGCAGTCGGGTTTCTCAACGTCCTCGATGTCGACCGCAAGGACTCGCATACCGAATGCGTAAGCTCTCTCGGCAACGGCACGTCCGACGTGTCCCAACCCGACAACGCCCATGGTTCCCCCGGCGAGCTCGATCGACGAGAGTCTTTGCCAATGTGCCTCCCGCTTCTGCTCCCAGTGGTCGATGATGCGTCTCGAGAGGGCGAAGAGGAGGGCGAATCCCTGTTCGGAGAGGTGGGTGCTGCTCACGCCCTTGCAGTTCGTCACGATGACGTCACTCTCCTTGATCGCGGGATACATGGAGCTCTCGGCACCGATCGAGGGGATTTGTATCCACCTGAGCACGTCGGCGTGTGCGTAGTCAGACTCCCTTACGGGCCCCAGGACGATCTCCGCGCCAGGCAACCACTCCGACGCGGGTGGACTCGACCCCGCCAGCCTGCCCTCGTTTACCGGCCGTGCATCTTCAAGGAGCACAAACCGGAGGTCGATCTCTTTCGGGGCCGTGTCGAACATCTTTTCGATCTCGGGCTCGTGGCGAGCTACGATCGCGGCTACTGGCATGTTTTCCTCGTGGTCTCAGGTGGTCGTGGCATATTCGTGCCGCCGTGATACAAGAAATGCGAACCCAGAGCATTGACCAGGCTAAAATCCCGTTCTTCCTTGGATTAGTCTAGGAAGTCTTAGGGGGTATCACAGCATCAGAGTGAACGATCAGTGGTTGCATTGTCTTCCGCTGGATTGATGGCGTGGCAACCGACGTCTCTCTGACTAACGACCAATTAGGATCACCTACATGATTCCGGAAGACCGCATCCCAGTTTTGACATATGACAAGACAGTCCCCCAAGTCCAATTTGCCATTGAGAAAATCCGTGAAGCGCTGAATTCCANGGGACTAAATGGTGAAACCCTTAATGGGGCAGGCAGCATAGCGATATCTATCGAAGAGGACCCCAGTAAGCCGGAGTCCTTTGCGATAGCCAAGACAGGGCGCGGAGATGTCACAATCGTAGGTAGCGATGCTGCAGGCGCGATGTATGGAGGTCTGGAACTTGCCGAGCAGATCAGCATTGGGGGGTTCAATGTAATCGAGGAAACGGAGCAGAGCCCGTATATGCCGATGAGGGGCACCAAGTTCAACATCCCATTGGATGTCCGCTCACCAAGCTATTCAGACCCTTGTGATGCTGCGCAGAACAACATCGAGGAGATGTGGAGTCTTGAATTCTGGAAAGAGTATATCGACGAACTCGCCNCACACCGCTACAACTACATCTCACTTTGGAACCTACACCCTTTTCCCTCAATGGTTCGGGTGCCTGACTACCCGGATGTGGCACTTGACGATGTCAAGCGTTCTCTGACGATACGAAACAAGGAGCTGTATACCCTGCAGGGCACGTTCTTCGATATCCCGGAAGTGATGGATAGTCTTGAAACATTGAAAGTCATGACCATTGATGAGAAGATCGATTTCTGGAAGCAGGTCATGGATTACGGCAAACAGCGTAACGTTGCCTTCTACATCATGACGTGGAACATCTTCATCAATGGGACAGATGGGAAATACGGCATAACAGACTGCTACACCAATGAAATCACAAAGGACTACTTCAGGAAAAGCGTCGAACAGATGTTGCTCACGTATCCCGACCTTGCAGGGATAGGCATTACTACAGGGGAGAATATGCGTGAAGCCTCCACTGTGGTTTTTAACCCCAACAACGTTTCCAGTGAGATTGAGTACGGAAAGGCCAAAGACGCATCCTATGAAGAAAAGGGNNAATGGATGTTCGATACCTATGGGAAAGGTATCCTAGATGCCCTGTCCAGGCAGCCAGAACGCAAGTTCCGCTTTATACACAGAAAGTGGATGGCCGGACCAGCTGACGTGGCCGAAACATTCGGGCCGCTCATTGCAAACGAAAACGTAGACTTCATCTTCAGCTGCAAATACGCACAGGCGCATGTATACAGCAGCACCGTCCAGCCCTGGCACAACGACTTTGTCGAGAACATGGGTGATCTGAAGACGGTTTGGACACTCAGGAACGACGATGTCTACCATTTCCGGTGGGGAGCCCCTGATTTTGTACGGGAGTTCATACTGAACATTCCCTACGACGTCTCCCNGGGCTATTACTACGGTTCGGATGGCTATATCTGGGGGCGCGAATTCCTCAGCCTTGAACCGGGCGATAGAAGACAGCTGGAGCTGGACAAGCACTGGTATCAATGGATGCTATGGGGTCGTTTGGGCTATGACCCCAAGGCGCCGAATAGTCGGTTTNAGGATATCGTTGGTACTCATTTCCCGGGTATAGACAAGAAGGCGCTCTTCGACTCGTGGCAGCAGGCCTCAATGATCTATCCGATCACGACGGGCTTCCATTGGGGATCGCTTGATTTCCAGTGGTATATAGAGGCCTGCAAGAGCCGGCCCCAGAATGCATTCACCCCAACCGGCTTTCACGATGTCAACCGGTTCATATCCCTGGGGACTCATCGTGGTACAGGTTATCTGTCGATCCCTGACTTTGTTGCGGCTGAAGAGAACGATGAGGAAACGGAAGGCAAGACACCTCTGGATATATCCGAAATGCTCCACCACCATGCCGATACGGCACTGCTCCTGTTGGATAAGCTTCACCATGGTGGTGATAAGGAGCTCCGTCATACACTAGATGACATCCGGTCGATTGCATACCTAGGTAAGTACTATGCCCACAAAATCACTGGAGCGACCGAGCTCCACCGCAAGAGGCTGCAATACAGTGCCCAAGAGCTGTCGCTGGCAGCTGAATACTGGCGGAGATATGCTTCGATCTCATTGGGCCAATACAAGAACCCTCTGTGGACCAATCGTGTCGGATTCTGTGATTGGCGAGAGATATATGAGTCTGTTCTCGGCGATATACGGATTGCTGGGGGGCGTCAGACCCACAGGTCCATCGATCATACACCCGGGGGGCTTGTGGTTGAGAATCAAGGTCGCGACCGGTATTCATTCGAGGTACAGCAAGGCGGCAAGTACGTACTTGAGATCAGGTATGCCATGGACGGTGGAATGAGTGAGCAAACCCTTCTGTGCAACGACAAGCAACAAGGCCATTTCACCTTCTGGAACACAGGCGGAAGTGAAACCTTCGCGTGTGACCGCAAGACGATTGAGCTGGTTCGTGGAGAAAACCAGATCGATATNGATGAAGGGGAAACGGTTAGAATAGCTTCGATAAATCTAATTGCCACTGAATACTGACAACCTGACAAGGATCTCTGGTATGCGCTCTATTTTCGCCCCTCTAGGGGCTTCGCCGTGAAGGGGCGCGCTGCCAACATTCAACAAGACCGTTACACGGAAGCGGCGCAAAGTTCCCCCAAAAGCCCACACCGGCAAATCNCGCACAAAGGGAAGAAACAATCCCTGCCCACCGACAACGTATGGTGCTCTGGGCGGATTTGCTCTACCCCGACTGAAATACCCCGATCATTCACCACTTTTCAGAATGACAACTGAGGGGAAAGACTATGCAAGACACACGTGAATCATTGACAGGCGTAGGNAAAATCAAAGCCGGACAGATTGATCTTTCTGGAAAAGTCGCNCTGGTTACCGGCGGTGGGCGCGGTATCGGCGCCACGCTGTCGCTGNTGCTCGCTCAGGCTGGGGCAACTATTGCCATCAACTACAATCATAGCCACGAAGAAGCTGTTAGAATACGAAAGAAGATTGAGGCCATAGGTGGGCACGCCACGACTATTTGCGCTGATGTCGGCGATACCACTCAGTGTACCGCACTTGTCCATCAAGCAAACNAGGCATTCGGACACGTAGATATTTTGGTGAGTAATGCCGGAATCGGCCAACCTCATAAAATCGTCGACACGCCCGACGAAGAATGGGAACGTGTGATGAATGTCAATGCACGTGCCACGTTCGCACTTGCCCGAGAATTGCTACCGGGGATGATCGATCGAAAATTCGGACGAATAGTGGCAATCTCGTCCAACATCGCCGTTTATGGACGTGGTGGTGGATCCTTTGCCACCTACAGTGCTTCTAAGGCCGCTTTGATTGCCCTGACTAAGGGGATAGCTCACGAAGGTGCTCCCTTTGTCACTGCCAATGCGATATGTCCAGGTCCCACAGACAGAGAATTAGCTGAAGATAGATCCACAGTGGTATCGATTCAGGAAGNCGAGCCAATGAACTGGCTGGGAATCCCAATGCTTATCAGCCGTAAGGGAACGGCGGAAGATATCGCCCACGCAGTGGCCTATTTCGCTTCACCCGCTGCAGAATATGTCACGGGACAAACGCTACACGTCAGCGGCGGACTGTTCATGCCCTAGCTCTTTAGGGGGAAATCTATGCCAAAATTGACTCAGTCAGATTTGGAAGCATACCGACACCAGGGTTACCTACTGCTTAGGGAGGGGTTTCAACAAGAAGATCTGCTGCCGATACGTGCGTTGATATCGGCACTCATCGAAGAACACGCTCAGAAACTTTACCGTGCAGGAAAATTATCGACGCTATATGAAACTGAGTCCTTTGAACGTCGTCTGGNCNTGGTCAACGAGGAGGCAAAGTCCACGAGTCGCTTGCTGGATCTAACACCAAGACTCAATTCACCAGAGCTGTTCAATTTCGTACGACATCCTGTAATCCTAGATTGCATATCGTCCCTATTGGGATCTGAGGTCGCGTGGACGGGCAGTTTCGTGACCAGACCGAAACTCCCACAAAACGCAGCTGCCACTTTTCCCTGGCACCAAGACAGTCAGTATTATGGAGAGCCGACTCAGCACTTGCACGTGGTAAGTGTCTGGATCCCTCTGGTCGATGTGGACGAACGCAACGGCTGTCTTTACGTATTGCCCGGGAGCCACAGGTGGGGCCTCCTAAAAGGAAAGCGCGGCGCAGATAATCTGATGATTACGACAGAGGCGGTGGATAAGCGTGCCAAACCTATCGCCNTGTCAATGCGTCAGGGTGATGTTCTTTTCTTTTCGAACCTCATTTTCCATACCAGCAATCCCAACACCACCGACCAGGTAAGATGGAGTGTCGATCTGCGGTACGTATCCCCCATTGCACTCGCTCCGTCAGAACACCAGAAGCAGGGCTATTCCAGCCTGTGTAAGCACTATGGTGTCGCACCGATTACGGTGAGAAGTCGCAGCAAACAGAATGTCGCAAGTTTGGNACAACTTCAGACATTTGCCTCTCGATATTCTGTGCAGCATGCAAGCATCAAAAAGGACGCAGAACTCTAATTGGGCCAGGTTCGATGAAGAGATGTCTGGTCAAGACCAGAATAATCTGTACGTTTCTGAAACAGACTCGGAAAGCAGCTTTGCAACACTACCACGACGAGTATTAGACGTGCGGAGAACTGGGTAACGAAGTGCGCCACAAGGGGGAGAAGGGCACACGCACACATTACGCCAGGAGAACGTGATGGATCATCTTCTTGTTCTCTGTGGGACGTGTCATTGAGCGTACTATAGGGGTTTACGAAAGTAATGCTTCGAGGAAGCCAGTCGCGCTGGAACGTGACGGGTTACCAATGCTGCAGTCGTGTGCACACGCTCATGCTCTTGCCGCGGNCGTGGACTCCTGTCCTTTTCTTGCTTGTCTCTATTCTGCTCATCATCACTTGAAGGGAGNATATCCCCATTGAAATTCCTTACACCGATGCTTGCCACGATGGTCGTAATCTTTGGATGTGCCAAGGGAACTACTTGGGTAAAGCCCAGCACCGGCTTCGGCGAAGTGAGGCGTGTAGCAGTTCTACCATTCCAAAGTAACAAGGCCGGACTGGGTGAAGAAATCACTAACCGGATGACGACGGCCTTGCTTCAGTTGGACCGCTTCAAGGTAGTCGACGCGGCGAGCCGGCTGCCGAAGCAGGACCGCATAGAGAATGATCTTGGCGACAGTCTGCCCGACCAAGGCTTAGCAGTTTCGGAACAATCGTTGGCCGCAAATCTCGACGTGGACGCGTTTTTTTCGGGTTCAATCCGACGGTATGGAAATTGGTTCACGGGCAAGAACATGAATATCGACGTGAGAATGATCAGTCGGTCTGGGACCATACTTTGGACGTGCAATTACAAGACGGACTGGGCCTTTACAGGACTCGGAACGGAGGGTTCGCTTGCCAGCAAGATAGTGAAGGAAGTTGTGAAACGGTTAGAGGGGAGTCTAGAGATCCCGTAAACACTCGTGCATCCGTGAGGCTATGGCGGCTTAACCTGGTAGTTGCTTAGCCAAAGGCAAATGCAGAAGAGTCCATAGGAAAATTGAACGCGCGTAATTGCTTCCTGCAGGGTCGCCGTTAATCTATCTCTGTTTGGTGAGCCCTGATTTCTTTAAGCATTGCTTCTGCGCGAAGCCTGCCTTCTGCCGCGCATACTTCAGGATACCGTGTTGTTTGCGTTTGAACCTTCCAAGATGGACATTCGTCTCTCAGAATTTGGTCTATTACGGTCGCTCACCCCGCGCCAGACGCGCATCGACATCTTCGATAACCGTCTCTATTNCTGCAAGAGTGTCGATAACGTAGTGCGCGCCAGCATTGAGGAGTATCTGACGCGTTTTTTCAAGTCGCGCCTGTACTTCCTCGGCCGACATATTATCAGCCTCGTCAAGTGATTGGATATTCATATAATTGCTGTAGAGAGCAACCCCCACCGACCAACAGCCCGCGTTAAGGCCCTCACCCACGCCTCCCACCGTGTCATCAACCTTGATCACCGATTGAATCGGCCAGACATCCATCAGGTCCAGATTTCGATAGACCATAAACGGCTTGGGTCGCGCTCCTTGCTCCACTTCATCACCGGCGACAGACGCATCGGGTGTGTATCCCTGTTCTTTGGCGGCCTTCTCCAAAACGTCCACCATGGGACGAAGAAAACCGGTAGTGCTACCAATCTTAATGCCTTGCTTCTGCAACCGCTGAGTAACCTCTGCCACACCAGGTAGGAGCGTGGTATAGTTTGGCAAGCAGGCCACCTGAGCCGGCACGAAATCCGCGAACATTCTGTCCACGTCGTCCTGATCGGGATATCGGTCGTGGATACCTCGCCAGCGATCGCGAATCATCGGATCTTCTGTCAACGCTTTGATGTGCAGATCTTTACGGAGCCCCATCGGACCCCGTGCCTCGGTCATCGAAATATCGANACCCTGGTTCTTGAATACCTCGACAAAAACGACAGCTGGAGCAATAACGTAGGCGTCAGCCGTCGTACCACTCCAATCCAGAACCAAACCCTTGACCCTTCCGCGATACTCGCGGTGAAACCGAAAATCGTCATCCATTCTGTTCAATCCTTTTCGTGGTATTACCCTAGTAGTGGTGAAGTGGGAGGGATAGCAACCTCACCCCAACCAAGTAACCTTCAACTTGGCTCAAAAGTGGCACACTCGGGAACTGAGCAATGAAAAGGGGCTACGTCGTAATGACGTAACCCCTTGTTTTTACTTGGTGCCCAAGACTGGACTCGAACCAGCACGGGGTTACCCCCACTACGCCCTCAACGTAGCGTGTCTACCAATTCCACCACTTGGGCAATTTCCTGTGCTTCTGGAGAATTGAGCAGCAACGCGAAAGGTTGCCCCCNCGCATCTCTCTGCGGCCTCCTCGTTGAGAGCTTTTGGGCCGAAGACAGGATTATTTCGAGGAGCCGGTCTCCGTCGTAGTCTGCGGTGCACTCTCCACACCCGGAAGCGTGGTCGTCGGCAGCTGAGCCGGCTGCGTGATTGGTAGCGGTGTCTGCTGTTCGCGAAGCATCCGCTCCGCGGCACTTTCAGGAATCGGATTCGCGCTACGTGCGGTAAACCAGAGCCCGATACAAGTCAAAAAGAAGGCAAGACCCGCATACGACGTAACCTTCGTAAGAAACGTTGCAGCGCCTCCACCACCAAANAGCTGACTGCCACCGCCACCACCCATCGCACCACCGCCAAAGGCGCCGCCAGCCAGACCACCGCCTTTACCAGCCTGCATCAGAATGCTCACAATCATCACGATGCACACGATGATGTGGACGAACAGAAGTGCGTAATACATGATAAACCTGCTCTAAACGATTGTGCCTTTCACGACGGCCGCGAACGAATCTGCGTCAAGTGCCGCACCGCCGATCAGACCTCCGTCGATGTTTGGCTGAGAAAACAACTCGGCCGCGTTGTCCGGCTTGACGGACCCACCATACTGGATCCGCACACCGTCTGCGACCTCCTGTCTGAACCCGTCTGCCAGGACCTTCCGAATTAACCCGTGAACCTCTTCAGCCTGATCGGGTGTCGCGGTAAGACCGGTTCCGATCGCCCAAACAGGCTCGTAAGCGAACACCAGTTTGGCGACATCCTCTGAAGACAGATCGGCAAGACCTCCAGTGACTTGACTTGTCACCACATCCTCGGTAACACCCGATTCCCGCTGCTCCTGTGTCTCACCGACACAGACAATCGGCGAGAGCGCAGCTCCCAGAGCCGCTTTCACCCGCCGATTCACGGTATCGTCGGTTTCGCCAAAGAATTGCCGACGTTCAGAGTGCCCCAATATAACGTGGCTGCAACCACAAGTCAACAACATGGCCGTTGAGATCTCGCCTGTGAACGCGCCTTCGGCCTCCCAGTATAAGTTCTGACCACCCAGTCCAATGTGCGTATCCTTAACAACGTTGCCGACGCGTTCGAGCGCCGTAAACGGCGGACACACGACCACCTCACAACCCTCAATACCCGCCGTCTTCTCCACAACGCCGCGAGCGAGCGCCTCTGCTTCATCCGGCGTCTTGTTCATCTTCCAGTTGCCCGCTACGATCGGCTTCCGATCACCCATTACCTCTCCTTCGACGCCTAGCGCCTATGCTTTCTCCGATAGGGCCACAACCCCGGGTAGCTCTTTTCCTTCGAGAAACTCGAGCGATGCTCCACCCCCGGTCGACACGTGACTGATTCGGGTGGTAAGACCGTAATCGGCAACTGCCGCTGCCGTCTCGCCACCACCGACTATCGTTGTCGCACCCATTCCCGTCGCCTTAGCCATCGCCTCTGCAACGGCTCTCGTACCGTTCGCAAACGGCGGCATCTCAAACACACCCATTGGGCCGTTCCAGATAACCGTCCCTG
Organism: Gemmatimonadota bacterium; assembly: GCA_002714465.1. Next base: position 124,794 of record PAXL01000013.1, on the reverse strand, counting down.
CGGACTCGATCACCTCGCCGAACAGGCTGGCCGTACTTGGACCAATATCCGCAGCTTCCTGGTCGGTCGGAATGCCGTCTCGCGAGACCACTGAAGTCGCGACGTCGTTGCCCAGATTCTCTGCCACGACAGCATCGACAGGAAGTTCGATCTGGACACCCACATCCTCCGCCCTCTTTAGCACGTCTTCGGCGACGACCATCCGCTCTTCCTCGAGCAACGATTTTCCGATCTCGATCCCCATCACCTTGAAGAAGGTATAGGCCATCCCACCACCGATCAGCAGAGCGTCCACCTTCGGTAACAAATTCTCGATCACGTCAATCTTGCCGGACACCTTGGCCCCACCCATAACAGCTACAAACGGTTTCTTCGGTTCGGCCAGCGCGCCTCCGAGATAATCCAACTCCTTCTGCATCAGAAGACCGGACGCGCAATCAGTAAAGTAATGCGTCACACCTTCCGTCGAGGCGTGGGCACGGTGCGCCGTCCCAAAGGCGTCGTTCACATACACGTCGCCAAGGTCGGCGAACTGCATCGCGAAGTCCGGCGCGCTTTCTTCCTCTTCCCTATGGAACCGAAGGTTCTCAAGGAGGACAACCGTCCCGGTCTCAGCCTCTTTCACCGCAGTCGCCGCTTCCGGACCAACGGATGTGGGCACGAAAACGACTTCCCTTCCGAGCAGGTCCTGAAGCGCACGTCCGACCGGCTCCAGTGAGAGTTCCGGCACCACCTCACCCTTCGGACGACCGAGATGCGACATCAGTATCGGCAAACCGCCCGCATCCAGAATGTGCTGTATCGTCGGGACCGAGGCTCGTAGCCTTGTATCGTCGGACACTCGCGACCCGTCGAGCGGCACGTTGAAATCCACCCGCACAAGCACGCGCTTGCCCGTCAGATCCAAATCCGTAATTGCGAGTTTGTTCACGACGCGATCAGCTACCGATCTTCTTGACCAGGTCGACACAGCGGTTCGAATAACCCCACTCGTTATCGTACCAGCCGCACACCTTCACCATATTGCCCGCCATCACCGTAGTGATTTGTGCATCGAAGATGCAGGAGTGCGAGTTACCAACGATGTCGATCGACACGATGGGGTCCTCCGTGTACTCGAGGATGCCCTTCAGCGCGCCTTNCGACGCCGACTTGAATGCAGCGTTGATAGCATCAGCCGTAGTCTCTTCGCGAAGAACGGCGACAAAGTCCGTGAACGAACCATCCGGTGTCGGAACTCGAACGGCCATTCCATCAAGCTTCCCGTTCAGCTCAGGAATCACCTTCCCAACTGCGCTGGCCGCGCCCGTCGTCGTCGGGATCATCGACACGGCGGCCGACCTCGCACGACGAAGGTCGCTGTGCGGCGCATCGAGCATCTTCTGGTCGCCCGTGTAGGCGTGGATCGTTGTCATCAGGCCGTGCTCGACACCGAAGTTGTCATTCAGGACTTTCACCATCGGNGCCAGACAGTTCGTTGTGCAGGATGCATTGGACACGACCCTGTCGTCGTCCGTCAGGACGCCGTCGTTGATACCCATCACGAGTGTCGGCAAATCGCCCGTTGCGGGGGCGGAGATGATCACAAATTCGGCGCCACCTTCGAGATGCTTGCCGGCGCTATCCCTGTCAGTAAAGAACCCGGTCGACTCGACCACGATCTTCGCACCCAGGTCACCCCACGGCAGCGAAGCTGGGTCGCGCTCTGACAGAACCTTGATCTCCTTACCGTCCACGACCAGCGAGCCGTCACCGGCGGAAACCTCACCAGGATACTTACCGTGCGTAGAGTCGTACTTCAGCAGATGCGCAAGCGTTCCCGGGTCCGTCAGATCGTTCACGGCCACCACATCGATACCACCCTGGCCCATTGCCGCCCTGAACACCAGTCGCCCGATCCGACCAAACCCGTTGATGCCTACCTGAATCGCCATTATCTCCTCCTCGTTACCCGTCGTCCCCTAACCAAAGAACACTTTTGCGATGTCATAAAGTCCCATGTCGACCGTGCGGTTCTTGGACACCGCGTCCTTCACGTCAACCGGGATGATATCCATCCCTCTAAGCGCGACCATCTTGCCGAACTCGCCCTGTGCCACTAGGTCGATCGCCGCGATCCCGAACCTTGTACCGAGCACACGATCAAAAGCCGTCGGGCTTCCCCCCCGCTGGATGTGCCCCAGAACCGTCACCCGCGTCTCGAAACCGGTCTGCTTCTCTATCTGCTCACCCAGAACGTTCCCAATCCCACCGAGTCGGACGTGACCGAACGAGTCGCGTTCCTCGGATTGAAGCACCATGCTATCATCCGCGAGCTTCGCCCCCTCGGCCACTACGACGATGCTGAACGTCTTGCCACGCTCGTGTCGCTTGCGGAGCGTATCGCAGACGTCTTTAATCGTGAAGGGCTCCTCCGGGATAAGCACAACATCGGCACCACCTGCGATCCCAGACTCCACCGCGATCCAGCCGGCGTGCCTCCCCATCACCTCACACACCATCACGCGGTTGTGTGACTCGGCCGTGGTGTGGAGCCGATCGATCGCATCCATCACGATGTTGATCGCCGTGTCGAATCCGAACGTCTGGTCCGTTCCCTCAAGATCGTTGTCGATCGTCTTCGGAACACCCACGACCTTGACGCTGTCTTCGTGCAGCTTGGCCGCGACCCCGATCGTGTCGTCTCCACCGATCGCGATTAGGGCATCCAGCTCCATCCGCCCCATGTTGTCCTTAACGGTGCGAGCGCCCCCCTCAATATTGTACGGGTTCGTCCGGGACGTGCTCAAAATCGTACCACCTTTGGGCAGGATGCCCGAGACCTCCTTCAGGTCCAGCGGACGATAGAGCCCTTCCATCATGCCCTTCCAGCCTTCCAGGATACCGATGATCTCGAAATTATACTGGTCCACCCCCTTCCGCACGATCGCGCGGATCACAGCGTTCAATCCGGGGCAATCACCGCCTCCGGTCAGAATACCAACACGCTTCACTGGCATATGTCTTCACCTTTCTCCGAATCAGTGCTCGCGATAATCCAGACTTATATTCCCAAACCCCACTATCAACACAGCCTGATTCTTATCCGGCATTTTTCAGCCTCGCAATCTATAGAAGAAACCGCTTATTGTCAAGTGACAAGCAGTGCGCGACTATAAGCCTAACTTACTTCAAAGACATAGTTTAGCGTGTAGTCTCTGACCCCGATCTTCCATAAACACAGGTCTTTGGCGGAGTAGCTGGCATCGATCCCGGTAGAAGGCTCCTTACGCTACGCGCTCAAACTGGTGAAGCCAGACTTTATGGTCGATGTCCCTCCATTCCCCTGTGTAGCAGAGCCTGAACCCAAGTTCTGGATGACTCTACGGGACGTCCTGCAGACAAACAGGGACAGGACGTGGAGGACTCGCCTTACATTGCCACATCGATAGGCCGAGACCCGACGGGTGAATACGCTCGACATCACNCGACTCTGCTCGCACACAATCCCCNGCACCAACCCGCTAGTGATATCCGGCTAACCCGAATGNGAATCCGGACGCGAGCTGGACGAAATTGACATTACCCCACACCCTCGACAAGCCTGCCGCCATCTCGGACCTCCTGAAGGCTGACGACGTCCTCCTCGAGCCTGAGCCAAACGGTCAACACAAGGCAATCGCGAACGGTTACGATCAAACGCCTGAAAAAGCATCTGATCCTCCCATATGCCCGCTCTCCGCGGACCTCGATTCAGGGCTACGCGTTTACTTTTTCAGGGTCCAAGCCTACATTAGCCTGAGTTTCTGTATACCCTTCGACTCAGGTATCCATGCATCGTGTAAAAGCTCTCATCTTTGACCTGGACGGGACGCTCTTCGACCTGGGACCGCTCGTCTCAGCGGCACGTCAGCGTGTGGCCCGCCTTCTCCATGAATGCGGCTTCTTTCCGTCCGAAGCAGATGCGATCAGACGTATCGAAGATCTCGAACGCAACCACGGCCCATACTACTCTTCCTCCCCATACTACTTCGCCTTCTATGACATCGCGAAGTCGCTCGGCTCAGACAATCCTGAGCTTTGTCAGAAGTTCCTGAACCAGCAACACGAGCGTCGGCGCGCCACGGACACAGACGAGGTTGAGTCATTCGTCCGAGCCCTTGAAGCGGTCTACAATCGCGAAGACGTCGAGATGATCGCACCCTACCCCGACGCGGTTCAGGCCCTGACCGAGTTGAAATCTCTAGGGTGCAAGCTGATCCTCCTGACCGTCGGCCGGACCTCCAGGCAGCAAAACAAGATCGACCAACTGGGTGTCGCCTCCTACTTCGACCGGATCATCATGGAAGGTCCGCCTTCCCATGATTACTGGATCAGCGAAATCCTGGACGAGTATGGCTACAAGCCGGAGGAAGTGGCAATCGTCGGGGATCGAACGCAGGACGAGATCCGATCCGGGAACACGCTCGGCCTGACGACGGTCTGGCTGAGACGGGGGCGGTTCGGCGAAGTCGATCCCGGTGAGGGCGATCGCCCGGACTACACGATCGGGTTCCTCTCCCAGGTATCGACGCTCATCAACCTCTCAAGAATCGGCAAGGACAGCGCCAGCTTCCGAACGGTCGTCATCGGCGGCGGTACCGGCCTCCCGACCGTGCTCAGAGGCATCCGGAACTACGATCGCTCACCCACGGCAATCGTCGCAGTGACCGACACCGGTGCGTCTTCAGGCAGAATCCGGTGGAATCTAGGCGTNCAGCCGCCGGGCGACATCCGAAACGCTCTGACCGCTCTCGCAGACCCGAGCCGGGTCTCGCCCGGNCTTTACAACGTATTCCATCACCGGTTCCCGAACGACGAGTCGAAGGCCGGAATCTTCAAGAACGACCATATCGGTAACTTCCTCGTCGCGGCACTGACTCAGCAGCTTGGCAACTTTCAGGAAGCCATCCACACGGCCAGTGAGATGCTCGCTGTGCAAGGCACGGTTCTNCCATCGTCGATCGACAACGTCGACATCTGCGCCGAGCTCNAGGATGGCGAGCACCGATATACGGAGTGGATGGTCCGGAAACCAGGGAAGCCCGCTCTCAAAGAGGCCTACCTNGTNCGGAACGCGGACATNTTGNCAGAGCTCGAAAAGCGGGGCGGCGCTCTCGACCGGGTGATTGACCCNGAGACCGGTCAGGTCGAGGTGCACGGNCGCGGCGATCAGGACTTCGACACCGCAAGGAACGAAGTGGTCGCACCCTCGGAGGCGATCGAAGCGATCCGGAACGCGGACCTGGTCATCCTCGGGCCTGGCAGCCTCTTCACCTCGGTCATCACGAACCTGCTCGTNCCCGAGATCCGTCAGGCTCTGATCGATCGCGACCGGGGAAAAACCTTCTACGTCTGCAATATCACGACCCAACCGGGGCAATCAGACGGNTTCCTGGCTTCGGACCACATCGCCGCACTCTTCAGACACCTCAAGGNGACGTCCGACGGCGACCTGATCGACCACGTCCTCGTCCANGATCCTCGTGTCTTCCACTCCGAGAAGGGCCAAGCCTGGTCGCCTCTTCTGGAACAATACAAGAAGGACGGCAAGGTCCTCGTGGCGTGCGATGAAGATGCACTGGACGCTGCGGCAAAGTGGACGCGCGCCGACTTCGTCGAAGAGTTCAGCCCAGAAGTCATGGGGCGGGGTTTGGGTGACTTCATCAGCCACGACTCGAACAAGGTTGCCGACGCACTTTGTCGGACTTATTGCGGCTTGCCGATCCCCGACTACTGGGGCTTGGGCGACGAGCGATGACACCTGTAGGGGGTGTTATCTTCGACCTCGACGATACACTCTTCGACTGCACGGGGCAGCTGACAGATCCAGCAAGGCTCCGTGCCGCATCTCTCCTCGCAACCCACATCTCCGAAACGACACCCCAGGATTTGGTCGACCTTCAAATCCAGTTGTCGACAAAGATCAGTTCGCTAGACGCCATCCGNGAAATCGGGAGGCGCCACGACTTGCCGNACAGGGTCGTCACCGAAGCTCTAGAGACCTATAACGACGATCNCGTGCCGGAGATTGCGCCTTTCCCCGACGCTGTTGACACGATCGAATGGCTTATCGGCGAACGCATCACGCCAGCTATCGTCACCACGGGCAGGAAAAGCCGTCAGCTGACGAAGATCGATCGGATAGGGTTGGGAGACGTGTTCGAGGAAGGAAGGAATCTCTGGATTCACGAGNAAAGCATCGACCAACCCGAGAAGACGGCCCAGCTCGAGCAGGCGACATCATACCTCGGAGGCCCACCTGGCGAGATCGCCTCNATCGGAGACAAGCTCGATTCCGACATCCGAGTCGGAAACCGGCTCGGCCTCGTCACGGTTCGGATACTAAAGGGCCGCCAGAAAGACGCCGAACCCGAGGGAGCCCTTGAAACCCCAGATCACACGATCACCGAACTCACCGAACTCCGCTGCGTCCTAATCGCCAGCTGACCTCCACCTCGGCACCTCGCTTGATCCCAAAGCTCGACGTCACACTCCCCCCACTAACCGACAGCTCCAGCGTATCCTGACTTCCGATTAAGGCAATCGCCTCACCCTCGTCGACCTCTCCATAAGTATTCGACAGGCAGGGGACCCGAAATTCCCCGCACACAACCTCTGTTACATCTCCACCCAGATCTACTCGACGAATCGAAGTGATCGCATTTCCGAATCGATCGACGTGTAGCACGGGCCCTCGGATCCCGGAGCCAGTCATCTCGGTCGTCCACTCGTCCAGTGCAATCGGGTCTGAAACCTCGTCCCCGAACGAGGCTGCGGGCTCCCCAAGACTGAGAAACGCGGCCGTGGGTGAAAACAGATCACGCCCGTGGAACGTACAGCTCGCCGAATCTTTAATTAGCGAGGGCCTAGATATCTCTACGACCGACCGAGCGGTCTTCAGTATGGCCGTGAAGAGGCCGTTGTCAGGCCCCACAAACAATCCGTCGTCGTGCACGACGATGATCGGTCTCCGGTCCGTCCCTACACCCGGGTCCACGACNCCCACGTGAATCGTGCCAGCGGGAAACTGTTCAAACGAGGTCGATACCACATAAGCCCCTTGTCGAACGTCCTGTGGCTCTATCGCGTGTGTGATGTCGACGATCGTGAGGCTCGGGTTCAGGCCGAGCAGCACGCCCTTCATTTGACCCACATAGCTGTCTTGGTANCCGAAATCAGTTGTGAGTGTCACGATCCGAGACATAAGTCCTCATAGTTCAGGTTGTAACAAAACGTGCTCCCACGTCTGGGCTATATCGCAACGTCTTTTTACAGAGACCCAAGTTAAGCCAGCCGACTCGACCAAAACGAGAAAACCGAACCATANGGGTGTTCGATATCAATACTTTGNAATCAAANTATGCACGTTGCCAAGCGTAGCAATTGCCAGTTGGAACTGANGCCGGAGGCGCTCNCTCGTGGACGCTTGGAAGACCTAAATAAATCAGGAATTTGGGGCAAACGGGTAAAGCGCGCGATGAAACCTAGGCCATATCCGTGCCTTCGAAGAGATCCTCGTCAGGATTCGGCGAAGTCGGATGTTTTGGTTGGATCGAGCAGGCTCACGACCAAGCTGCCCTAGAGTTCTTGGGAATGGGTACCGAGCTCCTCCGTCTAACGGAGATTCGCTATCTCAATCTGACCTTCACGATGGATCAGCAGCAGGATGTCCAGCGCACTGCCGAATAGGTGCAGAGTCCCTCAGCATTCTGGAAAGATGCCTTGGGTGAATCGTTAAAAGCCCCGGAGTCGCGATCCCAGGCTTTATCCAGAAGAATGAGAGTCAAGCTGCCCCACGAGATAATGAAATGCCTCATCGGGGGTGTCGATAAACTTCAACAACTCGAGGTCCGAGTCGCTGATAACACCCCACTCGGCCATCTTGTCGAGACTGAGGACGTCGTCCCAGAAGTCTGTGCCGTAGATCACCATCGGTATCGGCTTCCCGATCTTGCCGGTCTGGATCAGGGTGAGCACTTCCATCAACTCGTCCATCGTCCCAAATCCGCCGGGAAGTACCACGATGGCCTTCGCCAGGTAGGCGAACCAGTACTTCCGCATGAAGAAGTAGTGGAACTCGAACCCGAGTCGGTCTGAGATATAGGGATTCGGATACTGCTCGAACGGCAGACTTATGTTCAGGCCGATGGACGGCCCACCCGCTTCAGAAGCTCCCCGGTTCGCGGCCTCCATGATACCGGGACCTCCACCTGAGCAAACAGCAAACCGGCTCCCTTCCGGACGTCCGTTCGACCATTCGGTCAGCATNCGTGCGAGAGTGACGGCGTCTTNGTAATACCTGGAGATTTCGACAGCTCTTTCCGCGGCGCGGATCTTCCTGGCCTCGCCGTCATTTTGCGCCGCCTTAAGTGCGCGATCTGCCTCCTGTGCGTCTTTGACACGTGCAGATCCGAAGAAGACTATCGTNCTGTCTATACCTTCTTCCCTGAAGCGCTGAAGCGGCTGGACATACTCGGAGAGAATTCGGATAGTGCGGGCATCCCGACTGTTCAGGAACTCCTGGTCCTTGTATGCCTTGTCGGGACGAAACGGTGGGATCTGCATGCGAGGTCGTAACTCATTGAAAATACTATTATTGGGAGCGGGCGCGNAGTATAACGGGAGGGCCTGGTAGTGTCAAACAGTTTCGGCCCTCAAGTGTTGCAGAAACTAGGGCTTTGGGACTACCTTTTACGATCCTTTCAACATGAAAACAACGCTATGGACATATCCCTGGGACGTCAGGGATGTCGGTGCCGAAAGGGCCGCAAACGAGATCGCCGGGACAGGTCTGCAAGCCGTCAGCATGGCNGCGACTTATCACTGCTTCGACCAACTGCGGCCCCGCTCTAAGACCAAGATTCTGACTGCATCCCGATCGGCNGCTTACTACCCGGTCTCTTCCGACCGATTCGACGGCCCGCTCGCACCAGACCTTTCCGACATCATGACCGGAGCCGAGTGGTCCGACTGCGTGGATGCATTCCAGAAGGCTGGACTGGGTATTGTGGCCTGGACGCTGTTCCTGCACAACACCCATCTCGGGTCACGCTACCCTGATCTCGTCCAGAAGACCTGTACGGGTGATCTGCTGACTCATCAGCTATGTCCGGCTCACCCTGCCGTGCGCGCCTACGCGGCCAATCTTGCACACGACATCGGAGCACAGCCAGGTGTCGACGTACTCGAATGCGAGTCCCTTTCTTACGGCGGATACGGCCACACCCACTTCCACCCGAAAGTCGGTCTCGACCTCGGACCCGGAGGGCGATATCTCTTCTCGCTCTGCTTCTGCGATGCTTGTACCGAGGGTGGCCAATCGCAAGGAGTCGATGTGGACGCGCTTCGGGATCGCGTCTCTGCGCAGGTTGATACGGTTTTCGACAGAGGCCAGCCGATCAGCACACCGCCCGACGANCTAATCGAATCGATTCAGGGCCTGTCCGCCTTCGCCGCTTGGCGAAATAGCGTGGTCACATCGCTTGTCGAGGAGGTCACTTCTGCCTCCGGCGTGCCCACACGGCTACTGGCCATGGGTGAGCGAGAGACCTCGGGGCTTGACATCNCAGNAGTCGCAAGCGCCCTCGACGCTGTGGAATACCTCTGCTATACGCCCGACACAAGCCAGATCGAAACCACGCTCAAAACGGCCGCGGCTGAAACGGGTTCGCCCGAGAGAGTCGGGGTGGGCCTCCAGGCCTACCCACCCGCATCTACGGACGTGGATACGCTGTGCAGAGCCGTTGAGACAGCGCGTAGCTGTGAAGTAGGTCTGCTTTCCTTCTACAACTACGGGATTATGCCAGGACAGAACCTCTCCTGGATCGAGAAGGCTCTTGGCGGCTGAAGTCTTGATATACCTGGCCGTCCTGATCGGCCTAACCGTTCTGTATGTCGTGGTCACGATAGGGCTGACCTGGGGTCTGTCTCGTCGCATAACCTCTCAATCAAACGACTCTCCCACAGTCACGGTCCTTATCGCTGCGCANAACGAATCCAGAAACATCGTGACCTGTCTGGACGCGCTGAAGAAGCAAACATACGTTCGCGATCTGATTCAGGTGATCGTGATCGACGAGCGATCCACCGACGGCACAGGTGATATTGCGGGCCGTATTGTGGATGACCTCAATGCGTGGGAAGTCATACGAGTTGAGCACGCCAGTCTCCAGTGNCCAAAGAAAAACGCACTGAAGGTCGGCATGGCACGGGCGACAGGATCGATCATCTTAACAACCGATGCCGACTGTATTCCATCTCCAGACTGGATCTCATCAACAGTCTCCGTCTTCGGGCGGGGCACTGGGTTGGTCGCCGGACCTGCCCCCCTCGTGGACTCAGGCGGAAAACTCGCGCGATTGCTGATCTTCCAATCGCTCTTGGTTGACGCCCTGACCGCCGGCAGCATTGGGATAGGCTTCCCACTTTCGTGTTCGGGCCGCAACCTCGCGTTCCGACGAGAAGCATATGAGGAAGCGGGTGGCTACGACGCGATCGGGCACATCGTTGGTGGCGACGATGTCCTCCTGATGCGTCGTATCCACAGATACGGATGGCGCATCGCTTACAACCACGATCCGGCGTCAACCGTCCCCTCTCGGGCACATCGCGATCGTCAGTGGTCACGGCAGATCCGCTACCAGAGCAAGGCCAGACACTACGGCGCATCCGTCTTGTCGGTCGCAATACCCATCTATATATTGCACGTGCTGCTCTTGGTCAGCCCGCTCTTGGCGTGGCTGACACCTCAAACGATCCCCATCTTGTGGTCGGCTCTGTCGATCAAAGCCACCGCTGATGGGGTGTTTCTTTGGCGGGCATTGAGCCGCCACGGTCAGCTCAAAATCATGCGCTGGTTCCCGCTCGTGGAATTGCTGACTATCCCGTATATCNCCGTGTTCAGCGCCCTAGGCACACGACGACGGACATCTTGGACCTAACCGACTATGCTTCCTCTTCGCCTCCTGCCTGAGGCCATCTCTCGCTACTACCGCGTTGCAACTCCNAGGCGCGTGGCCAACGCCGCTAAGGTGGGACTCTCCTATGCCCTTTCGAATCTATTCAGGCGGGACATACGGATGGGCAAACCTCTGATGCTGATGGTCGAGCCAACTAACCACTGTAACCTGTCGTGTCCGCTCTGTCCGTCTGGAAACGGCGAGATGACTCGACCACGCGGGCACATGGAGTTCGAGCACTTCAGGAAAGTCTTCGATCAGATGGCCGACGACCTGATGCTCTGCCTCATCTGGAATCAGGGTGAGCCATTCCTTAACCCCAACCTGACGCGGATGATCCGATATGCTGCGGACCGGAATGTCCCCACAATCACCAGTACTAACGTTCACTACATACGCACCGAGCAGGAAGCGGAGGAGATAATCCAGAGCGGCCTCAGCGAGCTGATCCTCTGTCTGGACGGCGTGGACCCGAAAACATACGTCAAGTATCGGGTGGGCGGAGACTTCGACCGTGTAATCCGTGGGATCGAGTTGGTCACGGAGGCAAAGCGAAGGCTGGAGGCGTCGACACCCCGGATCCACCTTCAATTCATTCTGATGAAGCAAAATGAAGATCAGGTCGACGCGGCGAGGAAGATGGCACGCGACTTCGGTGTCGACAGGCTTTCGCTCAAGACGGCACAGGTCTACACGGACGAGGATGCCGAGACCTTCCTCCCGACCAACGAATCGATGAGCCGCTACGACTACGACAGCGACGGGATCAGGACCAAAGGTCGGATCAAGAATACCTGTCGCCATTTGTGGTATAGCACCGTCGTCAACTGGGACGGGGCTGTCTCGCCCTGCTGCTTCGACAAGGACGTGCATTATGGTCTCGGTGACACGAAGAATGTACACGCCTTCGACGAAATCTGGGAGGGTGATNCATACGGACAGTTCCGAAATGCAATCCTCGAGGACCGGTCCGCGGTGCCGATCTGTAACAACTGCTCCGAAGGCTTGAAGGGAATGTTCTATGACATAGAAGAGGTCGCGCCCTGACCGCGCTCTTTACTCTGATTTCTGGACTCGCCGTCCTATATCTCTTCGTCACGTTGATCTTCGCGATCGGCTTGTTACGACGTCGCGATTTGCTGACGACCGAGCAGCCCTTCGTTTCGATCGTCGTTGCCGCACGTGACGAGCAGGCCTTCATCACCGCTTGCGTTGAGTCGCTGATCGACCAAACCTACCCGCGGAATCAATACGAGGTTTTGGTCGTCGACGATGACTCTAGCGACGACACACGCGCGATCCTCGAATCCTACGCTGATGAGGTCTGTGTCCTGTCGCCGCTTCCTGAGTTCGCGGGCTATGCCGCCAAGAAACGTCCCATGGCCTCGGGCCTTGCGCGAGCGAGGGGCGAGATCATCCTCACAACGGACGCGGACTGCACGGTTCCCCCGACGTGGGTCAAGACAATGGTCGAGCACTTCACACCTGAGACATCCGTTGTCGCGGGCTATTCTCGGATTGCCCCGGTGTCGTCCGGGATCGTCCATCGCTTCCAGACCTTCGACTTCCATGCCCTCCTGTCTGCGGCAGCAGGCGCGATCGGGGTCGGCAGGAGTTGGGCGGCCACCGGCCAGAACTTCGCCTTCCGGCGCTCAATCTTCGACCTCGTGGGCGGCTACGAAAGCATCGCAAATCGCCCATCAGGCGATGACGTTCTGCTCCTCCAGCGGTTCCGAAAGGCTCGTGCAACCACAGCCTTCTGTTCGAATCCTGCCGGCCACGTCACCACCTGGCGCTCAGAGTCGCTAAGTGGCCTCGTAAACCAAAGACGCCGGTGGGCATCGAACGCGATCGTCCAAATCGGACTCAACCCGGCCTTCTTCGCCTATGTCTCTGGTGTCCTGTCGGCAAACCTCGTGCCCTTGTTTGCAGCCGACACACGTTTCGGTGGAGCCGCCATAAGCCTGTGGATGGCCAAATTACTGTTAGACTTCGTAGTCCTATGGCTGAGCAGACGAAGGCTGGGCACTTCACCATCGTTGTGGTTTTACCCTGTATGGCAAATCCTCCAGATCCCATATACGTTGCTTGTCGGGGTTGCGGGAACATTCCTCGGATTCACGTGGAAGGGTCGGCGACACACACGTGTGTCGCCCCCTTCGAGTCGGTATTCACCAAAAGACGAACCGGAAGCGAGCCATGTCACAATGTGAGTATGTAGGTNCGAGCGGACGACAGTGTATCAATGAAGCGGCGAGCGAGAAATCCATCTGTTTTTGGCACGATAGGGATGCCAACAAACAGGGCGTGGAGGTAAAGGAACATCTCGAGCAGAAAGCACGAGCCATGGAAACCTGCGAGGGTTATGAGTTGATGAAAGCGGACCTAAAGAATGCATTTATCATCGAACTCGACCTCTCTCATGCCAACCTCGAAAGAGCCAATCTAACAGACGCATCGTCCTACGGGATCAACCTCACGGGGGCCAACCTCATGAAGGCCAACCTGAAGGACGCGAACTTCCGAGAATCCAAACTCGAAGGGGTCGACCTTCTGGGCGCGAACCTCGAAGGCACCGATCTCGATCGTGTGGAATGGGGGGAAAGCNCCATCCTGCGCGACCATCACATCGCCAGAAAGCTAGCTGCCAGTGGTGACGAGTTCGGGGCGAACAAAGAGTATCAGAAGGCCGAGGACACCTACCGGATCATCAGGCAGCGTTACGAGGCCAGTGGCCAGACCGAGGTGGCGGGCACGTTCTTCTATAACGAGATGGTCTGCAAGCGGATGCAGATGCCCCCGTTGTCGGTTCGGCGGTTCTGGTCTCGCCTGGTGGACATCGTCTGCGGNTACGGCGAGGATCCTCTTCGCGTGACGGGTGTCTCGATCGCCGTCATACTCGGCTGTGCACTAATCTTCTGCTTCACGGGTATCGGTCAGGGTGACAACGTCTATGCCTTCCACCTCGGAGAGACGCCGATGGAAGACCTCCACACATTTGCCTTCTCTGTCTATTACAGCATCGTCACCTTCACCACCCTCGGATATGGCGATGCCGTTGCGCTCGGATGGGGCAAAGGCCTAGCCGCGATGGAAGCGTTCGTCGGCGTCTTCCTCAACTCCATGTTCCTACTGACCTTTGCAAAAAAAATGGTCCGATGATTCGGCGACTCCTGCTCGCGGCTCTCTGCATCAGCATCGCCTTCGGGCGCATCTACGCGGAGCGAACNCGCGCTAGGGATCTGGGCGTGCTGATCGGGACCCTGCCCACAGGCATACACAACGCAATCACCGATGTACCGGGAGTCAGGGTCGGACACGTCACCCTGATCTCCGGATCCGGCAAGCTCATCGTCGGGCAAGGNCCTATCCGTACGGGCGTGACGGCCATCGTCCCACATCCGGATGACGTTTACGAGAACCAGGTTTACGCTGCAGGCGAGATCCTAAATGGGAACGGCGAGATGACCGGTCTCGGCTGGGTGAACGAACGNGGCCTTTTGGAAGTCCCAATCGTCCTGACAAACACNTTGAGCGTCGGTGACGCNTATAGCGGCGTTGTCGAATTTATGAACCGTCAGTCACCTGGACGTGTTCCGCTTCCAGTCGTCGGAGAATGCTACGACGGCGGGCTGAACGACATCTGGGGGCGACACGTCAAGCCTCACCACGTCATAGAGGCGATCGATACGGCAGCCGAGGGGCCCGTGGCAGAGGGATCCGTGGGTGCGGGCACCGGCATGCGCTCATACGGGTTCAAAGCCGGGATCGGAACCAGTTCACGAGTACTCCCCGACGACCTGGGGGGATATTCCGTCGGCGTGCTCGTCAATGCGAATTGTGGACGCACCNCGAACCTCACGGTCGATGGCGTGCACGTCGGCCGTGACCTCGCTGCGAACCCGGAACCGGGGAGGGACGGCTCGATTATCATTGTCGTCGCCACAGACGCGCCGCTTCTACCACATCAGTTGCGNAGACTGTGCGTGCGATCCGGCTACGGTGTCACCAGGACCGGAACGGTTTCTCGCACCAGCAGCGGCGACTTCGCCATCGCCTTCTCGACAGCACAGCGCTTCAGCCGGTCTAGATATCGANACGCCAAAGGCCCTGTGATCGATTCCGTTAAATCGCTGGGGGACAATTATTTGAACGGCCTATTCCAGGCAACGATAGAGGCAACGGAAGAAGCCGTATTAAATGCCATGTTCTCAGCCGCAACCATGACGGGACGAGACGACAGGGTTATGCCTGCGCTCCCAACTGAACGCGTTATCAACGCACTCAGAACCGCTGGCCGGATTGACTAAGGAGGCATCTTGGACACAGGCCTGCTGATCGGATTGCTCGTCTATGTGGGATTGACCTTGGCCGTTGGCGTCTATGCCGGAGCCCGCATCAAGGAATCCTCGGATTTCCTCGTGGCAGGACGCCGGCTGGGACTGATCCTCTCCACAGGCACCCTTGCCGCCACCTGGTTTGGCGGAGGGATCGTCATCGGCGCCTCGAGCGAAGCCTACAAGAGCGGGTTCCTCGGTGTCATCGCCGACCCCTTCGGTGCGGCGCTTTGTCTTATTGTCGCCGGTCTGTTCTACGTCCGAACTATGCGCCGGATGGGACTCACAACGATCGCAAGCTTCTTCGGGATCCGATTCGGACCACACGCGAGGCTCGTCGCAGCACTGTGCACGATCCCGACATATATAGGATGGGTCGCCTCACTGATGGTCGCCTTTGGACGCGTGGTCCAGGTCGTCGCCGGCGTCGATCCAGACCTAGGCATCTGGATCGGTGCTGCCATCGTTCTCTTCTACACGACTGCGGGCGGAATGTGGGCCGTAACGCTGACGGACTTCATCCAAGTCAGCGTACTCGTCGTGGGTCTGGTTTTCTTGGCCCCCACAATCGTTGCAGACGCCGGAGGCTGGTCACAGATCCGGTCTCAAGTGCCGGACAGCGCCTTCTATCTTTACCCGCGCGAAGGCGGTGGCGCTGCCTGGTTCGGCTACTTCCGTGACTGGCTCGTCATCGGTCTCGGNAACCTTGCCGGACAGGATCTGATACAGAGATCGCTATCAAGCCGGAACGAGCAAATCGCACAGAACAGCGCCTACCTGTCCGCCCTGCTCTACCTGACGGTCGGTCTGATACCGGTCTTCCTGGGCATTGCAGGCCGGGTCGTGCTTCCTGACCTATCAGACCCAGATCTCGTGATGATGACTCTCGGCACGACCTACCTACCACCTGTAGCCCTCGCGATCTTCATGGGTGCTCTGATCTCCGCCCTCCTCAGCAGCGCGGACAGCGCGCTCTTGGCACCCGCCAGCGTTATAGGCTGGGATGTCCTCAAGTGGCTCAAGCCTGATGTCGACGAACGAACCGTCTTGAGGGTCTCCAGGATCGCCGTTCCCATCTTAGGCCTCTTCGCCCTCTACCTCGCCTTCGCGGCCAACACGATCTACTCACTCATGGTCGATTCCTGGTCGATCCTCCTCGCCACACTCTTTGTACCTCTAACGGCCGGGATCTGGTGGCCCAGAGCAAACACANCCGGTTGTCTTGCTGGTATGGGTGCCGGTCTGGTCTCGTGGCTTGTTTTCCTCCAGATCTTCCCGGACCTGCCTGCTGACCTAATGGCTGTCCCAGTCGCCATCCTGGCTCTGGTTATCGGATCAACACTGGCAACGGACACACCTCGCTCGCTCACGGACGAATCCGGTGAGCCGGTGTCTCTTGCCGACCGAATTGGCCTGCGGATATCCAGCTAGCCATTGACGTATTTCTGAGCTTGCCAAAAAAGATTGAGCAGCCTTTTGTATCGCGGTATATTTGTTTATTAAGAGTTTATGTCGAAGAACGCCCTCGCAATGAGTCAANAAAAGGGNACTCCGGGCANGCCCGACAACTGATGTCGTAACCTCTAGAACCAACAACCGCGTACCGAAAATACACCACGCAAAACCAAGACCGGATCAACTTGGTAATGCGAGTCCNTGGAATTGGCCTACACACGTGTCTGACGCACGCAACAGTCTGCAGGCGGCGATAGAAGCCAAAAAAGCTGGCGGCGGAGCCGAAAAACTCAAGCCCCCCCCAAAGGCCCCGGTAAAAAGCAGCCCGCCCCCTACCGCACCTAGAAGGTCTTCCGCTCCAAGCAAATCTTCCGCTCCACCGCCCAAGGCGGAGAAGCCCAAGTCCTCTTTCCTCAAAAAGAAGAAGAAGAAAAGCCCTAAGCAAAAAACAAAGGTTTCCGAAAACAAAGATGGCGGCGAAGGTGGTTTAGGTGCGGGCTTTGGCAAACTCGCCAAGAATTTGATCGGCGAACTCAAAGAGGCAACCTCNGAAATCAGTCCGGCGAATCTCCTGGCGACAGCAAAGGACGGGCTCTCTACCCTCGGAGAGACGGCGAAAACCGGGATGTCCAACATCAGGACCGGGGGCGAGGAAAGCGATCCCGCTTCCCGGCCAGATGCCACAAAGAATAAGGCAAATGGAGACGCGATCGCACTGGNGATGGAGGCCCGAGATCTAGGAACTCAGGACGCAAAGGACACGTCAGCCCCCGAAGAGAGAAAAGATTTTTCAAGCATCACGGTGCAGAAAGCACCCCCAGTTCGACGCAAAGCCAAAAACGGTCCTCCGACAGCCGAACCAGTCGCCTCAAAGGAACCAGTCCTCGACCCTGACGACACAGCCCGAGATGCCGAACCTGAGGCCGAAGACGAGACACCTGCGGACATATCCGCGACTGAAACCGAGGCTGATGCAACCAACTCACCTAGTCACCCATCAAAAGTCGCAGCCCCCGCAGAGGTCTCATCCGCAACCCAGNCCAAGCGAGCAACAAACAAGAAGAGTCAGGAGTCTGAACCAGTCGATGCTTTGGAGGACGAGAAGCCCGTAGGCATCGTCNATGAAGAGACGCCCGAACCATCAGAGGATGACGCTGCGACGGAGGAGCAGGAGCAAGCAAGCGAAACGACCGAANCAAAAGAGGAGCGTAAGGAAACCAAGACCAAGCGCGCAAAGAAGGTTGAAACGGAACCGGTCGAGGTGTCAAAGGAAGAGCAGCTNGTTCGCCTTTTTTACTCGCTCCAACAGATCCTGAACAACAGGACATGGAACCCGATCGTCACCACTCAGGACTCAAATCCGAGTTCCGTCTTCACTCCCAGGCAGCTTTTCGACAAGCAGTTGAGCNCACCAGAGTTTCGCGCCGGACTCAAAGCATCGAANATACTCGCACGCAGATACACTTTCGACCCATCAGACGTGGAATTCGATCATCAGGTCATCCAGGCGATCAAGAATTACCAACTCGATCCGCAGAACATGATCAAGCCGAAAACCGAGCTGATCACGGAGGCAATCGGTACAGACAAGACCGAGGAAGTCCTCAAGCTGATCAATAAGGGCAAGGTCAAAAAACTTCTATATTCCGTTGGGACTCGACTAAGTACAATTGTCCCAACAATCGAGATACTCACCCGTATCTATATAGGGCTTCGAAAAAAACAAGACATCATCCCCGGCGACCGTCTTCAGATCCAAGAAGACATCTCGGTGAAATACATTAAGACACCTTACACCGAAAAAATGGCCAAGCAGGCCCGAAACCTTTCTCTCGACTACTTTACGGATTACCTGACCGAGTACGGATATAAACTCTACGAGGACAGGATGCAGCAGGCCATTGTACAGCAAGCTTTGCGTGCACAACAATCTCCAGAAGCAGGTCAGGGATCAGGGACAGAAGCGGCGGAAAGTGATGGCCAGAATCACTTAAGCGAGANGAGACGTCGGCACGAGACGATTATAAAGAGTAGCCGCAACATCGTCAGAGAATGGGGAACAAGGGTAGGCATTTCATCTCAGGCGATGATGAACCTAGAAAGTCGGCTGACGGAAATGGCGGACAAGTATATCGCCGACACGACGGGTGCAACGCCTGACGAAGAATAAAGTGCACCAAAGCAAGCTTTAGGAGCCCGCATTCTGACGAATGCGGGCTCCTCTCNTTCTAAAACAGGGAAAAGAATTTACATTTTGCCCTACCTCAAGCATATCTCTGGCCAATATTTTGGCCGGAGATGGTAACCCTGATATCCGCGCGTTCACCGACGCGTTGCCCGAGCACGGTCATAATGCTGCTGCTCCCGAAGTCGAAAAAGACCGTCCTCGAAGCCTTGGAAAAGAACGCACCGGACTTGATCTGCCGAACCTCGTGATCTTATAACGGATATTGGTCCTTGACCAGTTCGGTCTGGATGACGGTCCGCACCAGAGCGACTAGGTCGTCCAAGAGCTCCGGTAGCTGCAACGAGCCTCGATCCCCCTCGAATTCACCATAGAAAACGAAAGAGCTTGCGCGGAAACATTGCGTAAGCCCTTCCTGAGACCACTTGGAAGGCTATTAGGCCTATGTAAGGCTCAAAGCCAAAACTCCTACCCATCCAAAGAATCTCCAGGCACCTGTTGGCGTACTTGAGATCAAACCGCGATTCCTGGCTACGATTAGATTGAGTAGCAGCCAGATTTTTGTGCGAAAGGACGCAGCTTCGTCGACTTCCGTCCGGAAGGCGCGAAGTACGAGTTCTAATCAGGAATCGCGACCCCGGTTGATCAGGCTCGCCGCGTAACCCGCTCCAAAGCCGTTGTCAATGTTGACGACGGTGACCCCGGCACTGCACGTATTCAGCATCCCCAAAAGCGCCGCCAGACCGCCAAAGCTCGCACCGTAGCCGACGCTCGTCGGAACTGCGATCACGGGCGTGTCCACCAATCCGCCGACTACGCTCGGCAGCGCCCCCTCCATACCCGCCACGACGATCAGGACGCTCGCATCGGCAATTCGCTCCCGATACGCTAGGAGCCGGTGAATCCCGGCAACACCCACATCGAAGACTCGCTCGACCTCGTTACCCATGATGCCCGCCGTCGTCGCGGCCTCCTCCGCCACAGGCAGATCCGATGTCCCCGCCGACAGGACGAGAATACGCCCTCGTGTCACGTGCGATTTGAACTCAGGATGCCGGAACGTGACGGTGCGACCGATCACTTGGTGCTCGGCGCCTGGTATCGCTGCGAGCAAACCGGAAGCCTGCGTCTCACTCACGCGTGTGGCNAGCAGCGACCCGTATTCGGCCACTCGCTTTCCGATCTCGACCACCTGCTCGACGGTCTTGCCCTCACAGAAAATCACTTCGGGAAAACCCTTCCTGAGCATCCGATGATGATCTACGTGCGCGAATCCGATGTCCTCGAACGGCAGGTTCTCCACGCGGGACATCGCATCCTCTACAGCCACCTCGCCGGCCTTGACGGCCTCGAGCAGAGCCTTCAGTCGATCGGTCAACCCGTTACCTCGCTTCCCTCCGGCTCATACAGCTGTTCGAGCAAATCGACGACCCCCTCGGGATCCTCTTCGGTCATCAACCGCACCCGTATAGCCTTCGCTGCCGGTATCTGTTTCACGTAAGCGGCTAGGCTGCGCCGCAGCTCATATACACCTTTCTTGGGCCCCTTCGCCTCAACAGACAGACGTAGATGCCGGATCGCCGTGTCGACGCGTTCCCCGATCGTCGGCGCCCCTAAATGTTCGCCGTGGGTCAGGCATCGCTCGACTTGCCGGAAGATCCACGGATTCCCTATCGCCCACCGCCCAATCATCACCAGATCACACCCCGTATCTTGGACCATCTTCGATGCAGCATCCGCATCTCGCACGTCGCCGTTTCCGATCACGGGAATCCCGACCGACGCTTTCACCCGAGCGATAACATTCCAGTCAGCCTGTCCCGAGAATTTCTCGGACCGCGACCGGGCGTGAACGGCAATCGCAGCCGCTCCGGCACCCTCAGCCGCCTGCGCGACTTCGGACGCGTTCTCCGTCTCGTCCCAGCCGCTTCGGATTTTCAGCGTAATCGGGATATCCACAGCCTCGACCATCGCCCTAACGATCCGCCCCAGATGCAAGGGATCCTTCATCAGCGCCGCCCCCGCATTCCTGTTGACGATCTTCTTTACAGGGCAGCCACAGTTGATGTCGATCATGTCAGGGCGGCGTTCAGCGATCACGCGTGCCCCTTCAGCCATGACTTGGGGATCCGAACCAAAGACCTGGACCGAGATTGGATGCTCATCTGAGTCGAAATCGAGATACTCGCTGGACCGCTCGTGACCATCCGCCAGCCCGCGGGCGCTCACCATCTCTGTGACGGCCACACTGGCGCCGTGGTCGCGACAAAGGATACGGAAAGAACGATCCGTCACACCGGCCAGCGGAGCCAGAACCGTGTAGCCATCGATATCGAGACGACCGATTTGGGCGGGCATCAGGACCTCTTATTCCCGTAGCAAAAAGAAATGGCGCCCCACAGCAGGGGCGCCACGTCGGGTCGAACAGCAGTAAAAACGTTTTTGTTAGTTTGGATGGATCAGCCACCGTTTCCACAGCGCCATGGTCTTCATGTTGCGGCGCACTGTGTGGTATCGTGACAACATCTCGATCACTTTGAGGCGAAGCGCGAGCTTGTGTAAATCGTGTCCCATCCGAGCCTCCTTTTTCATATTTTAAACGGCAGACGCATGAAAGTCAACGCACTGCAACGATCACCAAACAGGAGTTCACATGGCATCTGAACATCTAAAGGAATCACTCAAGGCGGGAAACCCAGCCCTCGGACCGTTCGTAAATGTCAACTCGGGCGCCCTCATAGAGATCGCGGCGATCGCCGGGTTCGACTTCGTGATCATCGACACAGAGCACGGACCACTCGACATACCCGCTGCCGAGGATCTTTGTCGGACCGCCAAGGGCGCAGGGATCACCCCGATCGTCAGAGTCCGCGAGAATGACGCGCCCCAGATCCTGCGAGCGCTGGACATCGGAGCCGCGGGCGTTCAGGTCCCACAGATCTGCACAAAAGCAGACGCTCAAGCCGTCGTTCAGGCAGCCAAGTATGTCCCGGTGGGCATGCGGGGTGTCTCACCCTACACACGAGCCGCCAGATACTTCGCGGACGGCGGTGCGATTTTCGACCGGCTGAACGAAGAGCAAATGATCATCGTCCACATCGAGGGTGTCGAAGGTCTCGAAAACCTTTCCGAGATCATCACTGTCGAAGGGCTCGACGTTATCTTCCTCGGCCCCTACGACCTCTCTCAATCGCTCGGCATCCCGGGTCAGGTGCACGACCCTCGAGTCGTCGACCGAATGCAGGAAGCCGCAGAGCAGATCAACGGCGCGGGACTGAGTGTCGGAACATTCGCAGACAACCCCGAAACAGCAAAGAAGTGGATAGACGCTGGTGTCCGTTACGTCTCACTAAGCGTCGACACGGGCATCTACCTTAAGGGCTGCCGCGACATGGTGCAGGGCGTTCGCAGCTAATCAAGCCCTACGGTAGCAACGTGAAGAAGGGCGGAAACGCATCAGCGTTCCGCCCTTCTTCACGTCTATAGAGAATCGACTTAATTATCGTCGTCCATGGCCGGCAGATCATCGCCCAGAATCGTCCGACGCCTCGGTCGCTCGACCTGACCCGGTGACGTCTTCTCACGCTCGGCCTGGACCTCGATCGTATACCGCGCCGTCGGAATCGCCATCAGCCTCGGCTCACCAATCAGCTCGCCTGAGACCTCGCAGACCCCGAAGGTACCCGCCTCGATCTTCCCCAATGCGTGATCGATCTCTGCGAGTTCCGTCCGCTCGTGGTTCCCCAAGGTCGTCATCAATTCGAGTGTCGAAGAGTTACCAGCCATATCCAGCGGGTCTGCCGGCTGATCGTCGCGCAGCTCACCAATATCGTCATCCTGACCGGTCACCTGCTTCATCAGCTCTTCGCGCCTTGCAGTAAGCAGTTTCTTGAAGACTGCGAGCTTCTTTTTCGCGTACTTCTTGGCTTTCGCCATTTCCGGATCCCCCCGAACGTGCAAAGGATGTCCAAACTTATGGAACGGTCATGTAGATTGGCCGCATGGGTCTATCTTAGACAGATCCACTTAACCATATATATTACAATATCTTCAACGCACCAACACTTAGCGATCTTGCTTGATTTGCCGAGTGGCCGGCCTTTTGGACGCCCCCATTCGGCGCGAGGTTTCAGAATTTAGAACAGCCCAACATGCGTGTCAAGCCTGCGCTGGGAAGCGATTTGCCCTGATCACGGCAGATTTCTTAGTATTAGTTCGAATAAAACCCATCGGATCGTCGGCCAACAGAAAATAGGAATCGTCAGAAATGGGAGAGAAAGCAGGACAATGGAGCGCCTTGGCCGTCTGCCTGATCGTCCTAGGCCTGGGGGTTTCCGGCTTCGAGCTGGGTCCCGAGCCAACGTCACAGGCGGGACGGGAGAAGATCGAAGTGGTCAACTGGAACTGGAAGCAAAGTGTGAACGGGAGGATCCTGGCCATCTTCGGGTCCGTCCGCAACCCCACGTCCAAGCCCTTCGACCAGGTCATCCTGGAGCTGCGGACGGAAGACGACCAGAAAAAAGTTCTCGCGCGGCACGCAATCAACGTGGGACGTGTCGACGCGAAAACTGAGAAAGCCTTCCGCGAAGACGTACCGAGAACCGGTCAGGAGGCTATGGGATTCGTGGAGGTCAGATCCCTGATCAAGTGATCACCTTCAGGGCTTGACCGACGGACAGAGTTCAGCCAAACGACAGGCCTGGCAGTCCGGCCTCCGGGCGACACAAGTCTTCCGACCGTGCCGGATCAGGAGGTGCGAGAAAAGCGTCCAGTCGTCTCGAGGCACGATCTTCACAAGATCCTGCTCGACCTTCACGGGATTGCCCTGATTCGTCAGCTTCAGGAGTTTTGTGATCCGCCCGACGTGCGTATCGACGACCACCCCCTCTTCCTTGCCGAAGGCATTTCCCAGCAAAACGTTCGCAGTCTTCCGTCCGACTCCCGCCAGCGGCGTCAGCTCCTCCATCGTATCGGGCACAACACCTTCGTGCTTCTCCATCAGCGCCTCGCAGCAACCTTTGATCGACTTTGCCTTGTTCCGATAGAAGCCCGTCGACCGGATCGCCCCCTCGAGTTCGCCGATCGGTGCATCCGCGAAGTCAGCTGCGCTCTTGTATGTTTTGAACAGGTCCTCCGTCACCACGTTCACCCGCGCATCCGTGCACTGCGCAGACAGAATCGTTGCGATCAATAGCTGTAGAGGATTCTCGTAGTCGAGAGAGCACCGTGCATCCGGGAACTCCTCCTTGAGGAGCTGCAGGATCTGCTCGGTCCTTGCAGCCTTCGACTTGAGCGATTCTCTAGGCATCAGGCCCGCCCCTCGGTCCACGCCAAGAATTCATCTACAGGCATGGCGTTCAGGATGTCCTCACGCGCGAGACCAGCCTTCCTTGCGATACCCACTCCATACCTCATGTCGTCGAGTCCTTCGATACTGTGCGCGTCCGTATTGATCGAGACCTTGGCGCCACACTCCTTCGCATACCGCAGCTCACGCCAGTCGAGATCTAGGCGTCTCGGATGCGCATTCAGTTCGAGTGCGGTCCCGGCTTCCGCCGCCGCCTCACACACCGCCTTCGCATTGAGCGGATATCCATCCCGAGACAAAAGCAGACGGCCCGTGGGGTGTCCAAGAATGTCTACGTAAGGGCTGCTGACGGCTCTGATCACTCGCTCCGTCGCTTCTTCTCTCGTCATTGAGAATACGGAGTGAATCGAAGCCACTACGAGCTCGAATTCGGCAAGGAATTCCTCTTCGAAATCGAAATTCCCTTCCGGCATTATGTCGACTTCTATCCCCTTCAGAATTCGAATGCCTTCGAGCTCCGCGTTAACAGCGTCGATCTCCTCCCACTGTGCGCGACAGCGATCCTCATCCATACCGTTCGCATATACTACTGCTTTGCTATGGTCACAGATCCCGATGTAGTGGTATCCCGCATCCCGCGCAGCCAGCGCCATGGCCTCGATCGTCCCGCGACCATCGCTATGATTCGTGTGTACATGGGCCGTTCCGAAAAGATCCTCCATCGACACGAGGTCCGGCAGTCTCCCCGCCTCTGCACGTTCAATCTCGTCCAGCCCTTCGCGCAACTCCGGTTCGATATATGCGAGCCCAAGTGCCTTGAAGATCTCTGATTCGTCTCGACACGGGACGAGATCCTCACCCCCGAACAGCCCATACTCGTTCATCTTCAAGCCGTGCGCCTTGGCACGACCTCGCATCAGCGTGTTATGCTCCTTGCTCCCCGTGAAGTGGTGCAGCGCATACGGGAACTGCTCGTCGCTCACTATCCGCAGATCCGACGCCATTCCTGACCTAAGAATCACACTCACCTTGGTTCTACCGTGACTAATCACCTCTTCCACCGCGGGACACGACGCAAACGCATCACCCAGAGAGTCAGGGGCATCCGAGCTCACGACGATGTCCACGTCTTTCGTTGTCTCCCTATGGCGTCTGAGGCTGCCTGCGACCTGTATGCGGATCACCTCGGGGCGCTCCTGCAGAAACGCGACCAGCTGGTCCGCTTCGAATCGTGCTACGTTCGTGAGGTATCGCCCTTCGTGCTTTTGCAGATACTCGATCCCGTTCAGGATGTTCTGAGCCGTCTTCGCACCAAATCCCTTGAGTTCTGCGACCTCGCCGGACACGCAAGCTTTTGCGAGCGCATCAATGTCGGCGATCCCGAGAGATTCGTAGATCTGCCTGAGGCGCTTTCCTCCGAGTCCCGAAATCCCCTGCATCTCGACCAGGCCCTCCGGTACAGTCGAGATCAGATCCTGGTGACGCTGGATCTTCCCACTTGCCAGAAGCTCTTCGATTTCGACGGCGATCTTCTTCCCAACCCCTCTTACCTCATCGAGACTCGACGCCTCCGACAGCTCAACCACCGTTTCCTCAATCGTCTCGATGGCGCGTGCGGCCGAGGAGTAGGCCCGGATCCTGAACGGATTCTCCCCGTTCAGCTCCATCAAGTTCGCCATCTCTTCCAAAACGTATGCGACTTCCTGATTGTCCAAGTCTACTCTCCCGACTCCGCCTCGGGTGCTCGTTTAGCGTCAGGCCCCATAACCTCATCCAGCAGAACGTTGTTGCGACTGATGTAGATTGGGGTGATGATCAACGCATACAGGCAGACCACAAGGCTGACCAGAGCGAGCAGCTCGTGGACCCTAGAGAGGAAAGACTGTCCGGCCGGTTGTATGGGTCTTAGCAGATCCGAATGGGCGCCTCCTCCAAGCATGGCTGCCGCCATGATCAGGAGCATCCCGAAGAACAGAGCGTAGAAGAACGAGCCCTTGAAGGCGCGAGCTCTCCTGAGATACTCCAGATCCAGCCCTTCTTCTCGAACTTCCTCCTTGATCGCCGAGCCCGTTCCGATGAAATAAAACATCGTCGTCGTCAGGGTCAGCATCGTCAGGATGGCTGTGACAAGTCCCATCTTAACATGTGTGCCTACATCGAGATCCCACCACCCGTAGTGCAATCCGTAGCCCATCACGAACGTCGCCAACAGAAGCGGGATGTTGATGACCGTCATCCCCAGAATCGCTGCTTGCATAGAGCCTGCCTTTATCCCTTCGGAGGCACTCATTTCCTGCATTTAAAGCCTGACTGACGCGGAAAAAGCGTCTTCGAATACTGACATTGAGAGTGGACATTCAGGGCGCAGGCGCTATCTTTCTCGGCGCGAGGACCCTTGGTCGTCGGAATATAGAAGTCCCCCCTATTAGCGTCAACGGAGGATACGATTGGAAAGCGGATTGTCGGAAAAACTGAGCATCGCAGTAGTGGGGTTGGGACGAATCGGGTGGCAATTTCACTTCAAACAGACCCTGGAATCAGAGGTGTACGACTTGGTGGCCGTCGTCGATCCGCTTGAGGAGCGTGTGGATGAGGCCAAATCTGCAAGCGGGTGCCGTGGATACGCATCCTACGAAGAGATGCTCGCATCAGAGACACCGGATGTCGTCGCACTCGCAACCCCGACAGTCCTGCACGAACCACAAACACTGATTGCGCTCGAGCGGGGCTGTCACGTCATCCTCGAGAAACCGATGACCACATCCATCGAGTCGGCNGACCGNATGATCNAGGCAGCTGCGNATGCAGAACGAAGNTTGCTCGTCTACCAGCCNTATCGTCTGAGNCCCCCCACGGCNACAATCAAGGGAATCCTTGATTCNGGNCGCCTNGGACGGATCTTCTCCATCAAGCGAAGCGTNTTCCGGTTCACACGCCGGAACGACTGGCAGAGCCTGAGGAAGAACGGTGGCGGGATGCTCAACAACTANGGATCNCACTACATCGACCAGCTGCTCTACCTGTCTGGCCACGCAGAGATCACCGACATCCGCTGTCGGCTTTGGGCAGCCGCAACGCTGGGCGACGCCGACGANGTNGTCAGGGCTTGGCTGACGACAGCCGAGGGCACACTACTCGACCTAGAGATCAACCAAGCCTCCGCGCTCTCGCTCCCNGAGTGGCACGTCTGCGGGACCCTCGGCACTCTCGTCAAGTCGGGTCNAGATATCGAGGTNAGGACATACGATCCTGCAGAAGCTGACCCACTCGAGGTCNCCGAGGGTGCAGCNCCGAACCGTAGCTACGACAACCAGGATCGACTACCTTGGAGAGAAGAATCGGTCGCAGTGGAAGAACAACCACTCGACTTTTACCAGAANATCCACGATGTCCTGTTCGGGCGGGCGGAACCATATGTCCCGATCGAACAGACAAGAGAACTCATGCGAGTCATAGCGGCCTGCCGCGACGACTCCGGCTTTTGACCAAGGAGCACGTCTGATGAAGCTGTCTTGCACCTCCGTAATGTTGCCTCGATGGAACTTGGACCAGACTTTCGACAAGCTTGCCGAATACGGNTACGACGGGTTGGAGNTNAGATGTCGATACGTCCGNGATGANATGCCNGAGGNGCCCTCNTTCTGGGGCCGNCACGTGGCANATGTCAGTCCAGACAACNTTGTCGACCGAGCAGGCGAGATCCAAGNGGCGTCGAAGCGATCGGGCATAAAAATCATCGCGCTCGCCCCNCAAGCACTCGTAGGAGAGGACGAGTTAATCGACAAACTCTTCGCCGGTGCCCTNGCCATCGACCCTGAAANTCCGCCNATGATCCGGATCGGGGCTCNGCGCCACGACCGCACGAAGCCTTACGGTCCGCAGTGGGATGAGGCAAAATCGGGNTTCGANGCCCTGACGGCGAAGGCAACGAACCTAGGCGTCAAGGTCCTCTATGAGATCCACGTCGGTACTGTCGCGGTNTCCTGTTCACGCACAATCGAGNTGCTTCGTGATCTCGANCNCAACCATATCGGGGCCATCTACGATGTGCCCAACATGATTCGAGTCGGTCTCGAAGACAGCAAGATGGGAATGGAGATCTTGGGCGAATACTTNGCACACTGCCACATCGGGAACGCAATACCAGTTTCAGACAAGCCCGCTCGTGAGGGAGACCTGGATCAGGTGGCTTGGAAGTGGGACTTCAGCGACCTAAGAGATGGGGTTGCAGACATCCCCCAGATCATACAAGACATGAAGGATGTCGGCTATGAGGGTTATATGTCGCTTGAAGAGTTCGGTCCCGGCGACGACGATGAGAAAGTGAGAGATCAGGGCGCGTATCTCAGGCACCTGATCGGGTAAGACCGACTCACCAAAAAGAACGAATCAAGAGAGGAACACGCGATGATCCCCCTAGTATCCAGCCTCAGTTATGGTCCCCTAGAAGTAGTTCAGCTCCCTCGAACGTGGTGGAAAGTCCTGCTCCGAAAACAGGGGCTCCTGGATGAGGAGTATCCGGATTGCAGCCAAGGNCTCGATTCGAAAGTGATCGAAGCACTTGACCTCGACAAAGAGGCCGTCCTCACCTACTTGCGGGACAACATGCCCGATTACCTCACCTTTGAGGGATGGGTTATCGAGCAGAGCGGCGGAGCAATCGACAGAGAGGCAGTGGATGCATGGAACGCCTCGGTCCTAAACCGGCAGCACGCACCTCACAAAATCGAGGAGACATACAAGGATATTGGATGGGACCCCACGGACGTGGACGTCACATCAGCACTCGTCCTGAACGCGACCCAAGACTGGCAGCTCTTCCACCAGACAGACCTGAACGCAGACTATAGCCGACTCGGCAATCAGGTCGTCCCTCTGATCTCGAATCTCGACTATGGGCGGCTCGGTGTATCGCAAATCCCACGCACCTGGTACAAGATCCTGATGCGATCNAAGAACCTTCTGCATCCGGATTATCCCGATATGACTAAGAGCGGGTTGGATCCCANGGCGCTTGACGTCGTCGGTGTCAAGCCCGACGCAGCCGTCGCCTATATACGGTCGGAACAGCCAGATTATGTAACGTTCGAGGCCTGGATCCTCGAACAGAATGGTGGTGATCTTGATCAGGGTGAAATTAGTAAGTGGAACGACTTCTTGAAGACCCGGATTCATAACGATGACAAACAGACGGAGATCCGATCCGCGCTGGGTCGCGANTCGGACACGGACATGACGTCTGCCGCAATTCTCAATATGACCGAAGACTTCCATTACGCTTACAGACAGCTAATGGACAACGCTTAACCCNCGCAGACCTGCCATGGCCAAAGTGATCGAAGAACTCGACACCGGAGTTGTCGTCACCCAGGTAACTGAGGACGNGAGCNCGAAGGANAACATCTATTGTGAACTCCCATGGTGCGACAGGCATTCCCAGGGATTCGTGTATCGACAGCAAAGCGATGAAGTTGGGCCNAACGGNTCACACTATNTCTACTGCAAGTTCGGCACCTGGGAATCGGAACAGATAGGGACGGGGCTTGGCAGCTGCGGAATTACCNTCGAGGGCACGTTCTTCTACCGCCGGGTCGTAGACGGCAAACAGGAATTCGTGCGTGTCAACCTGACCTCAGGTGAAAGCAGCGTAATCTACGAGTTCCCGGAAGACTTTGCACCAAAGGGGAACATCACAGTCTCATCCGACGAACGNTACTGCGCTTACGGTGTCGCCCTCAGTTTCGATCCAGTCATGTTCGCCATTGAGGTCGTCGATCTGGAATCTGGTTCCCGCAAGATCATTCACAAAGACCCCGAGATCTGCAATCCGCACACGCAGTTCGAGCCCACGCACGGAAAGTGGGTCATGGTTCAGCACAACAGAGGATGCGAACACCTTCCAGACGGCACACGCACTCAACTCGTTGGCGAGAAAGGGGCGACCGAGTTCCTGCTAACCATCCCCGACGGCGAGGTCACACGACTCCCGGTCGGCACACCGCATACGACCGGGATCACCGGTCACGAAGCCTGGATAACGGGGCAAGACGAGATTCTGATGTCCGTTGGTGCGCGAGGGGATTTCACACCTGAGGCGGGAGGAAACCTGATCGCGGTAACTGCTTCGGGTCAGGTCAGACGGGTAGGGATNCCGGGAATACAGGTTAACCACGTGGGCACAACGCCGGACGGCCGCTTCTTCTCGGTCGACNACTGGCGAGGAACCAGCGAGCTCCTGATAGGGTCGAACCTTTCCGGCAAGACCACCCTCGTGTGCGAGTCTAGGACTTCCATGGGCCCGTCCCAAGCCACACACGCACACCCCTACCTGTCACCCGACGCCAACTGGCTCGTATTCAATTCCGACAGCCCCGGCCGGCCACAGATCCATGTCGCATCCGTTCCCAAGTCGATGACCACCGACGTCCTCTCCGACGACTAGGTTTGCNGAGGGATCTGCCTTTGCAGNAGGNACCNCCCCGTCCCCGCGCTCTTGTTCTGTATCATCACACCGGCCACTCTCGGCAGAGGCCGACCCCACACAACCATCCCTTAGTACAGATCATCCTTCGTTGTAATTGGACACCACCGCGCCGTAAACAGATCATCCATCAGCAAATCTCTCGCACAATCGATGGGCAACCGACTCAACGCCAGGGCGGCATAGAAACGGTTATATCGATTCTCGTCCGCCAGAACGGACGTCAGGTTCTCAAGTGCTGCCCNGTCTGCTTTCCCGCCTNTCGCAATCCCCAGACACGCACTCCTTCTTACACGATAGTCCGGATCCGCCAGCCCTGCCGTCATCTGGTTCAGATGACCTGCGGGATCGATCTCACCGAGTGCCTCGAGCGCATTCCGTCGGACCCACCAATGCGAATCCTCTGCTGCTCTAACGACGGCATCCTCGGCCACACCCGAATCCCGACCGATCTTGTAGA
Organism: Gemmatimonadota bacterium; assembly: GCA_002714465.1. The sequence goes on along the minus strand of PAXL01000013.1, from coordinate 93,589 downwards.
GGATGTGTGCACAGTTGGCTCTCACCCACCAGGAGGGATCATCCAGTCGACTTGCAACCTCTCCAACCGCTGCCGCTCCTGAGTGCGAAAGAGCACAGGCTAGGGGAACGGGNGTGGGATTCGTCCCNTGCGCATTGTCTTGAGTCTTCGCCGTCGTCTCCTCGACCGTGTCGATGGCATCCGCGCANAATCGGTTTACAAGCTCAGGAATCTGGGATTTAGACTCTGCAGCCTTGTATGCCTTCGAAAGCTCTGTCTCCTCACCTTCACTTGCGTCCGAACCGTTCAAACCGACGACGCTTGGTTCTCCCCGAATCCACGACCAGACATCCCTGGAAACGAGCGACTGACTATCCTCGATGCCGGGAGACCATTCGGCGCTTCGGTGATCCCACGTAGGAGACTCGTGACGTTGAGTCCGCGCAAACTGAAACTTGAGCATGTATCGGTTCGTCTGACTTCTGTTGGCCGACGCCCGATGCCACGAATCAAAGTGAATCAGGGCCACCGTGCCCTCGGGTCCCGTTACCTTCAGATCGGGCTCTTTCGTCTCTGCCGCAACGGCGGAACTGATCGTCTTGTGGAACTGCGTTCCGGGAAGGATCGCTGACGGTCCCATGTCCGCCGTCGTATCCTGCGGATAGTAGAACGCAAGGATCCAGTCGAACCTCGGATGCCGGAGGTTGTTGTCGTAGACGTAACAGTCCTTATGCCACTTCTGACCGGGACTCGACACCGGGTTTAGGTGGCAGTGTCGATGCGGATTCAGGATGTATCCCTCGCCAAGCAGACTCGTCAACGCACCACGTACATTCGGGTGATCGAATACCTGCCGGATCTCGGGAACGCGAGGCAGGATGTTGTTTCCAGGGTTACCCTCCTCATCGAAAACATGGTCCAGCTTTTTGCGCACGCCTTCGTGGAAGTCCGCTCCCATATCCGCGCGAACGATGGTGTATCCGTTCACGATGAACTGCTGAACCTCCCGATCCGACATCAGCTTGGATTGAGTCATTTCTTTTCTTCCTTTTTCTGCGCAGACCCCGCTGATTCTGTTCTCTGTCCGTGCGACAAGCTCCGTCCGACCCGCCACAACCTTCCCTGAGCNCGNGAGCGATGCAGTGTGTAGGTATAGCGCNCCTTCCGCNCTCGGCTCGTGCCCTCTCCCCGCCTGTTTAGATCCAAGTTAATCTGTGGTTCCCCAACCTCTGGTTCCGGTCAGCCAGTAACATACCCGCGCGATGNCCAGACTTCNCGAGCGAGATCCTTCGCCTCAGCCTTTGGTTCAAATCGCCCGAGGATACTGCTCGGTGGCTGACCCTTCCCCGCTCTGCCAGGATCGGGCGACCAATGGTCGTTGCGGTACTTCCGTCGGGCAGCCTCTTTCCGAAAGTCTGGGACCTCGTAGGGCGCGGAGTCATCGAGGACGGATCGCCAAGCCTGGATGCCCGCNATGCTCATGTCGACACCTCGATAAACGTCCAGATANGNGGATTTGTCCGTTCTTATGGCCTCCAGAAAATGGTATGTGGTGAAGAAATCNCCACCGCCGTGACCGGTGCGTGTGGCTTCGCCATGGCGAACGGGAAAGTCAGGGCGGTAGACGGTTTCGGTGGGCTCACCCCGCTTCTTCTCCCACGGTTCCTTCCACACACGAAGACGATTCTTCTCGCCGTGCCGACAGTTTTCCATCAGGCCCCGGTTACCATGTATCCGCACGTAGTTCCCGTGACCGCGAAGATGACCGTGAAGCGACTTGACCACGGCTCCGTTGTCCATACGGCAGATGATCGTCGCTGCCGTNTCCGCCACTGTCGCAGACATGGNCATCGACGGATCTGAGGCATCAANCGGTATCACGAAACCGTTGACCTTCTCAGGTCGTGTATCAGTGATATACATTACCGGCGCAATCGAATGCGTGCAGTAGTAAGTTGCAGGAATCCAGTTTCGCCAGTGATCCCAACCACAGCTCCGTCCCAACTTGACCTCCGNCGGGTCGGGATGGACATANTCTCCTTCGCCGTATTTGAACTCTCCGATATCGTTCTTCTGGTAGCGACGACGCATCTCCTGATTGAACACCATGTAGGGATAGTTCTCGGCGAACATGTAGGTCAGGCCAGACTTCTCGACCGCCCTCACAAGAGCCACACCTTCAGCAAGGGTATGGCAGGCAGCAGTCTCCGACATCACGTGCTTCCCTGCGGTGAGCGCTTTGATCGCGAAGGGTGCGTGCTCGTGAAAGTAGTTCGCCAGAATCACGGCATCCATGTCGTGCCCGAGGAACTCGTCGTAATCCGTGTATATGGTGACGTCGAGGCGCTTACTCGCCTCGATCAGACGTTCCTCCCAAGTGTCACACAACGCGACGACCTCGGCACCACGAATTGCCCGTGACCCCATACTCATTCCTCGTCCAACCCCGACCACTCCAATTCGAATCCGATTACTTCTCGCCATNGCCCGCCTCTCTTGTCCGGAGTTTCACCCGGTCGTATGCGTCAGCGTTCNCTCTGACCTCCTCCAGCAGTCCATCGACATANGTCCGGATACCGATNAGCCTGCAGTCCGCGTCGCCGATCTTGCCGCNCGCCAAAACACCTTTCGCTTCCCAGAAAGCTCCGAGACGCGTCCTGTCAAGCCACACGAATTCTGCGCCAGCGTCCTGCTTACGGAGCTCGTTCCAGTATATCACCTCGACCACGTGACAGTAAGTCGATGTGTAGAAGTCCACACCGATCATCAGAATCTTTCCGCCCCGGTCATAGGCGCGAATCATCGGGCTGTCGGCGCCGTAAGCCTTTCCCCACGGTTCGCGATCCCAAGGAGAGGACATGCCTCTGTTCGACAGATGATCGGCAGAGATCTCCTCAGCCCCCAGCCCACGAGCACATACCGAATGCGAGTAGTGATTGGAACGGTGAGTGTCTTCCAACTGCCTGAAGAATTCAGTCAGCCACCCCACCGATGATGGCGTCTCTTCGACATTCCAGTTGTTCGCTCGCTCGTCCCGGTCCCCGATCAGGTTAAAAGCAGGCAGCAGGAGCAGCCCTTCCGGTCCAACCGCATCCGCCATCGCTCTGATCACGGTCCCGGCGCCGCCCTCAACAGACCCAAGACTCTTGTATGAGGAATGCACAAAGAGCGTATCCCCTGNGGCAATCCCGAGGTGCCGCATGTCTTCTACCAGCCGCACTTGGTCATGTGCCATTGGCCAACCTCTCCGACTCCGTGAAGACGACCAATCCGCCCGTATAGCTGTGAACGAAGTTCCGCCCGCCTACAGGTACGAACTCTGCATTCCCGAAGAAGCCGATCAACGGAAATGCACCGATATCGCTTCGGATAGTCTGAATGTCGTGGTCTGGCTGACCATACAACCCGAACCCGCGTCCCAGACAGTTGAAGTAGAGACCGAAAGCAGGATCGCGACCCAGAAGCCGTTCCCTCAGGGCTGCCGTTGTCTGCTCGAGATCAGCGTGTGCCGCATCCGGAGTTCGACGATTGAACTGTATCGTTTGACCGACCTCGACGTGCTCGCCGATGGCAATCGAACCATCTTCCGGGTTCATCCCGATCAGGTTCCGAATCAGGAAGTCGCCTCGCCGTCTCTCCGAGTCGTATTCATCCATGGCAATACCCGCGAAGATCGCCGGTCCGACGTTTTCCTTCTGCGCAGGCGTCAGCTCGTCCAGCGCTTCCTTCAGGGCATCAATCGCCGAGACGAACGCGAGTTCGTGGATCACATTGTTGTCAGCCTTCGTGATCGTATAGGCCTGACCGAAAGGCTGGCATCCCTGCGCCACTCCCGTCAGGATCTCGAAGTTACCCTTCAGGAGNGCGCCTGCGACAGCGTCTGAACGCACATCTTCTCCGAGCCACTGGTAAGTACGCGANTCCATCGGCGAGCAGGACGCGGCCGCACCCACGATTGGGAAGCCAAGCGACGCACTCAGCCGCTGCACGATCTCAGCGGGATTTCCGGCAGAAATCGTCGGGAAGAGGCACAAAAGACCAGTCTCATCGGTGTGCGCCTCGAGCTCAAGCTCAAGACGCTCAACCGCTTCGTCCNCTGGCACGATGAACGGGATCGCATCAACAGCCTCGCCGCCAACTGCGAGCGCGACCACCCCCGCTGTCTGCTCGAGCTCCGCCTCGATCGAAAGCACACTCATCCCGCTGCATCCTACGATATTCTCGCATCCTGAAGCTTCGACAGCCGCCTGAATGCCGCTCTCGATCCTTGTCGCATGCACTCCCGATCCGAACAGGAACACAATCTCGAGTTCCTCCGCCTCGAAAGATTCAATAGCGGCACGGGCCGCCTCGGCGAAGGCAGTCTTCGTGTTCTGCTCGGTCGACTGGCCATATCCCGCCTTGATCATGCCTGCATCTCCCGTCCTTGGCTGCTATTTTGGAGCACCGCCAGCAAGGGCTCNTCGTTGGCCTCTACATATCGCATCGTCTGATCCATTGCCCACATTTGATAACATACCTGCTTCTGGACGGGCTTACTGAAGCTGTAGTTCTANACTTCCGTCAACAGATGAAGACTCCTAGGCGTGATCGACNGAGAAACCGCGTTCAGANAACTATACTGAGTCCNTTTTTTTCGCAGGGATGCTGCGGCGTGTCTCGTGGTCNAGCNCCATCTTCCCGNCACTTCTCGTGCATAGCGAAGCCGAGAACATCATAGTGAGCGGCAAGAGGTGGGTCAATCTCCACCAGCTTGGCCGGCAGCGTGATGTACGAGTTCCGATCGGAACCGATGTATTCCACCTAATGCAGATCGAACCAGACATCCACAGGCGCCTCCGTGAGAAGATTAAAGCAGAGCCTGAAGAACGTGTAACGGTGATCCACGTTTGGCTCGACAAAGGTATGCACACTGATTTGTNCCTATACGATCCAGAGAATTTGTGGCACAGTGACATTCGTTTCGACCCAGTATGCCACACGCGGCACCGTTCGCCTGCCTCTGCGCCTTATCGCCCCCGGACATCCAAAGGCAGNGGGTTTCGTTGGGATACTGTGACCNCTCCCAGAACTTCACGTGTACGCGTGGGCTTCCAGTCNGGTTTGCATCACNCAGAAAGGAAATCCAGAACTGCGCCAGGACCGACTCGGACCAGAGATCGGGATCGACAACCAGGCGCCGGTGGACCTCAAAACAGGACGCTGGCACTAGGGGTTTGTGTGCGTGTGGTCGCGCAAAATCGAATGAGGTCGTCCCTGCGTGCCGCCCGTGAATNGACAAGCCGTCAGCCTGCCGTGTTGTCGATACTACCGAACGTTCACATCGGGCANCGTCCGGCCAGNCACGACGAAAACATCTGCCTCGGCAGGATAGACCACCAGATCTCTGTTTTCTGGCAAACGGGAAGCAAAAGAGGGCAGACTCATCTGTGACCTTGCGCGAAAACGAGATCCATTACACTGGACGCGTGATCAATAGAGCTAATCTTAAAGCCTCGTAAGTTACAGGAAAACTTACAGATATATACGCCGTCCACTAGTCGGGCACAAATGTTGTCACCCGCCCGTAAATNCTTTATATTAGGGGCACTAGCGCAGATATGAAGCGCAGATTTCCGGACCTAACGGGGCTGAATCGGATGAATCTCAAAGAAACGGTGAAGTCTGAAAGAATCCGTCGCTTGGATCTCTCGTTCTACGTTGAAGTACAACAGGGAGCCCTAGTTGGCGAGGTNATTGAAAAAATGCAGGCGAACAACAGGAAGTGTGCCCTTATCCTCGACGGCAACAGCCTCGTCGGNATTTTCACAGCGCATGATATCCGAGACCACACTGGTGATACCGGAGCCCTGAGCAAGCCGATTGAGTCCGTAATGACCGCTGATCCGGAAACGATCGACGGAAACGCGTCCTTGGCACAGGCCATCGCGTTCCTGAATACGAAGCCCTACCGATATCTACCAGTCATGAACAAGGAGGGTCACGTGATGGGCACGCTCACGCACTTCGCGATCCTCAAGTACATCAGCGATTACTTTCCGGAAGACATCTACAATCTGCCCCCGGAACCCGACCAGATCGCGACGGCACGGGACGGAGCCTAACAAACCGAGGGAATGCGCGTCTCGCAGCGGGCTACCCACCAGGAGGTCACGCAACCATGGCCGAAACACCGGTCGACGAAAATGCAGAGAGTGCCGAGGGTCTCGCCGAAGTCGAAGCGATAGCGGTTCGCTTCGCGGGCGACTCTGGTGATGGTAGCCAGCTAATTGGCGGCGAATTCGCCAACACCTCAGCCATACTGGGGAACGACATCTCCACGCTCCCGGATTACCCGGCCGAGATCCGGGCACCCGCAGGAACCCTNCCGGGTGTTAGTGCTTTCCAGGTCCACATATCCAGCGAGGAGATCTACACACCTGGAGATCAGCCCGATGTTCTCATCGCCATGAATCCTGCGGCGCTGAAAGCCAACATCGGTGATGTGCCTCGTGGTGGGGTTGTGATCGCCAACACGGACAACTTCACGAAGAACAACCTTCGGAAGGCTGGATACCCCGAGAACCCTCTGGAAAACGGATCGCTCGAGTCCTACCGGGTCTGCACGGTGCCGCTGACGACGCTTCACAAGGATGCGCTCGCGCATCTTGAAGGCCTCACGAACCGCCAAGTTGACATGATGAAGAACTTCTTCGGACTGGGCTTGGTCTACTGGATCTTCGACCGACCACTCGAGCCGACGATCCGGATGCTCGAAGAGAAGTTTGCGAGTCGCCCGATCGTCGTCGAGGGCAACGTAACGACGATGAAAGCCGGCTACAATTACGGCGAGAACACCGAGCAGTTCCAGTATCGCTACCGCGTCACGAAGGCACCGGTCGAGCCAGGAACCTACCGCGCCGTAACGGGCGCCCAGGCAACGGCTCTCGGATTCGTAACCGCCGCAAAAAAGGCCGGCCAGACGCTTTTCTACGGCAGCTATCCGATCACGCNAGCCAGCTCGCTCCTCGAGGAACTCGCCGCACTCAAAAACTTCGACGTGCGAACCTTCCAAGCCGAGGACGAGATCGCCGCGATGGGATCAGTCATTGGCGCAGCCTTCGGCGGCGCTCTCTCAGCGACAGGAACCAGCGGACCGGGTATCGCCCTCAAGAGCGAGGCAATCAATCTCGCGCTCGTCTGCGAACTCCCGATGGTCATCGTCAACTTCCAACGCGGTGGTCCCAGCACGGGTCTCCCGACAAAGGCTGAGCAGTCGGACCTTCTGCAGTGCATGTATGGCCGAAACGGTGAGAGCCCAATTCCGATCATCGCCGCTTCCACACCCGCGGAATGTTTCTACATGGGTATCGAGGCGTTCCGGATCGCCGTCGAGACGATGTCGCCCGTATTTCTGATGTGCGACGGATACCTGGTCTTCAGCTCAGAACCGTGGAAGATCCCAGATCCTGAAGATCTTCCGACCATCGAGGTCACACACCATACCGACTCAGAGAACTTCACCCCCTACTCTCGGGACCCCGAGACCCTCGCAAGACCCTGGGCGCTCCCGGGCACACCCGGCCTGGAGCACCGGATCGGCGGTCTCGCCAAGCAGGACGGCACCGGAAACGTTTCCTACGACCCGGCCGACCACCTGCACATGGTCAAAACGCGTGCCGCAAAGGTAGCAAAGATCGCTGATAGAATTCCCGAGCAGGAGGTGTTCGGTCCGGAGTGGGGGGACGTGCTCGTCGTCGGATGGGGGTCGACCTACGGTGCCCTGAGGTCTGCCGTAAGGCGCGCACAGGCGAAGNGCCAGAAGGTCGCACACGCGCAGGTCAAGTATCTCAACCCGTTCCCCAAGAACCTAGGCGACCTACTTCTCAAGTATGACAAGGTTCTTGTCCCCGAACTCAATATGGGCCAGCTCTCGAAACTGCTCGANCAGCAGTTCCCGCTCAAGGTGATCTCATACCCGAAGGTCGAGGGACAGCCGTTNAAAATCGCCGAAATCTCGAACAAGATCGACGAAATCCTCGACAACTGATCCCAGGGCGGGCGGTAACCTGCTACCCTATGGAGAACGACAATGGCCGATGCAACTGCAACACTGACACGCAAGGATCTGGTNTCTGACCAAGAGGTCCGCTGGTGCCCAGGCTGCGGGGACTACGCGATCCTGGCACAGATGCAACGTGTTCTGCCCGAACTGGGCATCCCGAAGGAGAAGATGGTTTTTGTGTCAGGGATTGGATGCTCGAGCAGGTTTCCTTACTACATGAATACTTACGGCGTCCACTCGATCCACGGACGTGCACCGACACTGGCAACGGGCCTAAAGGTCGCGAACCCTGACCTCCACGTCTGGGTGATCACCGGCGATGGTGACGGTTTGTCGATCGGCGGGAACCACCTGCTGCACCTGCTACGCCGAAACGTGAATCTGAACATCATCCTGTTCAATAACCGGATCTACGGTCTGACAAAGGGTCAATACTCTCCCACTTCCTTGCCCGGACACAAGACCAAATCCTCCCCGATGGGGTCGGTCGAGCAGTCCTTCAACCCTACATCAGTGGCCATCGGTGCAGAAGCGACATTTGTGGCAAGGACNGCCGACCGAAACACCAAGCATATGGCCGAGATCCTCAAGGCGGCTGCCGAACATCGGGGCACCTCCTTTGTCGAGATCTACCAGAACTGTAACATCTTCAACGATGGTGCTTGGTCCCACGTTACGGAGGCAGACACGAAGGATGACAACACGCTGATCCTCGAAGATGGTCAGCCNATGATCTTTGGGAAAGACCGTAACAAAGGCATTCGACTCAACGGTCTCGTCCCCGAAGTCGTTTCTCTCGAAGACGGGGTCGGCGAAGAAGCTCTCCTCGTACACGACGAGAGCTATGATAGCCCCGCGCTCGGATACCTGCTCAGTCGTCTTGAATACCCGCGTTATCCCCTTCCTTTCGGGATCTTCAGACGCGTGGAGCGTCCCACATACGAGGAACAGNTGATGACGCAGAACGAGCAGGCGGTCGCNGATCGCGGAAAAGGNGACTTGGCGACCCTGTTCCATTCAGGTGACACGTGGATCGTACCAGAGGATTCGGGATGGAAGCCTGAGGACCTTCGCGCCCCCGGCGAGACGGCCCCCTCTCAACCAACCATTGGCCCGGACATTCACGACGAAGAGGTCAATCTCGACGCGCTTCAGGAACTTATGCAGGAGCCCGTCTCGAGTCTGGAATTACCCGATCCCAAGACAGTCAGCGCCAACGCGACGATCGNGGCGGCTGTCTTCAAGATGCAACAAATGAATCTGGGCTGTCTGTTGGTTATTGAAGAGGACGGCACGCTTGCGGGCATCTTTGCGCAGGGTGACATCTTTTCTCAGGTGGCAGGTAAGGATGTTGATCTCTCGACAACGACGGTTGGGTCAATGATGACCCCGAATCCGACAAGCCTCAAGCGTTCTGCCCCGATCGGCCACGTGCTCCATCTGATGGCAGCCCACGGCTTCCGTCATCTCCCGATCGTTGACGGCAAGGGCCGACCAGTAAAGGTCGCAAACTTCAAGAGCCTGCTTCAGTCCGTGGGCAGTCTACTCGACAGCTGATAAGGAATCATCGAAAAATGGACGCCCACGAGATGATTGACATCGTCTCGTGGGCGTTTGCGTTTTCGGAGCAGAAGAAATGGATCNAATAAAGCTAGGCATAATCGGCTCAGGCGGGATGTCCACGAGGCGCGCCAAGGTTTTCAAGTCTCTGCCCGACACCGTGGTCAAAGTGATCGCCGCTAGGAATCCAACCACGGGCCCCAAGCTTGCCAACGAAGTAAGCGCCGAGTGTGTAGAAGACTGGCGGTCACTACTCGATATGGATGACCTNGATGCTGTCTTCGTCGGCACACACAACGAGATTCACGGTCCGATCGTTATTGAGTCTATTGAAGCCGGGAAGCACGTGCTTACGGAGTACCCTACTTCGCGAACACACGATGAGGGGATCCGGATCGCATCGCTTATCTCNTCCGANGGCAGTCCCGTGCTCCGTGTGTCGAACAACGAGTCCATCTCGGCCGAACACNCNGCTCTCAAGCAGCAGGTCTCAGGGCTGGGTCCTCTCTACACATCACACTTCGTGCGGCTCACACCGGGACGGGGAAAGCGCCCCGAGGTCCTGTTTAACCTTGATCTGTCTGGTCCACCCGCACTTTTTTTTGTTTACCACATCCACACCTATGTCAGCCTCTTTGGCCCCGCTGATTGGGTCCATTGCAGCGCCCACTACGAGGGCATAAACGAAGACACAGGTTACGAGCGTTTTTCGACAGTGTTGACGGTCGGGTTCGCATCGGGAGGCACAGGCCACTGGACGTGGGCTGGCGGAATCGCGATCGAAACGGCAAGTCAGGAGGCTCGGATAGTCACGCGTGATGCCACGCTAATCGAAACTGATGCGGGCTGGGATATCTCGACACCCACATCGACGTTTCCAATGATGTTCGGAGAGGACGANCGGTCGCTGGAGCAACTGTTCGTTGCGGACGTCTGCGGAGAAACAGAGTGGCGTGCCGATGCGCAGATCGCGTTGGATGCTGCCACAATCGGACACGCAGCCGAGATGTCAGCAAGAGAGAAGCGAGTCGTCAGAGTCGCAGAGCTTTAGGGTTCGGGAGCGTTGAAGTCAATCCTGAGGACAAGACGCCTATCAAAAGTAGAAAGTTTGCCCTCTCCCAGACGCAGCGCCTCGTCGAGGCACAGTTCAAGGGAAGACTTGACGGGACCCACCTCTACACCCAGAAAACGGTCCGGAAAGCTCGCCAGCTTAGTCGAGGCGTTTCTCATGTGCTTCACCACCCCATGGTAGACACCCCGATCTAGTTGGTGGTAAGCGGCAGCGAACTGGATGAGCGCTTGAAAAAAAACACGGGTCGGCTCGTTGCGGCGCCTCCAAACCAATTCCCACGCCTCGTGACTCTCCCAGTATGCACCTGCGTTGAAAAGCCGGATACCTTCCGAGAGGTCCTTCCAATCTTCGTCGGTCAGCTCGGGCTCCGTGATGCTCTCAGGCTCAAGAACATACCCTGGTTTAAGTCGAGCGTGGCTCAGATCTCGTCTTTCACTCGCATACGCTTCCAGAACAACGTCGATCGCCTTCAGATGTGCCTCCACACGGGCATCAATCGGGAATCCGCTCGGAGATTCTAAGGTGATCTGGTGGTTCGTCGCCCGTTTGAAGACTTCGACCGGCACGCCCTTCCCACATTTGCGCTTCTGCAACTCAAGATCCGGATAGATCACACCGCCNAGCGCTATTTCACCCTCGATCTCAGGACGTCCGTTGATNGGACAATGCGGAGAGACACGTTCGGTAATCTCTGGTCCCAGTGCGTTTCGATCACGGATCTGCTCGTAGAGATAGTAGCCGTCGCTTTCCCAATCCTCGTGTAGATCGATGATGGCATCGAACCGTTCTTGAATGATCTGCTTGACAACACCGACCTCCGGCACGTCGTCGCGCTTGAATGCCCAGTTCGCATCGACACCCTGTGCGTTCTCTCGCTGATCGTGCACATATCCGTAGGGATTCAAGCAGGGAGTAACGAGGAGCTGCGTGGCAGGATAGAGCTCCCGATCCCACTCTTCCANCATCCGGAGGGCCGCCTCAACNCCCGCCGGCTCATCACCGTGGGTCCCCGCGTTCACCCAGATCTTCACACGGTCAGCATCGGGGTTCACCACGACCGCATAGATCGGATGACCGGCAATCGTGTCCAGAGTCTTAAGATGGCAGGGGGCGTCCAGCCGCTTTAGACGCGACACAACCTGATCGTAGTCGTTCACTCTAGATACGCAAACCGACGGTCTCGAACCCAACCGACGACTGCACATCACCATCGGAACGAACAATGGTGCGTGTGCCACGCTTCCGGATGCTCACCTTTCCATTGCCGTTCGGGACCATCAAAGTTGCCAGCGTGACCTCGGATATTTTTCCCGTCGTCACATATCTCAGGATCGTGTCGCCATCTGTTGCAGGATGTGTCTGCATACCCATCCCTTGCTTCAGACGGGTCGGCTCGGTTGAGTCGTAGCTTACGTGCAGACGTTCACGCTTCCCACTAATCAACGCCTCACCATCGTTGAACTTCGCAGATAGAAATGTATGCATCCGACTCTCAACAAGAGCGACGTGAGGCACCTCGATGCGATCGACCACAAGAACCGCCTNTTCCTTGAGCAACAGAATCAAACGACCGCAGAAATCCACCATCCGTCCGTCACGCATCTCACCCATCGCTGAGGTCGCATCGATCCGAAATCCTCTGTAGCCTCGCCCTTCAACGACCTTCGTCTGAACCGTCGATCGGTCTGCCACACCAACACCGTTTACGAAGATGGCATTCTTCGACGACGCGGCGGTTTCATACAACTCGAACCGTCTGGAACTGAACGTCGTGTCTATGTAGTCCTCCACGGGTACGTTGTCGATCATCTTCTCTTTCCCGACAACGACGTGGAAGCTCATTAGATCCCGGTGTACGTGTGGCGCGTCCGTTGTGCCACCTCTGACGGAGACATACAGGTTCGGATCCGGCATCCTGTCGGCGACGTAGCCCCACTCGAGTCCCTTCAGAAGGTGATGCCGCTTGCCTGCCAAGGCTTTCTTCTTCGCTATCTTCCTTGGATGCAAGAGCGCGATCTCAGCTTCGTTCGGCCAGCCACCATCTCCAGGTCCACATCGTTNAAGACGCCGGTCCAGCTCGTCGACCAGATCCGAGCGACCGAACCGTTCGGCCNCCGCTAGATGGAAGGGCAGGGGGCGATAACTATTCACGTCTCCAAAGCTGCAAGGCTGATCATTCGGCGTGAACGTCAGGGGAAAGCTCAGCGTGGCCTCCGTGCCTGCGCGTCTGAGAAGCGGATGCCGTCGCCCTGTCGCGGCTTCGTGGCTAAGGAGATACATGAATCCATATCGCATCCCGTAGTTCCAGTACCCGATCCCTTCAGGCCAGCCGCCGTCGCCGTCCAGGGACTTGAAGAACGGAGCCACACCTTTTTCGACAAGCTCAACTACGCGCGCCGATTCCTTCATATCGGAGCCTGCTGCAAGCGCAAGCATTCCTGCACCACCGTTACAGACAGTGTTCCAATTGCTGTTCGGACTTTTNTAGTACCAGGACTTCTCGCGTCCACCGTTTACGGCAAGATACGGCAAGAGAGAACGTTTTCGGGCGGTGTCCAGGCAAAGTTTGCGCTCCTCCTCGGTCAGCTCTTCTCGCAGGATATCGTACGCGACCGCGAGGGTCGCTGAGTTCTCGCCATACGAGAGATCGAAGATCGCNTCAGGTCTGGGATCATTCTGACGCCACGTGATCCACGACCANTATTCCCAACCGGCCATGCGCCGGATGTCGTTAACCAGCGTGTCGCGATACGCCCGTTTGTTCGTCAGCTTGTAGGCAGCTAGGAGCGTGAATACGCGGTTCTGCATTTTCCGCGCGCGGATCAGGTGATAGTTATGGCCTGTTCGATCGACGGGAATCTCGGGATCCGACACGTAGCCTTGTGCGAGACGGCGNATGCTTCGGATCGCTCGAAGAACAACCGGAGAGTCGGTCTTGTCCTTGAGCCGAGCGAAACCTGCTTCGGAGAGATAGAGACGAGGATGCGGTTTGAGCCTGAGAGGCACGGTCAGGCAAGCCTCGTGAGAGCCGCAATCACATCATCGTGGATCTTACCATTGCTGACGACGACGCCTTGATTATCGTGCATCCGTTCGGTCNTACCAAAATCGAGAGGCTTGCCGTACATGTCCGAGACCTNTCCACCNGCCTCTTCGACAACCAACGCACCCGCTGCGTGGTCCCATATTTTTTCCGCATATCGGCCACGATCGAGAGATGGCAGCCGCAGATACAGAACCGCGTCGCCGCGCGCCACGGCAGCGTATTTGGCCTGGCTATCCATTCGCANGGAAGGTGCCTTGATGTCCACAGCCATCGCGACCTTGGATTGTAGAGCCTGATTGCCGTGGCTGGACTCGACACTTTCGACAAACCGATGACAGGCCTCGTCACCTGATGTATCAACANGAATCCGGGTGCCTCCGTCCGAGTCGAGGTCCATCATTTCTACCCCTTCTCCCCGCACAGCAACCATCAGAGTTCCTCTGGTCTCATTCNCCTTCATCGGGAGAGCGGGACACGCGAGCACGGCAACCTTCACATCTCCCTCAACGATGAGGGCAAGCGCAACCGCATACTGGTCGTTTCGAAGGAAACCTTTCGTACCATCAATTGGATCAAGAGTCCAATATCTGTCCGAAACGTGTCCGTTCCCATAATCGATCCAGTCACAAATTTTTTCTGGAGTCCCCCTCAGGCCTGCCTGATCAAGGTATCCTCTCACAGAAGCCAGAAGTGCTCCACGCTGCCTCAGATCGGAGGCATCCTCTTCCCCCACGATCGGGTCACCAAATATATCCATCAGATGTCGACAGATCAGGGCCTGCGAGCTGAAGTCGGCTACCGTCACCGGGCTCTGATCCAACTTCTCAACTGCCTCCCCGCCGACCATCTGTTGGCGNACCAACTGACACAGTTTGGCAGCTTCTTTCGTAGCCAGAATCGCCTCAGCCCGTTCTCGTTCGTAGCCCAATCAACGATTCTCTTCATCAAAATTTCGCGACAAGTAGCTAGGTAGTTCCAGCTGGGAAGAGTTCCGCCACGCCGTCAGGTAGAGTGAGGCCGTGAACTGAGCGGCATCTCGAGTGCGTTCCACGGCAAACGCGACAACCTCCTCGTCTCGCTNCCAATCGATCACCTCGTCCCCCGACGATGGAGGCGTAGGCATCCGGAGTCCGAGTTCATATACGCGATCGACAAGGCTGGCCGCCTCCTGAACCTGGTCAAGAATGCTCACGAAAAGCGAATCCATCGGCTCCGCCTCAATGGCATTGAGCTGATCGAGCGTCATCTTCAGAGACAGAGGAAGNCCATCAACTTTAGCGTGAGTATCCTCTTGATGCAACACGCCGTTCTCGTCCTTATAGCCGTGATGTTTCACCGTCAGATGAAGGGGCTGCGACATGTCCTGAGCATAGTGTGCGAGGAGCCCAGCCAACATCAGACANTTCTGCTGGATGAATATGTTGTTCGGCCACTTCCGATACTCGGCAAATGACAGAGTCAAACGCTCGGCGTGTTCGAATACAGCAAACGGCGCAAAACCGACGTCGNCGGGGCTCACNCCCANTTTCCGACAGAGTGCAATGTATTCATACCGTGTCCCGGGAATCGCGTGCCCCTCGAGCAGTTCCAGGTCAATGTAGTGCTCACCGGATTCTGCACTTCGGAGTCCCGGCAATCCCCGATGCCGCATCAAGTCCGGATCCGCGGTCATGTGTGCGATTAAACCGACGCCGGCCTTGAAGAATGGCGGCACTTCGGGCGTCGCACGGACCGCCGCGTGGGTCATCAAATCATGACCGGCGTGCCACCACGCATAAGACGCCGAAGGCAACGTGACAACAACCAGGATGGTCCACAAGGACCGTTTCATCCTTCTTTCTCCTTGACCCGCATATACAGGCGGCGTATGCTTGAGTCGGAATTCGGCCCACGGACTAGGACCTCTCTGGGGAGTGTAGGTCCATCAGCAGTCCTGAAGGCCGATCAAAAATAGCACCGCCGAAGGCTCGGCTGGTGCTTTTTTGTTGCCTGATCAAGCTACTGGGCGGTCTGATTATTGTCAATGCAACCTATTAAAAACAAAAATCTGCATCGAAAGTTCGACACAGACTCCATTCAGAAAAATATATAAAGGTGGCGGAATTTGGAACTCACCCCCATCTAGCTTCGGATTAGTACGCAACACCGGCTATGAAGGACGCGCGAGACCCCAGTTATCCTTCCATTCCCTCTAACTTCCATAAATCTCCTCTTCGCTAGCCATCTGCTCCTTCTGCCATCCGGAACCGACGGCCCAGCCATAGAACACTTCGAGTGTCTCGGTCGCCTNAAGCCTCTTTCCACATCAGCCAGTTTTCCAGCAAGACAGTATCCATCTACCCAAGCGTTTTCATAACCGATTTCCTGGATTCCTAAAACNGGTGTTTGTGGTGCACAATTGAAGCTTACGGAACGATTACTCAAGCCCTGCTCTAGTTGGGTCGAGAATGCCTTTAATTTCAGAAATACGGCTTGCGGGAATACCTGCCTTTTCAGCATGCGTGCGTATCAGTTCCTCGGTCTCTGAGATATACACGCAGTATGCCTTGTCTCCTGTTATATAACTATGAACCCACTGAATTTGTGGCCCCAATTCCTTTAGTACGGCGCACGAATTCTGGGCCCCACTTTTGAGTTGATCAGCTGATAGGCTACCTATCCCTGGCGCTTCGCGCTCAATTATGAATTTTGGCACGGATCGAATCTCCTTTATCAATTTCCTCTGCGACTAATTGCTAAAGATGGGGTGAATTTGTTACCTCGGAAGGTTCGGACAAGACCTCGAACCTCCTAGCAGATATGTTGGAAAAATGAGGGTTCTCTTCCAAGCCCTTAAAGATTTCGGATTCTAGATAACCTTCTAAAGCCAGCGCGTCTTCAAACGCATAAATGCCACCATAGGTATTCGATTCAGAATCAGCNAACCACGTTTTTGAAATCAACCCCGGAATGTTCTCAAATACCGGAGCTACCTCTTTGCAGACTTCTTCGTATTGTTCGCGGCCTAGGTCTTTGAGCTGGAAATTGATTATGAGCAAATCCAAGAATGAACTCCTCTGNCTGGCTGTATAACGGAACCTTTAATATCTATTCCTGATCCCAGAAAACCGCAACGGACTGCCTACCAAGACAACATTTACTCATCCACATCAGTGAATGACCGATACACCTCTCTCGACATTTTCGTGACTACTTCTTTATTCCCGCCATCAGAGGCCGGCCAGATTCCAACATTGGTGCTTAAGGAATCCGTCTGGGCCTCATAGATAAAATTCAAAGCATTCCCCACAACCTGAAAAAACCTTCTCGGGCGCCATTCTGGATCAATTTTTTTGCGCCTCTCATCTTTCGCCTCAAACCATTCAGCCAGGGCGGGATACCCGTCTGGGCGGAGGGTATGGCGAACAACATACTTATAACGTTTTTGGTTGGCACTCGTGAGAAGTGGCATCTCTGATGCATCAAATTGAGACACGTAGATGAGAATCCTAGTGTCATTAACCAAATGCTGAACACCCGTGGTGTTATTTTCCGGCCAAAAACGAAAGTTTTGAGGANGCGTGTCACTTTCAAATTCAGCAAGAAAACGCAGCCCATCGCCCCACACACCAATCCATCTCGCTGGTGGCACATAGTCAGGGTTATTCGATTTCCTCGTGAGGTCCATCTCACGACATAGATCAACCAATTCCTGATATTTATCCGCCTTTATCGTGTGTTCAAATACCGTTTTGTAGACTTTTCTCGGTTGATCTGCCTCTTGCGCAGAGACATTTGCGATGAGAAACAATCCAATCAGAAGAAGTCGCATTGATATCCTCGCTTGGGTTTAACGTGCCGGTGAGTACGTTAATTGGAAGACNGGGCTGCCAGAAACGTTCGGGCAGCGTCCTTTCTGCCTCGGGGTTCGTTGTCAGAGTTTGCTCATTATGCTCCAACTCAAGGCGCACAATGGCGAATATAGCCGGCAACGTTAGGGTTGCAACGGAGACCGAAGCGCAAAAACCAAGGGGTTCAATGCAAAAAATGACATCCAAACGGGAGATTTCCCGAATAGAGACCATTGTCAGCCCTATTGCGTCATTTAAATGACGCAAATTCCGCANATCCCGAATCGGTGGACCTCTGCCTCTGCCCAGATAGCGATATAGCTGAGCGCCACTACTNACCCTGACCAAACCTACCGATCTCTAGCATTGTCTTCGATGACGGCGCTAAACCTTAGAAGTTATCTTCAGCTTACCTACTCGCATCCTAGCTCACGCATATTTCCCGCGACTTTGTTCCCCCCAGCGACGTGACCTACCCCTCATATCAGCCCTTCAGGATCCGTGAACAATCGAGGGCACGTTCGCCAACAGACACAGAAAAGGGCCTGTGTCGAGAGTTGACACAAGCCCCATTCAGAAAAACCCATTAAGTTGGCGGGAATGTGTGGGAATCGAACCCACCTAGCGTGGGATTAGCACGCAACAACGGCTTTGAAGGCCGCGGGGGACACCAGTTCCCCTTCCATTCCCCCTAGGTTCCTAGAATCTCCTCTTAACGAGCAATCTGCTCCTGCTGCCATCCGTAGTCGATGTCTTCGTCATAGAACGCTTCGGGTGTTTCGACCGCCCAGAGTTGCTTTCGAATCAGCCAGCCCTTTGGGTCAAGCTTCAGCGCTTCGCGGAACTATTGGATGGCCCAATTCTCGGATGCAACTAAACTGCGTCAGGATCCCTCCANTGGCCGCACACGGTTCGTCGANCCCGACGTCTAGCTAGTCTAACTCTGTGATTGGCCTTGGAACCCGCGCCAATGCATCTATGACCAGATCTACTGATTTCATAACGTCTCCCGCAAAATACGAACATCCCCCTGTCGCTCCGTCACGCCGCGACCATCAAAGTAGTTCAGGAGTGGAACGGCGTATTTTCGGGTCGTATTGACAAGATCCCNGAAGTCGGCAACACCCATCTCCCCCTTATCTTGCAGGAACCCGATCATCTTTGTCTCAATATCCTCGAGAACTCTTGGCGCGAATAGCAACCCGTCATCCAGCCTGACCACGTCCCCAACGGTGCGCATGGCCTCAACTATCGCCAAAAGCGACCCGTTGCCGTGCTTTGTAGACAGTTCGGAGAGATCCGGTGGTGCTGCCCCACCACTGACCAGATCCTCGATGATGCTGTCGCGAATCGCCGCCTGCTCGTTATCGAGCTCGATCTGATGATCGGCAAGTCGGAGTAAAGGACCGTCCGCGGCCACACGGCCCTCCTCGATCAGTGCATCCACAACCGCCTCGTAAAGCGCACCCTCCGTATGTCGAATGATCCGATCCTGAAGCTCGCGCCGACGCAAACCCGAGGACAGCGGTTTCTCCTCGTGATACCGGCCCAGACTGTCGATCGCCTCAGCTTCTAAACTGCCGAAGTTCTCCGCGTGAACGTGTCGCTCCCTCCCACCGGAAATGAATGTGCGAACCCTGTCAGCTTCGGCAAGATTCGTGACCAACTCCTTCAATTCTGTCTCAGACACAGCCAGATCGGTAGCCACATCCGATGTGGCTCTGGACGACCACCCGGCCGATCTCAGCTTTGCATCCAGAACTTCCTTCGGGTCGTTGTGTTCGAGTCGCCGCAGACTGTCGATGATGTCTTNTTTAAGACGCACGTGCTTCGAAGGACTCGCGTCGAGCACGACACCCCCACCCAGGGTAACTACTGGCGAATACCTTCGTATCACAAAGCGATCACCTTTGGCAGCGACACCCGGTGTCTCGAGTCGAAGCTGAGCCAACGCCGACTCCCCTGGGGCCAACTCATCAGACTCGAGTAAGACTACACGCGCGAGCACCTCTCGAGGCCCCAGATGAAGGTGAACCCGCGACCGATTCTTGATAGGCGCCGACGCATCGGCCAGAGCCTGCAGACGTACGTCGAGCATGTAGGTC
Organism: Gemmatimonadota bacterium; assembly: GCA_002714465.1. The sequence goes on along the minus strand of PAXL01000013.1, from coordinate 73,953 downwards.
GTGTCGAAGTATCCCGACTCGCACAAAAGATCCCCGCGCTTTACCTCTTCCACTTCGACACCCGTGACATTCACGGCCGCTCTCGCTCCGAGGTGTGCGGTGTCGACATCCTCACCGTGTGTCTGGATACCGCGGACACGAACCGGTGTCCCGGCAGGCAGCAGAACTGCCTCATCCTTCGTCGAAACAGATCCCGATATCACCGTACCAGTTACGACCGTGCCAAAGCCACGCACCGAGAAAGCTCGATCGATCGGCAGCCGAAAGACGCCTCTATCCTGCTTGGATTCAACTTTCTGGATCTCCATGTCCAGCAGGTCTCGGAGTCCGTCAATCCCCACCCCAATCTCGCTTGAGACCGGCACGATCGGTGCCTCGGCGAGAAAGGTCCCGGCAACTAGATCCCGGACCTCCTCGGTTACGAGCTCGACCCAATCAGGATCCACCAGATCCGTCTTCGTCAGCGCGATCACACCCCTGCGTACGTCAAGCAGGTTCAGTATACCCAAGTGCTCGCGCGTCTGTGGCATCGGACCATCATCCGCCGCCACCACGAACACGGCNATATCAACCGTGCACACACCAGTCACCATGTTCTTCACAAACCGTTCGTGACCGGGTACGTCGATAATCGTCACGTTGTCTCGCCAGTAGGCGAAACCAATATCGATCGTGACGCCTCTTGATTGCTCTTCGGGAAGCGTGTCTGTCTCAATGCCCGTCAGCGCTCGGACAAGAGCGGTCTTGCCGTGATCGATATGCCCCGCCGTCCCGATGATCACGTGCGACATTTCAAGTCTCCCGCCCGAACACACGCCGGACAGCCAGGGCCACGATCCCCACATCCGCCGGATCGATCGTACGTGCATCAAGGTGCAGAGCATCCTCTCTTGTATAGCCGATCACGGGTGGATCATTCGCCCGAAGACGCCTTCCCAATTCGTCGACACTCATCCGCGCCGGTTTCACGCGAACGGCAGCACTGGGGACCCTTTCGATCGGGAATGCCCCGCTTCCCACCTGCCCGTCGGACTCGACTGCTTCTACCTCTCCATCCACTTCTCCTATTTCAACGANTAGAGATTCTGCACGTGCCCTGACGCTCTTCTGCGACTCCGTGAGCATCCGCATGACAGGATGGGCATCTGCGAGCGTATCGGGACTTAGGAACAGTTTGAGCGTTGCTTCGAGTGCGGCGTAGATCAGCTTGTCGCACCGGAGCGCTCGCATCATCGGGTTCTTCCTAATTCGCTCGATCGCTTCTGTCTTTCCAACGATGATACCGCTCTGCGGTCCTCCGAGAATCTTGTCGCCACTGAATGTCACTACATCTGCGCCAGCTTCTATGCTGTCGGACACGAGGGGCTCATACCCCAGACCCATCGTCCGCGTGTCCACAANACACCCTGCACCTAGGTCGTGGAGAACCGGTATACCGCGCGCGTGGCCGATCTCGACCATCGTCTTCAGATTCACGTCGGCCGTAAACCCGACGACCTCATAGTTGCTCGGATGAACGGACAGGATCAAACCCGTCTGTTCGGTGACCGCCTCTTCGAAATCACGCGGATGCGTCCGGTTTGTCGTACCAACCTCGACCATGCGCGCCCCGCTTCGCTCCATAATGTCGGGGATACGGAAGGACCCGCCGATTTCGACCAGCTGGCCGCGCGAAACCAACGCCTCCTTCCCTTGAGCAAGAGTATTCAGACTCAGCAGAACAGCAGCTGCATTGTTGTTCACGACCGCCGCCGCCTCCGCTCCGGTAAGCCGGCAGATGAGATCGTTCGCGAGCTCAATCCGCGATCCCCTGCCCCCGGTCTCCAGGTCCAGTTCTAGGTTCGAGTAGCCCGTGCCCGTCTGAGAGATCTGGTCTATCGCTGCNTGCGGAAGCGGTGCACGCCCCATGTTTGTATGTAGAACCACCCCGGTGGCATTAATCACCCGCTTCAGTGAAGGATTCAGAAGCGTCAACGCATTCTTCTCGACCTCCCGAAGCACCTCTGCTAACAGGTCGTCACTGCTTGCCTTTCCGTTTAGCAGATCCTGCCGAACCCTGTCCAAACCCGATCGAACACAGGCCGTAAGATGCTCTATCCCTAGGCTCAACCTCAGTGGATCGAGCGTTTTCGACTCAAGTACGCGGTCTACACCGGGAAGTTGCGAAAGGAGAGATTGGTCGGCCACTAGAACGCATCCACGGAAAAGCGGATCGACTTCTCAGCCGATCGCTCAGACTGCAGGTCGGTCACTTTGACCTTAACCATCTGACCACCCGGTCTTGACTCGGTGATATCTAGCTCCACGTAGGCGCTATCGTCTACCCGGTCACCCGTCTGCTCGAAAGAGACCTTCACCTCCTGCTCACCCTCAACGACCTGCATGATCCTGCCAATGCCCCGCAGGATCTTTGCAGGTANAGAGCGTTCCGTGTGGGACCTGATGGTGTACTCCACTTTGTAACTCGTCTGTCCAAAGGTATCACGCTCCAGGTTGTAGATCTCGAAGTAGACGAAGGCGTTCTGATCACGCCGGAACGCTTTTGAAGACAAGGGAATGATCTTCAACCCATCCTTGGTGAACTCCCCGTCCTCCGAGCTCTGACCGACGTGGAAAGCAAGTTCGATGTCGCTGATCTGCAACGTGTCGCGCGAGCTGTAATCGTCCAGATGAATCGCCTGTTTGTAAACCTGCGACTTGCCGGACACACGGTCGCGAATCTGGAGTGACATCCAGTAGTCGCCCGGTTCCAGATGGACGGGTATAAGCCCGGGGATAAATGCACCGGCATCGACTTCCTGGTCGGATGGCGCTCGGAACACCAGCTGATCCGTCACACGATGGACCTCGGCCCACGTGCTATCNTNTAGGGCGACCGCACGGTCAAACACAATCAGCTCATCTTCGTCACGCTTCACACGCGCAACGTCGTCAGCAGGCAAGCCGACGTAAAGCTCGAGACGGGTCTTGTCCGCATCACCGCGGAAGGCCGCAGGATAATAGTAGAAGTCGATCGGCAGATCAGCAAAGTCCGGCTTGTACCGAGAAGGTGACCGTCTCCGAACCTCGCCCACTACCTGATCACCTTGCGTGCTTAGGAGCTCGTTAATCGATCGGAGCGACCCGGTCGAAGGAACGCTGGCAAAGCGGTATTTCCCGTCGGAGAACAGACTCGTAAAGGTCAGCTCGATCCCATTGTCCACACCCGCATAGACCCAGTATTCCCACCTAGCACCGGGCTCTACGGGATATGCGGGAAGCCCAGGTCGGACCTCTACGCCGAGTCGCGTGCGCGAAACAAAGTTCTGTCGTGCTTGGATCAGCGCAGGCTCGAGTTCGCTTGAGATGTCATCCGATCGACTCACGTGGTCCGGCATACCAAGCCTCACGTGGGCCCGACCTCGTTCGTCGAAAGGATCCTCGCCCTTCGCGTACTTCTCCTTCGCAAACGCCACGCGTCGGTAGTGCTCGAGCAGCCTTTCATTCGCCATAGAGAGCGGCGCCGGGTCCAGCCTNGCCCAATAGCGTCGTCGCATTTCTGCTCGCTGATCGGCAGGCGTCTGGTTCAGAATGTCCAGATCCTCGCGAGACGCGACGTGCTCGATNTCGGTGAAAGGACCCCGTTCCTCCTCGGGTAGACGACCGATGTAGGCCTCGAATAGCCTCTGAGAGCGGTCGAAGTCCTTCGCATCGTGGCTCATCAGAGCCATCTCGAGATACGACGCCGTCTCAACTTCTCCGCCAGCGTCGATGAGATCAGTGAAGATACGAGCGGCCTCGGCCTTCTGCCCTTCGAGGTACACCTGCTTGCCGAGGTTAAGGCTCGCAAAACCGTGGGAAGGGTTGCTCTCGATCTGCTGCCGATACGCAGACTTCGCCTCGGCAAGACGTCCCTCTTGTTCCAACAACTCTCCTAGCCGGAAATAAGCATCCGGATGCGTATTGTCCATGGAGATCGTGCGGCGATAAGCANCTTCCGCCTCAAGCGGTCTGAGCGTCCGGTAGACTTCTGCTATTTCGTACTGTGAATGGACGAACTCAGGGTCCTTCCAAAGAGCTCTCCTAAAATTTACAAGTGCNAGGTGGGCGTGGGTCCCCATAGCCTTGTAGACCATCCCGATCCCGTGGTATCCTGCAGCCTCCGACCCTCCACGGATCGCCTTCTGATAGGCCCGCTTAGCCTTTCCTCTGTCGTTGACCAAAAGGTAAATCTTGCCCATCCAGACATAGTCCTGCGCCTTAGCCAGTCCCAGCTTCTCCAAGCTCCTCAGCGTACTGGCAGCGTCCTTTGGGCGCTCTGAGTCGAGATGGATGCGAGCCTGCGACCGGAGCGAATCGGCAAGTGAGATCTCGGGGACGGCCTCAGCCGAACGTAAACTNAACAAAAACAGGAATATGTAGAGTAGCACGCTTAGATCCGGTTAGGTAAGTGACACCCGGCTTCTACACGGTTGAATTTAGCTTATCCGCGTATTCGGCGCAAAGTGTACCGAATGGAGTTGATGTCTGGCAGCCTAGCGCAAGTCCAATATTTGACACCTGTTATGGCCACCTGTATCTTTCCGGACTACACCGCCCAGAGTATCCTCTAACCGAAGCACGAGGCCCAGAAAGTGCCAATACGCAAAGTCGTCATCCCCGTGGCAGGACTTGGCACGCGTCTACTCCCCACGACTAAAGCACTACCCAAAGAAATGCTCCCCGTTGGCCGGATCCCCGTGATTCAACACGTTGTCGAGGAAATGGCCACCGCCGGGCTGACACGGCTTCTCTTCGTCACGTCCCGTGCAAAGAATATCATTGAAAACCAATTCGACAACAGCACGGCCCTGATCCGTCATCTGGACGAAAGCGGGCGTCTTGAGGACCTCGGTGACTTTGACTACAAGAAACGGGGAATCGAATTCTTCTACTCACGCCAGCAGGCCGAGCCCGGCGCGACCGCACCCGGCGGCACCGGTGAGGCCATCCTAACGGGGGAGAGCTTCGTCGGAGACGAGACGTTCGTTGTCGCTTATGGGGATACTATCATCCACTCGGACACGCACCCATCTTTTACCGAACGGCTGATCAACGCACACGACTCTAACGGAGCCGTCGTCACGATCGGTGTGCGTCCTGTATCACCCGACACGACCCATCTCTACGGAATCGTCCAACCGGCTGANGGTGAAGACGAGTCAAAGCCGTTCCGTATTTCCGGCATCGTAGAGAAACCCCCCTCGGGAACGGCGCCGACGAACCTTGCGGTCAGCGCGCGCTATGTGTTCGCCCCCTCCATATTCGCACGTATACGTGCGGTGGNGGGTCTGACCGACGCNGAACAGGGCATTACCGGCGCGATCAAGAGCCTGATCGATCAGGGTGAACACGTTCAGTGCGTGGCTCTCGCGCCTAACGAAAAGCGCTACGACATTGGCAACCACAAGAGCTACTATCAGGCATTCATCGACTACGCNCTCGACGATCCCGAATGCGGGGACCAGATCCTGGACTACATACGTCAGAAAGGCCAAGCGTCTTGAGCATCATCGGTGAGCAATCTGTCACCAGCTGGCTGGAACAGCTAGAATCGGAGGAAGGTCGTGCCACAGATCGGCTGACCCATCTATACGGGACAGACCAAGAGATCCTCGCCTCCCGCAGGATGCTTATGCTGAGGGCAGTCGAAACATTCGTTCGCACCTATGGACGCGATCGATCCGTTGTCGTATCACGTGCGCCGGGACGAATCAACCTGCTAGGAAACCACATCGACCACCGAGGCGGCTACCTCAACTACGCGGCCATCAATCGAGACACTGTGCTCGTCGCCTCCGTCAACGAAGACGACACAGTTCGGGTCGTCAACGCAAACGTGGATCGTTTTCCTCCCACCGAGTTCTCGATCGGATCCCTCCTGCCCGAAGCAGATCGGGGTGACTGGCACACATACATCAACCAGACCGACATCCTGGCCGGCAGATGGGAGAACTACATCAGGGCTCCCATACTCTACCTCCAGGATAACCACCGCAATCAAGCCCTGAAGGGTATGGACGTCGCCGTCGCAGGTGACGTGCCGATTGCAGCCGGTCTGAGCTCATCCTCCACACTAGTTGTCAGCACCTTCAACGCCGCCACANACTTCAACGGCATCGAGATCAAGCGGGCAGAACAGGCTGAATTCTGCGGCGCAGCCGAATGGTATGTGGGGACACGTGGGGGTTCGGGCGATCACGCAGCCATGCTGTATTCAAAACGCCAAGCCTTGCTGCATCTGCGCTTCTTCCCGCTAACGACAGAAGAACTCCCGTTCCCTCCTGGATATCGCGTTGTTGCGTGTAACTCCTTCGTCGAGCACGCGCCACCCGGAATCTTCAACGAGCGTGTCGCCACATACGAAATCGGTCTTCTCATGCTCAAACAGGCGAACGCGGACATTGCAGACCTGCTCGAACACATCCGCGATCTGACGCCTGAAACCACGGGAAAGTCGGTCTCCGACATCTACACGATGTTGCAGGATCTGCCGATCCGGGCGACGCGTGAAGAGATCCGAAGTCGACTCCCTGAGCACGGTGACCGGCTTAAGTCCCTGTTCTCCCCGCACCCGGAACCGATGGAAGGCTATCGCATCCGGCAGGTTGTGCTGTATGGAATTGGTGAGTGCGCAAGAAGCGCACGAGGCGGCGAGTTGCTAAAGTCTGGCGATCTCATGGGATTCGGCGAGCTCAAACGCCTCTCCCACAACGGTGATCGACAGTTCAACACGACGGCTAGCACCTCGGACCCCGTCGACAACAGAGTGGACGATGATGCTCTAAAGACTTTGATCAAAACCGCTCCCCGGCTCTCAGATCAGCCCGGCGGGTATGACTGCAGTTGTGAGGAGCTCGACCGTCTGACAGACATCGCCAACAGCGTGGACGGCTGCGTTGGCGCCGGCCTGACCGGTGGAGGCCTAGGGGGGTGTGTCCTCGCGATCGTCGAGGAAAACGCCGTTGAACGTCTTGTGCAGGCCGTGAACAACGAATACTACGCACCCAGGGGACTTCAGGATGGGACGCTAGTCTGTTCGAGCTCGGAAGGTGCCGGGCTCGTTTGAGCCGAGTAGCAATCGGTGGTCTCTACCAGGAGTTCNACATCTTCTTCTCAGCTCCCGCCACGCTCCACGAGTTCGAATCCTTCACGCTCCTCTATGGNGCCAAAACCTTCGAACGATTCCGACTCGCCTCCGAATCTGCACGTAATCGTTTAGAACGTTGCGGCATGTACACGACAAAGGACTCCCGATATATGGTCAGGAGCCCTAATTCGTTCGAGTGAGACTTACTAAGGACCGCCGCCTCCGTTAATCCAGCTTCTTCGGCTTCAGCAGAGATTTCTAAACACGCTCAGAAAAGACCTCTACCTTATTANGCTTCGCGACACACTCGGTTGGCCCCACCCCGNATACGTGCCGATTTCGTTNCTCTTCAGATACATCGAGNGGACTTCGGCATCTTCCACAGCCATAGACGAGCGGCTAACGTGATTACTCCGACACCAGCTTTTCACCGTCGAAGATCAGCTGCTCACCTTCGTAGATACAGCCAGTCTCCTCGTTCAACTCATACTTCATCAACTGTCCGATCGACAGATGCTCGAACACGATCTTAGGATCCTTGTATTTCTCGATCAGTTTCTCGATCGGCCCCTCGAACGAGATCTGCCGGCGCTGCGGCCGGTCCTTTTTCATCGCCTCAATCTCTTCCTTCGTCCTGATCGGGAGACGTTCTGATGTTGGGCCCAGTCGGCTCGCAAACTCCTGCTTACGGCGATAGTGGTCGTGGCGCTGCTCAGTTTGTGTCCTGTCTTCATCATCGTTCGCGTAAGAGTCCGCAAGATCCTGCTTACGCTCCCACTTCTCCTTCGTCTGGTTGTGGTGTTCGTCCTCGCCAGTCTTCCGAAGGATATCCTTCAGCGAATCACTCAAAGCTCAATTCCTCCTCANACGCCATCATGCCAAAAGCCCTACGAGATCCGATCGTGGACCTGGCAGGGCTTGTGTCGGTCCGTCCATCGAACCGTCTAAACCTACGGTATTGGTCTCCTTACGGCCAAGGGAAAATTGCTTCTCCATCGGGCAAGAACCTCTCATACTAGCTCGAAAATCGCTTGATACCGACCCACGCGCTCCCCGAGTGTAGGCGCCTCGATTTCAAGGCAGATCTCGTCCGCAGCATACTGCCGGCAAACGAGAGGACGGCGCTCGTAGATCTCGCATCGGTTGTTCGGAAGTAAGTGCCGACACCGCTCGCCCGCAGGTTTTCCCAAGCTCGTAATCTCGGGTGCCACACAGCAAGCACCACATTGTGTGCAGGTGATTTCGCACGATTTGGATAAATTGAAGGGGTCTGGCATAGCAGATATGGTTCACGCAGTTCAGCTGTAAATATAGTCAAGATGCCGCCTGAATGGCTATTTCACTAATTGGGAAAACAATGATGACGCAGTTCAAGCGACTGGTTGAAATCATGGCGCAGCTAAGGGCTCCCGATGGATGTCCCTGGGACAGAGAACAGACACACGAAACCCTCAAACCCTACCTGATCGAGGAGGCCTACGAGGTCCTAGATGCGATCGACGATGGCACCGATGCCGACCTGGCTTCAGAGCTTGGGGATGTGCTNCTGCAGGTCGTCTTCCACGCCCAGNTCGCGAGCGAGGAAGGCCGATTCGACGTAGAAGAGGTCGCCCGTGCCATTTCGGACAAGCTCGAACGTCGTCATCCCCACGTCTTCGGCGACGTCGAGGCAGACACCCCCGAAAAAGTCCTAAAGAACTGGGATGCCATAAAGCGTGATGAAAAAGCTGATAAGGGGCAGGTCCGAAAGGGCCTGCTCGACGATGTGCCGCGACAGCTACCGGCATTGCTANGAGCTGAGAACCTCCAGAAGAAGGCAGCCAGAGTCGGGTTCGACTGGGAGAGGCTCGAGGAAGTAGCGGACAAAGCAAGGGAAGAGGTCACGGAGTTCATCGAAACGCTCGCACATCCCGACCGGCCTGAGCGGATTAAGGAGGAGTTCGGAGACCTGCTGTTTGCGATCGTGAATGTAGCGCGATTCGTAGGCGTNAGCCCTGANGACGCGCTAACCCACACAAACNGGAAATTCGTCANACGTTTCCAGCACATCGAANAGCGACTTGAAGAGGACGGTCGAACNCCCGAAGANGCGACNCTCGNAGAAATGGANCGCTTCTGGGANGAAGCCAAATCCCTAGAGTAGTCTGCATCTTTCTATTNACTANGCAATCTTTCTGTTTCCTANCAGTTACCCGCTCCCTCACCTGTTCCATAGATTCCGCTTTATCGTTGAAAAGGTCTCGCCTCCAGGCTACACAAGGATGCAATCACCCAGTGGGTCTCTTCATCAGGGCAGCATAGGCCGCGTGGAGGTCTTGGATCGCCATCCCAGTGAAATATGTGACGACACCTTGGCCTCGCACCTCGTCAAGTAGTCCTAAAGCAGCATCGCCTATCGTCGCGATCCGGCCTCCGNACCGGACAAACGGCACTCGATCGCGATCCTCCGCATACCGTAGGAAATCTCCTGAACCATAAGCCTGCTTCAAGTCATCGACCACCACAGGCCGTTCGAGCAAGATCTCCAGGTCCAGTTGGACCGTCCTCGGATCACCTGCAATAACCGACAGATGCGCCCCCTCCTTCAACACGTCGTTCGTCAGGATCGGCTCAGGCGTCGGTACGGTCGTCACGACAACATCGGAATCAGAGACGGCTTCCTCGACCGACTGCACAGCGAGCAGATCCGCCTTCGTATCTGGCTGAAGCCGCTCGGCCAGCCGTTCACGAGTCTCAGCCCTCCGACTGGTGATCAGGATGCGCTCCGGCCCGAGTAGATGGTCCAGAGCAAGCGTCGAGCTTTCTGCGATCCGTCCGCTCCCGATCACACCGATGATGGATGGCCGTTCGGGGCCCAAATATCGTGCACCAAGAGCCGCGGCCGCTCCCGTTCTCCTGTTTGTAATCAACTCGGCGTCGATCTCCACTCGCTCACCCGACTGAGTCAGAGACAGCTCGATCCGAGCAGACCGGTCNCCGAGCCGTCCTGTCGACACATCCGAGCGTTCCACGATCACCTTCCTTCCCTGCAGAACGCCGCCCCAGTCCCCGGCCAACTCGAGCCGGAACACATCGACATTTCCGTCGCGCTCCAGAGCCTCCTCGCGAGTCAGATTCCGCAGCTCGCCAGCACCATAGAGCTTGAACGCCTGGTCGCAGCTGTCCACAAAATCCGATANGCCCATCAGGCGACATACCTGATCGTCAGTCAGTTCGATTGGCATTNTTAAACCATTGCAATAAATAGGCTTACTTCGTATACGACGGGTGACCTTGGCCTACTCCGGAGACGGCATCAAGATTCCTGACTGGCCCCCAAGCATCATGCCTTTACCCNTCCTGAACTGCTGCCCCGCGAGTGCGCAAGAGATGGCATCCAATTCGTGGTCATTCGCGTCATCCCGCACCCCCTTGAGTCCCAGGTCGCGCAGCCCCTGCCTGAGCCCCTCTAGATCGTGTTGCTTGCGCGGGATACCCCACAAATCCTGCGCCCCCCCTGGGTAGGATTCAACTGTCTCGATCCCTATCTCGTTGAGCGCCTCCTTCAGCACAAGTCCTCGCTCTGTCAGTAACCGCATGGGACCGATCGTGATTGGAAAGAACCGCACACCCATCTTCTGAAGCTCGCGGTCGCACGGTCTCAGATGCACGCCGTTGTTATCTTCGAGTGACTTTCTACCGGGTGGAAGGCTCAGCGGCGCATCGATCGGACATAAGACCGGCTGGGTGCTCTCCGCAATATCCAGCATCTCCTGATCCGACAGAACCGTCACCGTATCAACCACGGATCCTTCAAGGATACACACCCCCGTCGGTCGCTTCGGAGACCCTGCCAGATCGATCCCCAGAATCACTTCCTTTGTCTTGTTTGTCGCCAATCCGGTCCTTTCGTGGAGCTACAACCCAAGGAATGCGTTTAGGCTGAAAGGGGAAAAGGAACAGCAGATGAAAGCATATAATTACGAGGAAGGCAAGACAGCTCAGAAACCCCGAGCATCCAGGCAGAAAACGAGTAAGGAGCAATCGGACCCTTTACTGCCGACTCGTGTTCAGTCACAGCCATTACACAGAGCTTTCACCATCCATCCACCCTCATCCCTGTCTATCCGTGGTTCCAGTATTTGAACTTTATTCCTCGCTTTCCCTTGACTGCGGCGTTCCGACGCCTAACTTACCGCTCGCCTAAGCGCAAATCTGACAGCGATTTGGAGGCACTGCATGAAGATCACCAAAGTCGAGACATTTATCGCTGGGAATCCGTGGAAGAACTGGCTCTTTACGCGAGTTCACACGGATGAAGGGATCACGGGAATTGGGGAAGGAACGATCAACGCTTTCGGCAAGACGGTCGAAGCGGCCGTTCACGAACTCCAGAACCAATATCTCGGGATGGACCCCTTCCAGGTCGAACGCATCTCTCAAAAGATGTTTCGGGATGTCTACAGCGACGGCTGACAAGTTCATAAGCACGCGATATCGGCGATCGAAGTCGCGTGCTGGGACATCATCGGAAAGAGCCTGAACGTCCCAGTTTGGAAGTTGATGGGCGGCCAAGTGCGCGAGAAGGTCAAGGCCTACGCAAACGGCTGGTATCGGGGTCCCCGCACCCCCAAAAACTTCCACGAGAAGGCAAAGATCGTGATGGAGCGTGGCTATAAGGCGCTCAAGTTCGACCCCTTTGGCTCGGCTTACCAGATCGTCGACAACGACGACGAAGCGCTTGCGATCGACATCATTGCCGCCGTGAGGGACGCCGTCGGACCGAGCACGGACATCCTGATCGAAGGTCACTGCCGTTTCAGCACCTCGACTGCCCTGAAGTTCGCCCGAAAGATGGAACAGTTCAACCCAACCTGGTTCGAGGAGCCCACTCCTCACCATAAGATCGATGCCCTGATCGAGGTCGCTAGGGCCTCACCCGTTCCGATCGCGACGGGCGAGAGTTTGCACACGAAGTACGAGTTCGCTGAGCTCTTGAAGCACGACGTGGTCCAGATCCTGCAACCCGAGCCGCTTGCCTGCGGCGGCATCTGGGCCTGCAGAAATATCTGCGACATGATCGACGCGCACTATGGCGTCGTCGCTCCGCACAACGCTCAGGGTCCTATTTGCACAGCCATCTGTATGCAGATCGCCGCCTGCACTCCGAACCACTTTATTCAGGAGATCTTCGACGAATTCAACGTCGACTGGGAGAAGAAGCTACTCACAGGGCACCACTACGAAGTGATCGACGGATACATCGACGTCTGTCACGAACCCGGCCTGGGAATCGACCTGAACGTGGAGGAGATCGAGAAGCATCCTTACGAGCTCGGCAACTACCTCCCCCTATTCAAGGACGGCTGGGAGATCCGTGAAGGCGAATAGGGCGGGCAGGAACCGCGAACAAAGGTATGAGGGCAGCCGAGCGGCTGCCCTTATTTCGTGAGTAAAGACCTCGCCCACTTCGTCCGCGAAACGATCAGGACGGACAACCATATTCTCACTGCCCGCAGCCTCGAGGCGATCCGAAATCTCTCTGGGCTCGAACGCGAGGAACTCTACACGCCCGAGTACGGCCAGCCGGAGTATCTCCTCAACTGCGACCCTGCCGGCAAGCCGGTTCGAACGACCGACGATCACAAATCGGCGCTCGGTGCTTTGGTCGACGACCCGCCCTGGATCAGAATCATCGATGGCAAAGTCATGGTGCTTCGGTGGCTTGCTCACTTCGCGGGTCTCAGACACCGTGCGATACATCTGTTTCTGGATCACCCCACACAGACAGACCTCACATTCCTGTCCTTACGAAGTCTTTCCAAATATAACCAGCCAGGCCTGATCGATACGCCAGTGGCGGGCCACGTGGACCAATTGGACTCGACCGAGACGGCCGTGAGGACAGAACTTCACGAAGAACTGGGACTCAACGCAGACACAGACCTGGACAATCTCCGTGTCATCACAACATACAACATCGAGATCCCGGATTTCCAAACGAACTACGATGAGGTCGAGTTCTCCGTCCTGTATCGCGCGACAGTCAAGCCAGAAGCCTTGTCCCGGATACAGATGCAAGAAGAGGAAGTCGGTGGCGTGCTGATGATGAGAAGGGATGAAGTGAGCAGGTGGCTGGTGGAGAGACCGGAGCAGGTCGGAGGTGGCTTGCGGGATACGTGGTCCTACGTAGATTGATCGTTTTTTCGGCCTTTTATTCTTCCTGAACACAACCCAGAAGAAGCTCCAACGCAGCCTTGGTAAAAGCCACCATGTTGGCTGCACGATCTTCCGAACCCGTCTCGAGCGTAATGACCTTCGTTGTACGCCCAGCGACTCCTATACAGCAGTGACCCGCGGCATCCCCATACCGGTTCCCCGTCGGGCCAGCCGCACCCGTTTCACCGATCCCCCAATCTGCATCGAGCCGAGCTACAGCTGATTCGGCCAGCACGAGCGCGTGCGTCTCCGTCGAAGCACGTCCCTTCTCCACATCAGCGTCTGAGATCCCCATCAGAATCTGCTTGGACGCCCCCGTGTAACATGCTCCACCACCCTTGAAGTACGCTGATGCTCCAGGCAACGACAGTAGCGCCGCCGAGATCAGTCCTCCTGATGACGACTCCGCCACCGCCACGGTTTCCCCTTTCTCCTTCAGTATTGTCCCAATCTCAATCGCCAACTCGTGCCACGCTTCCATCAGTATCTCCAATTCTTGTCCGCGACGTTGGGAACCCCAGCCCCTATATGGACCGTATCCTGCTCGTCCCTTCCCCCCCCTCACTCACTCAACAGTTAGAGCTTTTACACGAGATTCCCTTCCGCCAGCGAATGCACCCCCACAATCACCACACCTTTCCGCATGCCTGCACAGAGATTCGCGCTTATCAGATTGTAGTCCGTATCCCCGCTCTCCACAATCCCCTCCGTCTGAGTCGGTTTCTCCTGATCGTCTGCGAGCCGGTTTCCCGTCACCACATTGCGCTGCATGTCGTGAAGTCTTATCCCTGAGTATGAGCCTGCCCTTTCTTGCGAATTGTTCAACACGAGATTTCCCGTGATCACCTGCTCATCTCCACGCGTGGCCTCAATTCCCCACTTTGCGTTGGAGGAGCAGACATTATCGCTGATGATGTTGTGATGATCCCCACCTCTTGCAACGCCCCCGATACCCGACAGCTTGTTCTCCGAGAAAATACTGTCGCTGCAAGTCGAATGGTGAACGCGGGCGCAAAAGAAGAACCCGTCTCCACCGTTTCCCTTTCCGATGTTGTGCGACCATACACTCCGAACCAAGCCAGTTCCTGGATGGAACCCGTGACCGGCACAATCGTGCGCTTGGCATTGTGACACCTGGACATCCGAACCCCGCTGTACCCCGACGCCATCGCTTGGCCAATCGAGGACCGTCACATTCGTCACCCGTGCTCGTCTACAGAGTACCAAATGTATCGCGCTATACGTGAAGTCCCACCACTTGCCCCGATATCGTCGAGGCCCACGAATTGTAAAGTCGGCTAGCGAGAGATCCGTCTCATCCTGAGCCGTTATGGCCGGAAACAAACTGACGGCGACTGCATTCCTGCGCGCCGAGATGCTTCGGTTTAACTTCGCACTCAGCGTGATCTGACGCCCATCGATCTTCTCAACTGTCCCGTGCGTCCCCCACCAACCTCGTCGTTCGTCGTCCGAGATCCCGATATCCTGCCCGACCACAAACGGAACCTCTCCTCGCGCAGTCAAACTACGAGCACCCTTCCGGACGTCCCTTGCGAGCCTTGCTGTCTTGAGAGGAGATATGTGTAGGATTGTCGCCGGACCATCTCCCACCAGACTGACATTAGAGGGCACCCGGACCGATCGCGTGAGCTTCCATCGTCCCGCAGGCACGTGCACACGACCACCCTTTGCATTCAGGGAGTCAATCGCCTCCTGTATTCCGGACGTTGGTGAATTCCGAACTCGATCTACGGTGACCATATGGAATCTCGTCGCGTCTACTTCAATTTGGATTGTAAGCTTTTCGCCTTTCCTCTACAGCATCGCGAACGGGAGTTCACGACCTGCGGTATGTGCGCTAAAGCTTCGGAGATTCAAGAATGACTTGTACTCCTCTATCCCAGTATTTTTTTCGAAGGGTGTGATCATATGTCCGATGACACACACCCACCCCCGTCCCCTCTAGCGACTTCACCGCGTAGTCAATACAGTCGTCCACACTCTTCAAGGCATGATTCGGATGTGAATCCAAGCTAAAACCAAGATCAGTCGGCCCAAACGACACGGCATCTACACCCGGCTGTATCAGCTTGTGACAGTTCTGAACCGCATCGACCGACTCGATCTGGAGCCACAGAACCCCGTACGAATTCCAGTAATTCGCATACTCCCTGAAGTCCGGGTAGTCGGATAGCCCGCGCCGATATGGTCCGCCGTTGCTCCTGTAACCTTCCTGTGGATAATAGAAGTACTTCACTGCCTCATCCACGGTCGACTCCAACTCCACCTGTGGCACCTCGATCCCACACGGTCCCAGATCCAAGATATTCCCAACGAGATACGTGTGAAACGTATGCTTGATCCGGAACTGCACGAACACATTTGCCGCAGCCGCCATCTCGCAGAATGCCGCAAGGCGTTCCTCATTGTAAGGCGAATGCTGACTGTCCAGGGACACGTAGTCGTAGTCATCAGAAGAAAGGATCTCATCGAACCGATCCTTGTCCGTATCCACCGGCATAGACACCCCAAAGATCTGCTCTCCATCCCGATACCGCTTCTTTAATCCAACCACGTTGTCGAACATACCTTCTCCTGAGTCTGGCAACGCCAAAGCGGCGTCAGTAAGAGCGGAGTCGAGAACCGCCCATTAAGGATTTATCGGCTAATTACCCGCCATATTACGAGCAGAAAACGCGACTCAACCCTAAACTGTCGAGCCGCAACTTCAATTGCTCTCTCCACTCTGCTACGGTTCTATCTCCCCCATCCTCCAAGCCTCGACAAGCTCCGACCGATGCTCCCACACCTTCTCAAACGCATCACAGACCAGCTTCATTTTAGCTTCGCTAAACAGGAGTCCGGTATGCTTATAAGAGATCCGCTCATTACAATACTGCTCTACCTTCGGCAGGTTCAGTGACCGATAATCTTGTACCCAGCTCTCTCCAGCCCACGGGAAAGGCTTGATGTCCTCGCTGTTCCCCCAATCCTGCTGGAACACCACATTCCGATATACCGGCTCAGCATACCCCGTATTGAGTTCCACTCCCTCGGCCCTCATCGCCTTCACGAAAACCTCGCGAGGCAACCCATCCCAATCCTCTTCAAGATACCGCGCACCATAGACGTGCCAGCTCACTACCGTCGCATTCGGATCACGCCTACACGGCTCGATTCCTAGGATACCATTCAGCGTCCGGGTCAACATCCCCGCATTCTGCTCTCGAATCTCTACGTGTTCCGGCAACCGACTCAACTGAGCCAGCAGAATCGCCGCGCTGAACTCGGTCATCCTGTGATTGCCACCCCATTGGAGCCTCGGATCCGCCATCCCGTATCGTGATCGCCCCTGGTTGACCGCGCACCCTATCGCATCAGCCACCGCTTCGTCGTTCGTGAGCGCAATCCCTCCATCTCCACACGTAATGTTTTTCGACTGCTGAAAGCTGAACCCACTCGCCTTCCCCCACGCCCCAAGCCCCTTGCCTTTGTACTTCGCCCCCCATCCGTGCGCAGCATCCTCCAGCATCACGAGGTCGTGGTGCTCGCATATATCGATCAGCCGATCGATATCGCATGCCAACCCGCCGAAATGGACAGGCATGATGGCTCGCGTAGATGAAGTGATCGCATTTTCGATCTCATCGATGTCGAGGTTGCTCGTATACGGGTCAACATCAACAAAACGGATCGCCGCCCCAGTTTTAAGGATCGCCGAGCAGGTTCCAATAAAGGTGTAGGGGCTGGTGATGATCTCGTCACCAACCCCTATACCGGATGCTCGGATGATGGCTTCGAGTGCAACGGTTCCGCCAGTGCAGGCGACCCCGTAGGTCGCATTCTGATAGGTGGCGAAGGACTCCTCAAACTCGCGCACCCGATCACCCGTATACCACGACCCAGAGTCGAGGACATCGACCAGTGTTGTCCGGTCGGCATCGCCGAACAGAGGCCAGTCCGGCATAACGGCCAAGGCTGCTCTTGGACCACCGAGGCTCGCTAGATGAGACACGCATGGGCTCCTAAGGTGCGTTGCCTAGAGACCATATTCTCTTGCGTAGGCAAACAATGCAGGTGTTCCACCGGTGTGAATGAACACAATCTGGTCTCCTTGCTTCCACATCCCTGCCGAAATATGATTGAGCAACCCTGAGAATGCCTTCCCCGAGTAGACGGGATCTAGGACAAGCCCCTCACTGCGCGCGCACATCTCAACAGCCTCCAGGCTCCCATCAGTCATAGCACCGTATCCCTCGCCGGCGTATTCGCCAAAGCTTTCGATGTCATCAGCCGAGAAGTCGATATCGAGATCCAACAGTTCACACACACGGTCTGCGACGTGAGCCAGTTCCCCATTCTTCGACTCGTTGTCGTGAGGACTCGGGCTGATCCCCAGGATCCGCGTATCGACTCCGAGTGCCTTTGCCCCGACCACCAAGCCAACGTGGGTGTGCACCCCTGAGCAGACGTAAATCGCACTTGGCTTGATCCCTACTCCTTCCATCTGAGAGTGGAGCTCCAAGAATCCGTCTACGTAAGACACACTTCTCAGAAGATAACCGTCAGAGCTCGTATTATAGACCTTGAGACCTGCATCCTTGAGCTCCTGAACGATGCCGTCTCGTTCCTCATTCGACTCGACAAGGTGAACATCTGCACCAAAAAGACGTGTCAGCAAGAGGTTCCCCTGAGCTGGCTCGGCGTGTGCGTCACGACGCCCGACCACGACACATCGCTTGCGAAGCTTTGCAGCGACTGCCGCGGTCAGACGAGACTGGTTCGACTGGGACGCAGCGCCGTGCATAAGGACATCAAAATTCTCGTCGACAGCCGGTGCGAGGGAGTATTCGAACTCGCGAACTTTGTTTCCGCCTAGAGCGAGGCCTGTTTGGTCTTCGCGTTTGATGAAGATCTCAGGCCCGAGGTCTGTGGTGAGATTCGGACAAGGCTCCAGCGGTGTTGGAAGGTCGGCAAATTGGAGGCGCGACAACCTGTCTAGCCTCTCCCGAAGTTCTGAAACCGTGTATGTCATATTACGAACCTGTGACCTGCTCCAGTAAGCGGGTTGCTTGGATGTCAGCAGACCGCTCCGAGCACCGGTCGAAAACTGGAAATTTCAAAACGTATCTACACAATCATCCTTCTATCTTCCTCTAGTTCACTTCTTCAGCCAACCTCCTCGACATCCGCTCCACATCTCTTGGCATCTCCGCGGCCAGATTCCAGTTCTCCCCCGGATCCGACTCCAGATCGAACAATTTCGGCCCCTCACCTTTCTGGAGAACCAGCTTCATCTTCCCGTCCCAGATCATTTGCCAGTCATTCAGGGCCGAGACCGCGACCTCCCTATGCGAGTCTGTCTCACCGACTAGGAGAGAGGTGAGCGACCGTGCATCTGACTCTGGAAGAGGTTCTACTTCGGCCACAGCCAAGTGAGTCGCGGCAATGTCGTGGAGTTCGACCAGAGCATCGGACGTCACACCAGCCTTGACGCCCGGCCCCGCGACAACCAGCGGCACCCCGACCGAGGGTTGATAGAACGTACTCTTGCCCCATCGATTGTGGTCTCCGAGCATCTCTCCGTGGTCACTGCTGAACACGACCAACGTATTGTCCAGTTCACCTCTCGCTTCGACCTCATCCAGGAACCGCCCGACTTGACGATCGATGTTCTCGATCATTGCAGCGTAGTTTCTGCGAATCTCGTTATGCTGATCCGGATCGAGCTCGGTCGAGTCATTCGGCTTCGGAAACTGCACATCAGGACGAGCATCCCACATCGACTGGGTGATGTCCATCGGGTTGTGCGGGCCAGTGAAATTCACCTGCATGAACCAAGGCTGGCCTTTCGAAAACTCGCGCAAAATACTCAGACCGTTCTCAGCGATCCAGTTATCGCAATACGCTTCGTCAGGAAGAGGCGTCGGGTGCGTTCCTCGAAAGCCGTGTCGATTCTCTCGATCAAAGTCGTGCAGGTGGGTCTCGGCCAGCCCTTTGTCATACAAATACTTCAGATAGGGGCCGTGCGGTTCAGTCTTGCCACTTCGAGTACCGTCGTACTTACCCTCGTTGTCGATCCCGTCGGTGAAGCCCCATTCATCGATCAGTCGTTTCCCGTCCAGCCCCCATTCGAGCGTGTTCTTCGACAGATCGAATTTACCGACCCCTGCCGTCCGGTATCCTGCCTCTCGAAGCACCTGATACTGAGTCGGCTGGTCCAGAGGGTAATCGAATCCGTTGTTTGGCACACGACAGTGATGGTAGCGCTTACCGGCTGCCATACAGGCTCGCGAAGGCGCGCATACCGGCGACGGAACAATCGCCTTCGTAAAAGTCATTCCGCGTTCAGAAAGCCTGTCCAGATATGGCGTTCGAACAGGAATGTTCGGGCTTAACCCCACAAAGTCGAAGCGATGTTGGTCTGGAAAGAAGAAGAGGATGTTGGGAGTTGACATTGGTCTCTCAAGATCAGAAGTGGGCTTTGCCCACTTGAATTACGAAAATAGGACCTCGTCAAGGTGTTTTACACGGTGACGTATGGCATCACTCAGGGAGAAAGGTATCGGTCTACGAGTCAACTATATTCGGGCCATACGGCGCCAATCGCAGAATAGGATAATGCGAATTCCATAACGCACGATCATCCGTATCGCGTACACGAGTCCAGGCGTAATGCATCAGAGATTGCACTACCTCCTCATACGAATGATCGTCTATCAGGTTGCGCATCTCGTAAGGATCGTCATCCAAGTTGTAGAGTTCGTCGAAGTCAAAACCGTTCCAGGCCAGCTTCCAGGGACCGTCCCAGATGACACGCTGGGTAATCCGGTAACGACCCCCGCTATACTCTGCAAAACCACGATTGAAAGCGCCCTGAGCACCGGATGCATCGCCCAGAGTTTCGGCGAAAGAGGTTGAGTCTGTGCCGCCAATCGTCTCTTCCCCAAGCAGTTCCAGAATAGTGGGGGCCAAGTCGTGCAACCCGACTCGTGCATCACTTACAACGCCCTCCGGGATTCCTGGACCGGTTATTGTCATAGGAATCTGATACACCTCTTCAAACGGCCCAAAATTCTTCGTATATAGACCGTGTGATCCCAGCAGTTCACCATGATCGCTCGTCAGAATAACGATCGTATTGTCAAACTGGCCAGTTTCTTCCAAATGGTCGATCAGTCGACCAAACTGCTGGTCGATCTCCGTGATTGAGGCATAGTAGCAGGCAGCCGCCTCCTTCTTCTCCCGCTCATCCATATCTAGCCAGGTGATCCCGGCCTTTCGATATAGATTCGGCTGCCCGATCAGGTCGTTCTCCACGTTTGGTTGCAATGGAATCGCGTCGACATCATACAGGTCGAAGGCAGCCTGCCCTGCAACGAACGGATCGTGTGGCTCAAGCACGCTCACAAAACAGGACCAGGGCTTGTCTTCCGACTGACCCTTAAGGAAGTCGAGTCCCAGATCTGTTGCAATTCCAACACCACGTTCCTCCGGTGGTTTGTCTGTCACTGCATACAGCAGTGTATGATCATATCCCTCTGGCAGATTATTCGTCCGCTCCAGCGAGAAGCTCCCCCGATCGTTTCCACCAAGCTTGCCTTGCTTCTCCGCATACAAACTCGACGCCTGTCCACCATCCACCTGCCAACCGAACTGCGTCAGATCATTCGATCGCTCCACGTGCCACTTTCCAAAGTAGCCTGTATTGTATCCCACGGCTTCAAGGCTTTGGGCCCAGTGTGGGTACTCAGTACGCAGAACGCATTGATCGTCATCAACACAGTGCGTCACCTCGAGAACCCCGTGCGTACTGGGTAGCAGTCCTGTCATGAGGCTTGCACGCGCCGGTGAACAAACCGCGTTCGGCGTGTATGCGCGCGGAAACCGCATACCGCGTTTAGCGAGTCGATCGAAGTTCGGTGTTTGGCAAACATGACCAGGATCCAGAACACGGCCCTGCATCTGGTCGGTCATCAAGAAGAGTATGTTTGGTCTATCTGCCATTCTTTAGCCTAGGAAAAGCAGCCACGAATGCCGCGGACCGCATCTAGAGTGAGGGATCGATTTGCATGTGAACCTTTATCTGCCTGCCCACCGTCGCCCTAGTGAAGGCGGGCAGTTCCCGCCCCGTTCCAGCCAGAGGCGAATGTAGCGACGTCGCTTCTCAGGATCAGGGTGATCCTCGAATTCCGTTCGGTTGTGCAGCATCCAGTGATTGTTCGTGAACATCATCTGCCCCGGTTCGAGGGAGAATTCCACTCGCATGTCCGGGCGAGAGACGATTTCGATCACCTTGTCTAGAGCCGCGCTCTGGTCAGCCGTGAGAGACTGACCAGACTTGTGACCTTCGGTGATGTAATAATGGAGATATCGAGTGTCTAATTCATTTCCGTCCCACTTGAACATGGGGGCAACCATCACTTCTGGTTCACCCGCTCGGAACTGGCCTCGCCTGTCGAAGCTGAACGGTTCGTATAGCACCGCAAGGTCGTCAGCAGCCTCTTCTGCAAGAGCATTGTGCAGTGAGTAGGCGCTGACGAGTTGACTCAGCCCACCAGTTACGGCCGTGTGCAGACTCAGGAGACCGACGAACTCGGGAGGCTGATCAGCAAAAGCGGCGTCAGTGTGGAAAGAGCTCTCCGCATTCGTCACGGAGAATCGTACCCCTTCGCCGACATCTCTGCCTGTATCACGAACTTCGTACAGAAGTGTGCCTTCGATGTTCTGCTCAATCGGTTGTCCCAGTGACTGGCCGATACGCCAGTATGCTCGTCTTGTCTCCTCCACCGTGAGTTTCTCGACGGGTAGCCTGTCGAGAAGCACGAACCCTCTTCCATCATTCAGGGTATCGAGAACGGGCCCGAACCACTTTCTCCAGGAGTTTAGTAGCTTTCCGGTCGCGTCCAGCTCTTCACCCACGCCAGCAGCATACGCCTGAATGAGTTCCGCGGGCAGGCTGTAAATCCACTGACTCTGGCTACCTGCATCCGCAGCTTTCCATCCCTGCGGATATGGTACGTGCTCATCCAGACGCCGACTCATCCCTCTACTCCGCAATATCGTCGAGCTGCTTCTAGATAAACGTTTGCAGCCGAAGCCAGGCGTTCGACTGAGACCGTCTCATAGTCGGAGTGTGCGGTCTCGTTCGAGGGGCCGTAGTAGAAGGTCGGCACCCCCGTCCCGTGGACATATAGGTTCGCATCCCCAACGATGCGCATCCCCACATAGTCCACATCCTCCCCAGTTACAGTCCTGTGCGCGTCGGCAAATGAGGCCACGGCGGCGTCATCCTGTGGTGTTTCGAAGGGCTCTCGCTCGTGCACCATGGAGACCTCGACCTCCAGACCGCTTCCACAGGCTACTTGACTTGCAAGGACGTCTAGCTCCTCCAGACACGACTTGGCAGTCCTGCCGGGTGCCCACCTGCGCGTTCCGGTCAACTCGCAGACCACAGGCGTACGGTTGAAGTAATCGCCTGCCTCAACGATACCCACATCGATCCTCTCGGCGCCCGCAAGAGGATGGATGTCTCCACGGCCGAGCTCCTCTTGGCGGCGGCTGATCTGCTGAATCAAGTCTCCCAGATACCGGATCGGGTTCTCGCAGAAAGGCACATACTGCGTGTGCGTCCCTCCTTTAGGTGACGTCAGCCGAATCGTCCAGACCATCGACCCCATGCTCATCACCCAAAGCGCATCGCGTCCCTCGACTATGCATATTCGATCGCAGGCAACCGATCCGCTTTTGACGTCTTCGATCAAGGCCTTTGGCCCGTCCTTATCCGCAACTGGTTCTTCGTGGCCCACGACTGCGGTCAGCCACAGATCGCCTTTGAGCCTCGTCCCCGACTCCATCAATGCCTTAGCCATCCCCAGCATCGCGACCATCCCGCCCTTCATGTCGGTCGTGCCGCGTCCCGAGACCGTATCGCCCTGCCGTCCCGGTTGGATACAGTCGCCAATTGGGATCGTATCCAAATGGCCATTGAACAGGAGCGAAGGACCGTCCCCTGATCCAGCTACCCGTGCATACAGATTGTTCCGACCCGGTGTGACCTCACGGACATCTACCGCAAGCCCAATCGACGACATCAGGTCGGCGAACTGTGAGCAGACTGCCTTTTCGCCCATGGTGACGCTGGGCGTCCGTACGAGGGCGAGCGTGTGCTCAGCAAGCCATTCTGCATCGATCAGGTCAGAAGCCGAAGCCATCAGTGAATCACTCTGTATTCGTCTGGCATCTTAGGCATCCCGCTGTCCTGTGTGGCCACGTAAGCGCCGACCCTGTTCGCGTGCCAGGCACAATCCCAGAGATCCGCACCGTTGAGCATCTTCATGACAAAAGCAGCAGTAAAGGCGTCCCCTGACCCGACCGTATTTACGACGTCAACCTCAAGTCCCGGTGCCTTGAAGTCGGTGTTATGCGCACAAACACGACATCCAGCCGAGCCGAGGGTCAGCACGATCGTCTGAATTTCGAACCGATGCCGAAGTTCCCGGAGGAACTCCCTGTTCTGCGCAAAACCGCCGACATAGCCGCGAAGTTTTTGCACTTCCTCGTCGTTCAATTTAAGAAGGTCTGCACGCTTAAGGCTGTCTACAACCACTTCCTCGGAGTGAAAGTGCATCCTGAAGTTGATGTCGCAAACTCTGAGGCAGGTGTCCGGCACCAAATCGAAAAGCTGCCGATGCGCTTGCAGGCTTCGGCAGCTTCTTTGGCCCAACGTACCCCAGCAGAGCAAATCGGCTTCCCGGGCGGAGGAGGCAGTATCTGCCGTCAAATCGATATGGTCCCAGGCGACATCCTGAATGATGTCGTAGGACGGATGACCGTCCTTCAGTTCGACGACGACACTACCCGTAGGCTTATCGGCGACTGTCGTCACACCTCCGACATCAACGCCCGATTCTCTAAGGGAATCGATTGCTGACGTGCCACGAGGGTCATCCCCAACCGCACTGACCAACGATGAAGCGCCGCCTTGTGATTCAAGGTGGTAGGCAAAGTTCGACGGAGCCCCGCCCAGTCTCTCGCCGTCCGGAAACACATCGTAGAGCAGTTCCCCTATCGATACGGATTTGACCAACATCGCTATCTGGCGACGCGAATGGGCTTCTTCCCGGCAACAGCCTTGTAGACCGCTTCCGACAGACGAGACACCTGGAGGGCGTAATCCGGAGGCGAGTATCCCTGTCCTTCGTTTCGAATCCACTCGAAGAAAACCTCGTCCGGGGTCGTCTCCTTAACACTTGCAGGCACCTTCACCGGTTCGTCATTCAGGAGTAGAGACTTGACAGCCCACTTGTGCAGGTGGAAAACCAGGGAGCCTTCGCTCCCGTGGATGGCCACCCGCTCGTCGTGAGTGCTCGCATCTCCAAATGTGTTAATTGTGCCGACGGCACTCCCCTTGAACCGTACGCTTACCACTGTATTGATGTCGACCTGCTTTCCCGCATTCGTCAGGAAAGCGGTTACCTCGGCCGGCTCCAGTCCAGTCAGCCACAGTAGGACAGCCACGAGGTGGCTCCCCGTATCCATGAACATTCCACCGCCCGAGAGCTCTGGATCCAGACGCCATCCCCTTGCACCTCCCCAGTTCTGCGTCACATACCCGACGACGCCACGAATCTCACCGATGGCGCCGTCGCGGATCAACTGACGAGCGTGCTGATACTCGCGCATGTAGTGACGCTGGTAGCCCACCTGGATGTAGCACTTGCGCTTGTCCGCCAAAGCGATCAGGCCCTTCGTGTGACGCGAGGAAATCGTCAGCGGCTTCTCGCAGCAGACATGCGCACCCTTCTGGAGGGCGAGCCGAGCCTGTTCGTAGTGCAACGAGTGAGGTGAGCTGATCACGACGGCCTCGATATCCTCGCCGCGGATCATCTTGTTGTAACTCTCGTAGTAGGCAGCATCCTTGCCCCACGCATCCAACAGCTCCTCGGCATTCTCCTTCTGCGGGTCCGAGACACACACGATCTCGATCCCTCCATCCGCCTCGAACCTCGGCAGATGTGCTCGCTGCATATTCCCACCACACCCGATGATGCCCAATTTGATCGTCTGCTTCGCCATATCCAATGCTCCCTGAAACTTCTAATCGGCCCGGATCAGGTGGCCGTTCTTTTTAAAATCAAGATCCGTTGTGAGAGTTCAAATATACGTGGTGAAGGTCGGTTATCTCAGGGTTTTGTTGAGGCCTGTCGAGATGACACCCCTTCAATCAACTCATCTGTCGTCACGGTGTAAGCCCTGAACATTTCCAGAAACAGTACCGTCCCGTTCGTCTGTCTGAGCTTCGCCTGAGTCTCATAAGACTCCATCCCGGTCGTGCAGTCTCGCACGAGAACCACCTCGTAACCCCTGTTCCGCATCGCAAGCGTGCCGTAGTCACGAAGAAGAATGCACGCGTTGGTGTTGAAACCCACATAGAAAAGAAAGAGGATGCCTTCACGCTTGCACAGGCGATGCAACTCCTCGCCATTCGCGACCACCGCCTCACCATCAACCGGTTGGGCAAGCGGGTGAATCGGCCGATCTATTCGCAGTTCATCCAGTTCGCTCTCGCGGGGCTCGAATGGGCGAACATAAGACGCGAAGGCTGCCTCCTTGCGAACAAAGTCCCTGGGTGGCCATTCGGGATCCACCTCACGCAGAGGGTTCGTCTCTGCAAGCTGAACCCACCCCGACTGGCGTTTCGCTACATCCGGACCAGGTGCATGAATAACGTAAAGCCCCACCTCTCGAGCACAGGCGAGGAGTGGGGCTAGATGCTTCTCAGTGATCTCGTTTATACGCGCTTCACAATCGGCCAGGTAGTGCCGGTCCCATACGTCGACGAGAACAAGCGCCGTCTGGTCGATCGGAATCGTCCAGTCCAGATGCGCATATTCCGTGTTGGTCTCGACCCAATCGACGCCTGGATCAACGTGCCAGCGATAGTAGCGCGGTGATATTCGGATAACTACGGACATTCAGGCGGTGGCTTCTGCCTTGAGGGTCACCGTATCTCGACCGTCGAGCCCGGAGATAACCGGAAAGGTTCGCTCGTCTGCTACGGAGCGACCGACATACTGGACGGTCGGCGGAAAGTAAGCATACAATGCGGTGTGGCGTGGCAGGGGGGACTTGTTCGGTCCTGACCCGTGGACGACCAAACTGTGGAACAGGAGGGCGCTGCCGGCCTTAAGTGGAACATCGACGGCCTGACTGGTGTTGACATCCTCACGCGTTGTTTCAGCCTTGTCCGTATCGCGCGCGATCTGCCCCCACTCCTGGATTCCCCACCCGTGGCTCTTCGGGATCACTTGGATACAGCCGTTCTCTGCCGTCGAATCGGTCAGAGCGATGCTCACCGTTACAAGGGAAGGCGGACGCATCGGCCAGTATGCCGAATCCTGATGGAAGCTATGCGCGGAGCCGTGATTCGCCGGCTTCAGCATCAACGTGCTGCGAAATAACAGCAGGTCCTCTCCAAGCAGTTCCCGGACCACCGGAACGAGCTTCCGGTGTCGCGAAAGATCCTTGAACACGTCCGAGTAGTCACGCGTCTGTTCGATCTTCCGAAGTAAGGGCAACCCATCCTGTTCCGTAGACTTCGCGAAAGGCTCGAGCTGAAAGCTTCTGGCCCGATCGTCACCCGCCGTTTTGAAGTCTGCACCAATTTTGTGGAGCCGCTCAATTTCATCCTCACACGCACTCAGCTCCTCCTCCGTTAGAAACTCTTCGAGGATATAGTATCCTTGGTCTTCAAACTGTTTTCTAACCTCACTCATCAATCCCTCACGACACGACAAATCGACGCAGGTAAGCCGCAATAAGGATCACAATCAGCCCGAGAATAAGGTTCACCATCAACCAAG
Source organism: Gemmatimonadota bacterium (assembly GCA_002714465.1). The sequence goes on along the minus strand of PAXL01000013.1, from coordinate 46,782 downwards.
TCTTTCGCTTCGCCTTTACGCCTGAGAAAGCTGGCCCAGGGACAATCAACATAAACGCGATCTTAAACACGACCAGCGCCAGAACGATCTTTGCAATCACCGGATACAGATAGGCAGGTGTCGTCAGATGTCCTTCTGCCGCTACGACACCCACGTTGTAGAGACCCGTTATCAGGAGAAGAGCCATACTAATGCCCACGATCTGACGGAACCGAGCGTGTATACCCTCCATCGCCGAATTTCTTGCTGATTCGTCGAGCGCCTCCAGAGACGGAATAACTACCAATCGGATACAAGCAACGCCTCCAACCGCAAAAGCGGCCGCCGCAACGTGAAGCCATTGAATGAAAACGTGCACCTTCCCTCCCTCCTCGCTGGGGTTCGCAGTCCGTGACAATGCACCCCCCCATGCAGAGCGTCAAGTAAAAGCGACGACGCCCTCAAGCCTGAGCTTGAGGGCGCCTTGTTTTTGTTCAACGACTTCGTGACTGTCAGCCTAGAATCCGCCCGACGGCCTCAGATCTGACGAATCAGCCGGCACGATCACGAACCCGAGAGAGTCCACAGATGCTGACCCGAAAACTCCGATCCCACCATCCACATTGAATGCAGGGAATTTGAAGTTGTCTCCTGCGTTTCCGCCAAAACCACCGTCTCCCCCATACTCCGGACTCGTTCTGACAAAGTCGAACCAGTTCTTGTCGACGGCAAAGATCCTGAGTGTATGTCTTCCGGCAAAAGCAATCGAGAACCAAGGCAACCTCAGACGTCCGTTCGGAGCAACAAAAGCCGGTGAACTCCCGTTCCGGTCAAAAGCCTTGTAGTCGTCATCTTCAAGAAAAGTTGCCGTCAGCACAAAGGGTGCCCCCTCATCTAGGCTGAGAACTCCAACCTGGTAGCCCGCCGCCTGAATCGGATCGAATCGTGCTTCAAGCAGTCCACTCTGGTAGATCACCCGGTTCTCGGGAGAACCGAATACATTTTCCGTATCCGCATAGGTCAAGAACTCACGCCGAACCTCGAGGCTCTCCTCGTCCAGGAGAACCGCCTCCCGAATCAGAAATCGCTCCGGTGTCAGTGTTTGCGCAGTAGCAGTGCGACCATCGGCCTTGATATTGAGCGTGTAGACCGTGTTCGGCTGCACAATCGGCGCGTTCACAGGAGGCAGGTAAAGCGCTCGCGACTCATCGTCGTTCGTATAGGCGTAGGTTTCAGTGTCCACCTGCACCGTCACCTGAGCCCCTGAGACGCCTGAGTTGCTGTCCGTGACAGGCCGTCCAGGCGCAATCGTCTCGGAAATCAGGATTTCTGGCAGAGGACGATCCACGATCAGCAGAGCATCGACCACAAGCCGCCCCGTATCGAACTCTGTGCCAAATAGATCCCCAGGTTCCCGCTCCGTGGAGCATCCGGCAAGTGCCAAGAAGGCGAGCACCCAGACGAGCCTTGCGATTCGATCAAGCTTTGATCTCGTCATATCCCTCAACCCTAAAACCCGAAGTCGATTCCAAAGGTCGGAACCCTCGGCAGCATCTTGAAGACTCGGGGCGTCTGATTGCCACCGTTATCGTTCTCGACAAACCACTCGTTACGCCTACTGTAGACGTTGAACACCTGCACATACCACTCGGCATCTGCGCCGAAGAGCCGGAACTTCCGCTTCACACTCAGATCCAACCGGTGATACGGCAAAAGCCGCGCGCTGTTCTTGTCACCCGGGATCGCGTATTTGTCGGACTCGAACTCTGGCACCGCCGGATCACGAAGCTCGTAGCGACCCACAATCGGCGTGTAGGCTTGTCCAGTCCCGTATACCAGACTGCTCCCGAAGGTCCACTTCCCAACTCGATAGTTCACCACGAACGACAGGTCATTACGTCGATCGTATTTCGTCGGAAACTCTTTCCCGCTGTTAAGCTCAGTGAAGGTGCGACGCGTCCACCCCAATGTGTAGCCGATCCAACCGGTAAACTTCCCCGTCCGTCTCTGCAGGAATACCTCGACCCCTGTGGCATACCCCGTCCCCCCCGTGATAAACACATCCTCCGACGTCGTTCCCTGCGTGTCTACCGCCACATCCTGATCGATCAGGACGAGGTTGGCCATATCCGTATAGTAGAACTCAATCGAATGCTTATATCTATTCGAAGGCTCGTATTCGAGCCCCGTTACTGCCTGCCAAGACCTGCCGGGATCGACCGTGTCGTCGAGAGGAACCCAGAAATCGCTCCCGCTGAAAGCCTCCGTCGTCACGAACTGCAGATACTGCGTGTATATACCGCCCCCGGCCTTGAACCTCCACCTGGGTTGGAACTGATGGCTCAACGAAAATCGTGGCTCTGCTCTCAACCCGCCCTGTTCCGTAAAATGGTTGGCACGAAGCCCAAGCCGGATGCTCGTACCCTGAGACGGCTGCCAGTGGTCCTGCAGGTAGACCGAATAGAGCGAAGGGGTCTCCTTCAGAGCGAGCTGCTCGTCCTTGTTGAACACCTGTCGGAAACGAAAATCGTAGAAGGTTGCGAGAAAACCTGTGTTCAGAGAGTGCTGGGTATTCACGAAGTAGTCGAGATCTCCCTTCGCCGAGAAGTCACGTATGCTGTTCGAGATTAGGATCGGCGTGTCGAAGATGTTGATACTCGTATCGCTGAAGTACTTGCTCCCAGCCACCATAAAGTTCCAGTACAGGTTGTCCGAAAAAATATGATTCCACTTCATAGTGGCGGCCGCATTCCCCCAACGGATCGTGAAAAACGTGTCGTCTTCCAGATCGAAGTTGAGATCGTCTCGCCCGACATACCCACTCACGCTCAGCTTGTCTCGATTGCCCCAATCCTGGTTGAGCTTTGCGTTCGCATCATAGAAATAGTAAGAGGGCACCTCTGTACTGTCGTTCCGGATTACCGAGAGGAGCGGATCGATATAAGTGCGTCGGCCCGAGATCATCCAAGACCCGTTCCTTGTCGGGCCTTCCAGGAGAAGCCTTCCGGAGATCAGGCTGACACCACCATTTCCCTCGAAGGACTTCCGGTTCCCGTCCCTATTCCGGACGTCGAGCACGGAGCCGAGTCGTCCGCCATACTGGGCGGGATAAGCACCCTTGTGGAGGCTCATATCTTTGATGGCGTCTGAATTGAACGTTGAGAAGAATCCGAAGGCATGCGAGGGGTTGTAGAGTGGGATTTGATCAAGCAGAATCAACGTCTGATCTGGACTTCCCCCGCGGATGTAAAGCCCAGAGCTGATGTCGGATGCTGCCTGTATGCCGGGAAGCAAAGGCAGACTCCGCAGGATGTCAGTTTCACCGAACGACGGGAGAGCCTGAATCTTCTCCGTCGACAGTGTGATAAACCCGGTCTGGACGAGTGATTCCTCCTCGTCTCGTCTGGCCTCAACGACTATCTCCTCTCCGACAAACGCGGCCGGGGTGAGATCCACGTTGTAGCGCAAGGCCGCTTTGGCAACTCTCAGGCCTTTCTTGTATGGCGCATACCCGACGTACGAGATGACAATCTCGTAATCCCCAGCGATGACATTCTTGAGTGCATAGAACCCTTCGACGTTCGACAAAACCCCGATCGTTTCGTCGCCCTTAATCAAAACAACATTGGCATATGGCAAGGTCTCGCCACTCTCGACATCACGCACGAAGCCGCTGATCGTACCTGCCTCAACCGTTCCTGCGCAAATCAACGCGACGATCAATCCAACCTGCAGAACCTTCACTTCACACCTCCCATCAACCACATCTATTGGAATTCGCGTGAGTATACACGAACGCATTGAGGTGGTCAATCCTCCGCATACGCAGTCTACTACCTACCCTTGGACGCCCGGCAGCTTGGAAGTCTCACCGCAAGTGCCACGGAACCTAAGGAGAGAGCTTAACCGCCCAATGCGAGTGTTTGATCGCCGTACGACTTCTCGTGATTTAGACAGAAAAAAACCTCCCAAAAAAGGGAGGTATTGCCAGCATTCACAGTCCGGGTCGGAGTGATCACGAATCAACGGGCGTAAGGTTCAGCAGGTGATCCCAATCCTCAATCGGAAGCTCCTCGACGTAGGTCGTGTGAAACTCCTCTAGGTAGACCTGGTCCCATTGTGGGACCACGTTTCGAACGTCATCCGGGAGCTGCTTGACGATATCAGCATAGGCATGTTCAAGCAGGCGATACCCCGAAGTCTCGTTTCCCGTGAACCTGGGGTGAGGCGAAATGACCCCGATCTCGACCATGCGTTCGTCGAGGATATCTGACAGTTGCTCAAGAATTTCGAGTTTGCGATCCCAACCAGTCCCGATATCGACGGCCTCATCGATCAATGGCACCATTCGATCAGCCAGCGTCGAAAGCCGACGAAAAAACGCATCCAGCCACTTGTCGTAAGGGAAGTAGGTCTTGTTCAGCATGAAAGCGAGTTCGATCGCCCATTTGATCGAGCGGGCGAAAGTGATCGCAGCATACTGATAGTTCTTCCTTATCAGGGCTCGATTCAACGCGTATACACCCATGCCTGAGAAGTATCGACACCAATGCGAGATGCGACGCAGCCACACAGGTTCTGGGTAATAGCTGAGAGTGTCACGGATTCTCGTGAAGGTACCCGACGGATCATACCAGACCTCGCCATTCGTCACGTGGACGATGTCTTCCTCAGGCATCGCAAGCCACTCGACGTGGGTCTCTGGTGCTCGCGTGAGTCCGATGGTGCGTCCCAGGAACGCGTCAAGGCTCTCGGGCGCCAGACCCGCTCCCGCAACGTGACCTTCCCGAAGGTCGAATCCGCGAAAGCTCTGGGGCAGCTGTTTACTGACCGTTTCGGTGATCTCTTTGGCCCTTGACTGATGCAACTCGTCCGGAAGCAACATATCGACCCTGAGTCCGAAGTGGTGATCGCGAGAGACCTGGTCATCCATCCCATAGCATTCGGACCCGTAACCAAACATCCCGCACGCAGCCTGCCCTGCGATATCCGGTATATCGCGCTCAAGGATCGGCTGAACCACTTCTTCGAAGAACGCTCGCGAGGTATCGACGATCTCGCCCATGTTAGACCGTTACGCCCTTCCACTCGGTCTTGCTGACCGTGATGTCGATTACATTGCCATCGGGGTCGAGCACCTTGAACGATCGCGGGGGGCGCAAATCCGGGTCGATTGGCTTCCGGACCTTGATATCGTCCCTAGAGAACTCGGCGCCATAATCGCTCAGTCGCATCCAGATCGCATCCAGATCGTCGACGATCAGCCCAAAGTGGATGAACTCTGCTCCCTCCTCAAACTGCTCTCGCCCGTCAAGAAGCTCCTGAGGCTGCTGGATCAGCGTAATATTGAGCGTCCCATCGGTCAGATCGACAGTCTTGTCCTGTCCACGATACCCGACAAACGAGAAACCGATCACATCCTGATAGAACTGATGGGACTTCTCCTTGTCCGCACACCGAAACGCCAGATGTCTGATCAACGCCATTGTTTACCCTCCCTAATCCTGAGTGCTAGCGAAAGACTTTCCCGAGTCCCCGACCGCCNTCTTGGCTGACTGCTCTCNNNCCTATCCCACCACCTCCACCATCTGATGCCCCTCGACCTTCGGAACCTTGAAGCTCATCCGNCCATCTTGGTGCTCAAATTCGAGATCCTCACCGTCGGGCAAACACCGAACCGCACTCGGCTCAACGTTCGCCCCATCTCTCCTCCATAATGATCCTATCGACCGTCAAATATTATGTCCCTGCGCGGGCTTCGCAATGTGTGTAGAACTGGGCTCTTTGGTTTGGTTGCCTTTTGGGTGACCGTCCGCGTCTGCACCAAACAACTCTGAGGAAGCCGGGAGCTCTTGGGCATCTTGCTAGACATCTCCGTGCCCCCTTACATTGACAGCTTGGAATCCCGCCGATATCATTGCGTGACACAATCAGAACCATACCCACGAAGGAGCTGAATCGTGAAACGTCCGAACATCCTGTTCCTCATGAGCGATGAGCACCGGCCCGATGTGACCGGCTATGGGGGAAATAAAATCGTCCGCACACCGATTTTGGACGAACTGGCCGAGACCGGCGTCGTCTTCAGAAACGCCTACACTCCTTCACCCATCTGCGTTCCCGGGCGACAGTGTCTGATGTCGGGTCAGCTCCCAAAGACCTGCAACTGCGAGGGATGGATCGACCTTCAGCCCAATTACCTCACCTTTGCGAAGCATTTTGCTCGATACGCTTACTCGACAGTGTGCTGCGGCAAGCTGCACCACGAAACGTGGGACCAGATGCAAGGCTGGACATCCAGACCTGCCGGGGATGTCAGTGTTAATAGAGGTCTCGTGGATGGACGGATCGAGGAGGAGTTCGAACGGTATCAGCGACCCTTCAAAGACTTCAAGTGGTCCGACACCAAAGAAGTCCTCCGTGCAGGCGTGGGACGGTCGCAGATCATCGAACAAGACGAAGACTGGACTGACGCGGCGATGACGGCAACCGAAAGACACTTCAACAACGCGCAGTATGACAGAGAACAGGGCCAACAACCGATTCTGCTCAAAGTCAGCCTCATCGCACCACACTATCCCTACCAGATCGACGAGGAACGATTCGGTTACTACCTAAACAGGGTTGAACCGTTCCTACATCAGCAGGTATCAGATCATCCCTTTCTCAGCCAGAGACAGGTCCGCCCAGGGGTGGACGCATCCGAGCGAGAGCTGCGCCGAGCAACGGCCGCTTACTACGGAATGGTCGATCACATCGACACGCTATACGGGCACGTGCTTGAGCAGATCGAGTATGTCGGCCAGGATCTGGACGACTGGATCATTGTTTACACGTCGGATCACGGGGAGATGCTTGGCGAGCACGGTATCTGGGAAAAGCAGAAATTCTACGAGGCAAGCGGACGCGTGCCTTTGATCATTCGGTGGCCAAAGGGCTTCGACGGAGGGAGAGTCGTCGAGGAAAACGTGAATCTGTGCGATCTCTTCGCGACACTCAGTGATTTGGCCGGACTACCGATCCCGGACGGTCTCGACAGCCGAAGCCTGGTTCCCCTGTTGAATGGTGACAACTCGAACTGGAACAACGAAACTGTTTCTCAGTTCGGCCAGCACAACGTGATGATCAAACAAGACAGCCTGAAGTATCAGTACTACGGCCCAGATATGCCCGAGGTCCTGTTCGATCTTCAAAAGGATCCGACCGAAAACACCGACTACATCGAGGAGCCAGCGTATTCCGAAGCCGTGACAAGCTTTAGGGCACGTCTCGCCGAACTCGGCCACGGACCGAACGCCGTCTCAGACTATATAAATGCCGGGTATTAGAGTCCGTGACTTCGAGTAGGCAAACACAGGCCGTGTCGAGAAGCACACGAACGGGATCAGGAAACGAAGAATGAAACGAATTGTAGTTGGAACAGACATGGAAGGCTGTGCCGGAACTACCTCTCTTCTAGGCCAGGCCAGATCGGACGGACGCTACTACCAAGAGGCTCGGCGAATCGCCACTGCCGAGTTCAACGCGGCAGTAGATGGACTCCTCGATGCGGGTGTCGAAGATATCCTGATGTTAGATGGTCACGGCCCCGGAGCCGTCTCATTCGTGGATCTACACCCAGCCGCCAAGCTTCTCCACGGACGCCCTGCCGCCCCCAGGTCCATCCGCGACCCGATCCTGCGGAACTATGACGGCTGTGTGATGATCGGCCAACACGCCATGGCGGGAGTCCGTACCAGCAACCAGAACCATACGCAGAACAGCCGAACCATCGACTACTACAAGCTGAACGGTCGGCTAATCGGAGAGATTGCTCAGTTTGCCTTGTACCACGGCGCTCTTGGTCTCCAGATGTTCTTCCTGAGCGGCGAAGACATGGCGTGCAGAGAAGCCGAGCAACTGATCGACGGCGTGTCGACCGTATCTGTAAAGACAGGACTCGGACGCAGCCAGGCCATCTCCGTTTCAGCGCAAGAGGCCCATCGACGGATTCGTGAGGGAATAGCGAAAGCGGTCGAGAAGCAGCGAAAGGACCCTATCCCGCCGTTCGCGATCGATGGACCATACGAGCTCGAGAAACGGTTCCACTTCACCGATGAAGCTGATGCCGCATCAAGCCAGCCGGGGGCAGAACGGGTCGACGACCAAACAGTTCGGTTCAGAGGCGAGGACATTCAAGAGATCATTTATAGGTAGCCCTGCAAGCCAATCCAGAGATCTCCGCCGTCCATTAGATGTAATGACCGCTCGGAATCTCACAAGGAGCTTACTGCTGCTTACCTGACGGCCGCTAGCAACCTTGGCCTGATCTTGGGGACGACAGAAAACTGGCCGCCTGAAAATGGCTCTACTGGTTTAAGCGCCACGGCGCCACATCAACTATTACCTTTCCATCCTAAATCCACTTCAAGTCTTTTAGAGGCTAACCTATAAATTAATAAATAGTTGACTAACTATCCATATATGCATATATGGATATATGGTTACTATTTCACACCCCGTTTGGGACGATCTTTCGTCCGCTTCCCGATCAGCAGACAAGTTCTATGCGTTCGCAATTTGCAGCTTGGATGGATTCACCAAATTCAGGCGCGAATACGGGTTCCAGCTTGGCGATCAGGTGCTAGACCACGTTACGAGCGTTGCCGCGGACATCCTGAGCCTCAATCCCGTGACGCGAACAGACGAGGATCATCTGTTTGGTCTCGCCCAGGTTGCCTCGCGCGACGACCTGGTCCAAATGACAGAGCGTTTCCGCCACCGGATCAGTGGAAGCCGACTCCGATTCACCGTTGATGGCACCCAGATCTCTCATTCTCTAACCGTGTCATTGGGAATCGTGCCCGCTCAGTTCCCGATCGAACGAGATCAAACGGTTCAGGATCTAACATCCGCTTGGCTCAAGGCTTGCGAATCTCAGGACACTGTCGTCATTCTCGACCGCACAGAGGAGTGCTCTCAAGGTGGCCATAATCCCTTGGTGGAAAACCTACAGGGCATCTTACTTGCCCCTGAGACACCTCTTTCCCTGCTGCATATCGACGTCGACCAACTCGATGAGGTCAATGACAGGCACGGACGTGCCGCCGGGGATCAGATCCTGACTGAGGTATCTGATTCACTCGAAGCTGCGTTCGGCTTGGATGGATCCGCTGGCAGGCTTTGGTCGGATGAATTTCTGGCCATACTGCCCGGTGTTCGAGCAGAAGATGCTGCATTCAGAGCTGAAGGGTTCCGGCGAGAGATCGCACAGGAAACCGCGGATCTAGAACCGATTAGTCTGAGTATCGGCGTTGCGACATACCCGAATCACGCATCGGGAGTGTTGGAGTTGTTTCGGAAGGCCAGAGAGGCAAGACATCAGAGCCTAGAGCAAGGGGGAGGGCGTGTCTGTGTCGCAGAGGCTGATCAGATGGTCACCAAGACCAGCCACTTCAGCAGAACTCAGCTGAAACGCCTCGCTGAAATCGCTAAGGCTCAAGGCCGATCCGAAGCAGCACTTTTGAGAGAAGGCCTCGATGGCGTTCTTCGCGTCTATCAGGATGGCGCACCGGACGCCTCAGTCGTCAGGCATCCATTGAAATAGGCGATAGTGATCTCCATCCATACCGAACGACTGATAGGCACTTTGAGCGAGCTCGTTGTCCCGATGTACGTAGAGTCTTATGCCCTTCAGATCTTCGTCAGTTTCGACAGCGTGGCGAAGATACATATACAGCTGCTTGAAAACGCCCCTGCGACGAACTTCCTGCTTCACGTAGAGTGAGTGAATCCAGATCACATCACCGTTCCGCCAATCGCTCCACTCACGCACCGTCAACAAACAGCCGACAGGCTCTTCTTGGTACTCTGCGATCAAATACTCGCCTTTAACAGGGTCGACCAGCGCGGATCGAACCCCCGCTACAAGGACATCTGAATCCAAGGCCGTGTCTTCAGTCTCGCTGGCCAGGGCTTTCTGAAACAACACGATGAGTTCGAGATCCTCAAGAACCGCCACTCTCACGTTAATCATAAATTCTCTCTGATCGGGCTTGGGCTGGACGACCTCATCGACCACCGCAGAGGAGACGACTCAAGTCATCCGGAGTAGCATGTCTTTCGTGACTTCGTGCTTCGGTCGTTCGCCCTCACAGATTCTCCGAATGTCCTCCACCAGGCTTCTACTCTGCCTTACTCGTCGATCGTGAGTCAGCCCTCCACCGTGAGGTGTCAAGATCACGTTATCCAGACCGCGCAGCGGGTGGTCAGTCGGCAGCGGCTCTTTCCAGAAGACATTGAGCGCAGCTCGCAAACGTCCGGTTATCAGCTCCGCCACTAGCGCTTCCTCATCGATGATACCTGCACGAGCGGTGTTTACGATTAACGTTTGGTCCGCCATTGCAGCGAGTTGGTCTGCACCGAGCAGGCCTCTGGTATCGTCGGTCATGCCGGCGTGGATACTAACCACTTCCGATGACGAAACAAGTTCGTCGAGGCCGACCGATCGTACACCCGTGTTTTCGAAATCAGCGTAGGGATCGAAAGCGACCACATTACACCTGAAAGGCGAAAGCAGCTCCACCACACGCCTCCCAACCCCGCCAAACCCAACAACCCCAACACGTCGTCCTCCAAGATCACGGGGCGCTCTTGCCCTTCCCCAGCCTTCACTCTTCATCGAAGAAATCATATGAGGAATGTCTCGAAGGCCACAGAGCATCATCGCCACCGTAAACTCGGCAACGGACTCCGCCATCGCCCACCCGGCGTTAAACAGCGCTATCCCCTTCTCGATCACGTATTCAGGTGCCGCCATCCGAACAGCACCACCCACCACTCCGACCCCACGCAGATCCTGCGCCGCATCAATGATCTGCGACGTCAATCCCCCGCCGGTGCGCCCAATCATGACGACACTGGCATCGCAGATGGCCGCGATCTTCTCTTCATCCGTAGGTCGCTTCACACCTGGATGCTGGTAGACTTTCGCAAAGTCGCAGACCTCCGCCCTATATTCAGGCAGAAACTCCGCATCATCCTCAACCAGCGTGATATAGACCTTCATGTCTGCTTGATTCCGTCGCCCGGACACCATGCCCTACCCTCGCTGCCGCTCCGAAGTGTTAGCGAAGATGGGACACCCGGGTTCTAGTAGTAATCCGTGATCGAGTCCAACTCGAACCGCACCGTATAAGGATCAATTCTCTCTCCACCCTTGTATCCCCGACTCGCAGCCTGCGCCGACTCGATCCGCTTGTACCGAATCTCGAACAAGAGCGGTTCCTCAAAGGTGAAGGGTTTTGCTTCACCAACGCGCAGGTAGGCCTGCTTTGCCCCTTCGTAGATCTCGCCAATCGCCCGCTTGGGATGCTTGCTCACTGCCGCATTCCATCCCATTCCCTGCTTTGTCGTCACCGTCTGCACATCCCCGAAGAACTCGTTTGCCTCTGCAATTGCCTTATCGTCACTTGTCGCAAAAATTACGGGTATACCCATCTTACCGGCAACTGCCGCGTCGATCTCCATCTCACCAACCTCGCGCCCATTCACCTTCATGTATTGATAGCTTTCCGAACTAAAGCTATGGCACATCACACCGTCGACCGTGTTGTCCATGGCGTGATATCCAACGAAAAGAATCCCGTCGAAGCTCTCATCTACGCCAGGCCACCGATGCTCGAACCCGACGCCTAGCGCGATATCACAGCGCTCATCTAAATCGTCGTAGGACAGGTTCAAGCTGCCGTTATGGTTGTCCCACACGATGACCTGGTTGGCACCCGAATCGAAAAGCCCGCTGGCGGCTGCGCTGGCCTCTCTTGTCGCCTGCTTCTTCGCGAACTCCAGGTTTCTGGAAGAATTCAGAGATGCGCCAGGCGAGCCCACGCCGCACGCGACACCTTCGCAATCCACTCCAATCGCAAACTTCATAGTTTCCTCTGGCTATTCCCGCCCAATCACGACTTTCTCTGGATCAACATCGTGTCGCAACACGTCCAATTCTTGGTCTGTGGGAGGAGGCGTTTCCACCAACTCGCTCGAGGCATCCACCGCAAAACCTGTTTTGGACTTTACATCATCGATCGATACACCAGGATGCAGGCTCAGAACCTCCATCCGCTTCTCCCTATCCGAGTATCCCATCACGCAGAGATCGGTAATCACCCTGTAGGGTCCAGTATCCGCCGGCAGCCCCACACACTCTCTGGCATCTGGCCCATCCAGGAATCCAGGACTCGTCACAAAGTCGAGCGACTCGACAAAGCGACGCGGATCGTGTTCTGTCATCACGAGGGTCCTCCAGCAGAGACTCGCAAAGTCATTCCCACCGCCACTCCCTGGAAATCGCACTTTTGGAGATTCAAAATCGCCGATACACGTAGAGTTCAGATTACCGTGCGAATCAATCTGGGCGCCTCCAAGGAACGCATAGTCGACAGCGCCCCTCTGGCACATTTCGAAGATGTCGATCATCGAAGTCGCCATCACCGCCTTGTGGTAGGTCCTCGAATCACCGACTGAAATCGGCATGGCGGGCAGCTGAGGACCGCATCCCCCCGCTTCGAACACAATAAACAACGACGGGGCGTGAGTGCGCTGAGCGACCATGGCAGCCGCACAAGGCGCTCCCGTTCCCACACCGACGGTCGCGCCATCTTCCAGCAGTCTGGAGGCAACGCAAATCATCAGCTCGTGAGAATTGTAATCCATCAGGAGACCTCTAGATCCTGCAGCTCCGAAAGCCTCTCCCGAGCCCCGCAGGCATCGAGGTAGGCCTCGAAGTTATCCGTCCCGTGGATAAGGCGATGCATAAACGATTTCAGCGTCTCCTCGTCTCGTTCAGCATCTAGCCACTCCTTCAAATGCTGTTCGTCAGAAAAGTAGCAACCGGCCATGTTCCCAGGATACGAGCCAAATGAGACTTCGCAGACAGCATCCACACACAAAGACGGGATCACAGTCTGTTCAGGACAGCTTCGGATCTCTTCGGTCGACACGATCCGTTCAGTTGTCAAGACCAGTCGCTTGGATGCACGGGCTAGATCGGTGTCAGCTACGGAGATTCCTTGTATCCTGGCGTTACCGAAGACATCGCAAGCGTGAACGTGTACAAAGCCGACATCCGGATAAAGAGCCGGTACAACAGGTGTCCGCTTACCCGTGTATGGACAGTCAATCACTCGGGCTCCCGAGCGCTCAAGCGTCTGAGTACCCATCAGGCTTCGCAGCGGCATAAACGACAGACCGGCGGCAGCAGCCCTGATCCTCGCCGCAAGTGCGAGATTCGACCACTCGGACACCTCGACATCACCACTCTGCATCACGCGGCGAGCCTGTGGCGATAACCCTCTCGCCTCAAGACCCACAATGTATGCGGCGTCTACCTGTTTCAATGTCCGGTGGCCATCTATATGCCCGGCGCACAAAATTTCAAAATCGTGCGTGGTCGTATGCCCTGCGAAAGCCAAATCTCGCTTGCCCTGCCGAACCACCTCGTGAAGTGCCGCCGTAGCGATCCGGTTAGTCCCGAACCCTCCTGAAGCTAGGTAGCATCCATCCGTCACGAACCTCGAAACGGCCTCGCTTACCGACATAACCTTCTCTTCAAGCGCGACACGCTTGGTCCTGAAGAAGGCACGTGCCTTGTCAGGATCTGGATCCGTAAATAGCGGACCTATTGGCTTGGGGTTATTCATAGACCTAAAGAGCTGTCCACCCACCGTCGACAAGCAGAGTGTGTCCTGTGATCATGTCTGCAGCAGAACTCGAAAGGAACACGACAGCTCCGGTCACATCTTCGGGCTGTCCAACGCGTCCCATCGGGATTCGTCCGATCAGGTCTTCCCGCAACGTGACATCATCGAATGTGGACTGGGTCAAGGGGGTAAGGATGAAAGTCGGCCCGACCGCGTTCACATTGATCTTGTGTTCTGCCCACTCGATAGCCAATACACGTGTGAGGTTTACAACACCTGCTTTGCTCGAACAGTACGCCGCGCGCTTGTAGTATCCGACAACACCGTTCTGGGACGCCATGTTCACGATCTTCCCGCCGCCACTTTCACGCATGACACGTCCAACACGCTGCGACATAAAGAAGAGCCCTTTGAGATTAACATCCTGAACGGCATCCCAGTCCTCCTCGGTAACGTCAAACGCATCCGACGGAATGTTGATCCCCGCATTGTTCACGAGGATGTCGATACGGCCAGTGGACTCGATCGCATGATCGACCATCTTGTCTATGCTGTCGAGATCAGGTAAGTCGAGAGGTGCGGGGAAAGCACTTTGACCCGTCTGCGAAATGGCTTCACATACCGAATCAAGAGTATCAAGCCGGTCGGGATGTTCGCACGGTATACAGTCCGCACCGGCTTCTGCCATCGCGATTGCGACCGCTTTCCCGATGCCCGAACCGGCTCCGGTAACAACAGCCACCTTGCCATTCAAACCCATGTTGGGAAGGTGGCTCATCCGCTGAAACGCTCGTCTCTACGGGAATTATGGCTTGACACAAAAATCGCGATCACCTACTTTTTTCACGTTTCGACTAGAGCTAATGCTTTGATTTTGGTATAGATAGCCACCCTAGCTCAGCTGGTAGAGCAACGCATTCGTAATGCGTAGGTCGGCGGTTCGAGTCCGCTGGGTGGCTCCATATAAAGGGGCTTGTGCCTGAGAGGCACAAGCCCTTTCTGTCTTTTCAGGACACTAATGCCCCTGTCGGCCAGAGTTATCAGGCCACGATTTGGCCGTTTTCCTGCTTCGCTTCCCAAGCCTTCCAATCGTTAAGGAATTTCTCAAGCCCGATGTCGGTAAGCGGATGCGACAACAGCTTCGTCAGCACATCGAGGGGTAGCGTCACAACGTCGGCCCCGGCAAGCGCGCACTCCAAAACGTGCTTCGGAGACCGAAGGCTCGCGCCCAGAATTTCAGTCTCGTAACCGTAGTTGTCATAAATCTGACGGATCTGATGGATCAAATCAGTCCCGTCCTGCCCCACGTCATCCAGACGTCCCATGAACGGGCTGATATACGTGGCTCCAGCCTTCGCCGCAAGATAGGCCTGATTCGCAGAAAAACAGAGCGTCACGTTTGTCCGGATATCCTCATCGCTGCAAACCTTGATCGCCTTCAGCCCATCGAGCGTGATCGGAATCTTCACAACCACGTTAGGCGCCAGACTCGCGTTGTGTCTTGCCTCTGCCACCATCCCTTCCCAATCCGTCGCAACGACCTCAGCGCTGACCGGGCCGCTCACCTCCTCGCAAATCTCCTTGATGATTTCGTCAAAGGAGCCCGTCTGTTTTGAGATGTGCGAAGGATTGGTAGTGACCCCATCGAGTACACCCATCGCATTCGCTTCGCGGATCTCATCCATATCCGCCGTGTCGACGAAGATCTTCATACATCCCTCCCGGTTTCAGCGTCGGTTTGCGAGCCGTGTGATTTCAGTTCGTTGACCTTACGCCGTTGGCTATCAGATCCCATACCGTCCGCCTTTTATCGGCGCCGTCGTATACATCTCTTCCAGCCCAAGGCCTAACTTTCAAGCGCCCCTAGCGGGGCTGAAGTCCTCTATGTCCTCTGTGGTTCTACTCTCAGAATACACGCTCAACAAGGAACGAGCACATCTCCGCCAATACCAGCTTCGCCTCCGAGTCCTCGATCGCCTCCAGGTGCTTCGCTGCGACGTTGGCTCGTTGTCGGCATTCCTGCGTCGCACGATCGATCGCACCTGTGGACTCCATAAGATCGATCACCCAGTTCACGTCCTCGTCTGTCGTTGAGTCACGGTCTTTATCCAGAACCTCGCGGACACGTGCTCGGTCTGCTTCAGATGCGTTTTGGAGTAGATCGATGGCCATCAGGGTGCGCTTCCCTTCCGCGATATCGCCACCCCGTTCCTTGCCGTATCCACCTGTCGTGCCTTCGGGTGCTGTCGATGCATCCTGTTCGGAGACCGTCAGATTCAGAAGGTCGTCACGAATCTGAAAGGCAACGGCCATCGTCTCGCCGAATTCGCCGAGAGCCTTGACCTGATCCAGTGTGCCCTTACCAATCACGACACCGGCTTCACACGGGCCACGACCGCTATACCAACCCGTCTTCCTGCGAAGCATCTCTATAAATTCGTCAACCGTCGGGATTTCGGACGCCTCGATCCAGCCAATGTCGAACGCCTGCCCCTCAAAGGTAAGCCGTGCGCCTGCGATGACCATGTCGAGGATATCGAGAGTCGCTTTCTCACTCAAAATCTCTCGGTTCCCGGCCAAGAGTTCGAACATCTTCGAGTATAGTGCATCCCCAACGTTTATAGCCAACGGTACGCCGTGTAGATGGTGCAGACACTGTTTCCCCCGACGCATCTCGGACCCGTCTTCAATATCGTCGTGTACGAGCGCAAAGGACTGGAACATTTCGAATGCCGCGGCGGTGCGCAGTGCCTTTGATGTGTCGCCGCCGACAGCTTCGCACGCCAACAACACGAGGACGGACCGAAAGCGCTTTCCTCCTCGTTCGGGATAATCGCGCATGGGTTCGTATAAAAAGCGTGCAGGTTCATGGATGGGAAGAAACGAAAACAGTTCCTTGTCGATGTCCGGAACGCAAGTTTCGACGTATGCCTTTAAGCGCTCTCTCATTTCCGGAAGCCCCTGACCTTGCGACGAATTTTCGCTTCGACATTTGCAGGCATCGGCTTGACGGGGATCGGTTCCACCAGTTCACCGTTTTTGATCGTTTCCCTTCCTACAGAAACCGCCTCCAGCACGCGACGGGGCCTGACCGGGATATACGGCTCCTTCTCAAGAAGAGCGTGGAGCAAAATCAGTGCTGCCTCCTTGTCCGGTATCGCTTCCTTCGTCCCGTCTCCAGCAGACTCCGGCAGGCTGGGTGCACCGACACAGGACGGGCATCCTTCTTCGCAGTCGCACTCTGAAGTAGCCACCCAGCAAGCGGTCATAACCTCTTCGAACATCTCGTAGATTTTTTCGGAAAACCCGATCCCGCCCGGATAGCGATCATACAAAAACAGGGTTGAGCGACCGTTGTTCGAACTATCGATCGTTGTCCCAATGTCAGCCGGATCGCACATCGCGAAGAGAGGCGAGACAGCGCCCATCACGTTCGCAATTCCTTTCATGCCTTCTGTCGGAACACGGCCGTGTTCTCGGCACAACCGCAAAGCCTCTCGCGGTGGGATCACCCAGCAGGATGTCGTGTCCAGCTTGATCTCTGGCAGATCCAGGTTCTCCCAACCGATGCTGTCCCGATCCTCAAACTTCACCTTCTTAAACATGTGAACGAGCGTGGTTACGGACACCTCGCCGAAGCAAGTATCACTGATCCGCCACTTCGCCTCGGCTTCAGTCTCGTCCACACGGATCGACGTGTCGTCCACGGCCTGTGTATAGTAATCAGTACCCTTCGGTGACACGTGTGCGAACTTTCGATCAACATCTAACTTGTCGACGAAGTAGGTCTGCGCGTTGTGCATGTAAATCGCGTGCGTGTGCAGTTGGAAGAAAGCGCTGACTTCATCGAGCGTCCCGATCACATTCGGACCATCCTCCGAGTCCTCGATCACCGTGTAGGTATTGTCGCTCATGTTCCTAAGGCTGACCTCGGCCGCAGGGTAACCCGACTTCGCGTAGTAGAAGCTGCCATCGAGTTCGCGAGCCTGCCCCTCCTCTTCCAGTATCTCGAGCATCGCACCGGTGAACTCACCAAATACTTCGCCTTCCTGAGGCTTCACCGGCATCTCTCGCAACGCACATCGCAGATGACCGACAGAAATATGCGGATTCTCCGGATCGATCGTGGCGTGCTCGGGTGACTGTCCGAAAAAGTAACCTGGTGTACGCATCAGAAACTGGTCGATCGGCGCGTTCTGTGCGATGTAGACGACCAAGGACTCCTCCGCCTTCCGACCCGCGCGCCCAGCCTGCTGCCACATACTTGCGATCGTGCCGGGATACCCCACCACGAGCGCCGCATCCAACCCACCGATATCGATTCCGAGTTCGAGTGCGTTCGTGCTCACGACGCCGAGCAGCTCACCCTCGAAAAGCTGACGCTCGATCTCGCGTCTCTCCGTCGGCAGATAGCCGCCTCTATAGGCTCGGATCGCTTCCGCCAACTTCGGGCTTATACGCGAGAGATCTTCCTGGCAATAGCGGTAGATCACCTCTGCGGTCGTCCTTGCTCGCACAAAGGCAATCGTTTGAACACGCTGCTGAATCAATTTGGTCAGCCACCATCTCGCTTCCGTGTTGGGGCTACGACGGTCTACCGTGCTACCCTCAAGAAACGGCGGGTTCCAGAACATGAACCGCCGCCGCCCTCGTGGCGAGCCGTCGTTGTCGACAAGCGCCATCTCTTGTCCGACGAGGGCTTCTGCGTGCTCCTTCGGGTTCCCTATCGTTGCCGAGCAACAGATAAACTGTGGCGTGACACCGTAGTGGTTGCAGATTCGAGTCAGCCGACGGATCACATTCGACACGTGTGACCCAAAGATTCCGCGATATGCATGAACCTCGTCGATTACGACATACCGGAGCTGCTGGAAGAAGCGACCCCATCTCGGGTGATTCGGCAGAATCCCCTGATGCAGCATGTCCGGGTTCGTCAAAATAACCTGACCCTCCTCACGAAGCTTCCGCCTTAGGTCAGGTGGCGTGTCTCCATCGTATGTCCCGGACACTGCCTGTAGCGATTGCCGATCCTGTCCGAACCTTAGAAGACCTCGCGCCTGGTCCTGAGCCAATGCCTTGGTCGGAAACAGATACAGGGCCGTGGATTCCGGAATCTGGAGCAGGTGTTCGAAGGTTGGAATCTGGTAGCAGAGCGTCTTGCCGCTTGCCGTCGAGCTCACGACAACGACGTGTTTCCCCTCACGGGCTGCGGAAACTGCCTCCGCCTGATGTTGGTAGAGATTCGTGATCCCTTGCGCTTTGAGGCCAGCGGCGATCTCAGGATGCAGTGAAGTCTCGAGATCCCGAAACACAGCGTCGCGTTCAGGGATCTCCTCGATGTGAGCGATCTGGCCGGCATACTCGTAGCCATTCCGCATCTGCTTTAAGAACTTGGAGAAATCCATGCAGATCCGCTGGAAAACGGAGATGTAGAGTAACTGAAACTGAGGGTAATGATGGGAGAGGGTGTTGCGACGGAAATATAGCCGCAGGTCAGAGGAGGGTCAACCTAAAGCCCTGTGAAACCGACAGAACGCGCTGTTAGATTGGTCTGACGCTTCCGATCTCGTATGCCCGAAAGACGGTCTCGAGATCTTCTCGAGCCCTCTGGAGACCAGAGATTGGGGAGCCTCCGCCCTCCAGGCAACTCAGGAGATCGTCGATCATCGCGCCTGCTCCCATTATGTCGCTAAGAGGGAACTTAACGCGGGGTCGGCGGCCATACTGCCTGGCATATATGCCGTTGCTCTCGAAGACAATTCGACCTCGCGTCCCCTCAATCGTCGAGTGCTGAAACGTTCCTTTAGTAAGGCTCGGTGAAGCCCAAGAGTACTCAAGTTCGACTTCAGCAGTGCCACACTTCAGCGTCAGTTTGGAGTGTCTTTCAGCTTCTTGGCCTTCGTGCCCAGGAAACTCTGCTTGGACCACGGACGTGATCGGCCCCATCAGCGCGTTTATCAGCGCTACGAAGTGGATCCCACCTTCGAACAACGCTCCGTGAGTTGCCTTCCATCCGTCCGATTTCTGTTTGAAACACTTTCGGATGCTTGCGCGCTCGATTTCACCGATCTCATCCGCTTCGATCCAAGAGCGCATCATGCTGATCGACGGCTTGTAGTAGTAGTTCTCCCCGACCATCACGGGACGCTCACCGGCTGCGGCTTCGATCTGTTCGAGCTCTTCGTGGTTCGTGCATAGCGGCTTCTCAACAAAGACAGCCTTATCTGCTTCGAGAGACCGGATCACCTGATCTGCGTGGACCTCCGGAGGCGTAGTGATCAACACCGCATCGACACGCTCGGAAGACAGGACGTCATCGAGCCTTGCGAAAACACCTTGCCCACCAGCCGAACGACTTAGCTCTTCGGCACTCTCCTGTCGTCGGCTCAGAAACCACAGATCCGCACGACCTTTCAGTCGCTTGGTATGCGCGGCCGCGATCCGACCGCATCCGACCACACAGATGCTCGGCCCCGACATAGCTAGCCTTGCTCTCCGACCAGATATTCGCCCACGCGGAGAGCGTTCGCCGTAATGGTCAGGCTGGGGTTCACGCCGCCGGAGGTCGGCATGAAGCACCCGTCAACCACATACAGATTCTGCATCCGATGCATCCGACAATTGGTGTCGAGCGCACTGTCTGCCTCTGAAGTTCCCATTCGAACCGATCCCACACCATGAGAGAAGGTGTCAATCACATACCGGTAAGGGAAACTTCCTCCCGCTTCCTGCAGGATACCTTTCGCAGCCTGCGCGAGAGTATTGCTCCTTGCCCAGTCCGCTTCCGTGTAGTCGTGTATGACACGCGTGATAGGGAGACCGTATCGATCCGTCTCCTCGGCCAGCTCGACCCGGTTCTCCTGGCGCGCAGCGTCTTCGGCGACACACAGAAGGTTCTGCATGTAACGATGCGTTATTCCGATCACGAGGCGACCCCAAACAGGCGCGTGTGCCTTCATCACAACAGGATCCGGCGTATAGATGTCCTGAATCACACCCACGGCTGTTCCGGTCTCCGCTCGCTGCGACTCATACAGGTCGGTCAGACACGTCTGTTTATGGAAGGTTTGCTCCGGATTCGTTTGGTAGGGGAAGACACACGTCACGATCACATTGCAGTGGCGCATCAAACAGCCGCCGACATACGGCGCATTGAGACCGGATCTAAGGAGTAAGGCCGGACTGTGAAGGGCACCGCCGGCGGCGACGAACACATCAGCCGTGAGCTCAGATGACGTGCCGGAAGCGCCATCTATACACGTCACCTGCCGAACAGACTCGCCTACGCAGGACAGCCGCGCAGCGATGGTGGATGCAAAAATCTCCAGCCCCGCTTCCTGCGCCTTCTTCAGCAGGTTTGCTGTCACGTCGTTCTTGGCCTCGATCCTACAGGGGTAGCCGTCGCAAGTGGTGCAGAGGATACACGTCGAGCGGCTTTCGTCGTGAAAATTGATCGCAAGAGGAATCGGAAAGGGCTGATAACCAAGCTCACGAGCGGCCGCCTGGATACGCTCAGCTGGTGAAGTCGGAGCGATGGGTTCGAACGGGTATGCAGTGTCGCGCGGTGGTCCCGAAGGGTCGAGCCCAGCAGTGCCGTGGACGTTCAGAAGTTGCTCGGCTTCTGAGTAGAAGGGTGCGAGGTAACTGTAGTCGATCGGCCAGCGGTCAAAGTCCTTCTCCCGAAGCCGCAGGGACGCGCCGCCGTAGAACACCGATGCCCCGCCGACCGTCTCATTCGGATACTCATTTGGACGATCGTGCCCGTAAAGCGAGACGGCTATCGGCGACTCACTCTTGTATCGTTTGTCCAGCAGGATCGACCTGGCGTCCCAGTCCTTCTCGTCTCGGCCGACCCATCCGCCACGCTCGATCAGGGCGACGCGTGCGCCTGCCAGACAGAGCTTGTATGCCACGGCAGCCCCGCCAAACCCTGACCCCACGATGATCGCGTCATAGTGACTAGAGCTCGTGTGCATACAGTGCGATCAGCCCGAGGATAATTATCCAAGCCAAGTAGTGGAACCTCTCGCGCGTATCGATCTGTTCCTTTATCCGCTCGAGATCAGGTCTGAACTTTCCGGACATGTTTCGTTGGATATACGTCTTGTAGTACTCGACAAGGAACCGCTCCAATCCGCCGTTCATGTATACGAGAAAGCCGATCGAGATCGGATTATCGGGCACGTTAATAAAATAAAACAGCGGAGACGCGACCGCCAGAACGACAGCCGATCGTTGGAACTTCAGCCATTGGAAGCCTTCGAAGGGAGCGTCCTTGTAGGCTCCTCCGATCGAGACGACCAACCCCGTTCCATAGGCTACAGCGAGGAAAACCCAGGCATCGGTCACCTTGGGGGGAATCCCGGCGACGGCGCACACACCTGCCACGAGTATTGTGCCGACCGAATACCGAAGCAGGTCACTCTCGACGTGTTTGCCCAGCAGGGTGATTCGGGAGGGTACGAAATACTTAGTTTGGTCTTCAGTCCGGAAGAACCCCTTGTAGAGCTCGGCCAGAAAACGCTCGAGTCCCATCACGAGAAAAAACATCTGGAACAGCTTAAGGGACCGGAAGGGCGCCGCGAAGGGCTCAAACGAATACAACACACCGAAGATCACGGCGTGAAAGAGGATACTTCTCGGGAATGTCTTCGGCTTAAATCCTTCGTATGGGCTATCCTTGAAGGCACCCCACAAAGACGTATACAGACCTGACATCAGCGCTACGATAAACGGTATCCCGACAGCCTGCATATCCCCTCTGAGATTCGGTTTCCAAGACGCGATGAACGTAGGCTGCACGTATCTGAGCGTCTAGCGACTACAAGGTTGTGGCTCCTGCATAGACCGACCGTTAGCCCGCACGATCCCAACGACAAACAAAAAGCCCACAGCGCAAGCCAAGGGCAAATCTAGGATGAGCCAGTATCCAGATCACTCGCTTGCAGCGGCTTTACCCGTGGCGTCACCGATCGCTGTAGAATCTACTGTCGCCGAAGGAAGACGCCTTTCGAGCACCTGAAGGATCGACGGAAGCACAACGACAGCAGTGATGAAGCTCTCCAGCAAACCAATCAGGGCTAGGACACCGATCGAATTCAGACCCGGATGCGTGGCCAACGCCAGACCGAAGAATCCGACCATCGTTGTAAGCATCGACACAAACATGGCGCCTCCCGTGCTCCGGAGAACCAGCATCAGCGAACCCGGACCTTCCTCGCTATACCGATGGTAGAAGTGCACCCCATTGTCGATCCCCATGCCGATGATCGTCGGGAGCGCCACCATGTTGTAGAAGTTCAGCTTCATCCCGAACACGAACATCACACCACACATCCAGAGGGCACCGCAGAGCAAGGGGAACATCACAAGCAGGGCGGCCCGAAGCTGTCTGAAGTCAACGAGCACGATCAGGAAAACGACTGTCACGGTCACTCCGATCGCCATCGGGCTGTCTCGCAGCATCAGACGCAACATATCAGAGAAAACAATGCTCGCGCTGGATGAGTAGTAGGTCTTCCCGTCTTGGGTCACGATCTCGTGCGCGTCATCGGCGAAGGCCATCGCGTTCTTCCCGTCGCGCAGCTGTACGTCCGGGTAAATGAACGCAAAATGAGCCCGGCTGCCATCGCTCGTCTGAAACTTGCGTAACAAGGATCGGGGAAGATCCTCAACCGAAAGCTCTTCGACATCGAGAAGTTCTAGCAGATCATCCAGCTTCTCCTTCTGCTTTCCCTTGATCAGCTTGACGCCCTCCCCGTTGGCTAGGTCGCTTATTTCTTCGACTATATCCAGTTTGTCTTCTTGGAGCTTTGGTAGAAACGAATGCAGCGTCCGTACAGTGTGAATTGTTGGAGTTTCTGTATCCGCCTCGATCTTCTCCTGAACGGCGGACACGATCTTGTCGAGCTCTGATTTCGATTCCGCCAGCACGATCGTGGGAGACGCTGAGAGCGCGTTGAAAGGTGATATCTTGTCGATCTTCTTCTTCACAGCGACGGAAGCGGGAAGGTTCGATCGGAGGTTTGTGAAATCATACTCGAAATCAATTTTGTGCAGATTGACCGCGAAGAGCACAGTCAGGATGAGCCCGCCGCCGAGCACCCATTTTGCCGCAGGGAACGGTTTGCGTCTATCCGACAATCCCTTGTGACCCCAGACCTGCTTCATACGAATCAGACCGAGGTCCTCGTCTGCCAAACGGAGGAACGCGGGCAGAACCGTGGTCATCGATACAAGCGACATCAGGATCCCGGTTCCAACTATGAATCCGAATTCGGAGAACCCCTTGAAGTCTGTGAAGGTCAGGCTGAAGAACGCCATAGACGTCGTGAGTGCAGCCGTCAAAACGGCCTGCCCGGTCTGGATTAGCATCGAATCCAACGCGGTCCTCACATCCTGCTTGCCGGTTCGGTCTTCCAGATACCTAGCAAACAGATGGATCCCAAAATCAATCCCGAGCCCGAACAAGATCACGAACAGGAACGCCGTCATCGTGTTCAGGTTTCCTATAACAAAGTAGGTCAGGGCAAAGGACCAGATCAGCCCCATCATCAGGGGGATGGCAATAAAAAAGGCAGCCAGCGGCTGCCTGAAGTAGATCGTCAGGATCAAAACGACACCGATCACGCCGAAGACAAGGGTGGACCGCACGTCATGGATAATCACGTCATACTCGTCGATCTTGTTCTTATATGTGCCACCATACTCGACAAAAATTGTCGGATGATAGTCCGCCGGACCGAGCTTCGCCACAGCATCCTGCATCACACGATGCATTTTCTTAGTAAACCCGACGTTGCTGACGGTGCCTGCAGCCTCGACCTCCAGCGCGACGATCGTCTTCTCCGGGTCCGTGAAGTAGGGATCTACTTCGGCCCCGCCGCCATACTTCTCCTGAATATCGGAGAAGTCCAGCTCTGCCTCCGCCGCCTCCCCATCGGACAGGTCGATATAAAGCGGTGAAAGTTTCAATTTCTCCTGGGCGAGGCGGTCTTCGATCCGGATTAGGATCTCTTCCAGATCATCGATGTCCATATACAGGAGGGCATTCTTCTTGTAGAAGTCGACTTCCTTCTGATAGCTGACGAAGTTCACATACTCTCTGTATTCATCCTTCCGGAGCTCGGCGACAAGATCGTTAACAAACCGCTGGGACGACTCGTAGTCATCCGACTGAACGAGAAGACGCCAGCTCCCCACACCACCGACGGCCTTCTCAATGTCCTTGAGGGTCCTAACGCTCCGATAATCGTCCGGGATCAGTGCCGCGATGTCTGTATCGATCCGCTTGACGAGTTTGATGACAAAGTGAGTCCCCCCAATCGTCAGCAACGTGGCCAGGATCAGAATCAGCTTGTAGCGCCGATAAGTGATATCGGCGAATTTGTGGAAAATCACTTCCATTCAACCTACTTCTTTTCTTCCTTCGCTAACTTGTCCTTCAGCTTCTTGACCAGTCCCTCGTAGGACGTCTTCCGAATTTCTTTCCTGAACTGCGACCGATTGTTCTTCGCAATACTCAGGTCGTCAATCACCATATCGTATATTAACCAGCTATCACGGACCTTCTTGAGCTTGTAGTCGATCGTGCTCTCTTCGGTCTTGTAGGAGACGATCGTCTTCACCTCTCCCTTGTCACCATCGATCGTCGCACCGTCATACTCGACGCTCTCAGCCTTCTTGTAGAGCGCCGGATCCGCATAGTTCCGCTCAATCAGTTGACGACACAGGTAGGTGAACTCGGTCTTCTCCGCGTCGGTGCGCTCCTTCCAGTAACGCCCAAGTGAGACCTCGCTGAACGTATTGAAATCGAATAACTCGCTCACGATCATCTTGATCTGAGCCCTCTCCTCTTCCGTCTCCCCTTCTGTAGGCGACTTCACGATCCTCTCGATCACCTGGTTCCGATCCTTCACCAGCGCGAGCAGATCGTCAGCCGTTTCCGCCGACGCACACCTAACCATAGCAACGACGACTACTGCAACTATAAGTAGA
Organism: Gemmatimonadota bacterium; assembly: GCA_002714465.1. The sequence continues at coordinate 21,127 of PAXL01000013.1, read as the reverse complement.
CCCTTCATCATACCAAACGACTCCACGATTAAAGCCCCGGTCCACGTGAAGAATCAGGTTTGTCGGTACCGCCCCCCGGACAAGATCCTCTGTGTTCTGTGTGGTTCCAGCCTCTAATTCTAAGCAAAAAGAAAACCACTATCACCTCACATCCTCAAGACGGACGAAAGCCGATAATGGTTCCCTTTCTGTGAAACCTGTCTAGTCTGCCTTTTCGGAGAACAGCTTTGATTCTTCGGTCGCGGCCTGAGCGCCTGCCGGCCAGAAACCTCGTGACCTCATAATATGCCCGACAAAGAACAGGATCGCCGTTGCGATTGTTATTGCACCTAGTGCGTAGATCCAGAAGATCGTCCAACGTGCATTCGCAAGCGCAAGGACGCAGAACATTGCCGCAAAATAGTCACGCCGGCTGGCAAATTTGATACGCTCGCTGAACTTGTGGAACCAGCCACGCTTCGCTTCCGGAACTTCGTTCGAGAAGGCCTGCGTAAAGCTAAGGATACTGCCAGAGCCGGACATCCGCAGGTAGACATAAACCACAGAGACGGCAACCACCATCCCCGCCAACGCCAGCCACGCCAGCGTCAACACAAACTCCTCGCCTGTATACTGAAACATACCATAGACGAAGCCTGAGAAGAACACGAGATACGAGATGTTGTCTGCCACTGTATCGACCCACTCGCCAAACTGCGAACCCATGAACTTCAGCTTAGCGACCTCTCCGTCGCACCCGTCGATGATCGAGGCGAACTGGAAGATCAGACCACCAATGGCCAAGCTGACGTAGTTGGGCTGCGCGACGAACCAAGCCGCAAGGAAGCTAACAAACATGGTTGAAATCGAAAGCTGGTTTGGCGTAAGCGAGGTCTTGACGAGGACGGAGCTGATACGAGTGGAAATCTTACGATTGAAATGACGGGACACGAACCCGTCCGTCGGCTTGCCAAGCGAGCGGATCAACGCTCGCTCTGCGTGAATGAGCGACTCGGGGGTGTCGACATCCTCCCAGAACAGCTCACCGACATCCTCTGCCCGCATACGCCCTTGTGCGGCCAGAATCCCGATCCCTCCCGAGAGTGAGTCGTTCCCGTCTGCGATCGCTTGCCCAAGTGCGCCGAACACGGCCGGATTGCACAGAAACACACCGGTGTCGATTGCGTTGTGCGCATCGATTATCTTCCCTATCGACACGATGCGACCGGACTCGACCTGAACCTTTGTCGCGTCCTCTTTATCGAAGATGCGATCAATCCGGGAATCGACCGCCAGAACACACTCATTGCTCGCGAGGTTCGCATTCCGCAGTGTCTCGATAATCTGGGGATCGAACAGATGGTCCGACATCGTCAGGATGAACGGATTTTCGCCCACAGATTTACGCGCCGCGAGAACAGACTTCCCGTTCCCCTCTTCCCACGCGTTGTTCTGAATCCAGTCGATCTGGACGTCGACCTGGTCATCTTGCTCGATCGCAGACCGGATCTCGTCTCCTCGATACCCGATCACGATCGTGAATTCGTTGATCCCTGCCCGCTTGGCGGTCAGGATCGTCCGCTTGAGAAGACCCACCCCGGCAATGGGCACAAGAGGTTTCGGGACATCACGATACCGTCCGTCCAGACGGCTGCCACGACCCGCTGCTATGATCACGGCCTTTGAGACCATGTCCCTCCCTTTCTTCAAATCCAAGACGTAATGACTACTGACCAACGATCAACCCACCGGTTGCACGCTGAAGCGCACCGTAGGCTTTGTTGAACGTGTATACTGCGTTGAAGTACTTGGCGCGTATGATGCTGTACTCCTTCACGGCATCAATGATCTCACCGGCCTCTTCCAGTCCAGCGTTGAACCCGTCGCGAGCTGATACGAACCAGCGGCGTGTTGCACGACGCGCCCTCTTTGCTGCTTTCAGATTCGCCTGAGCTTCCACCAGATCCCCATGGAGTCGCTCAATCTCGAGCACCGCGCCCATCGATGCCAGCTGATCAACATAGCTCAACTTCTTTCTTTCCAATTCTGCTTTCCGCAGCTTCGCGGCGGTCAGGCCGAAAGACAGTGACTGCTTGAACCCGATAATCGCGCCACCCTGGAGGAAGTTGAAATCATCCTTCGCGAACGGGCTCGACTGATCGTCTCGGTTCGGCGCGTGGCTGTATTTGAGCTGACCGCCGATGAAGAACTGCGGATAGTACTCGCTCCGGATTGCCTTGACCTGCGCATCCTTCGCACGAATCCCGGCCCGCAGCTGCCTCAGGTCGTGCCGGTTGACGACACGCGCAACATACTCGGAAAGCGGCTCGGTTTCGATTGTAAGCGGCACCAAGGTGTCTTCCGCCAGCGTAACGACCGCGTCCGGGTCGAGCCCGGCCATCTTCCTCGTAAGAGACTGGAGGAGACGCCGCCCTTTCTCGACTTTGTTCGCGTTTTCCTCAACGTCATACACGAACCGATCTAGCCTGAACAGGTCCGTGTAGGTATAGTCGCCCTCGTCTTCTTCGAGCTTCTCTTCGATCAAATCGCGAGCCTTGCCGATCTCCCTCCTCGCTTCCCCGGCGAGGTCCCAGAGATGATCCGCCAGCAACAGCCCGTAATACACTTCTGTAACTTGTTGCTCAAGCTTTGCCCGCGCATCAAGAAGCCCCTCGGTTCGAGCCTCGACGGCTTGAAGCGCAGCTTCCTGGGCAGCGGCCAACCTTCCGAACGTGAACAAAGGCTGTATGAACGTTGCCTCTGTCCGAGTAAAGACACTCAGAGCCCAGAGGTCTGTATCTCCGACCAGCGCGTTTCCCCTCGCCTCTGGCGAAGGCCCGGCCACAACTGTCAGGTCGAACTTCGGAAGAATGCGTGCTGCTCGTGCGTGTTGACCGAGTGCCTCTGCAATCTCCACGTCGGCTCCTGCAGCGCGAAGCTGCGGGTTGTTCGCAACCGCTAGATCTACAAACTTGCGAAGACTGAGCGGCTCGCAAACGAGTGTCCCAAAGGCACATAGAAGTGCGATACAACTGACTAAAACCCCGGAACTCACGCGGCGCGCAATGTGCCAAAACATTACAGGTGTGAAGTTTTTGCCACACATTGCCGTTGCACAAAAGGCACATGTCACCAGTGATCGTCCTTTGCAAACAAGTATAACCCAGCATTTATGGCAATCTACACCGGTTAAACCAGAGCTAATACAATTGTATATGCGAAGTTTGCGAACGGCGTGCCAGATACGCGCTATCCCGGCGTATCCGACGGCGAAGCAAGAGCAATCCGCGAAGCGATAAAGATCATCATAAAGCCAACAACGACCCAGAAGACCTTCCGGACCCGCCGGAGAAGCCCAACAGCGAGTCCGATCCCGGCGTCTAGCCCGAGCAGATGGAAGAGAAACACGTGGCCGCCCTCAAATACACCAACCCCCGAGGGCACAAAGAAGAAGGCGGTATTGATGATCACGGAAAGGGCGGTGAGCAGGTAGGCTGTCGAGAACGGGAGAGATTCACCCAGAATCCCGAGGATATAGTATACCTCGTAGGCACCCAGAAACCAGCTCAGGCTGTGAAACCCAAATGAGACAAGGAATCCTCGGGGGTTCTTCCGGTAGAACTGAGCGATGTTCCGATCGGTCTCCTCAATCTTCTCTCTACGCTTCTCGAGAAACGTGAATCCGAGACTTTTCATCAGATTCAGGAACCAGCCGAAGGTGTTCTGCCGCTGACGAACGACGGCGATCAAGACAGCGAGGCTCGTCGCACCGAGTGCAGCAAGCAACCCAGTCTTAATCTCCTGCTGAATCGGGAAAGCTTGAAATACCAAGAGCGTGCCCGAAAGGGCAAAGAAAAGACCGCTAATGAATTCTATCGTTTTGTTGACGACAACCGACGGCAGACCCTTGGTTGCAGACATACGCCGACGCAGCATGTAAGTCTTGGCGATCTCGCTCCCCACGTGGGACGCGGGGCTGACGTTGCCGATCGCTTCGCTAGACAGCTTTGTGTATAGGAGGCCCCAGAAACCCGGTCGGTCAGGATCGTTCCTGTCAAAGCAAGCCTGCCAAGCGATCGTGTTGCTGAGGTGCCACGACAGGGCAATCATCAGGACTGGGATGATCTTCCAGCCCAAGGTTGCGATATGCTCCCGGACCTGGTCGACACCAACTTGCTGGATCAGAACACCGAGCAGCAACAGACCAACGATCCACAGGAGGATTCGAGTCAGGCTCTGCTTCACGCTACCCCCGTCTCACCCAGCATAAATCGGTTAGAGAGTGCGCTGGATGATGTGGAAACCGACAGGCGTTTGCACGATCTCACTCAACCCTCCCACCTCCAAAACCACGGCTGACGCCTCGAAGTCGGGATGCAGATCCCCTTTCTCAAAGAAGCCCAGATTACCACCTTGAGATGCTGACGCATCGATCGAGTGTTCCTTCGCCAGCACGGCGAAGTCTGCCCCGGCTTGGAGCTGTCCGAGAAGATCTCGCGCCTTTGCCTCGGTCCTAACGACGATATGTCGCACCTGGACTTCCCCCGCTTCGATCGATTCTATGATGCTCAAGTTCTCCTGCACATCCCTCATCATCTCGGAATCCTGCGTGAACACCACCGCATTGTTGTAAGCTTTTTTCGCGTTCTCCCAATCCTTAGCCATCGAGTAGAGAAAACCGACATTGTTGTGGATCGACGCATCTGTCGAGTCGACACTCAAGGCTATGTTGTAAACCGTGAGCGCCGAGTCCAAGTGACCTTCTTCCACGTAAAGCATGGACAAACTCTTGTAAGGTTCCGTCCACGAGGGCTCTAGCTGAATACACGCACGAAACTCTTGTTTAGCGAGATCTGAATCGCCCTTGCTTCGATATAGGAAACCGAGCGTGTGTCTGGAGACCGCAGCACGAGGCTCGATCTCTACGATCGCCTCAAACTGTTCGAGGGCACGCTTCCCGTCTTCCTTGTTGATGTACAACTGCCCGAGCGTGTTGCGGACCTCTAGGTCGTTGGGGTTCAAACGAACCGCCTCAGCCCACGCCGCTTCGGCCACAGCCAGTGAACCGGCTTCTGCTGCCATGAACCCAAAAGAACGATGAACCTGAGCATCCTCAGGGGCCGAATCGATCGCAGACCGATATGTCCTGAATGCGCCGGCTACATCGCCGCTCGCGTGGAGCACTCCCCCCTTGTTCACCAGCAGCTTCGCGTCTCCAGGTAACGCACTCAGCCCCCTGTCGATCGTTTTAATCGCACTTTCGTTGTCGCCTCCGGTCGCATACAAAAGAGCCAGACTGTGGTATGCCGTCGGCTCCTTTGAGGCGATCCGGATCGCCGACTCGAAATCACTGATGGCTTCATCCAGTCGCCCTGTGTTACCCCTGATCAGCCCCCTCTCGTTCAGAAGCTGGGTCGACATCGGGAGCCTCTCAATACCCGTCGTGAGTGTCAGTATCGCCTCATCGACGTTCCCAATCCGTGTTTGCAGAAGCGACAGGTTTCGATATCCGTCGACCTGATCCGGATTCAGATCGATGACGCGCTTGAAAGCAGCAAGAGCCTCCTCGAGTCGTCCGATCTCCGTGTATAATGTCCCTAGATAACCGTGCGCGTCCGCGCTGTCGGGATGGGCGACCACAAAACCTTGGCTGGCCGCTAGGGCCGAGTCGGTCTTCCCCCTCCGGAAAAGGTCCTCGATTTCTGATGTGAACTCACGTGCCTGAACGGTGTCTGCAAAGAGCACCGCTGCTATCAACACGCTCAGGTAAAACGACTGCATGGCATCCTCAATAAAGTGGTGTGTCCTTGACCCCCTCTGAACACTCGGCTATACTGGCCCCGACTCGTGACACTTCTGACCAAACATTGGCCTCCGCTGCTCTACATCGCGTTGAGTCTTTTCGGGGGCTTCGTTGCCCAACCCTACCTACCCGAGCAGATCCCCGTCCATTGGGGCGTCGACGGCGACATCTCAAGCTACACAGACAAGGGACACGGCATCTACCTGAATCCGGCCGCAATGATCGTGGCCTACCTCTTCTTCGCCCTCATACCCTATACAGACAAGCGCCGGGTCCGGGAGCTCAGAGAGCTCGGCGTTTACGAACCCCTTCGAAATACGGCAGTTTATGCGTTCGGCTTTGCACAACTCCTCGCAATTGGAATCGGCCTCAACATTTTCCAGAGCGACGCCAATTTTCTGGTTGGGCTGGGATGTCTGTTCGTGGTTCTCGGTTCGGAGCTCGTGCGCTCCGATCTGGGAGATCGCATCAAGAACTCGATACCTAGGGCCTGTGTAATCCCCCGGGACCAGTTAGTGCGCCTCTCGAAACGCCTCCGAATCGCTGCCTTTATCGGAATCCTTGGCGTGCTGCTTGCCCCTTACCAAATGCTCTGGTTTTTCGTGCCTGCCAGCACGGTTTTCATCCTCGAATTCTGCAGAAAGCCACTTGATGCAGAATGATCGGCTCACGCGGTCTGCCGCGGCGCTGACGATCCTGACGGCCATCCTGTGGGGTGGCAACTCTGTCGCCATCAAGATGGCTCTGGCGGGTGTGTCACCCATCTTTCTTGCCGGGTTACGCTTCCTGCTCGGGGGACTCTTCGTCACCGGCTGGGCACTGATCTCAAGGCAACAGCTGTCTCTCGCTCAAGGGGAGTTCGGTAAGATCTTACGGCTGATCGTGCTTTTCGTCAGTCAGATTTACCTGCTAAACGCCGGCACTCACTACACGCTGGCAGGCCGCTCGACCGTCCTTATGTCGGCCTATCCCTTCTTTACAGCCCTCTTCGCCCACCTCTACATCGAAGGAGACCGGGCAAGTCGGTCGCGCTTTCTGGGCATGGCCCTCTCGTTCTCTGCTGTTCTAGTCATCTTCGGTGAGAGCTTCGCCACACAGCAGCTAGACTACCTTGTTGGCGATCTCCTCGTCCTTGGCAGCGCCTGTCTGCTCGGTGCCAGGCAGGTCTACACCAAGAGATTGGCTCAGGACATCTCACCCACGAAGCTGCTAGTCTGGCAGGCCTTCACAAGTTTGCCGATCTTCTTTGGCGTCAGCTTGATCCTAGAATCGCCTCCACGAATGACGCTCGACACCTTCGTCGCATCCGGGGTCTTCTACCAGGGTGTCGTCATCGCTGGATTCTGTTTTCTGATCATGACGGGGCTGCTTAAACGGTATCAGGCCAGCCAGGTAGGTGTGTTTGGGTTCATTACACCGCCGATCGGTGTGATTTTGAGCAGCATACTGCTTGATGAGCCGATATCGCCCGCACTGATCGGAAGCGTGATTTTGGTCGGTATCGGGATCGTGATTGCAAACCGCGACACCGTTGAAGACCATTAGTCCGTCTTCCCCACCAGCACCATGGCTACATCAGCCACGTTCGTGCCCGTCGGCCCAGTCATCACCAGATCGTCCAGCGGCTTGAAGAAGTGGTAGGCGTCATTATCCTTGAGGTAGCTGATTGCCGAAAGACCTGCCGCTTCTGCTCGCTCGATCGTCTCACCATCAGCAACTGCCCCAGCCGCATCCGTCGGACCATCTGTACCATCCGTTCCACCACTGAAAAACACGGCAGGCCCCCAACCCTTGAGAAGGATAGCGGCCGCTAGAGCCATTTCCTGGTTTCGCCCCCCTTTACCAGACCCACGCACCGTGACCGTGGTCTCGCCACCAGCAATCACACACGCCGGTACCTGCACGGGAGCGTCGGACGACAGAATTTCCTTCGCGATCGCCGCGTGAACGTGAGCGATCTCGCGCGCCTCACCTTCAAGTCGGGTCGACAGCTTGAGCGTATTGTAGCCCAACTCCTTCGCCTTTGCCTCGGCAGCCTCAACGGCCAACCCGTTACTGCCGACAACGACATTCTGAACACGTCCGAGGGCCTCATCACCGGGCTTTGGCGTATCCTCGACTTGGCCGGCCAACCCATCGTTCATCCTGGATTGAACGGAGGGCGGAAGCTGCTCAAAGAGCTCGTACTTATCGAAGATCTCTCTGCAGGTCTTGTAGGTCGACGTATCCGGGACCGTGGGACCTGAGGCGATTACGTCCATCGGATCCCCAATCACATCTGACAACATCAGAGCGACGACCGTCGCAGGGAACGCCGCACGGGCCAGTCCGCCTCCCTTGACCTTCGACAGATGCTTCCTCACCGCGTTCAACTCGACAATATTCGCCCCGCATTCTAGGAGAAGACGGGTCGTTTCCTGCTTGTCTTCGAGCGAACATCCGGCGACGGGTGCGGGCATGATAGCCGATCCGCCACCGGACAACAGACAGACTACAAGAGATCGCTCGTCCGCTCCTTCAAGGATCTCGAGTATCCGGTTCGTACCTCCAACACCGGACTCATCCGGAACCGGATGGCCGCATTCTACAACATCGATCTTCGCTAGTTCTTCTCCGTGTTCGTACTTCGTGTTGATTACACCACCTGTCAGATCGTCACCAAGCACCTCGACCAGATGCCTGGCCATACGTGGACTCGCCTTACCAGCACCGACCACATAGACAGTGTCGAAATTGGATAGATTATAGTCGCGTTCATTGATAGTCAGCATCTGCCCGGAGCGGGACACGAACGACCGAACACACTGCTCAGCATCGACGGCCTGCACAGCCGCCTTAAAGATCTCGTTTGCGTGACCTCTCAACGTCTCTGTCGTACTCATGCGTGTCGTATCCCTAGAATTGGTGAACCGCCTGTCCTTGGTCTATCGTCTCGGTCAACTAAGGGCCTTTAAACCGAACGTCGCGCACCGCCTGCTCAACATTCACACCTCAATGCAAGAAGTATTTGCCCAGGTACGCCCAGGTACGACCAATGCCGGCAAGATGGTTCTGCAACAACCAAGAGAAGTTTAAGGGCAATGCAGAATCCGTATTGACTGGGAGGCTTACCCAGAAAGCCCGAAGATAACCAATCGACACGGGGGACACAACGCGGGGCGGATTCAGACGACCACTAGAGAATCCAGCCTATCGAGAAGAGGGGCATATGTGTTGATCCAGTTCGACACGGTTTCTCGGGTAGGGCCGTCCGAAGATACCCAGATCACGTTCCACAATCCAAGTCCTCGCAGCAACGAGAGATGCAGGAAGACCGGAAAATCTGCGCGTTCATCGTCTGTCAGCGGAGCAGATACGGCGTAGCCTGCAAGAAAGGCGTCAACAGTCTCCTTCCTTGGTTCCGAACCGTCCAGCACAGCACCGAAGAACAGAAGACTGTAGGTCAGGTCGAAAAAGCGATGACCGACCGACACACCATCCCAGTCCAGAACAGCCTGGATCTGGCCGTTAGCGAAGATAACGTTCTGTGCTCTGAAATCCGTGTGGAGAAGTGTGGACGAAGACGACCCAAGTTCTCGCTCAAAAGCATTCAGATCGATTGATTCAAGCGATGGATGACGAGATCCTGAGAAAGCCTGGCAAACGCGCTCCTTCTCAAGGCCCCACTCTACAACGGGCAACCCTTCGTCTAGGACGTCAATGGCGTGGACCCGTGCAAGAGTTGCTCCCGCCTCTCGCAGGCCACTCGCTGACTGCTCGTATCCGTCCCCTGCCACAAACGGGTAAACCAGACACGATACGCTATCCAGGTTGGTGCACAGCTCCCCGGACAATGCCGGAATTGGTACAACGACAGGGACCCCGGAATCAGCCAGATGCGCCTGTAGTTCGAGCGAAACCAAACTCGGTCTAGACTCGGCGTCTACAGCCTTAATCAAGAGCTCGTTTCCAGCATCATCGCGGACACGTATCGTCGTGCTCCGGTACCCGTTGCAGGGCGGATCCACTGCCCGAAACGAACGACCGTAGGCCTCTCCCGCTCGTTCCAGAAAAATAGCCGGTGAGACACCGAGCTTACTCTCATAGGCCGGCAGGCTCACGGTCGAGAAACCTGAGCCTTCAGAAAGTCGATGAAGATCTCCGCCGAGGGCGCAAGGTGGCCTCCTGCCCTTCGAACGATACCGACCTGTCGCGAAGGGATACCTCGAACCTTGAGGAGCGACAATTGCCCGGCCCCCACCTCTTCCCTTACCGAGACTTCCGGAACGATCGCGATTCCAAGCCCGATCTCGACAAACTTCTTGATAACCTCGATGCTCCCGAGTTCCATCGCGATCCGTGGATGCAACCCGGCTTCGAGGAAGATCCGGTCTGTCAGACTTCTGCTCGTGCTTCCTTCCTCAAGCGAGAGTATCGGCTCTTCTGCCAGGTGTTTGAGAGTCAACCGCGATCGAGCAGATAGCGGGTGGTCCTGGCAAGCGATCACGACCTCCCGACGCATAAATAGGGGTTCCGTATCCAGACGCGTGTCGTTCACGGGCAGCGTCGCAATCCCGAAGTCGACCGTTCCGTCCACAACAAGTCTCGCCACCTCTGGCGACATCCGGTCTGTCAATTGGATCTCGACACCTGGATAGACTTTGCGAAAAGTCTCGACCACAGGTGGCAACACATAGGCGCAGTTGGTGTCGCTCGTACCGATCATAAGGCGTCCCGTCCTGAGTTCGCCCAAACCTGACATGTCGTGAGGGATCGTTTCGAGGATCGACAGCACCTGCTCCGCGCGACTATACAGAAGTCGTCCTGCTTCCGTCAGGCTAACCCGCTTGCCGTGCCTTTCGAACAGACGCTGCCCGAGCTCGGTCTCTAGGGACTTGATCTGCAGGCTTACGGCCGGCTGCGTCCTGAAGAGCTTCTCCGCTGCCCTTGTGAAGCTTTTCTCTCTAGCCGTTTCCAGAAACCCCTTGAGCTGATCGACTTCCATTAAAACCGCCAATCCTTACATACGCTTCCATTATTTTAGCTTATCGATCAGGTACACGATCGACAGTCCCGCCACTCAAGTCAAGCTCTACTGACTGCTTGAACCCCTCACGGTAAGGCGTTTATAAGGACTTTTATGTTGTCGGCAAACTTTGAGCTGTCCTATACTTGAAAAGCTTCACGTCGATACAGACTCCCCTAGCTCAGCTTTCTCTATACTCCCTCATTAACTGTTCCCGCTGTTTATCCTATTGGAAGATACACGAGTGTAGAGACCTGTCCGAATTAACGCACAGGAACTTCTACACTTGTGAAACATGATTCGGGGGGAGGTGAAACACACAGTGAACAAGGGAGAACTGATCGCCGCGATCGCAAATGATGCAGGCCTCACGAACAAGGATGCAGGGGCGGCGCTTGACGCGACAATCTCGACCATCACGAAAGCCCTGAAGAAGGGTGACCGCGTGACGCTAGTCGGATTCGGAACCTTCTCGGTTGCGCAGCGCAAGGCGCGAACCGGACGCAACCCGCAGACGGGCAAGGCCATCAAGATCAAGGCCGCAAAGGTACCGAAGTTCAAAGCCGGCGCGAAGCTCAAAGCTTTCAAGGCCTAGCTATTCACCGCCATAAGTAACAGAAGAGGGCGTGTCTCAGTAAGAGACACGCCCTCTTCTGTTAATCATTGACGATGTGCAGACACCGCTCATCTGGTCGTCGCGCACCGCCAACTGAGGAAGTCCGCGTCAGCCGGCTACGACACCTCCACACACACGATTCAATAAAGAGAAACGACATGTCCCAGGGAGCGGAACCGGCCGGTCCGACGAAGTACATCGACGGCAGACCTGCAGCGGAACTAAGGCTGGACGCCGAAGACGCCGGAAGAGTGTTCACACACGGGCAAGGTCCGGATCGCTGCGACGCCGTGGGTGCGCGGGAGGCAAGTGTCGTCCTCCACGACGGCATCTACCATCTTTTCTACGACGGCGCTGAACCCGGCGTGGGCTGGCTGGCCTGTCTGGCGACGAGCAGCGATCTCGAAAACTGGCAGCGACACGGCAGCGTTTTCACCTACGGCGAACCGGGCCAGCGCGACTCCCATACGGCGACCTCTCCGTGGTTTGTCAGACACGATGGGCTGTGGCACGCCTACTATGTCGGGTGCACAAGGGTAACGGAGCCACCGGGCTGCGTACCGGACGTTCCTTACTACACGCTGAAGGCTGAAGCCGAGGAGTTGAAAGGCCCGTGGCGCAAGCGGTACGATGTGGAGGTCGTGTCGACGGAGCCCGACACCTACCGAAGCGATACGGCAAGTCCCGGCTACCTGTTCTGGTATGCAGGGAAGCTCTGGACGTTCTTCACCTGCGCAGAAAACCTGACGCGACCGGACGGAAGGGTGATCCACACGAGGTCCCTCGGCATGGCCCACGCACCGCACCCGGATGGTCCCTGGACTGTTCTGGACGTGCCCGTCCTGCCTCAGGAAGAACAGATCGAGAACAGCTCACTCTACCACGAAGAGTCGAACGGATGGTGGTTCCTGTTCACCAACCACGTCGGCATGGATGAAACCTGGGACGAATGGACCGACGCCATCTGGGTCTATTGGTCCAGAGATCCAACGCAATGGGATCCACGTAACAAGGCTGTCGTTCTCGATGGCCGCAACTGCACATGGTCGAAGCAGTGCATCGGAATGCCCTCCGCGATTAAGGTCGGTGAGCGTCTGGCTATCCTATATGATGCTCCAGGTGGCAAGCGCACGGACCATATGAAACGGGACATCGGCCTGGCCTGGCTGGACCTCCCCCTGTCTCCACCAGGCAGAGATCAACAGCGTCCAGTGACATGACGGACCTAAATGATTGGACACGAAAAAGGCCTGCGCCATATACAACGTGGCGCAGGCCTTTTGTGTCCTCTATGAGGCTCTGTGTGGCTTAGATTTCTTCGAGCTTGTAGCTGTTCGCTAGATCGACTTGGGTGAGGACATCGAGCACCTTCTGCGCCTGGTCTTTGTCTAGATGTTCTATGCTGATTGCCGGATACCAGAGGGCCGGATCGGAAGCTTGGGCCGGACGATTAACGACCGTCCAGGCAGCTGGCGGTTTCATCGTATCCATTACTTCTTCTCCTCCTTCCTGCTCCACCGTTTGTGTGCAGACTTCTGTCGAGCGCGGTCGGGCGTCCAAGTCTCGTAGGCCGAGTCAACAAGGACGGCTGTTATCCTGCCAAACTCTTCAGCGTTAAGATTACTGTATTTAATTGCTTGGTGAACGCAACTCTTTGTGACATCCTTCTCCTTCATTGCCTGGCTAACGGGGATTCGTTCTGCTTTAGGCATCGTGAGCCTCCTTTGTTAATCATTGTTAGTCGCTACCGTGCTACAGTTTCACGACCTGCTCGGCGTGACGCCTCAATATGATTAAGGGTGGATGCCCGCCGGCGGACATCCACCCTTAGCTACCGCCAGTCCCCCTCAGGCCCTATCTCCCTTCACCCTCTCCCCATTTGTGACGAAGGGAAACACTGCCCTCTTGTCTTACCGACGGTCGCGTTTATTTAGCTACTATGCAGCCAAACTGTGGGCGTGCTCCTTCCTCCCCAGTGACTCTGACCAGGCTCGCTCGTACATCTCAAGCGCTAGCAACCAGATTGTCCGATCTCCTCGGCCCTGCCGAAGATCCTCAGCGCATTCGTCAACAACCCTCTCGGCACGATCGATCCGGGACCAATCCGCATCGCTTAAAAAGCTCATGGCGCCGGATGCCTCGTGCTGGATTCGCTCGACCACCTCACCGAACTCTTCGCTCAAGCTTTCGATATCAATCGTGTTGTTCGCTGCGTCTACAACCATCGTCTCTGCCATGGGGATTGCCTCCTGAGATATTCCTTTAATTACCTGCTCAAAAAGATACTACTCATCTGTATACCTGTCAAGCTAAAATTTTCAACTTAACTGAAATTGGTTAAGTTGTGGCCAAGAGAACGCCCTCCCCTAGCAGTCCGCTGCGGGCGGGAGGGATGTCCGACAGCATCTCACAAAGGAAAGGGCGTCTACTCAATCAGGTAGACGCCCCATCGATAGTCAGGTTCCGTAGATAAAAAAGAAGCGGGATCCTCAGCCATCCCACCCCTAGTATGCCCGAGGATCCCAATTGGGCCATCCCATAGCCCCAAAAAATATACGCGGCAATAAATGCAGAGTCAACAGCGAATTCGGCACGAATCGGCGCGGCAAAACCTCAGCTTACTACTTGAGTTTCTTGAGTTTAATCTGGCACAGCAGATTCAGGTTCGAGTTCGCGTCAGGCACGGCGTGCGAGTGCCCGTAGCGCTGCAGGATTGGTCGGTTCACGGTCATGATATAGTCGGCCTTGTTTACCAGCCCACGCGTCGCGTCGATCTCCCAATTGGCGAGCCCGGATCCGGTACCTTCAACTAGAAGTACGGAGAAATTCACCGTTTCGATCCAGCCGTAGTAGGCCGTTATCTCGCGTTTCTCCTCAATCTGAGCAATCTTGCTCCCCTTCTTCTCCTTCACGGACTTGAGCGTAAGCGTGGACTTGTAGTCGAACCTGAACTTCTTCTTCCTCGCTCCAAGCTTGTAGAATGGAAGCTCGACTGTCGACTCTCCAGTCCAAGTGTCTCCGACATTTACCGGTCCCTCCGGCAACGGCGGGAGAAGCGCCGGCTGCCATATCATTACCATGTCGTTAACGATATCTGTCCGTTCCTTGATCCTCCAAGGCCTGAAGTCCGCCTCGATCTCGTGTCCGCCCTTTGCGTGATCGAGCTTCCAGCTGTAACTCTTGTCATTCAGCTGCTCAATCGTAAACGGATACTGCTCGAACGTCAGCTTGCTTCCAGCCATCTTGGCCCAACTTTCACCATCCTTGATCACGGCATTGGCGACCACGCCACCGCTGTCACTTTTCGTGCGTGTCTGGTGGGATCGCCAGGTGCCCTGGATCTCTATATCGATCTCACCGCCCGGATAGGCAAGCTGCTCACCACGATCACTCGTCAGGTAAGTCGAGAACACGAACTCATGCTCGGCGGTCTTCCCGTCCAGATCCGTCACAGAAAAGTTCACTTCCTGAGCCATCACGTTCGCCGCAAGGATCAGCATAGCAATTAGGCGAGTCATAACCAGTACTCCTAATGTTTTGCTTATAACCGGCTGAATACCGAAATGTTTGGAGGGGTGGACACTTTCGCAGGAGATCCAACGCGACAGGAGGAAATTTGGTGACCCCGAGGGGTCACGCACGTCAGGGCGACATCTTGACAGCCCTGTTCCTCCTGGAAGCTGCCCGAAAAGGCTAACCCTCAGACTCCCACAACTTTTCTCTCAATGCCTGGCGTATGAACTCGCTCATGCTGACGCTAGTCGTCCAGGCGACTTCATTCAAACGAGAATACAGATTCTCGTCAAGGAACAAGTTCACGCGCTTGGTCATAAGCGGCGTGGTCGGCTTCTCTTCTGGCATTCCTTAACTCCTCAGTAAGTGTCGCGGAAGTAGGCTAGAGTCAAGGGCGGTGGCTGGTGTTGCCCTTAGCCGCATCAACAATCGCCACCAGTTCTGGTCGTGATTCACGCAACTCTTCCGGAGTCAAGGCATCGAGTTCGTGAGGGAAGACCAGCCACTCCGCCGTTTCGTGTAAGTAGTAATCAGGGACGAGATCGGTCTCGTTCCGAGTCGGCTTGAACCAGGGCGCGGCGATGCGGATGTCGTTAGGGGTGTTGGCGCGTGCACGCTGTCGAAGTTCGTCGAGTACCGCGGCGAACGTGTTGCCCGTGTCGAAAACGTCGTCGACAAAGAGGAGACGGTCATCTGGACAGACTTTCTCGATGATGTAGTTGAGGCCGTGGACGGCGACCTGGCCCCGCTGATCTAGGCCTTTGTAGGAGGACGTCCGAATGGCGATGTGGTCGGCGTCCACGCCGCTGTAGGAAAGGATCTCCTGGACCGCCATTCCGACCGGGGTTCCGCCGCGCCAGATTGCGACGATCATCGTGGGCTTGAAGGCGCTCTCGAGGATGTCGAGGCCGAGACGAAACGAGTCTTCGAGAAGCTGTTGGGCTGTGAGGATGACTTTTTCCATAACGTTCTACACCGGAAGAAACTTACCGCAGAGGACGCCGAGGACACAGAGAGAACCACAACTCCGGGATCAGCCAGTCCGGAGCCTAAGCTCAGTGATTGTGGGCTGGGGACGACACAGACTCACGGTATGACGTGATTCTTGATAGATTGGTCGCACGACGTGTGCCCAGACGCAACCGGAGTACTCAATGAACCGAACCTACATCGCCGCTAACGATCTGTTGCTCGATTCGTTTCGGCTCGCTGCTCAGGTCCACGAGTCCGGATTTCGGCCGGATTTCCTCGTCGGCCTGTGGCGCGGTGGTAGCGCAGTCGGGATCGCCGTGCAGGAAGGCCTCGATCACTTCGGGGCTCCGACCGATCACATCGCTATTCGCACCTCTTACAGCGGGCTCGACAGCTATGCCGAGATGATCGACAAAACAGATGGCATTCGTGTGTACGGATTGCAGTATCTGCTCGAGCATCTGTGTGCCGAGCATGCTCTGCTGATCGTCGACGATGTTTATAGCACTGGGGCCAGCGCGCAGGCCGTAATCGACGAGCTCGCTCTGAAGACGCGACGGAACCTACCGAGAGAGATCCGTATCGCTACGGTCTGGTATCGACCCTCGGAAAGCACGCGGAGGGAGCCTGACTATTACGTTCACGAGACGCAGGATTGGCTGGTTCTGCCATACGAGTTGACCGGATTGTCGCTGGACGAGCTTCGGGCAAACAAGCCGGAACTGGCGGCGATCATCGACCGGTTGGGCAATCTCACCGACCAGTGATCAAGCAGACGTTCGATCCTTGCCGAACACGTTGTTGAGCTGCTCTGTCACGCGAACGAATGTCGTCCGCTTGGATAGTTCCTTCAGACGGCGCGCGCCGATGTAAGTGCAGGCAGACCGGATTCCGCCCAGGATTTCCCTTACGGTTCCAGTGACGTCTCCCCGGTAGGGGACGGGGACCGTCTTACCTTCGCTCGCACGATACTCCGCGACACCGCCCGCGTGCTTGTCCATCGCCGTCGCACTGCTCATCCCGTAGAACTGTACGAACCGCTCACCGTCTTCCTCGATCACCTGCCCGCCGCCCTGATCGTGGCCAGCCAGCATTCCGCCGAGCATCACGAAGTCGGCACCCGCACCGAATGCCTTGGCCAGGTCGCCTGGTACGACGCATCCTCCGTCGGAGCAGACCAGCCCGCCCAGGCCGTGCGCGGCATCGGCGCATTCGATGATGGCTGAGAGCTGCGGATAGCCGACACCAGTCATCTTGCGCGTGGTGCAGACGCTGCCAGGTCCGATCCCGACCTTGACCACGTCTGCACCGGCGAGTATCAGTTCTTCCACCATCTCTCCTGTGACCACATTCCCGGCCATGATCGTCATCTCCGGAACCCGGTCGCGGGTGCGCTTCACAAACTCCACAAACTGCTCGCTGTAACCGTTGGCCACGTCGATGCACAGCTTGTCGATTCCCGTGCCCTCCTTCTGCAAGGGGCTGTCCAGGACTGCGTCGAGCTTGCGCACGTCTTCATCGGCGATTCCGATGCTGTACCAGACCGGCGATCCCCCGTGCTTCCGGAGGAAGTCGATCTGAGCTTCGGGGGCGTAGTGCTTGTGCAGTGCGACGGTCAGTCCATGTCCCTCTTCCACGAAAGCTTCTGCCATTTCCATCGTGCCGACGCCGTCCATGTTGGCCGCGACAATGGGCACGCCGAAGAATCGCTTCTTGCTCCAGCGAAAGTCGAACTCACGACTGATGTCGACGTTTTTTCGGCTGGGGAGCGTGGATCGCTTGGGTCGGATCAGCACGTCCTTGAAATCGAGCTTGATGTCTGTTTCGATTCGCATGGGGAGACCTGGATTCCCTTCTGTTTAATCGCCTGGGGGAGTTGTTCATCCGCAAGGGGAGCGACGCATAAGATCATACCTGGATGGGGTTTATACAACAGGAAGGAAAGCGACGGCTCGGCCATCGCAGGAGGGGTTACTCCACAAATTCGTAACTCATCAGGTCGTCAGGTGGGATCGGCGGATCCGGTGGATCGTAGAAGCGGCATTTACCGCCGACTTCCCAGCGAAAGGCGGAAACACCGCCATCAGGTCCTGACTCCGCGCGCATCCAGCGGACGGACAGCCCAGCTGATTGCGGAGTGTTCAGGTATGCGGGAAGCCAGTAGAAATGCCTCCCGCCCTGTCGCCCTCACGTTGGTGACCCCGAAAGGTCACGTAGCTTGAGCGACTGCCTGACCGCCTTTTTTCTGCTAGAAGCCGCCTGCAAGGGCTAACCCTTAGCTTCCCCAAGTTTCTTCTGTATCACCTAGCGTATAAATTCTCTCATGCTGACGCGAGTCTTCTAGGCGGCCTCTTTCAAACGAGAAGATAGGTTCTCGTCAAGAAACAAGTTCAGACGCTTGGTCATAAGAGATATGGGCGAGTTCTCTTCTGGTATTCCTTAGCTCCTCAGTAAGTGTCGTGCCGGCAGCGTTTACGGTCCTCCCGTTGACCAGGCAGTGGTCTTCACCGTCACGCCCTTCGATCTCTTGGATGTGGGCATAGGGATGCTGATCCGGTTTCCTGTGTGCCGGGTGGACTCTGACGTCAGTCCTTCTTGCGGCTGTGGAAGGGTGGCTGAAGATCCAGGTCTAGGCCCTTCCAGTAGAACTTAAGCGCATCATCATCCGGCCAGTCACTGTAGATGTCCTCCCAAGTCCCGCATCCCAAGTGAACGCCAAGGGCCGCACCGTCGACCTGGTCATTGACTGATTGGTAGCGGGCACTTGTGGCTAGACGGATCCGGTCACCCGTTTGGTTTGGGCGTCCACGGTGGATCGTCAGGCTNTGAAACATCAGCACATCGCCACANNTGAAGGGATTCCATGCCCACTCGGTGTCGTCCGGGATCGCCTGGCTAGAGCGGACATCGGGATCTTTCAGAAATCCCCATCGGCTGGATCCATCGGCAACGGCAAGCCCGCCCAGCTCGTCATCACAATCGCCAAGCGGTGACCAAACCGTCCACGTATCACGCGATCCTCGTACCGGGTGGAAGTCCTGATGAGGGAGCGTTGTCGCACGGTCTTCACCCGGGAAGACCGTGTGGCAGATGTGACGTGGATGGACTAGGATCTTCGAACCGAAGAAGCGCTCGAGGATACCAAGGACTGTTGAATCGTGAGGGAAAGCGTGGAAGGTGCGGAGCCGCTGAACGTCGGTATAGAATCGTCGAAATAGATCCGTGTTGTCCTGCTCACAAATGAATACGTCGGAGCGTCGGATTCCTTCCATGATCTCGTAGCCCGNATNCAGAAGGTTATGCTCGCTCGCAATGCTCAAGATTGCGTGGCGAACCACGTTGACGTCTTTAGGACTCAGGAGTTTTCGGAAATAGAGATACCCGTGCTCGTCTGCGTGTTCACGAAGTCGCTCAGGCGAATCCATGAAATCCGTGCAGTCTGTGAATGGGGTCTCGCTAACCATGCGGTTTCTCCTGGGTGGAGACGTAGATTTGGGCAGGTCAATGTCTCATACCCACTTAGTGATCGTTTGCCATCTTTCCGATTAGCTGCTTCTTCCTCCATTTTCCCGACCTGAACCGATACCACACGGCAAGGAAGTGGGCATAGTTCATAGCGATGAGCGTCGACCAAGCCACATAGGGGTGTGCGTCGAAAACTCGCACCAGCAAAATGACCCCCAAACCCATAGCCCAGTGGATGGCGACGGAAACCCACATTGACCAAACCGTGTCTCCCGCAGCGCGCAGTGCGCCCCCGAGCACGAGCTTGGCTGCTATTGCGGGAACGTGGATGGCGAGCAGGCGAAGCATGTCGGCCGACATTAGGGTAATCTGGGCGCCCGATGATTCGAATCCTGACCCGAATAGGCTGGTGAGGCTGTTCGCAAAACCAAAGAAGAGCGCGACCATTGCGCAACCATACAAAAGGGCCAAGCGAATGACCATGTAGGCTGCTCGCTGGGCGCCATCGTGATCACGAGCGCCGATCTGCTGACCGACGACGGTGCTGGCCGTCATACCCAGTCCCAACATAGGGATGAACGAGACCGCGTCCCAGTTGAAGGCGATGGTAGCAGCTGCAGCGATGTCCGGTCCGTAGGAGTGGACGACCTGCACAAAGACNTTGAAGGCGAACCAGTTCAGGAAGGGCGCCACACCGGCCGGGGTGCCAAAGCGAAGGAGGCGCCTCAAGATCAACGGCTCGTACCGCATTCGATGCTCGACGCGGAAAGGCTCACGCGAGGTCTCGCGCAGGTAGAAGACAAAGAGCAAGACAAAAACTAGGAAACTGGAGCAGACGGTCCCGATGGCGGCCCCCNGGATCCCCAGTTCGGGAAAACCGAACTTTCCGAAAATTAACACGTAGTTCAGGGGAATGTTNACAACCGTTCCGGCAACATTCGACAGCATGATGACGCGTGTCTTCCCGATCCCTATAAAGAAGGCACTGGCTGCCGTGCGTGCGACGAGGAAGAACGATCCGATCAGCAGAATCCTGGCATAGGCCGTGGCATTCTCCGTCAGCTTAGGGTCCTGTCCGGCTAGAATGAAAACATACTGGATGATCGGAATGAACGCGAGCAAGATGGGGTAGCTGGCTGCTGAAAGAATGACCGACTGGATTACCGACCGCGTACACATCCGGTAATCTTTGGCACCATAATACTGGGACACGAGCGCTGATGTATACCCCACAAGCCCCACGAAGAAGGAACACAGCACGAAGCTCGACAGTCCCCCGCTCATGGCCGCAGCAAGCTCGTGCTTACCGACTCGGGATAGGAAAAGGCGGTCCGCGAAGAGCATGATCGTATACGATGCCGTGGAGGCCATAATCGGCAGTGCGATCTGTGAGATCCGTCGGTAACTGACTTCTATTGGTTCCGTATCCTCCGGCGTAGTAATCATCGGCCGTTTAGGTACCCATGCCTGATGGCGTATTCGTCAAGTGATTGGCCTTTTGCTTACTTAGCCTCACAAATTTCATTGGAATGCTTTTATGCATCCGATGCCTGAGTTCCTCGCCGCCATAAAGACGACGCAAGACGAGATCGACCGGATCGAAGCGCATATAAAAGAAGAGCCAGACAATGGCATGGAGATGCCGACGCTGGCCGATGCAATTGAGGAGATTGAATACCTGCGGAGCAGCCTACAAAACCCTGACCAAGATGTTGAACTCAAGCGCAACATCCTGGCCCACTTGATCCACCAGATCAAGATCCCACCTAGAGAC
>PAXL01000012.1 GCA_002714465.1 Gemmatimonadota bacterium | reverse complement strand
GATCTATGATTGACAGTTATAGTTTTTGTTTCTCCAAAGAAGCTACGGGTGCCTGAAATGCGGCTCTCGCCCGCTCACATAACTCGAAACCGTGTGACGTGATGTCCCCTCTCCCGTTTTCTAAAGGGGCGCTCACNTGCGANTCGGATGCGGCAATANGAGGCAGAATCTTAATCCGATCCTGNATATTTGGTGTTCNACATCTATCGTTGTNTGTTACCCCCGGTATCACCGTCTGAATTTCGANGGCGATACCCCCACTTTTTCCTTGAATTGCCTGCTNAAGAAGTAGACGTCCGAGTATCCAAGAATTTCCGCTATCCTTCCCACGCTGTGGTTTGACGACCGCAGTAAATCCTGTGCAGACTCGATCCTCGCCTGTAGGATAAATTTCCTCGGTGTAGTGCCCCGCAACTGTTTGAATAATCTCGTGAAATGATCGGGTGAGATGCCGACTGTCATGGCAAGCTTTTCGACTCGGTATGCGGCACTCGGGTTCTCGTATATCTGTCTACAGATGTTGTTGATCTTCTCGGCGTGTCCCTCATCGATCCCGTGATCCAATGTCAGGCGCTCCTGGTTCAGGATCTCGGATAGCGCAGCTTCGAGCCAGATGATTGCTGAATCCGGATCATCATCGCGGAAGCTGAAAACAGACCGGGTTAGCAGTTCGCGAACAAAGCTCTGATCCACAAGCCGCCGGTGGAAACCGAAATCTCGTCCGATTGTAGGATCGAAGTGGATGTGAATGACAATGAGAGGACGGTCAGGATCGTGTGTGCCGATGTAGAGGCCGCCTGGACGAAGGACAAAGCAGTCTCCAGGGAGGAGTGGCCAGGATTGGTCGTCGGTGTGTAATGTTCCCTGCCCCCCGAAAACAGCCCACAGGTCGAAATCCGTAGGGGGCCGACGTGATGTGTCCCAGGACCAGTCTTGCTCGCAGTACGTGATTCCGGCGGAATTGACTCTCTGGATGAGGCTTGGCATGTCGGGAAAATACAAATTCCGAGCGTATCTGTCTATTGTAAACCGACTTCAACTTGCTCAGATTAATGGTGTTTGGTTAGGGACATAATCTGCTTTGCAGTTATTCAATACATCGGATAGAGAACGTATGTCGGATGCAGAGTTGCTTGAGAAGTTCAGCCGAGATGGATATGTGGCGATCGAGAACGCGTTCAACGCCGAGGAGGTCGCGAGAATGCAGGAGGAGGCTGATGCCATATTGGAGTTGATCGTGAATGCTTCGCTCGGTCTAGGTCGGCGGAGTGGGAGGCTGGACATCCTGCAGAAGGATAACGGCGATCAGATCGTCAGGAAGATTCAGCCGATCAATGACCTCAGCCTGTACATGGCAGAAATCTCGATGGATGAACGGTTCCTCGGCCCGATGCGGACCATCATGGGGGACGAACCGATCCTGATGGAGGAGAAGCTAAACTACAAGGAACCACTGCCCGATCCGATTTCGGGGCTCGACATGGGCGCGCGTCCAAGCGACCGCTTCCCGATTCACTCTGACTGGGCCTACTATAAGTTGCAGAACTATCCGCAGTCGATTCTGTCGTCTGCGATTGCACTCGATGACTGCAACGAGGACTCCGGTCCGTTGCACATCTGGCCTGAGTCGCACAAAGAAGACCTTCCTCACGACAAGGTTGACATCGGTCTGGAGGTTCAGCCCGGTTTGATCGACCCGAAGGGCGGGATCGATCTTCTTGTTCCCGCAGGAACGGTGATGATCTTCTCGTCCCTTCTGATCCACAACTCGACGCCCAATCTTTCGGGACGTCCAAGAAGGCTGATGATATACAGCCACTACCCGAAGGCAGCGAAAATGGGCAATGACGTGCGGAACGGTCCAACGAGACTGCGTGAATCGCCGTACGAGTGGGAATATGTCAGGAAAAGGGACCGGGGCGAGGTGGAAGACGCGTTCAAGGCACCCAAGTTCTTTGCAAGAAGATGCGCTCCTGGTTCCAGAAGGGCCAAGAGCGTTCCAAGTGAAACCAGAGGCTGAGGCTATGATAGATGTTGATGCAGCGAGTGTTGTGAGCGAGTTCCCGGGTGAGTTGAGCGAGGAGCATCTTGCGCAGTTTGAGGAGTTCGGATACCTAGCGTTCGAGAATGTACTTAACGCCGACGAGGTTGAGGCTGCAAACAGCGCCCTGACCGAGATCACGGTCGGACTGCTTGAGCGGGCGAAGCGTGGTGAGGCGAGGATCACCACACGAGAGGATGCGACCCGGAATTATGCTGGTGTTCAGGTCATCGATCCCGAACTCAATTACGGTATCCATTTCGAGGCCGGTATTGATCCACTGTCGATGGATCCGTGGGTAGCCGAAACGAAGTTTCGGAAGCTGCACGGTTACCATCAGGCACATCCGGTCTTTGTTCACCTAGCGACGGAGCATCCCAACATTGTTGGACCGATGGCGAAGGTGATTGGAGAAGAGGTGATCCTGAAAGCCGAGATGGCGCTTTCGAAGCCGCCGTTTATCGGCTCGGAGAAGCCGTGGCACCAGGACAACGCCTATTTCAACTGGTTGCCGCTGGAGAAGGTTGCGACGGCTTGGATCGCGCTTGATGATGCAACCATCGAGAACGGTTGTATGCACGTGCTGCCCGGCGGACACAAACTCGGTGCTCTCCGACATCATCATACTATCGATTGCGAGATCCTGCCGGATCGGTTCGATCGATCGCAGGGGGTCGCGATCCCAATGAAGGCCGGCGCCGTGATGTTCTTTTCGGCCATGTTGCCTCATCAAACGCCGCCCAACATTACGGCGGAAAGGCGTCGGGCACTACAGTTTCAGTATCGAGGTGAGACGACAGTTCAGGTTTCGAAGGAGGAGTTCGGGGAGGTGTTTTCGGAAGTGGACGGGACCCCAGCAAGTTGTGCGCTGGCGTATGAGAACGGATAGAGCCGAGGGGAGAGTAGGCGAAAAGTCGAAACCAAGAGAGGCTTTGCTGTGGCAGGATTGACGAAGGACCAGCTCGACTTCTATGAAGAGAATG
Organism: Gemmatimonadota bacterium; assembly: GCA_002714465.1. The sequence goes on along the minus strand of PAXL01000012.1, from coordinate 329,528 downwards.
GCTATGTGGTCGTTCCCGGTATAATCCCACAGGACGTGCTCGACAGTGTGATTGTCGAGTATGAGGGTGTGCTGGATGCTCTGATCGAGGAACTCTATTCGAAGGGCGAGGTCTCTTCGAGATTTGAGGGATTGGCCTTCGGGGAAAGGTTCATCAAGCTCGTGATCGAGACGGGCGACGTTTACAATCAATATTTCGATTTCTCGTTGCCCTTTGTGAACGTTCAGCGGGATACCCCGTTCTGGACGGGGCAGGCTGTGCTCGATGCCTTCACGTGCGAGCCTTTGATCGATGTTGTTGCGTCGGTGATAGGGGATGAGGTCTACTCGAACCCGGTCCAGCACGTTCGNATCAAGCCGCCTGAGTCGATCCTGCCGACCAATCAGTTTGGCAAGCCGATTATGGGTGCCACACAATGGCATCAGGACAATGGGGTCGTGATCGAAGAAGCAGATGAGACGGATATGNTGACCGTCTGGTTCAGTCTTGAAGACACGGACATCGAACAGGGACCGCTGAAGGTAGTGCCGGGCAGTCATCGACCCGGGCTGCTCACACACTGTGTAAACTATNAGGGTAAGGGTGGTCGACAGATACCTGANAAGCTGTTCNTCGTCGACAGGACCTTACCGCTGCCGGTNAAGCGTGGTGANGTGATCGTTCTGCATCGACACACNGTGCACGGTTCGTTTTCNAACGTGAGNGATAAGATTCGTTGGAGCTTCGATCTGCGCTACAATCCGGTCGGGCAGACAACAGGTCGAGAGGCGTTCCCCGGGTTCGTCGTCAGGAGCGAGAGTCGGAAGGAAGAGGAACTGCGTGATGCCANCGTNTGGACAGATCTCTGGCTTCAGACGCGTGAGCGGATGTCCAAGATTAATCAGGGGGGGCAAACCGATATNGCCTTTGGGCGGTGGCAGGAAGGGCATCTCGATTGCGCGTGAGTCCTTCCCTGACGTGCTAACCCGAGCGGGACTAGGGCGAATTGAGGAGAACGGGTAAAACCGCAAAGAGGCCACCACCGTTATGACGGGGTGGCCTCTTCTTTNTGCGTNGAAAACTTGGTTGAGCCCGATCCTTGTGATCAGTGACTTGGTGATTTGTGAGNGCGAAAGCCGTTGCTGGGGTGTCGNGGATCACTTTACTTCAGAGTTACGAGTGTGTCTACCTACCCTNGAATGGGCGGAACAAGGNTGAGCAGTAGAACCTGACAGGGGAATCTTAACGGTANNANNCACGTGTCTTCGATATGGCTGGCAGAGNCAGNCATATCGAGAAGCCGATATCCTATTCCTGAGACGGGTTATCGGTATGTACAACGCTTCGTGTGGGTCTACTCGAACACACGGTTTTTTTCAGTAGAGGATGATAATGTCACTTGTATCTAAAGCTGCCGTGATGGTTGGCGAGAGGTTCGAGATCCGAGAGTATCCCGTTCTCGATCCCAAACCTGATGCGGTGTTGATTCGTACGGAACTGGCGGGGATCTGTGGTACAGATCTGCACAACTGGGAACATCAGCGCCTCGAAGGCGACGTACTTCTCGGGCACGAGAACGTCGGGATCATTGAGAAGAAAGGCTCCGACGTGAAAGAGGATTTGTTCGGCAATCAGCTGGCCGAAGGGGATCGTATCGTGTTTTTTCCGCGAACGCCCGTCGGGATCTATGGGTTCCTGGATCCGTCGGACGCGCCTCACTTGCGAGGAGGGTTCGCCGACTACATCAATTTGCAGAAGGCCGAGGCATCGATCTTCAAGGTTAATATGTCTGCTGAGGCTGCGGTGCTGACGGAACCTTTNAACATCGGCGTGCACGGCGTAATGCGATCAGGAATGCAGTTCGGGGATACNGTGGCCATCCAAGGCTCTGGTGCGATCGGGCTCGTTACGCTGATGTGCGCGAAGGCGAGCGGTGCAGGTAAGCTAATCATTGTTGGCGGTCCTCCGGGGAGGCTTGAACTGGCGAAGAAGATCGGCGCCGATCTGGTGATCGATATCGCCGAGATGTCGGATGCCGAAGATCGGATTCAAGCGGTTCGGGAGGCCACACCGCGGAACGAAGGTGCTGATGTGGTGTTCGAGTGCGCAGGTTTTCTGCCGGCCATCACGGAAGGGCTTGAGTATGTGAAGCAATCGGGNACATACGTCGAGATGGGACATTTCGTGGACGTCGGATCGATGGAGTTCAACCCGAACACACAACTGATGCGCAAGAATATCCGGATGGAAGCGATCTGGGGTGGCCGGTCAGAGTACTTCATGCGGGGGATTCCCGTGATGGAGCGAGGCGACTTTCCGATCGCAGACATGGTGAGTCATGTTCTGCCGCTGGACCGCGTTTCCGAGGGCTTCCGCGCACTCGCAGGAGGCTACCACCTAGACGGGAAGGATGCGATCAAGATCGCGCTGAAGGGTGGCGCCGCGTAGCCATCGGATCCAAGAAGAGGCNCCGGGAATCGAAAACGCCCTTGGCATTGTGCCGAGGGCGTCCTTGTTTTAGGAATGCCGGGCTTAGACTACTGGACGTCGACCAACTTGTCATTTTCGAATACGAACTTCATTGGGACACCGAGTGCCGTTTCGCCGTAGCTAAGTATCACCCGGGTTCCGTAATGAACGAAACCCGACGGTTTGCCGAGACTGCGAAGCACGTCGTAGGCAGACATCCCAGGCACGATTCTACCGCGGCCTTCCTTTCCACAACGCGCCACCGCCCAATGCCCATCCTGTNCAGCGGTGCTAGACCTCTTAGCCTGTTCCGGAACTCGGAAACGTTAACTTTCATAGCTGATTTGTCTGGACTCCTGCTGGTGGATGTGGGGTGAAAAGCAGGGCTTTGTTTGCGTGAACCTGCCCCGTCGTCTACTTTCTAGCCTTCTTGAAACCAGAGGAGAAGTGTGGCCATGTTGAGTAAAAAACAGGATCCAAAGGATCGGGAAGCAACCTTGCGCGAACGCATCACCGGTCGATCGGTCCTGCTCGGATTACTGACGATCTTCGTGGCGACGGTCTACATGGATCATCACGCGGGAAACTTAGTCAAAACCTACTTTCCTGTAGCCGTACTGATTCCGTTTGTCGTCTGGATCCTGTTGAACACACTGATCCGGGTCACGGTTCCCCGGTTAGCACTCTCTCGAACCGAGCTGATCACCATCCTGGGAATGCTGTGGATCGCAGGAAGCCTTCCGACCGTAGGATGGGGACTTTATGCGGTCAGCATGATTCCGTCACCCGAGTTCTTTGCCGCTCCAGAGAACCGGATGGCGGATGTCGTTCTGCCTCTCCTGCCGAAGTGGCTATTCCTGAGCGTGAGGGATCCGCAGGTGATGCTCGCCTACACCGGGCTTCCCCCAGGGGATTCTGTGCCTTGGCACATTTGGGTCAGGCCGGTGTTCTGGTGGGTGGTTCCTGGGATCGCCGGTGTAACGGCGACGATTTTCGGATCNGTACTGTTCTTCAAACAATGGGACGAGACGGAACGACTCTCTTTCCCCATGGCGAAGTTTCCGCTCGACATGCTCGAGACGGAATCGGACGGCATTCCAACCGTCCTGAAACAGCGGTTATTCTGGATAGGGTTCAGCCTGACCGCGAGCGTGATCATCTGGAATGTGATCGGATACTTCGCCACGACTCTCCCACGGATCACGCTGTTCGACCAATACAGCTTCAAAATCATCGAGATCGGCCGCTACTATCCACCTCTGTATGCGAAGATTCAGCCGCTTCTGATGGGGCTTGCCTATCTCTGTCCGACCGACCTGCTTTTCAGTATCTGGTTCTACAACCTCCTGAATACGTTCAAGGTCGGTCTCCTGAACAGGACGGGATTCACCGTCGGGATCGCGGGACAGCCTGCCGAAGCAGGTAGCATTGCAGCGCTCGAGTCGCACGGAGCGCTTTGCCTGCTCGTTCTCTGGTCCATCTGGATTTCGCGCCGAAATCTCCAGACATCGATTCGTCAGGCGATCGGGCCTAGATCGGAAGATACTGGCGNCCCTGTTAGCTACCGGACGGCGTGGCTCGGCTGGCTAATATCGATCGGTGTTTTGGGAGGCTGGCTCGTTTCGATCGGGATGTCGCTCTGGGTTATGTTCCTGACGATGACTTTTCTGTTCGCCTGCTACTTCGGGATCTCGAAATACGCTGCGGCGACGGGATTCACGTTTATCAGGCCGGCTGGAGGAAAGGGATACGGCATCTTTCGGATGCTCTTCGGTACCGCCTCGCTCAGTCCATCGTCGCAGGTCGGNTCAATTTTGCTCCAGGACAACGTCTTTTTCGGCAACACGCTAAGGACGTCGTTTCCGGTCGCGGTGCCCCACGTGTTTAAGCTTTTGGGCGAACAGTTGAAGCGACATCGCGTGATNGTGATCGCTCTTGTGCTTGCCTACATATTTGGTGTCGCGACAGCCTCCGGTTCCCGGATCTTTCGCTCTTATTCAGAGGGGGGATTGAACGGCCTTCTCGTGACGAATGACATGCAGCGTCTGGCCTCAAGCATCCCGTTTATCGAGGGAACGCGAGTCTGGTTCTTCGACTACCAGAAGACGGCCGTGTGGCTGTTCGGCGCGGGTGAAGCCGCGATTCTTACCCTTCTCAGAACGAGGTTCTCCTGGTGGCCTGTTCACCCCGTTGCAGTCGCCTTCCCAGAGCGCCGCTACGTGATCGCTATATTCCTGGTCTGGACCGCCAAAACAGCGACNATGAAACTGAGTGGTGTTCGGGGATACAGACGCTCGATTCCGTTCTGGTATGGCGCGATTTGCGGCTACTTGTTCGGGATTGCTCTGTCGAGTNTGGTCGATGCGATCTGGTTCCCGGAGCAGGGTCATTTTGTGCATGGCTTCTAGGATGCGAAACACGCTGTCAACTTCACCCATCTCAGGATGCGGAGGCAGTGGAGCAGAGGCGCAAGGGATAAAGGGGATTCTTCTCCTTTGCTCCCTGCCCCTCCGGCTTTCTGCTGCTCCTCCGGTCAGTTGATGTCGGTCGCAGAATTATATCCTGCTCACAACCCGGTGCCCAAGCAAGAACGAGGCATTACCCTCCGCTGCGTGCTTCTTGGTCTGGCGACAATTCTGCTTGGCACGGTCTATATGGACCATCACGCCGGCAATCTGGTGAAGTCTTATCTGCCAGTTTCTGTCCTCATACCTTTTACGGGATGGATTGTGATCAACACCGGGCTGCGCGTTCTGGCGCCGCAGTATGCGCTGAGCCGAGTCGAGCTTCTCACCATNCTTGGGATGCTCTGGGTAGGTGGTAACCTGCCGGCTGTTGGATGGGGGCTCTATGCGGCGAGTCTAATCCCTGCGCCTCATTTCTTTGCTTCCCCGGAGAACCGTCTCGCTGAGGTGGTGATTCCACATCTTCCCGAGTGGTTGTTCCTGAACGCAAATGATCCGCGAGTGCTCTCAGCCTATAATGGGTTGGCTCCAGGTGAGCCGATGCCCTGGNATGTCTGGCTACGACCATTTTTTTGGTGGCTAGTTGCGGCTCTGGCCACCGTAACTGCTACGATGTTCGGAACTGCCCTGTTCTTCAAGCAGTGGGACGAGCAGGAACGGCTGGCTTTTCCGATGTCGACATTTCCTGTGGATATGCTGGAGACGGATGACGATGGAATCCCATCTGTTTTCAAGGTACGGATATTCTGGATCGGGTTTGCAATCACGGCCGGAATTATTCTATGGAATATCGCGGGTTACTTCGCCATCTCTCTGCCGCGTATAACGCTGTTCGATCAGTATCGGACTAAAGAGATCGATCTCGGCACGCATTACCCTCCATTCTACTTGCGAATTCAGCCGCTTTTGATGGGGCTTGCCTACCTCTGTCCAACGGACATTCTCTTTAGCATCTGGGCGTACTTTATCTTTAATACTTTCAAGATTGGGCTGATGAACCGGACAGGATTCACGGTCGGAATCGCCGGTCAGCCGGCAGAAGCTGGGGCTATCACTGGTCTGGAGTCAAATGGGGCGCTAGTTCTGCTCGTTGTATGGTCAATCTGGGTATCACGAAGCCATCTTCGCGACACCGTTCGGTTTGCCTTAGGGCCACGAGAGCGGGATGACGGAACACCGTTCACGTATCGGACGGCGTGGTTGGGTTGGATTATTTCGGTTCTGATCTTGGTGGGCTGGATGCATTCGACAGGAATCTCGTTGCTTGCGATTGGACTTCAACTCGGGTTTCTGTTTGCCTGCTATTTCGGGATCTCGAAGTATGCCGCCGCAACGGGNTTTACATTTATAACACCCGCCGGTGGAAAGGGATTTGGGATCATCCGGTCCATTACGGGAACGTCTCGACTCTCGCCGCCGACTCAGACGATGCTACAGCTTCTNCAGGGGAATACGTATCTCGGGGCAACGGTGCGGACNGCTTTCATTGTTGCCTTCCCGCANATCTTCAAAATGCTTGGTAGAAGTCTTTGGCGNTATCGCGCGATCTGGGCGGTGATGCTGCTCGCCTATGTTTTCGGTTTTATCTCGGCCGCCGGATCTCGAGTCCATCAGGCCTATACCTATGGCGGACTCAACAATATCCTGTTCTCGAATGGCCTGAATACGCTCGTGCGCTCGGTACCTTGGATCGAAGGTACAAAAGTCTACTTTTTCGATCACCAAAAACTGTTTGTCTGGTTGTTCGGCGCCGGTGAAGCTGCCCTTCTTACGCTGCTTCGATCCCGTTTCACATGGTGGCCGATCCACCCTGTCGCAATTGCATTTCCCGAGCGTCGCTACGTTTTCGCGATCTTTCTTGTATGGGCTGCCAAGTCCACCGTCCTCAAGCTGGGCGGTGTCGGTCTCTATCGGCGGTCGATCCCGTTCTGGTATGGCGCCATNTTCGGCTACCTCTTCGGGATCATGCTTTCCAGCTTTATCGATGCGATCTGGTTCCCNGATGAGGGACATTTTGTGCACGGGTTTTGATTCTCAAGCCTAGAAAGACCGGATCGTATGGTATGCGTTNAGTGCACGGGAACGGGGACGCACAGGATTGAGCAGGCGAGAAAGGTCATATCTTTACGAGCCTTCCCTATTCTTAAGTTCTCACATTCCTATCCCTTGCACTAGTTGCCTGTCTTCGTGACAGTCTTACCTTGATGCCTCACCCTCACGAGGTATAACATCCGTTGGCCCTACCTGAAACCGACATAANCCAGACACTAGATCAAAAGCCACAGCATACCATCACCCTTCGTGCTGTCCTACTGGGTGTCGTTACGATGGCCGTCAGCACGATCTACATGGACTATCACGCAGGGAATCTCGTTAAGAGCTACCTGCCGGTCGCGGTGCTGATTCCTTTCCTGGGGTGGGTGGTGCTCAATGCGATTCTGAAGATCATTGTTCCCCGGGCAGCGCTTCAGCCAAACGAGATCCTAACCATCTTCTGCATGCTGTGGGTTGCCGGCAACCTGCCGGCTGTGGGGTGGGCGTTGCATTCGGTGAGCGCGATTCCGGGGCCGGACTTCTTTGCGTCACCAGAAAACCGCATACGCGAGGTCATAATCCCGCTGATCCCCAAGTGGTTGCTCATCGATACGAGCGATCCTTCAGTGCGGGCGATCTATACGGGACTCCCTCAGGGAGGGCAGATCCCGTGGATGAAGTGGGTCCAGCCGTTTTTTTGGTGGCTTGTCGGATGTCTTGCACTGCTGATGTCCGCGTTGTTCGGGAGTGTGCTTTTCTTCCGCCAATGGGACGAAGGGGAACGCCTCGTGTTTCCAATGTCTGCGTTCCCTGTCGATATGCTCGAGACGTCGGAAGGGCGACGTGTTCCGGACATCCTGAGTAACAAAATNTTCTGGATTGGTTTTGCGTGCACTGGCACTGTGATCGCTTGGAACATCCTCGGATATTTTGCGATCTCGCTTCCGCGAATCACTTTGTTCGATCGCGCGGTGGACAAAGTGCTCGAGATCGGGATGTACTATCCGCAGCAGTACTTGCGAGTTCAACCGCTTCTAATCGGACTCGCGTATCTTTGTCCGACAGACATCCTTTTCAGCATGTGGTTCTACAACGGGATCAACACATTCAAGATCGGAAGTCTCAACCGAATCGGGTTTACGGTCGGTCTGGANGGCCAGCCGGCGCAGGCAAACGAAATCGCGATGCTTGAGTCAAATGGGGCGCTGTTTCTGCTTGTGGCTTGGTCTNTGTGGATTGCCAGGGGTCATCTGATTAGGACTGTCAGGATGGCGATATCTTCAGATCGGAGCAAGGATGACGCCGTNCCCTTGAGCTACAGGTCAGCCTGGATNGGGTGGTGNCTGTCTGTGCTCGCTCTAGCGGGCTGGTGCATGACGAATGGGATGACCTTCTGGGCGACAGGGTTCCAGCTTGTCTTTCTGTTTGTATGTTACTTCGGGATATCCAAATACGCGGCAACGACGGGGTTCACGTTCCTGAATCCTGCCGGCGGCAAGGGTAACGGGGTGATCCGATCGATCGGCGGATCACTGAACTTTACACCCGCATCTCTGACGATGATGGAGTTCATCGGGAACAACACATTCCTNGGCGCCGCACTCCGGACCACCTGCATCCCGTCGATCACGCACATACTGAAGATGTGGGGAGACCGTCTCAAGCGAATCNCGGTGATCTGGCTCCTGATTCCCGGAGCTTACATCGTCGGATGGTGGCTCGCATCGGGGACACGCATCTTCCACGCCTATGACGAAGGTGGGTTGAACGGTCTGCTTGTCCCGTGGCAGGTCGATGCCCTCACACGACAGATTCCATTTATCGAAGGAACCAAGGCCCACATTTTTGATCCGCAGAAGCTGAGCGTGTGGCTGTTCGGGGCAGGCGAAGCAGCGGTCTTGACGCTGTTGAAGTCGCGGTTCACCTGGTGGCCCCTACACCCGATTGCGGTCGCTTTCCCTGAACGGCGATACGCGTTTTGCCTGTTCATCGCTTGGGTTGCAAAGGTCGTGACACTGCAATTTGGTGGAGTCCGGCTCTACAGGCGATCGATTCCGTTTTGGTACGGCGCGATCTGCGGGTATCTGTCCGGTATCGCTGTGTCCTCATTGATCGATGCGATCTGGTTCCCTGATGGAGGTCACGGGGTGCACGGTTGGTAGTGGTCGCTACATTCGTGTTCTTCAGCGTATCTTGGCGGACGGCACGAGTTCCGATTGAGCTGGTTCTCCTGCTCAGAGGCTAGTTGCGGCCTTAATACTTCTTCTTCGATCCCCGCATCCACCTTCGCCTGAGGAGCGAACCTGCGGGCGCGTCACATCCACGATGCCCTTGTATTCGTAAGGATCCGTTCCGGCAATCATCACGATATCACGGTGGTCGGCCTTGGCTTGGCCGACACTCTCTTGAACATGCCACGGTAGAAAGGATTCAGCGCTCATGTAGTGGTTTACGAGGACTCGTCTGAAGCCTGATTCTGCGTGGTTTGGGAACGACCGGTGAAGGAGGTAGCCGTTAAAGAAGACGATGGCACCTGCCCCCACCTCGACAGGTATGGCGTCCACATCCGAATACGGGAACTGGTAGGTCTCGTGTGCGCAGTCGAAGCGACGATCATCGTGTTCACGTTGGGGCCACAACACCCCAGAAGCGTGGGATCCCGGGATGACATACAAGCAGCCATTCTCGACTGTTGCGTCATCGAGCGCGATCCATCCGCCTGTGAGAGATCGGTCACGCGTCGGAATATACGTCTCGTCCTGATGCCAGGCCTGACCGGGCTTCCCTGCGGCTTTGATGAACAGCATGGACTGCATGCATTTAACGTTGGGTCCAATCACGCTGGTCAGGACGTCCTTCATCGTGCGTTGTGCCAGGTAGCGGTGCATAATCGGTGAGATCTTATGGATTTGGTGGATACACAGAACCTGCTGCTGTATCTCCTCGTCCGTCTCGTTCGGCCCGAATTCGGGAAGGTTTCCGACGACGCCCCACTCGCCCCTGCAGATCGAGACCGTATCGTTTCTGAGCTCTTCGACCTCTTTCGGGCTCAGCGCGTTCTCGATGACGAGAAATCCGTCACGGCTGTATGAATCGACCTGTTCGTCTGTGATTCTCGGGTATGTCCAGATGTCAACCGCTGCAGACATTGTTCCTCCGTCGTGTATCTAGCCTGCCAAGTTTTTTCGCAAACTCNTGAGTAATATAGTTGCTCGGTCCATATAGCAAAGATAAGCTCCTCATAAATTTATAGATACTTGACGAATCCGTGTCGACGCAACTGATGTCGGATCGACTGGAGATGGGATCTGGGGATGCCCTCAGGATGTCGACCGCTCGTCGTTTCTCTTTCGATCTAAAGGACCTCGCCTTAGGTTACTGACTGTGGAAGCTGGTGGCCTAAGTCCAGTAATCACAAGAACTAGTCCTGGCAGAGGGCACTACCGTGGCTGATCTGTCAGGTGCGATGGGAGATTGGCAATGGCTGTGTATCCAGGTGTCAAAGCCCTGACTTTCGATTTATTCGGTACCGTTCTCGATCTTGGGGGATCGCTCACCCCTCACATCGCGAAGCTACTCGAAGAGAAAGGGGTCGATTCGTCGGCGGATGAATTCTGGCAGCAGTGGCGTTATCGGCAGAGACTTGAGCAATTCCAGGACACGATCATGGCTCTTGGACATGGAGGGTATCTGGAAACAGTGAGACGAGCCTTTGTTTACGTGTCAAAACTGAACAAACTCGATCTATCTCCGAAAGAGGTGGAGGTGTTCCTCGAGTGTTGGCAGGGCCTTTCTCCTTTTCCAGAAGTCGCCGCGACACTCCCGAGGCTTCACGAGCAATACAAGCTTGTCGCACTGTCGAACGGCGATCCTTGGTTTCTCGAACATCTTGTCCAAAATCGGATTCAGTACGACTTCGATCGTGTGATCTCCGTCGAGCAGGCCGGCGGTGCCTTCAAGCCGCATCCGGGTGTGTACCGACGTGCAGCCACGATGGTCGGTCTTGAAGTTGGCGAATGCATGATGGTCTCCGCCAATTCATTTGATGTCGTCGGTGCGAGAGCCTGCGGCATGCGCGGTGGCTGGGTCAACCGCTACGAACTTCCCTACGAAGACACACCTTATCAATCAGACGTCATTGTATCAGACTTCAGTGAACTAGCTGACGAGATAACGTGAAAGCCAAGGAGAACGGGCAAGACACGGAACGGTTGGCCGCGCCCGAATGTCGGGGCGAGACAAGACGCCTTGCGGCCTTCTAAGGTTTATACCGAAAACGCTATGCGTAGTCCGTTTTCTCGTTGGTCCAGCGTTCGACTTAAGGGAGAGGGGAATGCCGAAGATCACATTCATGGGAGCAGGTAGCAGCGTCTTTGCCAAGAACATCTTGGGCGACAGTATGCTCAGCCCGGCGCTCCACGATGCGCACATCGCTTTATATGACATAGACTCGAAGCGGTTGCGTGAGTCGAAGCGGATGCTTCAGTTTCTGAACAAGAACATCAACAAGGGACGCGCTAAAATTACGTCACACCTGGGCAAGGCGAACCGAAGGGTGGCGCTCAAGGATGCGAACTATGTGGTGAACGCCATTCAGGTGGGACGCTACGAGCCGTCAACTGTGATTGACTTCGAGATTCCGAAGAAGTATGGCCTGCGACAGACGATCGCAGATACGATCGGGATCGGCGGGATCTTTCGCGTGCTCAGAACGGCACCGGTTATGATGGCGTTTGCTCAAGATATGGAGAAGGTGTGTCCTGAAGCGTGGTTCCTGAATTACACAAACCCGATGTGTGCGGTGACAGGGGCAGTTCTCCGCGGCACTGACATCCGCTCAGTTGGTCTGTGTCATTCGGTACAGGCTTGCGCAGGCGGACTGCTTCGCCGTGTCGGGATGCTCGACGATGTGAAAGATCTACAGTGGGAGATCGCTGGAATCAACCATCAGGCGTGGCTGCTCAAGGTCACGGATGGGGGGAAGGACCTGTATCCCGAGATCAAACGTCGCGCGGCCAGGATGAACCGTGAAGCACGGAAGAAGGGCGCAGAGAAGCATACGGATATGGTCCGGTTCGAGATGATGCGGCACTTCGGCTACTACGTGACCGAATCCTCGGAGCACAGCGCAGAGTATATGCCCTACTGGATCAAGGACAAGTATCCCGAGCTGATCGAGGAGTTCAACATTCCCCTGGATGAGTATCCGAGACGGTGTATCCGTCAGATCCAGCGGTGGAAAGAGCGGAGCCACGAGCTCGTCAACAACAGGAAGCTCTCACACGATCGCACACACGAGTATGGCTCCTACATCATGGAAGCTATGGAGACGGACGTGCCTTTCAGGATTGGTGGGAACATCCTGAACGACGGAAACTATATCACAAACCTGCCGAGAAATGCCGTCGTGGAAGTCGCTTGTCTCGTCGACCGAAACGGTGTCCAGGGGACCTACGTCGGCGATCTGCCGGAGCAGTGTGCAGCCCTCAACCGGACGAACATCAACACGCAACTCGTGACTCTTGAAGCCGTGTTCAGCCGGAGCAAGGAGTCCGTTTATCAAGCTGCGATGCTCGATCCACACACGTCGTCCGAACTGTCGCTCGATGACATTCGTAAGATGTGCGACGAGTTGATCCGTGCGCACGAAATGGAGAGCTTCTTTAAGAAGGGGAGGGCTTTCCGCTTGCCTAGGATGTGGAACGCATAAACGGAGCAGGAGATCTATGTAGCATCCATCGAGAAATTGGGACGAACTATGTATGAACACCGAGTCGGTGGGCCGGTCACATTAACGTACGGCAAGAGCTTTGCACTTCGTGCCGAGAGCTCTGCGACATGATTCACCTCTGGCATGGGACTGAACAACGCGTCGGCCATCTCGGCGATGGACAGGCGGATTTCAACCTCCTTGGCGATGTCGAGGATCCCTCATACCTGACGTCGCTGACCTGCTCCATCAACGGTTCCTGGCCCGAGTGGTCGCTCCAAGTCGGGTCGAGACCCGATGGATATGGGGANGGTCGACGTCTTGCCCGGACGGGCCATTTCAATGCGGACATCCCTATTGATATGTTGAGACCGGGCGAGAATGTGGTCACCGTGACTGCAACCTACAAAGAGGGCGATCCGTTTCATCTAACAGCTTACATCGAGCTTGAGACCGGAAGCTACGAGATGCCAGCGCTGATCGACTGGTCACGCGTCCAGNACGTGCAGGATGCAGGTCAGTGTGTGGACGGGCACTGGGAAATCCACGAAGACGGGCTAAGGCCGCTCCACACGGGCTATGACAGAGTCTTTCTTGTCGGTGAACGGCACTGGCGGGACTATGAGGTGAATGTGCGCGTCACCGTTCACAGGGTTGATGAAGATACAGGTCCGAGGAGCGGAGGGAATGGGCTCGGTATTCTGCATCGATTCCAAGGACACGTGATCGGCGGCCCGAGGAAGTTTCCGCCTCACCAGCCCAAGTGGGGATACCAGCCTGTTGGATCGATCACCTGGCTGCGTTGGATGGGAGGCGCAGGGAAGCCTCCGGAAAAGCAGTTCTATCGGGGCGATGGCCATAGGACGACGGAACACGGAGCGTTCAACTTGGAACTTGCAAAGACCTATCACCTGAAGTCGCGGTCGACGACGCTCGAGGATACGGCTGAAGGACTGGGCGTCACGCGATACCAGTTCAAAATCTGGGAAATGGATACCGAGGAGCCTGCAGTCTGGGATTTTGATGAGACACAGGAGAGTGCATCGGCTCTTCGGTCTGGTGGTGCAGCTTTGATAGCTCACCACGTGGACGTGACCTTTGGCAATGTCGTGATATACGACCATACAGATGTCTGACCTATGAGCGAACTCGACAGAAAATGGAATCAGATTCAGGAAGCGGGACCCGATCTCGGTGTTAGGAACTTGTTCTCCTTCGCTCACGGGGCTGCGGAAGCAGGCACACACGCAGCCGAGATCGCAGAGGCGTATCGGATTGCGATCGAGCTGCAGGACCGTGATCCGGACAGCCCGACACACGGGAATTTTAGGTGGTATCGGAAGAACGAGACGCCACAGGATTTGAACGCGGTCGAGTTCTGCACAGCCGTAGGTGTCCTGACGTGGAATGAGTATCGCGAAAGACTGAGTGACACCGCCCGCGATCTTCTCGAGGACATCCTGCGGATGAACGCCATCGGGATCCGGGGTCACAAAGTCTTGGTGACGTATACGAACATTTTCCTCAAGAAATCTTGGAACAGTATCGCCTTGGGCGAGGCTCTCCAGATGGATGATCTTGCGCAGGAAGGCTACGAGCTGTTCGAGGAGTGGTGTGACTACACCGCGGCGAACGGCTTCCACGAATACCTAAGCCCCACATACTACAGTGTCGACNTGGATTCCCTCGAGAAGATCGCCTGTCGCGCCGGCCGGACCATCGAACGGGACTCAGCGGAGAAAGCTCTTCGACACATCTGGTCGGACATTGGAGCGAACTGGTTCGATCCCGGGAATCGACTGGGGGGTGCGCATAGCCGGGACTACGACTACCTGACCGGGAGGAGCGATCGGCTCGGCAGCCGACTCGAAAGGATGCTTGCAGGGCAGCCTTCCGAAGAAGGGCACGTGGCCAGCGAGGACCTGATCGCATCAGTATGTAAGCTGCGAGAATCCACGCCGCGAATGGTCTGTCAGAGCTGGGGACACGAACAGGGGCAGACTGCCAGTCAGTATGTGGGGATGTCTTTCAGCCTTGGGTCCGCTTGTAGGAGCCGTCACAACATGGACAAGGTCCTGACTGTCAACTTTGCTGAGCCCGAGACCGTGATGATGAACCTGATCATGGATGGGCGTGGTGATCCCTATGGGGTCAGTCCGGTGACTGAAAAAGACGGCCATACTAAGTCGCGACATCTCGTGCCGTTCGTTGCGAGTGTTCAGAATCAGGCTGAGGTGCTTGCCGTGTTCTCCGCCGGTCCTGAAACATGGGCGCCTCTGATNGAGCCTAGAGGTAATCAGGCACCAAATCCGCTACAAACGNCGGGTCTATCTTTCGATGCCAGTGGGATGCCAACTCGACTGTTGTCTCATCTTGTTCTTCCGCTTTCGGCATCCCTGTGGTTTGGTGAGGAGCAGATTCCCATCCCGTCAGAGCCGACATCTATCCTCGTCCCTGATGAGAAGCTCATCCTTGTCGAGGTGGGTGAAACGCTGGTCGCCATCCGGACCCTTTATGCCGCGCGAGTCGATGGCGATCGCGCCAAACTCGAACTAGTTGTAGATAAGACCGGGCTCGAGCACGGAGCCACGCGACTGACGTGGACGCACGCGGACACGGAACCCAATGGGCGCGGTACACTTGCGATCTGGATCAGAGTAGCTGAGGCAGATGATCGCGAGACTTTGCGTGAAGACGACAACTTCACCTCGGAGGTGACGGTCGAGGACGAGACCATCGATGTTTGTGTCGAGGCGGCGAACGGAGGTATGAGGATCGTAGCGAACCTCGAGAAGGGAGATCGGATCCAGCTTGGAGGCAGCGACCCTACTCTCGAAGGGGCGGTGCTGAGCGTGAACGGGAAAGATATTGGGAAGGAGATCTGGTCCTGATGGCGGACAGGCCGAACATTCTTTGGTACTGCTCCGATCAGCAGCGGTTCGACACGATCGGTGCACTGAACAACCCCCACGTCAACACGCCGTGTCTGGATGCATTCATGAANCAGGCGGTGACGTTTGACTACGCCTACTGCCAGTCACCGATCTGCACACCCAGTCGGTCGAGTTTTTTGACCGGGATGTACCCCAGCGCTGTCGGGGTGAACGGCAACGGGAACGAAAGATGGCCCGGCTACTATGCCGAGCGGTTGCTTCCGAACATCCTTCGACAGGCAGGCTATCACTGTGGGCTCGTGGGCAAGCTACACTTGGCGGGAGCCGCAAACGCTCGTGAAAACCGCGTCGACGATGGATACGAGTACTTCCAATACAGTCACGCTCCCAAGGGTCCGAACGACTTCGGCCACGACTATGCGGATTGGCTGCGCCAACAGGGCGCGGATCCAGAAGCCCTGCTGCTCGAGTACAACAAGATGGATTCGTATCGGAAAGGCGCGACCGAGAAGAGCTTTGGCGGGGTGTTCGAACCTACCGAAGAGTCCGACAATGTGCCGCCGCATCTGCATCAAACCTTCTGGTGCACGGAGAAGTCGATCAAGTTCATCGATAAGAATCGACGTCCGAATCAGCCGTGGATGTTGAGTGTAAATCCGTTCGATCCACACGCCGCATTTGACCCGCCCTACGAATACTTCAAGCGATACGATCCCGAGTCGATGCCCGGCGCGCACTTCGAGGATGGTGATCTCGAACACCAACAGAAACTGACCGACGCGAACGTCGATTTCCAGTCAAGGCCTGAGCATCCGGACACGTGGGACCACAAGCTCGTCCAGGCAGCCTACTACGCGATGATCGAACAGGTCGATCACGAGTTTGGCCGGCTGCTCGATCATCTGGACGCGATCGGCGAACGAGAAAACACAATCGTTGTCTATATGAGCGATCACGGCGAAGCCTTGTGCGATCACGGTCTGCTTTTGAAAGGCTGTCGCTTCTTCGAGGGTCTGACGCGTGTGCCGCTGATGATCTCGTGGCCTGAGAAGTATTGTAAGGACTTAGTTAGTGACGCCCTCGTCGAACTTGTCGACCTCGCCCCGACATTNCTCGACGCAGCAGGCCTCCCAACTCCATACTGGGTCCAGGGCCGTTCTCTGACAGGAGTCCTAGAGGGGAAGACCGATACTCATCGAGACTTCGTGCGTACCGAATTCTTTGGCGCGATCAATTACCCCGACCACACTCATGCAACGATGTATCGAGACAGGAAGTGGAAGCTGATGAGCTACCACGGCAAGGACCTATTCGAGCTCTACGATCTGGAAAACGATCCTTGGGAGCACAATGACCTGTCGCAAAGCGAAGCGCATCAGGATATTTTACACGACTTGATTCGGAAGAGCTTCGATGCGGCTATCTATGCCGCGCCGCCCTTTGCGCCTCGGGAGATGCCCTTCTAGTAACCGAAGAGGATACAGAGAGACAAGCCACCCCTTGCCGCCGCCNGGGTATACTTCGGACACGGAAGACAAGGAGGTGAAGCCCAATGGGGCTATAGCAAATAGCTTGGGGTGAAGGAACCCCCGGTAGACGTGATGAAGAAGCTAGGCGTCCCAGTCTAGAGCCAGAATCGAAACAACAAACCACCGGTGCCGATCACACGAACCGAAATCCGAAACTGACACTTCTGACTTATGCGGAAACTGACCGACGAACAACTTGACCAATATGAAACGGATGGCTATGTCGTCGTTCGTGACTTCCTCGACCTGGATGCAGACATTCAGCCCCTGCTNGACGAGTATGAAGAGGTGCTGGACGCGCTGGTCCGATCGCTGCACGCGCGGGGGCGGATCAGCGACCGGTTTCAGGATCTGCCGTTTGCTGAGCGCTTGACGAAGGTGTATGTCGAGAGTGGTGAGGTTCACTCGCAGTGGTTCGATTTCTCTCTCCCGCAGGTCGACATCAGAGAGGATACACCCTTCTGGTTCGGCCCTGAGGTCTTCAGACTCCTGAAAAACACCGATCTGCTAGATGCAGCGGAACAGATCGTGGGTCCCGAAATCTACTCCACACCGGTGCAGCACATTCGGATCAAGCCGCCCGAGAAAGCGATTCCGAACACGAAGGACAACCGCGTGATCGAGACGCCCTGGCATCAGGACAACGGCGTGCTTCTGGACAGCGCAGACAAAACGAACATGCTGACCATTTGGTTACCCCTGACGCCTGCAACCAGGGAGATGGGCTGNCTCAAGGTTCGCCCCGAAAGCTATCGTTCAGGGCTCGCCCACCATTGTGTCAGATGGAACGGGCTTGGTATACCTGAACCACATTTGCCGGGTGAAGAGGAAGTCGCGCTTCCGATGATGCCGGGGGATGTGTTGTTCATGCATCGACTAACGGCGCATGGGTCCTACGCGAACGTCAGCGATCAGGTTCGGATTAGCTATGATCTTCGCTATCAGCCGGTCGGTGAATCCACGGGGCGGGAAGTGTTTCCCGGATTTGTCGCGCGAAGCAAAGCGAATCCGGAGAGCGTGCTGACCGATCCCGATGTCTGGCGTGAGAGCTGGGAGATTGCACGACACAAGCTTGCGACAGAGGGTCACGGTCTGTTCAACAGGTGGTCGGTTGACGATCCAGTCTGCGCTTAAAGACACTGGGGTTCTAGGTAAAACCTTGGATTCTGAAACGCCTTTGAGGTTTGATATGCGACCAGGATATATGAGTTCTGTATGCCCGAGGCAATCGCTTTCAGAGCTTGTCGTTGCGGCCCAGACCTACGGGTATGAGGGAATTGAGTTCCGGGTGGAGTGGGATCACGGACACGGCATCGAGCTAAGTGCATCGGAGGATCAGATCGCGGCTGCACAGGGGATGCTTGAGGACAACGGGATCGAGGCGACCTGCATCGCAACGGGCGTGAAGTTCAACTCGACTGACGAAACGGATCATGTCGATGCGCGCGAATTGTTGATGCGATATATCGAGTTGGCCCAGAACGTCGGCGCTTCTTACCTGCGCGTGTTTGCTGATCCGGTTCCAGAAGAGGATGTCGATACGGCTCTGAAGCTGGCCGCCGAGTCGTGCGCAGCTGTCGACGACCATGCCGGACAACACAACGTGAAGGTGTTGATCGAGACACATACCAACATGCGGGCAGACTGGGCGAAACGGATCGTCGATGAATCCGGTGGTCAGAATGTCGGTGTGCTATGGCATATCGGGCATCACATCAGCCGCGGGCAGTCCGTTGACGATGCATATGGCCACCTCTCCGGGATTATCGATCACCTGCACTTTAGCGCTCGTGTCGACTGCAAGGGGGAGGACTTAGACAATCGCCGAACATTCGAGCTCCTCGGGCTGGCTGGATTCGACGGGTTCTTCTCTGTCGAGGTAATCAACCCCGATGATTNCGAAGCGGTTCTTAAGCACCATATCGAGAAGTTCACCNCCTTCAAGGGATCTGTGGCGTGAGCGATCGGATGCTAGGCTTCGGACTGATCGGGCTGGGCCAGATAGCCTAAAAGTTCACCGGTGCTATATTCGCACCGTGCCAGAGATGGTGGCCGGAGTCGACCCGGTGGAAGAGGTGGCTGCCTTCTGCGAGGACACCTTCGGCATTCCTTACAATACCGATCGTGAGGTGCTGTTAGCACGAGATGATTTGGTTGCCGTGATGGTGTAGACGCTACACTATCTGAACGCTCCGATCGGTATCGAGGCAGCGAAAGTTTAGAAGCACGTGATTGTTGAGAAGTCGATGGCGAAGACACTCGAAATGTTTGTGGCCGTATACCGGTCGGGGGGAAGAACACTCCGATCGAATTACCTAAATAGAAGGCAAGGGCGTTCCTGGCCCCTCCCTGGCGGAGACAGGAGGGGCCAAAAAGGAGAGAGGCGTTCCAGCGGTTTTCCCTGAAACGCGGAACGCATTCCGTTGTTTTGTAGCGCGTGTTTGGTTTGAGGTCTTATGTCGATTCATATATCTGATGAACAGAAGAGCCTGTTTCGTGACGAAGGATACATGATCCTTGAGAGCATCATTCCCAACGAACTGCTTACGCTGTTGCAGGATGAGTGTCAGGGACAGATCGATCGGATGAACCGGCGAATGGACGAGGAGGGGACCGACGTAATCGGGATCAACCATCGTCACAAACGCTACTTCGTGTCGAACTGTTTTAAGGAACGGCCCATTCTCAGAGATTTCCTGTTCAGTGACGTGATGGCTGAAGTCTGCAAGGCTACACTGGGATCCGATGCGTATCTGTTCCATGAGCAGTATGTCGTGAAGGGCAGACAGGAAGGCATGAAGTTCAGTTGGCATCAGGATTCGGGGTATGTGGGTTATCCAGAACACAAACCTTACCTGACGTGTTGGTGTGCGCTCGACGATATGTCGGAAGAGAATGGGACCGTTCGCGTGCTGCCCTTCTCGCGCAGTGGTATTCGATCGTGGGTTCAGCACATCGCTGAGGAAGGTTCAAACGACAAGGTTGGGTATTTCGGTGACGACCCCGGTGTCTTGGCGGTCGTGCCTGCGGGCAGCATCGTGGCGTTTACGAGTATCAACTTCCATTGCAGCGGTGCGAACGCGACGAATAATCTCCGAAGAGCCTATCTGGGGCAGTATTCGTCTGAGCCGATCACGAACCGCGAGGGGACTGCGCTCTGGGGCAATGCCGAGCCTTTTCTGAGGGACGGGACGAAGGTCGTCGGAGAAGCAGCCCCGGGCCCGCCTTATCGGTCTGAGATCGTGGAGAGCGACTAGATGGCCATCCGCATCGGCGTCATCGGCGCGGTGTCGAGCTACTCACTNCACTACAGCGATACGTTCAATAAGNTGGATGGAGTCGAGTTGGCCGGGCTCGTACACTTCGACCGGGACCCCAAGTACATTCGCGACGCTCTGAACCTGCCCTGGCTGACGAAGTTCCCAAAGACGATCGAAGGGATGGCGAAGCGATTCGAGTGCCCTGTCTATGAACAGATAGAGGAGTTGTTCGAGAAAGGGAAGCCTGATGCGATCGCGATATGTACTGAGGATTACCTCCGACCGAAATACTGCGCGATCGGTCTCGAACAGGGGGTGCACGTTTTTCTGCCAAAGCCATTTGCGCAGACCACCGAGCAGGCACTTGCTGCGTTTGAACTCTCGAACCAGCTCGGTCTGATCACGGTCGGGAGCCTTCCGACACGGTTTCGTTCATCCTCCGTCACGGCGAGCGACATCATCGATGCCGGCGCAATTGGACGACCGATCAACGGGCACTTTTCGATCACGCATCACCTGACCCTTGGAGGCTGGAAGAGCGACACTTCTATGGCAGCGNGGCCGGAACTCGAAACCGGTTTCTACGTGTTCGATCAGACCCGGATGCTGATGGGCGCCCACGCGCGTGATGTCGTCGGGTTCGGCGAGAATCTGGACCATCGGGGAATCCCGTACATCGACACGGCAAAGTGCACCGTCCGGTTCGACAACGATGCGCTTGCGACGATCGACATGATCCTGTCCAACCATCACCCCTTTCCTCGTGGACGCGCATCACACGTGATCGGAGACGAGGGTGCACTGCTGATCGACCAGGATGAGAAGGGGAGCTATATCGAGGTGCACACTCAGTCGGGTGTAACCCGTACGGACTGCGCTGAGTGGAATCCATTCGAGCGCGAGTTGAGCGAATGGCTGCGTCTGATCCGCGAGGAGGATGATCCGAATCCGTGGCAGGATGAAGCGCTGAAGACTCTAGATCTCATCTTGGCATACAAGCTTGCATATGAGACGGGCGAGCGGGTGACCTTCGATGGAGTAGGAGAGCAGGAGGAGGATGTCTGAGGTCGATTGGCATGGCCACAGCTTCGCGTTCCGTCTTCGTGTCGATGTAGAGCACGTGGAGGCCGAGCGGTATATCGGCGACTACAGGCTCGAGCGGGTCTCCGTGATCAACATGCTTGATATGTTCGCCGAACTCGACGTGCAGGTCTCCTTCTGCGTTCTCGGCGTTACGGCTGAGTTGTGGCCCAATCTGATCCAGGATATCGTCGACGCAGGTCACGAGGTCTATGGCCACGGTATGTATCACGAGCACACGTTTAAGGGGCGTCCGTATCGGGAGCAGCGTCACGAGATGTTGAGGATGCGGGAGTCGATCGCCGACGCCTGTGGTGTCGAAGTGCAGGGGATAGGTTGTCCCCACCACGGGATGGCCGATGAGGATACGCTCCGCGCAGCAGTTGATGTAGGCATCACGTATGTGGAATCTCGAATTCGGGCCGAGGACTCGGCGATTCCCGCGTGGCGATCGATAGCAGGGGCGGACAAGATGGTTCTTGTACCGGGTGGTCAGGGCAAGGGTGCGTCCGACTACACCGATCGACGACCATACTGGGCGGAGCTGCACGAGGAGGCGTTTAGTCCGACGGGTGCACGGAAGATGTGGATGAGGTTGATCGACTGGGCGAAAAAGAATCAGCAGATGGCCGCTCTGGTCGTGCATCCCTGGATGCTAATGATTAATCCTGGTGAAGTGCAGGTGGTGAGGGATGTGCTGGCGTATGCGAGAGACCAAGGGGCGTGGTTCGCGAAAGTGGGTGGGCTAATCGATCTTGCTAGCCGTCGGGGAGCAGAGGGGCAGGAGGCAGAGGAGGGGGAGTAGCCGTGGTTACGTGGCGGTGAATCCGCCATTGCCTTGGAGTTGGTATGGATAGGCGGTGCCTCAAGTATAGACTGACAGACGATGAGAGGGTTTTCTTCCAGAAGAATGGGTATCTGTTGATCCCGGATGCCCTTTCGAAGGACCGCGTGCGGACCGTGAGGAAAGCACTCGAGAAGGTGTATGCAAAGGAACGACGTAAAGGGCTAGAACCACACAATACTCTGCACGTACGCGAATTCTTCAAGGAAGATCGATGCTTTGTCGATCTGATTGACTACTACAAGACGATCCCGAAAGTCTGGGGCATCCTTGGGTGGAACATTCACCTCTATCTGGCACACGCAAACGTGACGCCGCCGGAGCGAGAGGGCAGCGAGCGCGGACTCGGACTAGGCTGGCACCAGGACACGAGTCGCGTGAATGTCGAAATGGAGACCAGCCCACGACCGCGGCTGTCGGTAAAAGTTGCTTTCTTCCTTTCGGACACAAGCGAACCCGGACGGGGCAACTTTTACATCATCCCAGGCAGCCAGAAACGGGATATGCTCAAGTTTCCGAAGGGCGAAGGCCGAAAGGCAAAGATGCGCGGATCGATCCCCGTTCTCGCTGCGCCTGGTACGGCTGTCATCTTTGATCGAAGACTCTGGCACTCCGCCAGCGCCAACTACTGGACGGAGTCGCGGAAGGCCATCTTCTACGGATTCAGCTACAGATGGCTTGCTCCGCGTGGGCCGTGCAACGTCAAGAAGTACTGGAACGATCTTGATCCGATCCAACGACAGCTCTGTCGCCAGCAGCCCTCAGACGTGCACCGCTATACGTCTCCGGTCGATGAGGATGTNCCGCTGAAAGTGTGGATCGAGAAGCATCTCGGGAAGGAAGCTGTTCAGCCCTAAGATCGCANCTGGTTAGAGTGCCACGCTCCCATCCGCGTGGAAATGTCCCNCGATCTCTCTGCCTTTAAACGGCAATTCAGCACAGGCATCCTCGTCGATCTCCACACCGATTCCGGGCCGGTCGGGGATCTCCCGGTAGCCGTCTATTGTTTCGAAGGCACCCTTTACGAGACACAGCTGNGCGTCCGTATGCGGATTTAGCTCGGTGACGTAGTAGTTAGGGATGGCAGCGGCTAGGTGCGCAAAGGCTGCGATGTTGACCGGGCTACCCATCAGATGTGGGAAAAGCTGAACGAACATCGGTTCAGCGATCGATGCGATCTTTTTTCCACAGGTCAAACCACCGCAGAGTGAGAAGTCGGGTCTGATAAACGAAGCGATCTGTTTGTGGATCAGCTCGCTGAATTGTGCCACAAGGAAATTGCGCTCTCCCAGCGCCATCGGGATATCGATGTGACGAGCAATGTAGTCGTGTGCGTCGTTACTCTCGGGGCCCAGCGGATCCTCGTAGTACTTAAGCCGAAAGGGTTCCAGCGCTTTGGCTAGGGTGATCGCTTCGTCCGGCAGCAAATTCCGATGGATCTCGANACCCAGGTCGATGCCATAGCCGATTTCATCACGAATCGCCGCAATCAGATCGACTGCCTCCGTCACGACTTGGGTGCTCTCACGCTGCTCGAATTCGGGAAGAAACGGGTTGGTGCGAAGCGACGTGAAACCCTGAGCGACACCCTTCTTAGCTGAGGCAACCTGCTCCTCGATTGTTCCTCCCCTGATATTGTTGAAGACCCTTATCTTGTTGCGGCACTTTCCCCCGAGAAGNTGGTAGACCGGCAGGTNCACCGACTTTCCTAGGATATCCCACAGAGCAATGTCGATGGCACTGACGGCCGAGCTGATCACNGCACCCGTGAAGTGACTGTTGCGAGTGACCGTCTGATAATGATGGTCGATNAGTCGGGGGTCTTTTCCGATGTAGTAGGCGCTAAGATCGTGGATCATCTGTGCGGCCGTCTCCTGATGCGGCCAGACGCCGGATTCCCCGTTGCCTATGAGCCCCGTGTCGGTGTAGACACGAACGAGAAGGTAGCTGTCTGTCAGGATCGGCTTTATCGCTGTGATTCTCATGGGATCAATCTCGCTAGCGTTAACCTGCCGGATCGATTGTTAGATAACCGGCTTTTAGGTCCATAAGTGAATCGAAAAAGGGAAGCTGTGATGGCCAGTCTACAAAACAAAGTCGCGATTGTCACGGGGGGGGCACTGGGTATCGGCGGCGCCACATCTCGCAAACTNGCATCGGAGGGCGCAAAAGTCCTTGTTGCGGACTACGCTATGGAGGCTGCCGAAGAGAATTCAGCCAGGATCCAGGAGGCGGGGGGAGAGGCGAAGGCGCTCCAAGTCGACGTGTCAAAGGCTGAAGATATTGAGGNGATGGTGGCTGAAGCTGTCTCGACGTTCGGAAGCCTCCATATCCTGGTCAACAATGCCTGGGGGAGTAAGGAACCGGATGGGTCGGCCGAAACTGTGACAGAGTCCGCCTGGGAATACGGGTTGGACACGATGGTTCGTGCGCATTTTCGTGCGATGAAACACGTTGTCCCACACATGCGGGATGCAGGTTGTGGAGCTGTTGTCAACATCGCCTCAGTTCACGGCCTGCTGACGGCGACTCAGTGCCTCGTATACGAGACCGCAAAGTCGGCTGTTATCGGTATGACCAAGCAGATGGCCTGCGACTTCGGGCCTGATGGGATTCGCGTAAACGCGATTTGCCCCGGACACATTGTGACGGAAAGAGGACAGCTTACTTGGAATAAGGAACCCGCCCGCCACGCATTGTTCGTGGAGCAGTATCCTGTCAGGCGAACCGGTGTACCGGATGATATCGCAAATGCCATCCGTTTTCTTGTATCTGAGGAGGCGTCCTTTATCACCGGCCACGCTCTCATTGTCGATGGCGGCTTGACGATTCAGCTTCAGGAGAATCTCGGTGTAGCCCAGGCTCGTTATGCACAGGAAAATAGCGACACGCTCCACCTTTAGTGGGATCCATAGGAGAATTGATGAAACCGAATGTGGTATGGATTTACGGAGAGGACTGCTATCCGGATATCGCTTGCTATGGGACACCGGTCGTCAAGACGCCGGTGCTTGATCAGTTCGCTTCTGACGGAACACGGTTCACAAACGCCTATGTGACTTGTCCGGTCTGTTCGCCCAGCCGATCTGCGATTATAACGGGGCGGTATCAGACGAGCTTTGGCGCACACAACCACCGAAGCAAGCGGGAGGATCCGCTCGACCCAGGCATTCGTCTGGTCACNGACTACTTCCGGGATGCGGGATACTTNACGTGTAACAGCAGCGGCCCAACNACAGATCGTCCCGGGAAGACGGATTTTAACTTTTCGCGAGAGGATCCGTTCGACGGCGTCCTCTGGTCCGAGCGGGAGGGTGATCAGCCCTTCTACGCGCAGTTCAACATCACAGATACGCATCGAGATTTTGCCCCCGATCCCGATAATCCGATCGACCCGGCTTCAATCGAGTTGCCGCCTTACTATCCAGACCATCCACTCGTCCGAAAGGACTGGGCGATGTGGCTCGAATCCTTGCAGGTGTTTGATCGCAAAGTCGGTGAGATCCTCAAACGGCTGGATGATGAAGGGCTGAAGGAAAAAACGATCGTGTTCATTATCAGCGACCACGGTCGCGCACATATCCGGGATAAGCAATTCCTCTATGAAGGGGGGATTCGGATTCCGTGCATGGTCAGGTGGCCGGGGCAGATCGACGCCAGTGTCGTATCGGATGTGCTTGTGAGTGGAATTGATTTCGCGCCTACGTCACTGTCGCTTGCCGGGCTTGGCGTGCCGGACGAGATGGAAGGGAACGTCTTCTTGGGACCGGATGCGAAGAAGCGCGAGTATATTGTCTCCGCGCGTGATAGGTGTGACGGTACGGTGGATCGGATCAGATGTGTACGAACGAAGACGCACAAGCTGATACGCAACTACTATCCAGAACGACCGTATATGCAGTTCAACGGCTACAAAAAACAAAAATATCCACTGTGGACGCTCGCGCCGATGCTTCAGGCCGAAGGCAAGCTTACACCTGCCCAGGAAGCATTTCTCGCGCCCTGTCGGCCGTTCGAGGAGCTCTATGACTTGGCTGGGGATCCTCACGAATCAGCGAATCTGGTGAACGATCCTGAATCGTCTTCCGTTCTGTCAGATTTAAGGTCCAAGATGACAGAGTGGACCGAGACGTTCGGGGATATGGGAGCGGAACGCGAGGATCTGGCGATCGTAGCCGAAGAGGCGCTAAAGATGCACGTCTCGCACGTCGATCGAATGGGCGCCAAGGGACTCACTTCAGATGTGACCGACACTGAGTTCGTCNAGTGGTGGGAGAAGGAGTTATTGGGAGGTTGAGGTGAGGCTGGAGGCCCTGTATCCGGGGAGATGGACGCACCAAAGAAGTGGGTTGAAGCCGCCGAGTCTGAAGGATACCGGCCAGCGTTTTGCCCTCTGAAGACGATGAAAAACAGCGATGCCATCGCTGTTTTTCAAGCACAGTCCGGATCAGCAATCTTGATCGAAGGAACACATACATCCCCCAGATGGTGTCGACCTGATCGAGGGTTAGCAGCCCTGTTCAAGAAACCTTACTTCAGGGGGCGTCAGTCGTTGTTTGAGTGACCCCTCTCATTTCTCCCCTGAATGGGGGAGGGCTATCCCTTGCTTCCACGAGACGAAGGTTCGCCTTGACGAAGGGGGTAGATCAGCAAAAGGAGACTCAATGCTCTTACAGATATACTTCAAGGTCAGTGACGAGAACGGACGGGCTTTCGAAGAAATGTTTCGAGATGTGTATGTGCCGGCTATGCAGGTCCAAGAAGGATACATCGGTTCTCGGCTCCTAAGGTTGTTCTCGCCGGAGATGCATAGCGAGATCAGCGCNCGAAACACGGAGTTCAACTACCAGATGAACCTCGTTTTCGATACGGAAGAGAACCGACGGAATTGGGCGGCTAGCGATGAGCACTCGGTGGCGTTCCCCAAGGCGCAAGCCCTTGCTGAAGATGTGGCATGGAGAGCTTATGACGTGGCGGAAGAGGATAGTTTCAAATGATATATGTCAAGCGTCAAACGCTAGGCTTCGACCGGCTCGGTAGANGGCAGTGTTGAAAGGACGGGAGATCTGAAGGTATTGGTCACAGGATGTGCGGGGAGGGTTGGCTCTGCGGCGACTCGATATCTGAGCGAGGCTGGGATGGATGTGCGGGGGATCGATCGGGCAGATTCGTTCACAGAGGACATCGACTATCGGATATGCGATTTGCTTGACGCGGCGTCGATACCGCCACACTTGGATGGCGTCGATGCGGTTTTGCATCTGGCTGCGATTCCTGCGCCGGGACGGTCGTCGAATGCCGATATCTTCCAGATCAACACGGCTGGTACGTTCAACGTGTATGACGCGTGTGCGCAGGTGGGTGTTGGCCGGGTCTGTGTGGCAAGCTCGATCAACGCCATCGGATACTTTTTTGGCGCGGTTCCATTCGAGATCGAGTATCTGCCTGTCGATGAGGAGCATCCCAAGTACACGTCAGATGCATATTCGTTCAGCAAGCAGGTTACCGAGCAGATTGGGCAGTATTTCTGGCGACGGGACGGGATCTCGAGTACGAGTCTGCGATTCGGNNCGGGGCTGAGCCCGGTCGAAGAGCTCAAACAGAAACTGGCCGTGTCGTGCAGCCAGGCACGAGAGCTTGTCGAGTCCCTGTTCGACTCAGATCATGCCGGCAGGGAGATCAGGCGGATGCGGGAGGGCTACGATAGGGAACGCAGGGACCGAATGTACGAGAAAGGGCTCGGTAGTACATCGGAGCTGACGCCGGTGGAACACCACCTGATGACGTTGCGTCACAACTACTTCGCTTTTGTGACGCTGGAAGATGCGTGTCACTCGATGGAGCTCTCTCTGAGTGCCCCATTCAGGGGGAGCCACGCCCTCTTCATTGTCGATCGCACGAACATACTGGGACTGGATGCAGCAAGGCTAGTCAATCTGATCTATCCTGACGTTCCGGTGAACGGAAAGTTGGAGGGACGCCAGTCGCTTGTCGATTGGCGCAAGGCGGACGCTCTGCTGAAATACACTACGAATCATTCCGCAGACGTCCTATATGAAGGGGATAGGAATTAGCTGGTAGCCCTGAAGGAAAGAGCTAATTTTCCTTCCTGACAAAAGAGGTTCGTTCTGAAGATCACCGACATTAAATCCTATCCGATATGGGTCGGGCACAGAAACCAGCTCGTGGTTAAAGTCGAGACTGACGAGGGCATTTTCGGTCTGGGCGAATCCGGACTGTCTGGACGAGAACTGGCTGTGGTTGGTGCAATCAATCACTACCGGGAGTTTCTGATCGGAAGTGACCCTCGCAAGATCGGGGCACTTTGGCAGGAGATGTATCGTAGCCAGTATTTCGAGGGAGGACGGGTCCTGACCGCCGCAATCGCAGCGATCGACATCGCTCTCCACGATATCGTGGCTCGTTCNCTTGAGATTCCAGTCTATCAGCTGCTCGGAGGAAGTCATCGCGATCAAATTCCGTGCTTTGCGACATGCGGGATGCCAAGCGAAGAAGAGCTGATTGCCAATGTCCGTCTCCTCATGGATTCAGGTTGGAGCGTGATCAGGGTTATGATGGCGGATCCTCGGGATGAGGAGGGGATCTTCGAGCCTCGGGCATCGATCGGGCTTACCGCAGATTGGATGACAGCTCTTCGAATTGAGGTCGGATCCACGCCGACGCTCGGCGTGGAATATCATCACCGACTCACGGTCGCCGAGGCTGCAGCGTTTTGCCAGCGAATGCCCGCAGGTACGCTCGATTTCCTGGAGGAGCCGATCCGCGATGAGACGCCCGAAGCTTATGAAGCCTTAAGACGAATGACAGACATCCCGTTTGCGATTGGGGAGGAGTTCGCGAGCAAATGGCAATTCGCCCCGTACATCGAAAGACAGATTACGGATTTTGTGAGGCTGGACATCTGCAACGTCGGTGGTTTCACNGAGGCGATGAAGGTTGCCGCGATGGCTGAGACGCACTACATCGACCTGATGCCCCATAATCCGCTCGGTCCCATCTGCACAGCCGCAACCGTGCACCTCGCAGCCGCCATACCGAACTTTGCTTGGCTCGAGTATCGCATCACCCCAACCGACTCTGTGAGGGAGTTCGACACCGAGATGTTTCCGAGACAGCTGACTGCCGAGCGCGACCGTATCTCTGTCCCCGAAGCACGGGGGCTTGGCGTCGAATTCAATGAAGAAAAAGCCCAAGAGTTATCCTTCAAGTTTTGGGAAGCGCCCCACTTGAAGCGTCTTGACGGATCCTACACCAACTGGTAGAAGGCAGGCACTTCCCGTAACCGAGTCCTGACTCCACTCTATGTTTACAAATTCCCAAATCGAATCTTTCTACGAAGAAGGATACATCCAAATACGCGGTGCCGTACCTAAGGTGATGGTCGATGCAGCGCGTAAGGCTATCAACCGGTCCATTGGTGCTGTTGGTCTTGGAACCGACGATCTAGAGAACTTCAAGGTCGGCTCTTATTGCGACGAACTGAAGTCGGACCCCGTTATGACGGATCTCTACAATCGTACGCCGGTTATGACGGCTGCGGAGCAATTGATCGGTAAAGGCAAGGTTCTTCCAGTGTGGAACGTGCAAATGGCGATGCGTTTCCCGACAATCATTGACGAGGATGTACCGGAGCCAAGAGGACATTTGGATGGCCTTGGAAGCGGACGGAACGGTCAGGCCAAAGGCCAGTATAGTCGAGGTTTCACCGCCTTTGCCGTGATCTACNTGGCCGATGTGCCCGACATCAACTACGGCAACTTCACAGTGTGGCCAAAGAGCCATCGCTTACTCGAGGGCCACTTCAAGATGAATGGGCACGAGGTCCTTACAGACGGGACACCACGTGTCGATCTCCCTGAACCGCCTGTGCAGGTGACGGGAGAAGCAGGCGATGCCGTGATCGCTCACCACCAGATCCTCCATACGGGAGGGCCGAATGCGTCAGCTGACATCCGGTATGCGGTGATCACGAGGCTGAAGCATGTCGAGTGCGACGGGGTCGGGAAGGATGCCTATACCGACATTTGGAGAGAGTGGGATGGTGTAAGAGAATTTATTATGAAGTCAGATGCGAGTGTTGGGAGTGAGGAGTAGGAGGTTGAAAACCAATGAACGTAAGAGGAGTGTATGCTGACACAGGGGCAGATACTGGAGTTCGCTGACAGAGGGTATCTCCGCATCCAGGGTGCGGTGCCCGATGTAATGATCGAGGCTTCCAGACGGAAGGTATATCATTCGATCGGAAACGTGGGAATCGGCGGGGAGGACCTCGAAAACAACAGGTCTGGATACTTCTGTGCGGAGTTGATGGCCGACGAGACGATCACCGATATGTACAATAAGACGCCTGTGATGCAGATCGCTGAGGATCTGATGGGCGAAGGTAAGGTAGAGCGTGTAGCTCGTGCGAAGACTTACCCGCGCTTTCCACTTCCGCTCGGGCAGGAGCCCGAGCGGCCTCGTGGCCATATCGACGGGATCGGCAGCGGCACCAACGGTCAGGCTAAAGGGAAATACAGTAGAGGGTTCACTGCATTCGCTGTCATCTATCTACAGGATGTGGACGAGCCGGACAGTGGCAACTTCACAGTCTGGCCGAGGACACATACGTTCTTCGAGAACTGGTTTAGGGAGCGTGGGGGACACGAAATTTTGACAGAGGGGATGCCGCGTCCTGAGCTTCCGGAGCCGCCCTTGATGGTCTGTGCCAAGGCGGGTGATCTTGTGATCGCTCACCACGCGATGGTCCACGGAGCGTGTCTGAACGCCTCATCAAACGTGAGACTGGCAACTATCGCCCGGTTGAGGCACGTCGATGTTGATGAGAACGGACCAGATGCCTATCTCGACATCTGGAAAGAATGGGACGGGGTAAGAGAGGCGCTAAAGGAGGCTGAGCCTGAATTGGCTTAGGTTGAGTTATGCTGACGGACCAACAGAAACGCGAGTTTGTCGACAAGGGATACATTAAGATTCCGGAAGCGGTGCCCCTGGTTCAGGTCGAGGCGGCACGGAAGGCGATCAATCACTCGATCGGGGAAGTGGGACTTGGCGGAGAGAACACGGGCAACAACCGCTCCGCCTTCTTCTGCGCAGAGCTTTGCGATCAGCCGGTTATCACAGAGCTCTTCAACGGTGCGGGCGTNACGTCCGTGCTGGAGGCGCTGATGGGTGAAGGCAATATTCAGCCGATTACGTGGGCGAAACCCTATCCTAGGTTCCCTATGGCGCCCGGGCAGGAGCCCAATCCGCCGGTCGGTCACATGGATGGTACTGGGAACGGTCTAAACGGTACGGCCAAAGGGGATTACAACCGTGGCTTCACGGCCTTTGCAGTTGTGTATCTGATGGATCTCCTAAAACCGTGGAGTGGCAACTTTACAGTGTGGCCAGGATCGCATCGTGTGTGTGAGGCACACTTCAAGGAGGTAGGTCACGAGGTGCTTTCGAACGGTAATCCCAAGATCGAATTTCCGGAACCACCCGTCCAGGTGACGGGTAATGCTGGTGATCTGATTATCGGGCATCACGCCATGATTCATACAGGCGGGCCGAACGCGTCACCCGACGTGCGTCTGGCCGTGATTGCAAGGCCGCGGCACGTAGACGTAGACAAGCTCGGTAATGATGCCTACCTGGATATCTGGGCAGANTGGCCGGGCGTGCACGACGTCCTCGAAGTAGAGTCGGCCTGACCACAGAGGAATCTGTATGGATCCAAAAGAGCTCTATTCCTGGGATCTGAAAGGATACATGATCTTGCGGGCACCGTACAAACTTGAACACCTCCCCGCACTGCTCAAGCAGGCTGAGCTTTGTACACAGTCGATCGGACGGGGATGATAAACGCAGCAGTCGTGGGATTCGGCTACAGCGGACGAGCCTTCCAGAGCTATTTGATCAGTCTCTGCGAAGGCATTCAGCTGTACGGGGTTTCGACGCGATCCGAAGAGCGTCGTCAGGAAGCGAAGTCTTTGTATCCGGACACCAAGATTTTCAATTCCTTCGAAGAGATGCTGAGCGATCGGCAGGTCGACCTTGTCGTGATCGCTACGCCACACGACTCTCACGCGNAACTGGCGATCAGGGCGATGGATGCGGGTAAACACGTGGTGACCGACAAGGTAATGTGTCTCAATGCGCGGGAGGCCCGATCGATGGTTGCAGCTCGGGACCGTAATGGCGTAGTTCTGTCGGTCTTTCACAACAGAAGATGGGACTGGGATTATCTGACGGTCAGGAAGGCGATTGAGGATGGACTGCTCGGCGATCCCTATCTTTACCAGGTCGGNATCATGCGATACAGTGCGCCAGGTCGATGGCGTGGAGACAAAGCGTCCAGTGGAGGCATTCTTTATGACTGGCCCGCCCACTTCGTAGACCAAGCCCTGCAGATGGTCGATTCGCAACCTGAAAGCGTTTATTGTCAGCTTGTATATCTCGACACCTGGAACACTGACATCGGCAACTACGGCAACATCGTCATTCGTTTCGAAAACGACGTTCGTTACCACATCGAAATCGGCAATCTGGCAGCGATCGAACGGCCTCGGTGGTATGTCTGCGGGGACAAGGGTGCGCTGATCAAGTATGGGCTTGATCCGCAGGAAACCTACATGCGAGAGGGACGCATCCTCGAAACCGTCGAGGAGGGTGACATACGGGCTAGAGTGACCTCATACGTATCTGGTGACAGGGCGGAGAAGGTCTTGGACAGTGTATGTGGGTCGTGGACATCATACTACGAGAACATAGCCCAAGTCTTGAACAACGAAGTTGAACTGATTGTCACGCCGGAGCAGATGCTTTCCGTGATGCGTGTATATGATGCCGCGGTGGAGTCAGCAGCATCAGGTGAAGCCATTCGTTTATAAACTATCCTCCGACCAAGACAAAATGGCTCCCGGCCCTCGGCCGTGGAGTTTTTCTATGTACGGACGTCGATCTGAGCGCTTGGCGATCCAGGGATCCCCCACGATAATGATCGCCAATGTGACTTCATCGGAGATACCAGCCGGATGCAAAAGACGTCTAACACATCCGAATACTGTGATGAGACAACTGGGATGGGATCCGTATTCCCGACTGGGAGCGCCGAGCTAGTGGAGACTATCAGTCTCAATACCTATCGCGTGATGCCAAAGAAGAAACACTTGCCAGACTGGTTCTTCGATCCGTTAAAAGTGAACAGGCGCTCGACTGGTGAGTGGAGAAGCTGGATGACAGGGAGTGACTCAAGAAAAGAGATCGGCTGATGGCAGTTTCTCTTTTCATTTCTCCGAATCTACTGAGCGACACACGTGCGAAGATCACGTTTAGGGCAGTCGGTCTCGGAATCCTCTCGATCGCCGGCGTGTCGTTCTACGTGACGCATTACGGTGGCGGTCTGGTCAAGAGTTACCTGCCCGTTGCGGTCATGATCCCGTTTCTGATGTGGGTGGGGATCAACCTCTGCCTCAAACTCCTCCTGCCACGCTATGCCCTGACACGAACCGAACTGCTCACGATTCTATCGATGATGTGGGTGGTTGGCAATCTTCCTGCGATCGGCTGGGCTCAGTATAACGTGAGCTCGACTGTTGGAACGACCTTTTTCGCTTCACCTGAAAACCGCCTTAGCGATTTTGCTGTTCCCTTCCTCCCGCAGTGGCTCTTCCTCGATGCGAGCGATCCCGGAATCCGGCAGGCCTTAACAGGCCTGGAGCGGGGAGGATCGATTCCGTGGCTTCAGTGGCTGAGGCCGCAGGTCTGGTGGCTTGTCGGATCGCTGCCGATCGTGATGGCCGCATACTTTGGGTCTGTGATCTTGTTCAGACAGTGGGATCAACACGAGCGATTGGTTTTCCCATTATCGGCCTATCCGAGTGCGCTGCTTGAAGACCAGCAGGGCAGTCGTCTGCCGGCTCTTCTGAAACAGAGGTTGTTTTGGGCAGGCTTCGCTGTGGTCGCTGGGATCATCTGCTGGAACATCGTCGGATACTGGTGGGACGACTACCCGCGGATCACNCTTTTCGGGAGCGCGCGATCCAAGGNGCTAGATCTCGGCAAGTACTACAGGCCCTATTACTTCCGTGTTCAGCCGATGATAATGGGGCTCTCATTTCTCTGTCCCCTCGACATCCTGTTCAGTTTCTGGGTCTACCACATTCTCGAGATTTATAGAGAGGGCACGCTCAATCGGTTCGGGGTTTCGCTCGGTCTTCGAGGGCAATCTGCGGGCGGTCGAGAGCTGACGTTTGTCGAGGCGCACGGCGCGCTTATGATGCTCGTTGTGTGGTCGCTTTGGATCGCCCGAGCCCATATCAGACAGACGCTTTGCAAAGCCCTGTCAGGCCATGAGGACGATGGGGTGCCCATCCGGTATCGAACCGCCTGGGTCGGGTTTGTGCTGTCCGGGCTGATCTTTTTCGGGTGGTGTCTCTCTGCAGGTCTTACGGTTCTCGCAACAATACTTCAGACGATNGGCATTTTTGTGGCTCTGCTGGGTGTGAGCAAATATGCTGCGCAAACTGGGTTCACCTTTCTGAATTCGCCGGGGCGAAAAGGNGGGGACATCATTCTGGGTTTGGTCGGCACCAAGAATTTGTCTCCGAGTTCGACGGCGATGCTGACACTAATGAACAGGCACACTTTCCTAGGGCAGGTTAGGAGGATGGCTGCAGTTCCGGCTATCCCGCACTTCTTCAGGATGATGGGTAGGACCCTGGAGCGGACACCGCTCATATGCTCGATCATCCCTCTAGCCTACATCGCAGGGTTCTTTCTGGCTTCTTGGATCTATGTCTATGTCTGCTACGATGAGGGTGGTCTGAANGGCCGGATCTCCGGTCTTGATATCAGTTATTTGATACGAAAGGTTCCGTTGATTGCCGAAGAGCGGATAACCCGTTTCGACTACATAAAGATCTGGGTATGGCTCTGGGGGATGGTGCTGGCAGGACTACTGACNTTTCTGAGATGGCGGTTCACCTGGTGGCCCTTCCATCCCGCGGCCGTAGCCTTCCCGACGTCATACTATGGGTTCTCGATCTTGCTGACGTGGATTGCTAAGGCGACGATCATCCACTTCTGGGGCGTGCTAGGGTACCGAAAGGCAATCCCTTTCGCTTTCGGAATGGTCACAGGATATCTGTTCGGTGTTGGTGTGAGCAGCCTCATCGACGCCATATGGTTCCCCGACGGCGGCCATTGGGTACACGGATGGTAGCCTCCACAGCCCGGCTGCTTCGAGCGAGAGAGCAGGATAAAAAAGCAGTATATGGTGGGGTGAGCGTAGGCGGGATTCTCCCTATTCGAGCATATTTGGTGTAGTAAAATGAAAATAGGCCGATCACATATTCTTAGCTGTAATGGAGGCGACAGAGCCACCGGCTACACGATGAACAGCAAGATTCTGTTGCTATCAGATGGGATCTTTTGNAGTTGGTTGGATTCGTTCAGACTTAATCAGTGGGCGCTCGTAGATAGGGGTGGCCTGCGGACGATCACGACAGGTTCGATCGGGGAACCGGGTGTGGACAACCACTGTGGTGCGACGCTCGTACGATCAGACGGCGAGATACACGCGCTGATTGGCGGGCACCACGGTCCACTGTCACACCACGTTCTGGATAGCGACAGTTGGCGTTGGGATCACGTTGGTAAGGCAGGTGCGAGCGCGACATATCCNTGCGCGGTCTGCGATTCTAGTGGTACGATTCACTGCTTCTACCGGTGTTCAAGCGACGATCGGTGGTTCCTCAACTATGTTCGTTACAAGGACGGTGTCTGGACCGATCCCGTGAATCTAGTCATCGCTGCAAAGCAGGGCTACGTCTACTGGACGAACGGGGCAACTGTCGGCCCCGACGATACGGTGCACCTCGTGTTTGGGAATGCGAAGCCGCAGAAGGATGGAGGAATCCGCTATGGCGTATCGCATATTTGTACACGTGACGGAGGAGACTACTGGTGGAGTTCAGATGGTGGCGAGGTGCTCACGATGTCCATCGACGCAAGTCGGCTCGCATTNCTGGATGATGTAAGCGATGACCGAAGCTACCAGACGGCTGAAGAGATTGAGGCACTTTCTGAACCGGGGCCCGTCAACTACAACTATTATCAGATGAATCTGTCGAACCCGGTTGCAGACAAGCAAGGGAACTTGCACNCAATCTTACACAACAATCGATCGGGAACGGCTTCCCTATGTTCGTGGACGGAGGGTGTTTGGCGTGACCGGCCTCTCAATCCATCTCTGAGAGAAGGCGAGCGTATTCATCCTCAGTCGACGCTGGGTATCAGCGAGCATGGTGATTTGACCGCAGCCCTGATGGTCGAAAGCACCGACTGCTGCGAGTGGGGACCGAACGGCACATACCTTATCGCCGCAAAGGTATCCGACACCAAGCACGAGTTTGATATGCTGTGCGAACCACGTGACGATGTCGCACAGTGGCTCCCCGCATTCGCGCACTCAACGCCTACCGAGGTAGNCTTGCTACTCTACACAAAGGGGCGGAACGCGGGAGGTTTTGGGGACAACGCAAACGAGCTTCTGACGGATGTGATTCTGGCAGAACTCATCTGATTGGAAAGACTTCACATTGCAGGCAACCAGATGAGTAGCGCTGCAATGGCTGAGTAGGAGGGAGAGTGGCNGGCAGACAAAACACCGAAACGGGAATCGNGATCCCGACGGAAGGGTAATTGTGATCAGCTAAGGTCGCGAAATTTCTGGACGGCGCGTGGCACTGCCTTATNACAACCGGCTGCGGTAGAGAAGGGGATACGGGCCAGCATTTCGTGGCAACTCGTTCCCCACAAGCGAGAGCAGTCATACTCTTAGTTGCCTCGCCATCATTGTGGTAATTTACGTGAGTGTTCACTCATGCTGCTTTAGGAGGTAACTCTATGGTTCTCGCAGAGTTGAAGACTTTTCTGGTCTGGTGCACGATCCTCAATAGTGGGTTTCTACTCATTTGGTGTGCCATGTATTTTTTTGCCGGTGACTTTGTGCGTCGCGTTCACGGCAGATGGTTCGAGCTGTCGCGAGGCCAGTTCGACGCAATCCATTATCAGGGCATGATGATTTTCAAGCTACTCGTGTTCCTGTTCAACGTGGTGCCGCTCCTTTCACTCCTTACTATAGCCTGATAACAAGGAGAGCTCTTGGGTCCATACTTTCCCAGACAAGGTGATAGATGGGAATGGAAGATGCCCGATGCCTCTGGCATCGATCCCGGCAAGCTGGATGAAGCGATCGCATACGCGCAAGCTCCAGCCAACGAAGGCAGCCCGACTGACTTGGGCAGGCACCTAGTGGCACAAAACACGAAGGAACACGATGACGGACTCCTGCTNGGCCTCACGCAGTTCCGTGGCCCGATGACGGGTGTTGTTGTTAGAAATGGTCATCTGGTAGCTGAATGGGGCGACCCACATCGAGTCGACATGACTTTCAGTGTGTCGAAGAGTTTTCTGTCTACAGTCGCCGGTTTGCTGCACGATCGAGGTGATTTGCCGGATCTGGATCAGCCCGTTCATGAGTGCGTGCAAGACGGTGGATACGACTCCGACCACAATGCTCAGATCACTTGGGATCATTCACTCCGGCAGATCTCGGAATGGGACGGAACGCTCTGGGACAAGCATCATTCCGCTGGAAATCCAGACGATCAGATGCTCGATCCGGTCACACCCGGAACCCGCTACGAATACAATGACGTTCGCGTGAACCGATTCGCGCTGTCTCTTCTCAGGGTCCTAAAGCGACCCCTACCGGACATCTTGCGTGACGAGATCATGGACCCCATCGGCGCATCCAACTCGTGGCACTGGCAAGGGTATGCGAACTCCTGGGTCGATGTAGACGAGGCGAGAATGCAGTCTGTCAGTGGCGGGGGGCATTGGGGCGGGGGGATGTTCATCAATGCGTACGATCAAGCGCGGTTTGGGATTCTGTGTCTGTGCAACGGCGAGTGGGAGGGCAAGCAGCTGATCTCGAAGGACTGGATTCGACTAGCGAAGACACCCACNGAGCTCAGGCCGACCTATGGATTTATGAACTGGTTTCTGAATACTGGCGGGGAACTCATGCCAAGCGCACCCGAAACGCATTTTTACCACGGCGGGGCCGGAACGAACAGGATCTGGGTGGCACCCGACGAAGACATGGTAGTCGTCACGCGGTGGATCGACGGTGACCGGTACGATGGGTTTGTCAAGCGGATGCTCGACGCAGTAAGCTGATCGGAGAGGAGAGAAATATGATTCGAGTGACTGTATGGGGAGAGAACGTCCACGAGCAGACAAATGAGGTTGTGCAGGGGGTCTATCCCAACGGCATGCATAATGTGATTGCGGAAGCGCTGTCTGCCGACCCTGAGATCGAGACGCGAACGGCAACG
Organism: Gemmatimonadota bacterium; assembly: GCA_002714465.1. Next base: position 290,855 of record PAXL01000012.1, on the reverse strand, counting down.
CTTGATCAGGATGACGATCACGGATTGTCAGAAGCCGTTCTGGAGGAGACCGATGTCCTAACGTGGTGGGGGCACGCCGCGCATCGAAAAGTCAGGGACGAAGTCGTTGCGCGGGTCCAGAGCCGTGTGCTAGAGGGAATGGGATTGATCGTGCTTCACTCGGGACACTACTCAAAGATTTTTACGCGGTTGATGGGAACGACGTGCTCGCTTAGCTGGCGAGAAGCCGGNGAGAAGGAACGTCTNTGGGTATGTAATCCCGGTCACCTGATAACGCAGGGGTTGGGTGAGTATTTTGAGCTGCCCCAGACGGAGATGTATGGCGAACCCTTCACTATTCCGACTCCCGAGGAGCAGATCTTCATCAGCTGGTTCGAGGGTGGAGAGGTCTTCCGTTCTGGGGTCACATACCGCCGTGGTAACGGGAAAATTTTCTATTTCCGGCCCGGACACGAAACATATCCTGTTTTCTACGACGCGAATGTGCAACTGGTGCTGAAAAACGCTGTCAAGTGGGCGAGGCCAGAGGGTGGACGGTGGATTGATCGGCTCAAGAACGTGCCTCCAGAGGATGCGCCAGAGCCGATCGAGAAAAGGGGACCTNGGCTGCATAAACCCGGTGAAGCCGGTCTCAGATAGTCCAGAAGAAAAAGCCCGACTCGAATTCGGAATAGTGAAGCGTAGCTCGCTGAAACGGAGAAGGAACTGATGGCAGAAACCGCGAACATCATTTTTATCCACGCAGAAAGCATGGATGGTCGCAAGATGGGGTGCATGGGACATCCCGCGCTGAAGAATGCGACACCCAATCTCGATCGACTCGCAAGTGAAGGCGTCCTGTTCAGGAACGCTTACACAAACTGTCCTGTCTGCAATCCATCGCGGGCGAGCATGTGGACGGGCAAGTATCCGAACTACAGAGACTGCTGGAACAACCACGAGGGTCTGAGGGACGGTGTGCAGACCTGGCAGGACACGCTCAATGCGTCAGGTTACCGCACGAAAGCCATCGGCCCGATTGACTATGTATACGGAAAACACTCGATCCGGGATCGCGTCGGCTCTTGGACACGGGCGGCCATGATCGAACGCCCGATCGTCAGAACGCCGCTTCAGATGGTTGTCGGACCTGGAGAAGCGAACCAGCGCGACTGGCAGCACACCCACAACGCGATGAAGGAGATATCGGAAGCGGCGAAATCCGCTCGACCCTTCTGGACTTATCTGACGACGGGACTCGTACATCCTGCTTTCGTCGCAGAGCAGAGGCACCTGGATATGATCGATACCAACGCGATCGATATCCCACCTTTGTTTGGGCTAGCCGGCACGACAAATCCGGCAGTGCGACAACAGCGTATCCTAAAGAACTGCGACACCGANTTCTCTGAGTCAATGGTTCGAGAAATCCGGCACATCTATTTCGCCATGATCGCGGCTCTGGACGAGATGGTTGGGGGCGTTCTGCAGCAGGTCGATGATCTCGGGCTTGCCGATTCGACCTACGTGATCTTTTCGAGTGACCACGGGGAGATGGCAGGCGAACATAATCAGGTTCTGAAGCGAAACATGTTCGAAGCTTCTGCCCACGTGCCACTGATCGTTAGAGGGCCGGGGGTGCAGCACGGTGTTGATGTGGAGGATCCCGTCTCGTTACTCGACCTATATCCAACGTTTATGGATATGGCGGGTATCGATTACGCGAATTTCAGTGATCGTCCCGGATATGCGGCGGCTTTGGACGGAGAGTCACTGCTCTCGCTCCTCGAAGGGGGGAAGCGAGAGCAGGACTGGACGATGTGCGAGTATCACGGCGATCGGGTCTGCACAGGGACATACATGCTCCGGCAAGGTGACCACAAACTGATTCGACACGTCGGATTCGATTCGGAGCTCTACAACCTGTCCCGTGATCCCGATGAGACGAATGATCTTGTACACCAGGAGCCGGAGACCGTCACGAGTCTCGAAACTGTTCTGGACGCGAACTTCGATTGCGAGGGTATCGACGCACGCGCAAAGGCATACGACAGGGCCGAATTCGTGAAATGGCGTGAGACAGCAATTGCCGAAGGCNTATATGAAACGACGATGTCGCACGTCTACAGTGGATTCGATCGCCAGTGTATCGAGGACATGCGCCCTTGGACGAAGGACGACGAGTCTAAGATCGAAGCCTGGCTCGAGGCGGCATAGGACCCATCAATAGAAGTCGTTCTACGTGACCGAAAAGGGCAGCGGTTAGATCGAAGCCTACGACGTCGATTCAGATGGTCAGCAGTTCTGTGGGCAACACGGCTCACCCTGAGCAGAGTGGAAGGGTGAGCAAAGCATATCAGGAGGTATATAGATGGCACGCGAGATCGTTGCGCTATCTCCCTACGAATTGATTCTGCGCGAGATTAGTGATCCCGTTCCGGACGAAGGAGAGGTGCTCGTCCGATCAGAGTTTGGCGCCGCCAAACATGGTACTGAGATGGCATCCGTTAAAGGGTATGGTCACAGGGGACGCTTCGACCCGGAGCTTCGGTTGTTTGTGAAGGAGGAAGGGCAGTTGCGTCCGCCCGGAGAGTCCCGGGTAGGGAACATGATCGTCGGGTGCGTCGAATCGCTTGGTGCTGGGGTGGATACACTGGTTGTCGGAGATACGGTTGCAGTACATTCTTCTTTTACCGACGCTCTTACACGGTCTGCCTCGCGATGTTGGAAGCTTGAAGAGGGTATCAGCTGGAAGGATGCGGTTTGTCTGGATCCGGCANATTTTGCGATGGGAGCAATACGGGATGGTCAGATTCGCATCGGGGATGCGGTTACCGTGTTTGGTCTTGGCGCCATCGGGCTGATGGTGGTTCAGTTCGCGAAGCTGGCCGGGGCATATCCGGTCATCGGGCTTGATCCTCTTCCAAACCGCAGAGATGCAGCTACCGCTTGTGGGGCGGACACCGTGATCGATCCTGTCGCTACAGATGCCGGACTTGAGATCAAGCAGGCCACATCTAATCGGGGCTCCGACGTGGTGGTTGAATACAGCGGAAGCAGGCACGCCATGCAGGCTGCACTTAGAGGTGTCGCTTTTGGCGGAACAGTCGTTTCGGGTGCCTTCCCACCGCCTTACGGCGAGGGCCTCGATCTGGGCGCAGAAGCGCACTTTAATCGGCCAAACATCATCTTCTCGCGTGCCTGTAGCGAACCGAATCGCGATCACCCTCGCTGGGACGAGATCAGGATCGTCGATCACTGCAAGCACCTTTTTCGAGAAGGAAAGATCTCGGGTGATCCGATCGTGACTCCGGTCGTGGATTTCGAGGAGATCGTCAGCGAGTATCCAAAGATCACGAGNGACCCGGGCAGTAACGTGAAGCTGGGTTGCCGATTCTAGAGCCGTGCTGTGTTATATATCATTCTGAGCAGTCAGACGAAGAATCTCTCTGGGTTCTGTGATTTTTTGCCGAGGGCAACACGAGGCTACTAAGAGTGCATTAATGGCCGATTTTCGACGCGGCTCGAACTGACGCTGCATATGCCTGAAACATACTACCCACCAAGCGACTTAAACGGGGGCTGGCGACAGCTTAAGAGCGCACGCCGTGTGCGAAAGGAGACGGCCGTCGACCGGGATGGTCTNGATGCTGCCTTCGAATATGTAAAAGGGAACACCAAGAACGGTGGGTTGCTCGTTGTTCGACACGGTTATCTGATCTATGAGCAGTATTTCGGGAAAGGACACCGGGTGGCGACCCCGAATCAAGGATCGTGCGGGAAGTCATTCACGAGTATCGCTGTCGGTGTGCTAATGGAGGAGTTCGCTGAGCTTTTCCCGAAGGGACTTGACCAAAAGGTCTTTCTCACAACGCACCTCCCACCAAGAGCCTTTCCGCTGATGGACAATCGAAAAGCGGATATTACGCTCGGGCAACTCTTGAGTTTCAGCGCAGGAATTCGGGGCAACAATCCNTGCTACGTTAATGGTGAGCCGGTCGACATCGATCCTCCTGGACCCGATGGATGGCAGGGCATGGAAGATGACCGTGCTCTAGGTCGACTCGAAGAGACCTTGTCGGACGGCCGCCACTTTTCCGCGAAGGAACTCTGGTGCGAACCCGGTGGTGGATACTCATACGCAACCGCCTCGATCCACATTGCCTCGATGATGGTGCGCCATATTTCCGAGTGCGAGATGGAGGAGTACCTGCGTGATCGAGTCGCGCCCATCCTCGGATGGGGGAGCTGGGGTTTCGGATACAAGAACACGGAAGCGTGTGGGCATACACCCGGTGGTGGTGGGATCTCAATCTGTGCGACAGATATGCTTCGCTTCCTCTACATGCTTNTGCACGACGGTCGATGGTCGGATAAGCAGGTGGTTCCCAAGAGCTACGTGACGCATTGCTCGAAGGCGTCGCCCTACAATCCGCACTACCCGTACAGCCTGCAGTTCACATGCAATTCCACGGGGCTGGATGCAAACCTGCCGGAAGACGCGTTTTGGAAGGCGGGGTCAGGGGGGCACGCGCTCTACGTGGTGCCGTCGCTCGATATGGTCCTGTGGAAGCTGGGAGGACGGGACGAGCAATTCAGCGAAGCCAACACCGGGCTTCCCGAAATCGGGACGAGGGATGATCGAAATGGATGGATCAAAGAGGTGAAAGACGATGGCGTTGCGCTTCGTGGGACGTTGCAGCGTGTGGTGGCCGCGGTCCAGGACACGTGATCAGGCGANGTCTCGTCCAGNGGGGAGCGACGCTCNTTCCAGCGTGATGCGATGCATATACCTTCGCTGGCCGGGATAATCATTGAGCGCGCGGTGCCAGGTCACACAGTTATCCCACATCGCAAGTGAGCCGACTTCCCACTTGAACCGGCACGTGAACTCCCGACGCNGTGCGTGTTCGTACAGGAATTTGAGAAAAGCTTTCGATTCAGCATCGTGCCAGCCTTCGATACCGGCCGTGAACGCTCGGTTTACATAGAGCGCTCTTTGGCGCGTTTCAGGATGTCTGATGACCACGGGATGTCGCGCATCCTGAGTCGCCTCATAGGGATTTCCGATCCTGTCGTCTCCACGCGGTTTCCCAAAGGCGTGGCGGCTTGAGTGATGGGCCGTCAACGTCAGAAGTAACTTCTGCATCCCCTCAGACAAGCCGGCGTAAGCCGCGTACATGCTCGAGAACATCGTATCGCCTCCCACATCAGGAACCTTCCTCGCGTAACGGATCGATGCCATTGCCGAGATCTGGTCGTATGAGTGATCCGTATGCCAGCTGCCGCCGATGTTCTTTCCTGATCCGGATCTTTTCTTACTTCAGCGATCTTCGGATACCCGTCCACCTGTTTAAAGAACCGGTTGNCGTTGATCGAGCTCCACCGTTCTGCGAAAGTGATGTGCTGCTCGGGTGTCAGTGTTTGCTCANGGAAAAACATGACGCCTTAGTCGTAGAATGCCTTTCGTGTTTTTTTGAAGGTGTTCTCATCCAATTCGGCGAGGTCAACATCTCGAATTTCGACATCGAGTGCAGGGGATATGGGTTCGAGTTGCACGGGGGTCCTCTATTGTTTCTAGGGAGATAAAGAAAACCGCGAATACAAAGGCGCGAAGGTGACAACAGNCTCAAACTGAGGAATACTGCCAGCCTTCGGATTGACATGGTATGTTGGCGCTTTGATATTGCCAACTCGGTAGCAGGATATGTGAGGCAGAAACCTCAGAGGTGAATCATGTCGATCCCGATTGTATTCGATACAGACATAGGCAGTGACATCGATGATACATGGGCGCTCGCATTTCTGTTGAGATGTCCTGAACTAGACGTCAGGCTCATCACGACGGATCGAGGACGACCCGAATATCGTGCGAAGCTCGCCTGCCAGATCCTTGAAGCAGGTGGCAGACAGGATCTGCCTATCGGGCTCGGGATAGAGTGGGAAGGGAACACGGGCCAGACTAGACAGGAGCCCTGTGCGCAAGATTACGAGCTGTCGTCGTATGAGGGTGAGATCATCGAGGATGGTGTGCAGGCGATGATCGAAACGATCCTTGGGTCGGCTGAGCCTGTGACTGTGATTGCGATCGGCCCTTTGCCGACAGTCGCCGAAGCTCTGAGACGCGAGCCTTTAATTACGAAGAACTCTCGATTCATCGGCATGCACGGCAGCCTGAGACTGGGCCACAGACGGGATCGGGGAAACGTGATCGCCGAGGCGAACGTCGTTAACGATCCGAAGGCGGGCCAGACCGTTTTCGAAGCTGACTGGCCAGTAGTGATAACGCCTCTCGACACTTGCGGGATCGTGCAGTTGGAGGGGGATAGATATAAACGTGTTTTTGATTCTTCCGACCCGTTGGCGCGTGCCGTCGTGTCGAACTACGCAACGTGGTGGATGGGTGGAGCGGCAGTTGCAGAGGGTTCAAAGCTCTGGAGACAGGAGAGCTCGATTCTCTTTGACACCGTGGCCGTCTACCTCGCATTCAACGAGTCATACCTNGTGATGGAGGATCTTCCCATACGGGTGACCGACGATGGTTTCACCCGCATCGAAGAGGGAGCGAAGGTTCAAAGGTGCGCGACGGATTGGGCCGATCTGGACGCCTTCGAAGAACTGCTAGTGAGTCGACTGACACAGNACGGATGAGTGGAGAGGATCGATGATGACGAGAGATGAATCGTTGTCGGATGACGCGCGCATCTTTAGGATCAGAGGCGTTCACAGCGTTACCGAACTGCCGCATTGGGGAACGCTGNCGGAATGGAAGCGGGAACGGCAAAAAATCCGAAAGCATCTCTGGCTTTGCACNGGTCTGAACGAGCAGACCAGTCGATTCAGAGCAAGAGGAACTGTCGTTCGGCGGTTTGAGCACGAGGGGATAATCGTCGAGAATATTCGGATCGAAACACTGCCCGGTCTGTATGTCATGGGGAATCTGTATCGGCCGAAGCGTACGCACGGTCGACTTCCGGTTGTTCTGCATCCGCACGGCCACGCAATGAATGCTCGCACCACCGTCCTCGATCTGTATTCCGTNCCAGACCGAGGTGTGAACACAGCGTTCCAAGGCATGGTTGGCTTTGCGTGGTCGATGATCGCGTATGAGGACGATGCGATGCAGATTCCACACCGTGCGTATTTGTCCGGTAAAGAGAAGGAGACGTGCAACCTCCTTGGTCTCAGTACATTCGGTCTACAGATCAACAATGGGATCAAGGTGATCGACTACCTGACACGCAGGAAGGATATCGATCCGAATCAAGTGGGGTGCACAGGGGAGTCGGGTGGGGCGACGCAGACATACTATCTGGCCGCATTGGATGATCGCGTCAAGGTTGCAGCGCCGGCCGTGATGTTGTCCGGGCATTTTCAGGGCGGTTGTGTCTGCGAGAATGCGCCGCGACTGCATCTGGAGTACAGCACGATGCACTACGCCGGGCTGATCGCGCCTAGGCCACTATTTCTGACCGGCTGTTCGGGTGACTGGACCCACCACATGCGAGAGCGAGAGTTGGTCAGCATGCNAGAGCTTTACAAGCTCTATGGCCGTGAAGATGCGGTGGATGGGTTCTTTCAAGATGAAGCACACAATTACAACCGTTCTTCACGTGAATACGTCTATGCGTGGATGAATCGATGGCTTGCGAAGGGAGATCCGAATAGGCGACGCATACCCGAGTCGTCGTTGCCTGTTCCTGCACGTGAGGACCTGCTAGTTCATGACAGTCCCGTTCCGCCAGTCAAGGGGGTTATTCGGTCGAAGCAGAAGCTCATTCGGGTGTGGTCCAAGTTACATTCAAAGCCAGAAGACGTCAGCGACGCACTTGACCTGCTCAATCTGAGAATGCCGCCTAAAAAGGATATCTTGGTCAAGAATCGGACACCCAAACGTGATTCGAAGGGCAAGGTGCTAGGGCAAAACCGAATTACTTACGGGCGTTTCTCTGACGAAGGCCGCCTCGTTGCCCGATTCGTTCTGCCGGACACGGGGCATCCGACACACCTCGTTGTTCGATCGTGGAAGGACGAGTCCGCTTGGGTGCGTTTCACAAGTCGACCAAGCCCCGCTTTGGCTAAACTGGTCGAAAGGNGTGACGGTGTGATCGTGCCGTTGCTGTTCGGTCAGAGTTGTGACAAGGAGGAGAAGAAGTTCAGGGATCGAGTCGAAGACAGCTATCTCTATACCTCGTACAATCGGACGCTCCACGAGCATCAGGTTCACGATCTCCTGACCACAATCCGATTGGCGCAGGTAGAGATGGGGATCAAGTCGTCGGATATTCGGATCGTCGCCGAGAAAAGCATCTCTCCCATCGCGTTGCTCGCGTGGAGTGCGTTGTGCGCACAGAAGGAAGCCGGATCCTACGCGGGAGACTTCAGCGGTATCGACCTGGAGAAAATATCGAGTTGGGCTCGNCGGTGCTATGTTCCGCTTATCCTTCGCCTTGGTGGTCTTGCTGCCATAAAAAAGATGTGTGGCCGGAGGGCGGGACTGGCATCGGGTGTCTCGCGAAGACAATCCTCTCTCATGCCCGCCGGAGTGCGGACCCGTCAGAAGGCCATGTCTCTAGAAGCCCTCCTTCAAGCCTGATCTGGCGTGTTGAATTACCCTATCCTGATTGCGCACCGTGGTGGTGTGGTCGACTCAGCGCGCTCGGAGAACAGCTCGAAAGCGCTTGAGGAGGCGATTCGGCGAGGTTACACTCACGTCGAGATTGACGCTCGCGCAACTGCGGATGGTAACGTCATTTGTTTCCACAATGACGATCTGCGTGAAGAAGCAGGCGTCGATGGACTGATCTCTGAGATGGCTTGTGACGAGGTGACACGGATCTCATTGAAACGATCCGGTGAACTGATTCCGACCTTCGACGAGTACTGTGCAGCCTGCTCGGAGAGAATCGAGGTAATGGTCGATCTCAAGGGCTGCTCGAATGCGCTTCTGGTTCCCTACGCGTCAGAGATCGAAGCCTCGCTGTCTCGACACGGTCTGCTCAATAAAGCGCTTATCCTGATTAACAAGCAGCCAAGGGACAATCAAGACGTGATCGCGCATCGGTTTTCTGGAAAAGCGCGAACGTCGTGGAGANGGTCCCTGGAAGAGGCAAGGGCGAGAGCAGCGGTTGATCTCTCTTTTGTCGAGCGTCACTACGTGTTCAACCATGCTGAGGACTTCAGCGAGGCGGACATCTTGGGTTATCACGAACTCGGATTGACGGTCGTTGCGAGCATCAACCTGCATCACTACTCGGAATCGGCAGTTCCCACGGGCACTTCCCATATTCGCCAACTCCAGGCCTGGGGCGTAAACGGATTCCAGATCGATTCGGTCTACGACGATCTTTTCTTCGCTGCATCCTGANGACAGACGTTTCTTGCATCATTGATCGCCCGCCTACTGGCTGTTTTGCCTTCACAGGTACCCTATTTTGCCTTTACGGTGTGTGGGATCCATGCCACATTGGCAGTTGGGATCTTGAATGAGTTTTGGGGCGTAAGTTAATGTTCAGGAGGGTTTTATGAGCGATTTGAACATTGGTATCGTCGGCATGGGNTGGGTGGCCGGCGCTCATATCGAGACGTTCAAGAACGTTGAGGGGGCGAACGTGACGGCTGTCTGCTCTCGGCGTGAGCTGGATGAGGCAGAACTGGAGGCGCAGTTCGGCATCCCTGTCAAGGTTTACAACGACTACGCAGCCATNGTGGCGGATGTGGACGTGGTTGACGTGTGCACACCGCATCCGCTTCATCCGGAACAGTCGATCGTGGCTGCTGAGGCAGGGAAACACGTTCTGATTGAGAAACCGATCGCTATTGACTGGGAAAGCGCAAAGGTGATCCGCGACGCTGTGCACAAGGCGAATGTCAAGTCCTGCGTGTGCTTCGAGGTGCGCTTCTGTGGACAGTTCGTGATGACAAAGTCAGTGATCGACCAAGGTCTGCTTGGCGATATCCACTATGGCGAGATTGATTACTACCACGGTATCGGGCCGTGGTATGGTCAATACGAATGGAACATCAAGAAGGATATGGGCGGCAGCAGCCTGCTGACGGCAGGATGTCACGCCCTGGACGCGCTCATCATGTGTATGGGCGACGAAGTCGAAGAGGTTACGAGTTACGATACCACCAGCTCGAGCGACTTGTTCAAGCCCTATGAGTACGCGACGACAAGTGTGACGATCCTCAAGTTCAAGAAAGGTGGAGTGGGCAAGTGCGCGTCCGTTGTTGACTGTCTGCAGCCCTACTACTTCCATACCCATCTGGTCGGCAGCCACGGCAGCATGCTCGACAACAAGTTCTACTCGTCGAAGATCGGTGGGATNACAAAGGATAAGTGGAGTATGCTGGATGCGCCGTTGATCGATTCGGGCGACGTGAACGACCATCCGTATCAACCGCAGTTTCAGGAGTTTGTGAATAGCATCCACAACGACACGACGATGCCGCTGACCGATTTCGATACGGCATTCGAGTCGCACCGCGTCGCGTTTGCCGCGGACCGATCTGCGGCTGAGGGCCGTCCGGTTAATATCTCAGAGATGACCTAACGGATCACCCGACGTCAAGGTGTTGGGCCATAGTATCCTTAGGTCGGGTTTCCGTTCTCCCTCCTCTTCGTAGGGCTCTGCATAGTGACATTGGGTCCCCATCTCGGACTGACAAAACATAGGTTGTCATCGGTCGGAGGGAATGTTTCTCGATACAGCATCATTGTCGTCTTGGCTCTGATTCTTGGGTCCGGACCCGTTAATGGAGGTTCCATGAGTTATCACGTATATGTGTCGAACGCAGATAGCGATTTTTTCTCGAAGTTCGTTCTCGACACGGCATCAGGCGCGCTGACACAGGAAGACGATATCGCTCTGGATGCGGCACCCGGCGCCGTCGCGACGAGTGCGGACGGATCGCTGCTGTATGTGTGTCTGAGGAAGGAAAAGACCTACCAGAGTTTCCGGGTTAACAAGGTGACCGGTCAGTTATCGCCGCTCAACAAGGTCTCCGTCGATGAAGGGGGGCCTTACTTGAAGACGGATAACACGGATCGATTCCTGCTGGCGACATACTACGGGGCGGGTGCGGTAAGTGTGCATAGGATCGAGGAGGATGGTTCACTCGGAGCGCAGCTTCAGTGGATCGGCACGGAGGAGCGCGCACATAGCATCCAGCTCGATCGATCGAACCGGTATGCTTACGTGCCGCATACGAACCCAACGAACGCGATCTACCAATTCGAGTTCGACGAAAAGACGGGCGAGCTGTCCGCGAACGATCCCAAGAAGATTCAGCCGGAGACACCCGAGGGGCCGAGACACTTCGTTTTTCACCCGAGCAAGGAATATCTGTATTCGATTAACGAGAACGGGAGTACGGTTAGCGCTCATCACTTCGGACCGGATACAGGGAGGCTTTCGTCGTTCCAGGTGATCTCGACACTCCCGGACGGATTCGACGGGGACAAGAACACGACGGCCGAGATCCGGATGACAAAGAACGGCAAGTTTCTGTATGCCTCGAACCGTGGACACGACAGCCTCGCGATCTTCGCCGTCAATGACGACGGCTCATTGGACGCGATCGGGCACCAGCCGACCGAGTCGACACCCCGATTCTTCGACCTGGACCCGACGGGGACTTACATCCTGTCGGTCGGTCAGGATTCAGGATATCTCGCGACCTACCGGATTGATCTGTCGACGGGTGCACTTGAGCCGATGATGAAGTTCGAAGTTGGAGAATCCCCGCTCTGGATTCAATTCGTTCCGAAAGAATAGAGGTCTGCCGTCCAAGGCCCGAGTGAGTGCCATGTTCCTGTTCTCCTACTTTAGGACCGAAGCGGAGGCTCTGCATCTTGCGCTGAGCGAAGATGGGTTCTCCTTCGAGGGGCTGAATGGGAATTGTCCCGTTCTTGAACCGTTGATCGAGGGTAGCACGATGCGGGATCCCTTCATCCTGCAGGCAGAGGATGGCGGGTTTCATCTGCTCGCGACGGAAGGTTGGAGCGGACAGAGCATTTTGCACGCAGCAACGGACGACCTAATCGACTGGTCGGATCAGAAATCGATACCCGTGATGTCAGACATACCGAATACCCGGAATTCGTGGGCGCCCGAGGCCTTCTATGGGAGCGAGGATGGCCTGTATCGTGTGATCTGGTCGTCGACAGTGAACGAGGATACAACCGACGAGACTCGGGACCATCGAATCTGGGCGTGCGAGACCCGAGATTTCGAGACGTTCACAGCGTCGCACCTGTTTTTCGACCCAGGATACAACGTGATCGACGCAACTGTTACCCGGCTGGGCGACACGTATCTAATGGCGTTCAAGGACGAGCGCGGGGAAAACAGGGTCGACACTGATTTCAAGGCCATCCGCGTGGCCACGTCACTGCGACCGGGTGGACCCTTCGAGTCCGTGTCGGATCTGATCACGCCGTCACCCGTNGAGGGACCCACGATCTANCAGAAAGATGGTCTCTTGGTGATGCTGTATGACCACTTTCTGGAAGATCGATACGGTGGGTCGCTCAGTGACGATGGACGTAACTGGCAAGTTTCCGACGTCGAGATCATCCTGCAGGATCGGCCTCGACACGGAAGCGTGGTCCAGATCGACGACGCGTTGGGTATGAGACTCAGGGATCACTATGGTTAGTGAGGACGTTTGAAGGCTGGTATCGTAGTCGACAAGGAGACGATCGAGATTATCGAGGCCGATGAGCCAGATATGGCGAAGTATCCCGCCGGCGCGATCAAAATCAAGACCGAACTGAGCGCGATCTGCGGGTCTGATCTCCCAGAGTTTCTGGTCGAACAGGATGACTATCCGGGCCGACTTGGGACCTCGATACACGAGGCGATCGGCACGATAACGCAAAGTAATTCCGATCGGTTCAGCCCAGGTGATCGTGTTTTGGCACTGCCGAAAGAGATCGGTGGCTGTTCGGAGTACTTTGTGTCACACGAAGATGTGACGGTGCCGCTGGCTGACTTCCACTCGCAGGAGCAGATCCTAATGGCCCAGCCTCTCGGTACGGTAATATGGGCTGTCCGGAAGCTCGGGAGCGTGATAAACAAAGATGTGGTGATCTTTGGTGCAGGGCCGATCGGCCAGTTGGCGTCCCACACGGTTAGCAACCTTGGTGCGAGAACCATAACCGTTGTGGATGTGGTCGACTTCCGACTTGATGTGGCGAAACGTATGCGCGCGACGGCCACGATCAATTCCTCGAAACAGGATCCGATTGAAAGGATCGAACAGATCACCGAAGGGCGAATGGCCGATGTCGTCTTCGAGATGGTTGGGCACAACACAGAGACGATCAACACGTGTATCGATGCGGTGAAGCGGCTGGGTACCGTCCTCTGTTTCGGCGTAGCGGACGAGGATGTCTACNCGATTCACTACCGTAAGATCATACGCAAGAACGTGAACCTTTTCGGATCGATCGGCCCCGAAGCCCAGGCAGATTTTCCACTAGCCATGCGATGGATCGGGGAGGGTCGCGTCGATGTTTCGCCGATCATAACGCAGCGGATACCTTTTACTCAGGTCCAGAAGGGTTTCGAAATGTTCTCTTACGAGCGAGATAAAGTGATCAAGATCGTTCTTGAATACTGATAAGTGCAGGTGTTCAGAACAAACATCCAGCCAATATACTNGGGAAGCCTGAACGGGTTTTCACACACTTCACTNGTTATCTGCTAACAGGACATCGTCGAGTTCCAAGTGTATCTCAAGAATGAAGTCTGTGATTTTATCATAAAGGAGCTGTGGATTACCAGGAGGGGGCGAGGTGACTCTTCTTCGAGTGAGTAGCGGATCGAACGCTGGGCACAGCGCGGGTTCCCCTTTTTTTGGCGAACATGAATGATTTCTATGACCGACTACGACACGCAAACGTATGCCTCGAAGCGCCGATCGCTGAGGCCACGTTGGATGGCGCCGTAGGATGCGCCTTTGAGGCCGCCGTAGCAATGCAGAATTGACAACTTATAGGCAGAAGAGAGAGATGATGGATACAGATTCCTTCAGAGGCATTTTCACGATTCCCACGACACCCTTCGATGATTCAGGGCAGATCGATGTCGACAGCTTTCGACGAGTGATCGATTTCTGCATCGAATGTGGTGCCCACGGTCTGGTCTACCCGGTCAATGCGAGTGAGTTTGCTACGCTTTCCGATGCAGAACGGATGCAGATGTCGGAAGTACTCGTCGAGCAGAATGCCGGACGTATTCCGGTTGTGATTGGTGTTCAACATCTGTCTGCAGAGACCTCCATAGGCTTTTCGGAACACGCCCGCGAGATCGGCGCCGACAGTGTGATCGCCATGCCGCCATATGCGTGGAAGAAGGCACCGTCGACAGAGGCCATATTCGATTACTATCAAGCGATTGCGGCGACCGCCCGAATTCCTGTGTTCGTTCAAAACAATCCGCCTCCGATTGGTATCGTCATGTCCGCTGAGTTCCTTAGCCGCATGTGTGACGAGATCGAGTATGTGGACTANGTGAAAGAAGAGACGCCACCCTCGACGATCGCGCTTACGAAACTTCTCGAGGTGAACGGAGGCTCGTGTAGGGGTATTATGGGTGGAGCCGGCGGCCGATACTTGATCGAGGAATACCGTCGAGGCACGTGCGGACAGATGCCGGGATGTCATGTGACGGATGTGGTCGTCCAGCTCTGGGACGCGCTCGAAGCCGGTGACAGGGAAAGGACCACCCATGTCTACAAAGAGATGTCACCTCTTTTCCATTTCGAACANCAGCTGCCCGGCTGCTATAAAGAAGTTCTCAAGCGTCGCGGCGTGATCGCTAGCGCCTACAGACGGAACGGACAAATGCCCCTAGATGAGGTGTCTTCGACATACTTGGATGAATTGCTAGAAGGGTTGAAGCCGTTGATGACTTGGGGGAAGTGAGCGGAAGGGTTCAGGAGGCCTAAAAGGCCAGTCAGTAGTGAGAATGCAATAGGGAGAAAGGCAACTGACGAGAGAGGTGNGGATTAGTGGTTTGCCTGCTCTCTGCTCTTTCCACGTCGTGCGTTGCCCGCCATTACAAAATCCTCTTAACACAGCTTGCATCCGTGCCGAATGAAATAATAACCCGCACACCGAATAGCCTCGTCGTTACGTTTGACCAGATGTGGTTCGACTGTAAGGAGTCGATTGGAACTCTTGGGGCCGGATGCCGAACTTGGCCAGATTGGCCGCTGAAAGGACGCGGTTTGCGCAGGCCTTGACGCTTGTGCCTGTTTGCGTGGCTGCGAGACATTAAATCAAGATCGGGATGCGGTGTTATTGCTTCGGGTTTCAAATTGATTCCTGTTGAGTTTTCGTATCCGAACAAAGGCAAGCACAAGGGAGGGCACGATGCCGGTTCTGACAGATCAAGAAGTAACTGCGTATCACCTTGACGGGTATGTCCTGGTGCCGGGCATGTTCGACGGTGAAGAGACCGACCTCTTGCTGAGGGCGGCTAAGGAGGATCGGGAGCTGGATCGAAGAAGCCAGGGCAGAGAGGACGGGGAAGGTGGATCCGTGCGGCTGTCGCTTTGGAACCATCCCGGGAACGGCATCTATGGCATGTATGCCCGCTGTCGTCGAATTGTCGATTCGATGGAAAAAATTCTTCGGGGAGAAGTCTACCATTATCACTCGAAGATGATACTCAAAGATCCTGAAGTCGGAGGTGCATGGACTTGGCATCAGGACTACGGCTACTGGTACCAAAACGGCTTGCTGTTTCCGCTGTTGTCGAGCGTGATGATTGCTGTCGATCCCTCGACACGCGAGAATGGATGTTTGCAGGTGCTTAAGGGATCGCATCTGATGGGACGCGTAAACCACGAGCTGAGCGGGGAGCAGGCGGGCGCCGATCTCGAGCGTGTGACCGAGGCGGAGAAGGTGCTGGAGCGGGTCCACGTCGAAATGAGCCCGGGTGATGCCCTGTTCTTCCACTGTAACATCCTGCACCGATCCGATCGGAATGCGTCCCCGAATCCGAGATGGTCACTGATCTGCTGCTACAATGCGGCTCGCAACAACCCTTATCGGGAGTCGCATCATCCGTCCTACACCCCTTTGGATAAGGTGGAAGATGAAGCGATCAGGACGGTCGGGATCAGGCGGTTCGACGATGACGATACGGAGGTTGGCTGGATGGGGGACAGTGACAAGAGCGCGTCGAGTTTGGCGGATTTGAAGGAGAGGAAATAGGGGAGTGGTGTGTGTGGCGCGCCTTCGCGTATACCACGGCGTTGCAGGAGGATGAGGGACCTAGGAAGGCAGGTGAGACGACAGGGCGGCACTCAGTTCTGGGTATTCTGCGCGTGATGCCCACACGCTACAGAGGGGGATAGGCGTGTGAGCAGATTCATCAATTCATCCAGAAGCGGGATGTCGTCCTCGGTTTGAAGAATTTCGCTCGAGTTGATGAGGTGGAAGTCTAGGAGGCCGACATCAACCAGAGCTATAGGGTCCAGGCTGCACGTCATCTAGCGCAAGCTGAAGTATAGCTGAGAAGTGCACGTGATGTTCAGTGAGTCGCCGTCTCCGTTGAGGTGCTGGATACGCGATCGGGCATCGCGGACGAAATATTGGAGCATCTCTTCGAATTTTTCCATACCTCGCGGAACAACNNTACAGGTCCTTAGGCTCTCCATCTACAGGGAAAATGTCAAAAATCATGGGGGCGAGACCAAGGTCGACACGGGCTCCGATGAGAGCAGCTTCTTGGCGGTCCTTCTACTACCCTTGTAGATCTGTTTACATCTTTAGGGCCGACTCTCGGTCATAGTCTGCCATCATGGCCTTCACGTGAGAGTGGATGGCTCCAAGTACATCGACGGATGTCGTGACATCCTGGATCATGTGTTTCCCCGCTGCACGCACTTTCTCGCACGCCTGTTCATATGCCTCAACACAAGCCGGATGGTCGGGTTGGCCGTGGTAGCCCATGGACTGCGCGATGTCCTGNGGTCCTCCAGCAAAGTAGTCGATTCCGTCCACCTCGAGTATCTCGTCCAGATTCTCGAAAGCCGTNATGCTCTCGAGCTGTGGGACGACGATTGTGTTTTCGTTCGTGAAGTCGAAGAAGGCGCGGCTGTTCGTCGCGTCGCCACCCGCGCTGAAGATGACGCGCAGACTGGTTGCACTCCTTCGCCCGATCGGACCGTAGAAGCAGTATTTCAAGAGTCGTTCGGCATCCTCCGCGGTTTCCAGGTTTGGGACGATGATCATCTTGACGCCACGGTCGAGATACAGGAAAAGAGTACTTTCTTCCTGATCCGGCACGCGCACGCCTACTGTTATCCCGTAGCCGTCAGCTACTCGACACATCGTCTCAATGAGTTCGGGCGACATCACACCGTGCTGTCCGTCTAGAGACACAAAGTCTAGGCCCATTCGTCCCGCCGCCTCGATCAGATATTCCTGCGGATACTGCATCGCGAGGCCAAGCGCCTTCTTACCTTCTCGGATTCGTTCGAGGATTCTGTTCGGTGACTGCATAACGGTTCCTTGTTGTAATGGTTTTCCGCGTGGCACGGAATGCGGTTTCTGAGGAGAATTCGATGACATGCGCTGTCGGAACTTCGGCTGCGATTCGAGAAGTCACAAGCAGAATGTGTCTGGAGGTTTTCGATGTCAGAAGAATCGTTTATCTCGTTTNTCAAATGGTATGGGATTGACCAAAGGAGAACGGAAAGTCGGGGCTGCCCTGAGTGTTGGGAGCCGCATTTTTGTGTGGCGAAGGATGATCTAGGGACGGTTCTAGATCAACAGAATGCCCTAACTCGCGTGGTNTAGATCTTTTCTGCGACCTGCATCAGGGCGCGCATATAGCCTAGTGAGAAGGCCATTCCACGGTGACGGTATCCTGTTTCTCCTTCGATGACGGGACAATGATCGGGTGTCATCACACCGTCAAATCCGACTTCCTTATAGGCGAGCATCGCCTCGTGTTGGTCGACGTCGCCCTCGTCTAGGAATACTTCATCGAATCTCGGGAACTGTCCGATAATATTCCGGAAGTGGACGTAGAAGATCTTGCCTTGTGAGCCGAACCTTCGGATTGCATCGAATACCGTATTATTTCCCATCTCTGAGACCGTTCCCTGACAGAATTCAAGCCCGTTGTAGTCGCTAGGCGCGTAGTCGAGGAGCCGCTGCATCGCGTTGTGGTCGGTAAGAAGCCGACCGGTCCCGCATAGGACGGGCATTGGGGGATCATCCTGGTGCGCGGCAAGTCTGACACCGACACGTTCGGCGATCGGGACGGCGTGATCCAAGAACCATTCGAATCGAGTCCACATCTTGTCTACCGACACGGGGCCGAGCGGATGCGTCGAGTTATCCGGGATACGGTTGGCGTCGAAGCTTTTGATCCCCGAACCGGCTCGTCCTCCACCGTCATACATACGCCAGTGGCCAACGACCGTTGCGATGCTGAAGTAGTAACCGAGGATGGGAATACCAACGCGAGCCATGTTCCCGAGCGTTCGCTCGATGTTCTTCATTTGTGCTTCGCGTTCCTCACCAGCAGACAGGATCTGCTCCCAATGGTCACGGGGTAGGTTCTCGATGCCTTCCCACGTCAACCCAAACGACTCAATTAACTTTTTGGTCGTTTGCATCGAGTCTACATCGTGATATCCCTTGTCGCCGAAACGAGGGTTGTGTACGATGACGTGGGTGACACCGAGCTGGGCTGCGTAGCGGAGATTCTCAGGTGTTAACTGGTTCTGTGGGAAGCCGATTCCGAGTTTCATGGGACGGGCATGGTGTTGGGGTGAGTGGTGTGTGGGCTATCCACTACGAGCTGGCGAGGACGGGGTGGAGGGGGTGGTNCCAGGGAGCGTCAACTTCCATCTCTTCGGACGCCCCTGCCGCGTCTTTNCCCCCTGTGAAGACGACGTAGTTAGGGATGTAGATGACTGCGAATGCACGACGAGGCTTGTCAGTCAGGTTCGGGCCCGCATAGTGGAAGTTGCAGCCGTGGTGGAAAGTGATGCCACCGGCCTCCATCTCCATTGGAATGGGGTCGGCGACATCGTATCCTCGTTCCTTCATCTGCCTGACGATCGACTCGCCTTCGATGCCGAGCTTGATACCATCTTGTTTACCGAACTTGTGCGATCCAGGACAGAAGTGGAGACAGCCGTTCTCAACCGTTACATCGTCGACGGCGATCCAAGCGGACAAGGGACCCAGAGGCTCCATAGGCCAGTAGGGCTGATCCTGATGCCAGTTGGTCTCGCGACTCGTTTCACCTGGCGGCTTAACCATGGCGTGGTCGTGGTAGATGCGGACGTCTCCCGCCTTCGACAGACGTCGAGCTGATTCGGCGAGCCGCTCACTGAAGGAGAACGTCTTAACCTCCGGGTAGTCGGTCCAGAGATTGACCATCTGATTGAATACCTGTTCGTAGGCGTCGCCCGCCCTTCCGCCCCCCTGTGCGCCGACAATGCGATCCCGGTTGGACGCGATCGCATCATCTATTACCGCACGAAGAGTGTCGATCTCCTTTTTCGAGAAGAAACCCTTGTATTGGATGAACCCGTTCTCTTGGTAAAATTCAACGTCTTCGGGTATTACCGGTGAATCGCTCATCTATAGCCCTGTTCTTTCATGGCATCGGCAAGGAAATCGAAATTGTGTTTTTTGGTGTCAGACTTCCATCGCCCGATCGGATCCTGTCGAACGATGATTCTGGCTAGCGGGATCCTGAGAAATTCCTCCAGACGTTGGAGTGTCTCTTCCTGCTTGAGGACAAAATCCTCGAAGCGGACGACGATCATGTTCTCGGGAGCGGGTGTAGCCTTCATCAACTGATACTGGTAATACCAGCTAACGGCTCTGCGTTCTCTTAGATCGTCGGTCTTCGGATACGGGATGTCGAAATCGGACAGATCGTCTGTTCGATGGCGGCTCAGTATCGAGTCCCTGGGATCGCGGATCCAATGGATGTATTTCGCCTCCGGAAACTTGCGGACAATCCACGGGTAGACGAGCGTGGTTTCGGGAAGCTTCCAGCCGGTGTCCAGATACGACTGGCTTGGGTTTAGGATATCGTCCAAGTAGCCCTCGACAAGCCTGTCCCACTCCGAATCGATGTGCCCCGTATGCAGGTTCGAGAAGTCCCATTCGAGCCTGCCGTTCCACTGGATCTGCTTGGCCATTACCCGACAGGCATCGTACATCTGGTCAGGGGGCATCTTGTCGCCAGCGCGGTTCAAGAGGCTTCCCATCAGCACACCACTCGCATAGAGCGTGTGGGAGATAGCTCTAGTACCTGAATGGCCGCGACCAATGACGGTGATCAAAGACAAACAGTTGCCACTAAAATAATGAAAGGCACCAAAGGAATACTCCCCGGACGGGCACCACCATACATTTGAGACGATGCCTCGTCAACAGCTATGACCGTTCGAAGATTCCGGTCTATCTCGCATCTGTTATCCAGTTGAAAAGTAGGAACCACAAACACACTAAAGAAAGTTCGGGGCGATTCGAAAGCCAACCCCACTCGACTTCCTTGGTTCCCTCGGTGTCTCTCTAGTTTTCTCGCGACTAGCCTCTCGAGGGTTCGGGCATTTCGGCCATGGCTTTTCTGACGAGCTCAGGGAGATGGCCGGAGTGTTCTATACCCTGTTCGAGATGGACCATCCGTTTCGGGTCTGCGGTCTCGATCATCACGGGACCATAGAGGCTGTCGTTCCAGAACCTTGCGGCACCTGCGATATTTCTGCGGAGGTCATCCAACCGGTCATTCGGGAATCGTTCTGAGCAGTTAATAGTGAACATGCGCCTGCGACTGCTGCCACCGAAAGCTGCGTGCTTCAGATTGTGGTTGAAGCAGACGAGATCTCCCGGAGCTGTTTCGAGCGCCTTACACGGTATGTCCGGACCAGAGATTTCCCAGACTTCGGTTGAGGTCTTGATCGAGTTCTGGACCTGATTCGCGAACTGATCCTCTAGGTGATGGCTACCTGGTATGACTCGGAGACAGCCGGTGTCGCGTGCGAGGGTGTCCAGATAGAACGCGATCTTAACGAACTGCACGCCCTTACCCCACCCGTCTGAGTGCCATCCTGTGTCTCCGGCGTAGTAGTTGCCGTCCGATCCAGAGTAGTTGAAGTCCTCTCCGAGCAGACTCGTCAGGATGCCCAGGATTCGCTCGTCATCGAGGAGCGCACAGAGCCGCGGGTGCTGGTCGATGAACGGCACGATGCACGACCTCTGCTTTCCGTCGTGGAGCTGTCCGTGGTGACCGCCGCCGTGATCTAACCAGATCGCTTCGAAGTCATCGATAATGTTGTCGATCACGTCCGACATCAGACCAGGAAAGGCCAGATAGCCGAAGGTGTCAAAGAAGTCGAGCTGCTGTCGTGTCAATTCCACGTATACCTCCCTGGACGCCGTCGTGATCTGCTAGTTCGCATTCACCACAAAAGGTGTTTCGCCATTGAGATCGATGCGAATCAGGTCGGAGCTGTTGGTTGATAGGTCGACCGATCCCTCAAATGAGTCGCTTCCGGCAGCCCAACGAAAGTGGAGCATCGACTCCTTCTGAACAGCGTTGAGTTCAGCAGGGGATTCTCCAGGTCCCGCAGCGGCGAACAAGGCCGCGATACGGCATTGATCCGTGCTGTCGGTCTCAGCTGTGAGGTGCCAACGTGTCTTTGGAAGCGGTTTGGTCAGGGTAGGATACCCTTTGTCGGGTGCCACTGGCCACTTGTCCGTCTGTCTGAGCGAGAGGCTGGTCGAGCTGAACAGGTGTCCCAATAGCTTTGCGCCTGCGCGCTCGGAGACGATGGAGCACTCTGAGCTGTCGATTTCAAAGCGGTTAAAGGCGTGCAGGAGCCACTGAAACTGTGAGGGCGACGAAGCAACGAGATCGTCCACGAGGATCAAGACAGATGGCCGAATCATCAGGAGATGACGCCGGCAGCGCGTCAGTTCATCGTATGCGTTTTGGGCTTCGCCTGCGACATACCCGAAACGATCCTGTGTTAAAAAGTCGATGATCTCGCCGCCTCGATTTCCATCTCTGTTTACAGCGCCCTCGCCGTTTACGAGTATGCAGTTGTGTGAGATCGACTGCCGCGCATACTCTGTGTGGAAGGGTGTCCCGTGATGTGGGAACCGCTCACCACCTGCGCAGATCAGCGCCTTGCCACCCTTCATTATGGCGATGTCGTTCTGGCTGGCGTGTCCGTGGCTGACACCACCATATGGCGAGGAGCGGAAGGCGACCATAAAATCCTCCGTCGGTCGACTGACATCGCTGTGGAGTGCAGCCCATCCGATTCCTCTGAAGACACGGTCGTTCGGCAGATCAGCTTCCTCCGATGTAATCAAGTCGTCCGCGTAGACGATCCCAGGAAATGGATCGACCCTCGCCGCGTCATTATCACGGGGTGCCACCTGATCCGCCCAACGGCGCAAGTGGGGATCCTGCAGGCGAAGCGCGTGATACTGCATCAGCGTCTTCGATTCTGAAGGTCGGACAGGCTGATGCTCAGTGTCGCCGAACGGCATTATCTCGCCGATGGGTGAGACGGCGTAGTAGAAGAACCAGGGCAGTCCCTGGTAGAACGGCTTCAGCCAGATGTTGTGACCTGTCGCGAGAGTCCAAGCATGGAAAGGCGTGGCGTCTCTGGTGTTGTAGGACATCCCGTATGGCACGCCCTCCGCCCACCCGCCGTCCTGACCTGCCCAGTGGGGGAAGTTGGTTGCAATGATTTTCAGGGCGTAACCGGCCCAGTCCGCGGCTTTTGGGTCTTCGGCGAGAGCGATCGCGTGCTCGAGAAGGAAGCCTGGAAGCCGGCCGTTGTGACTCCCCTCAGGTTTGAATGTGTAGTCGCTTTGCTCAAGCTGGCGAACCATCTGATCCGCACGCGCGGCGACCATACGGGCGACCAATTCACGTTCCTCATCTGCATAGATGTCGTAGAGCCAATCGTAGACCTCCGCCCCGATCCGGAGCAGACCCAGACCGACCTCGTCGCCATATGGCGCCATGATCGACGAAATACCCTCAGGGTCCCACTGCGCGGCGTCGACAATCAACGTTTTTGCGTGATCTCCGTATTTTCTGTCACCCGTCAGCAGATACATCAGAGCGAGTGCTCGTGTACCGCGGTCGTGTACGCGACGCGTTTCCTGGAACGTCTGCTGGTATGCCAGACGACGCTCCGATTTGTCCACAATGCGGTCGTAGTCCGGCTCCGGATAGGGCTTAAGCGACATTGAGTCGTCAGCCATTTTTTTTAGAACGCCAAAGGCCTCGGCGCGAGTTGAATCCAGTGTCGAGCGGATCTCGTCTAGTTGATCCTTCAGGAAGAGGACCCGAGGGTGCGTGTGCGGGATCCTGTCCAGGAGCTTCTGTGGATCGACCCAGGGTTGCTCGGCCGATCCGGCTACGATGGTGAATCGGCGTATTTCGGATGTAGCCTGGACCGAATCGCCTGCAAGCGCCTCGACGTGCCACGTGTATTTGCCAGGTGGGAATACCACGCTCGGTAAGTGGACTGGGTCTGGGGTTGGTGGGGACTTGTATACGGTGCGGCCGTTAGCATCGATGATCAGCCGATAGGTGCAGGCTTCTCTTCCGGCCGCCCGCCACCACGAAAAGCCGGGCGGTGTCAGGGTTGTCGTTTCGCCATCCCTGGGATGGATGTAGTTAGAGGCTTGAGGGCGGACAGACGGAAATTTCATGGTATCTCCTGCCGGCGAAGCCTCGCCGACCGACATTCTCGACACAGTCGTGATTCTCAGACCGACCTATTATGTTACCCGTTTGAACCGTGTCAAGGAAGGATGAAGAGGAAGTGATCCAGGATCACAGCCTGTTCAGGTTGTTCAGCCAGCTCGTCGCACGAAGCTTCGAGGATCTTCAGACAGGCGACGAGATCATCAGGGCCTATGTGGTAGATCTGCTTGTCAGGTTCGCGAGAACAGACAGCCTGTATCAGATCCGGGATCCTGTAGGTAAGCGTATCGATACCGTCGTCGGTCTCTTAATCGAAGCAGATTTTAGGTCGAAAGAGATGTCCTCGAGAGAGTCTTTTAGAGCGCTTCGTCACACTGGCGATTACGCGCTGTTTATGACGGGGATTTTTCGATCCTATGTTGAGAGCCACGGCTATGTGGACTGGTATATGCAGGAGGGTCCTCGATCGTATCGGAGAGCTATTCAGGTAGCACCGACTCGGGAGGATACGGATATCCTAGAGCGGCTATGGCGTGATTTCGAACAAGTGTCGGGTGGGCTCGACTATATGAGAAAGGTTTACTTCGGGCAGGCCGCGCTACAGTTTGGTCTTGATGCGCTTGTCAGGCGATTCGACGCTTGGAATTGATAGGTCTTCTTTCTCGTTTTGAGCCCAGAGCGGGAATCTCTTGGGGGCGCTGTTTGAAACCTGAAGCTCGGATCTGGCGTGTAAAGATTTTGTAAGGCCTGTTTCACCGGGCGTTGGCCGATTGATCGGTCGGCGTCCTTTTGTTTGGCCTCACGTGACTGGCTACGCTTGCCGATTCCGCTGCTTGAAGAGTATGTTGATCGTAGTTCGGTTCATTGTACCGAGAGGGGTATCGACACGGTAGAGCCACCTACGATGGGTATGTGGCAAACGCGGTCGCCGATGCCTTGCTAGAGTTTTGCCAGGTCGAGACAGTGGGAACCGATTGAGCTCTACTAATGGCGGGGGGATCCGAAAGCTGATCTGCATGCGCAATATGCTGAGTAGACATCGGATGGCCTTGCCTTGATGAAACGCGAACGCATGCCGGATGGAAAGACCAAGGTTATCCTGAAGAACAGAGCGTTGGGTGAGATTTTACAGCGAGCCGAATAGTGATGATTGCTCAGTAAGGCCTTGTCTGTCTGATTGTGTGTCTGATGAGCAGGATGCGATTCACGGTTCTGGTGCCTCCAAATTGACAGAGATACAACCGGCGCGTTACTTAGTCGCACGTGAAATCCTGTCCATACCGCTTGGGAGGGACGATGCGAATACTGACCAAAGAAATGAGACGAGACTGGGTTGAGAACGGCTACATCCATCTCAAGGGTGCGCTGACGCGTGATCAGGCAGCGTCATATCTGGCCGCGGCCGATGAGGTTATCAAACGGTATCGTGATGAGCGCCCGAACGTTCGCGACAAGGCGGCTTTCACCATCATTCAGACGGTAGAGCAGTCTCCGGCATTCGATTCGCTCATCGATCACCCGGGGACCTTTGGTGTGATCCTGGATCTCATGGGACCGTATCTGCAGGTCATGGGGACGCAGATCTATGTTCGCTACCCGAAGGAGGATATGCTGTCTAACTGGCACACGGATGCAGGACCGTCTCTCAGGGACGTCCGTGTTGAGCCGGACAGTCGACCGTTGAACTTCAAGATTCAATACTTCCTGACAGACATCCCGGAGGAGAACAGGGCAAACTTCTGTCTGGTTCCGGGCAGCCACCGTAAGTATTTCCCAGAGGACGGCCTGCAAGGTGGTCAGTGGCCTGCTGGTGCCGTTCAGATGATCGCCGAAGCAGGGGACGCTGCAATTTTTCCTCATAACCTCTGGCACGGTGTCGCCCCGCACGATGGAGATAATGTTCGCCGGAGTGTGACATTCCGCTATGGTCAAATGTGGTCGCGGCCCTATGACTACGAGAAGGCATCGAACGAGATCTTGGCGCGGATGACGCCGAGACAGCGCAGGCTGATGGGCGACATGGGTGAGGGGTATACGGCAACCGACTATTTCAAGCCGAAGGATCAGCTCGAGGTTATACTCGACGGGGTCGAGCAGCACGAACCGGCGGTGGCCTGAACAAAGCGAAAGTGTGGTTGAAACGAAGCGTCATACGGCTTACGGTCGGTGTGTTCTATCACGCCTCCTTATACTCGCTGCCTTGGTCGGCTGTTCGAGCGACCCACGAGGGCTGGACAATGATATCCTCTCCTCGCTTCTTTCGATCTCCAACGTGACGAAGAAACGTTTGCAGGACACGTCGAATCCGGATCTGGTCTCAGGTGTTATCGTCGACTCAACGGTCATCCACACGGGATTTCTGACGATCAACGTTCCCTTCAGGATGACTTGGACCCTTAGACTGGACGGGATCGCACTTGCTACAGCTACGTATGATTTCGCCGCCGGTTTCGCTCCCGGAGCTTCTGCATCCGTCCGCGTGACACTCCGCTTTGATCCTGTATCCGATCTCGACAACACGACCGATGTGGTCACCTTCGATTTGCTGGATGATGGGTCAAACACGAACATCCTGGGGGGCAACTGATGTATCTCTACTTGATTCGCCACGGTCAATCATTCAACAACACCCTCCCGACAGGCGAGGGACGGGTTGCCGATCCGCCTTTGACCGATGCGGGTGAGAAACAGGCGCCTCTTGTTGCCGACTACCTAGCGAACGGGGCAGCGAAGGACCCATATCTCGAAGGCGGAGCGACGGCAGGATTCGGGATCACCAGGCTCTTCACCTCTGCGCACCTCAGGTGCTTGCAGACCTCTAAACCGATTGCCGAAGCCCTGAGAATCGACCCTGTTATTTGGCCAGACGTGCACGAAGAGTGTGGGATCTGGCTGGATGGCTACGAGACACTGCCTGGGTTGACGCGCTCGGAGATCACGGAGCGGTTCCCGCGAGTGGAAATACCGGAATCGATCACTAACCAAGGCTGGTGGGATCGTCCGATTGAGACGGAGTCGGAGTGGGTCGAGAGAGCGGGGCGCGTGGCAAGGCAGCTTTGGGACGATTACGCCGATACGGACGAGCGTATTGCGATCGTCACACACGGTGGGTTCATCAAGGATCTTGTCGGGGCGCTCGTGACCGAAGGACCGGTTCCCAATGGACTCTTATCCGTAAGGAATACATCGATCACGCATTTTTCTTTTTTAGAGGGCGAGTTGATCATCGGGTATGTGAACCGGATCGATCATCTTCCTCCAGATTTGGTCACGTGAACAGGTCGATTTGGTGGGGATGCCTCTGTTTGGCGCTTGTCTGTGGCCAGGTCAGTGCGTTTCCGGAGGACTCGGATAAAGACGATTCTGAATTGAGTCGTGCGGAGCGTCACAACAACTTGGGTACGCAACACGCGAGCCGCGGCGATTTTAGACAAGCCGCCGGTGCCTTCCGTAAGGCTATCGCTCTCGATGCGACGATGACGGTGGCACACTACAACCTTGGTCTGGCGTTGTCTAGAGTCAAAAGCCATATGGACGCGGTGTTCGCGTTTCAGTCGGCGTTACGCCTCAGTCCTCGATACTTCGATGCTTGGTTCCAGCTCGGACTAGCGCTGATGTCGCTCGAGAACTTTGGGGAAGCAGCGACGGCATTCGAGGAGTGTCTTTCGCTCAGACCGAGGGATCCCGCAGCCCGGTTTCGCCTCGGGCAGTCCTACTGGAAAGCGTCACAATGGGATCGCGCTGTCGAAGCTTGGGTGTCGCTTCTCAACGATTCGCCCGGGCATCCATCCGCTGAGTTGGTCCATAAGGAGCTACCTAGGGCGTACTACAACCTCGGGCTGAACCATCAGGTACGCGGAGCGACAGAGGAGGCCCGGGCGGCTTACAGAGAGGCCCTTCGGCTGAATGCGTCGGACGTTTCGTCGCTCAACAATCTCGCGGTCCTGGAACGCAAAGCCGGCCGGCTCGATGAAGCGTCCCGTTTGTTTCGCGACGTGCTGGACACGTGGCCGGAACACGTGGACGCCCGGCTGGGTCTGGGGGAGATTCTCCTAGCCATGGACCAACCGCGAGAGGCGAGCGACACGTATCGCGAGCTTTTGAGCACAAGAGCGGGTGACGAGCGGGTCTACCGAGGACTCGCGCTTTCGCACCTCAAGATCGGTGAGGTCGACAGTGCGATGGGGTGGGTAGCACAGGCCCAGAAACGGACGTCGGACTACGAGGGCCTCCTGCTGAAGGCGTTCATTCTCGAGCACAATGCGGCCGGAGAGAGGTACGGCAAAGGCTACGCCGAGTCGGCCGTGCAGCAGACGTATAGCGATGTGATCAAGAAGTATCCAGACAAACCCGTGGCACACTACAACCTCGGTATCGTCCACGCCCGAGCGAACAGATGGAGCGATGCTGTGGCCTCCTTCGATCGGGTGTTGGCGATCGACTCGACCTACACTGCGGCTCGGGTGGCGCTTGATGAAGTCGATCGCATCACAAAGAGCCAGAACATTCAGATCCTGAGGATTAAACGTCCATAGAGGAGAGACGCATGGCAGAAGTCATACTGTCGGGATTCGCCGACGAAGGGCCGGTCAGCAAGCGTGCAGAAGAGCAGTTCACGATGATGCGAACCCTCGGTATGTCCTACTACACGATTCGGTTTATCGATGTGGGTCAGGGCATGAAGAACGCAATGGAGCTGTCCGACGAAGAGATCGATCAGTTGAAAGAGCTGCATAAGGCCTTCGATATTCAGGTCTCATCGATCGGCTCACCAATTGGGAAGGTGAAACTGAACGATGTCGATGACGGCACAGAGAACCGATATGTGCCCGTTGACGAGTATCTTGAGAATGATGTCCAGCGAGCGATCGATCTGGCTAAGGCATTCGACACGAAGTTGCTGCGTGGGTTTACCTACTACCATCCGCACGGAACGGATCCGTGGCCGCATCTGGATCAGGCCTCGGAGCAGTTGAAACAGATCGTCGAGAAGTGCGCGAGCGAGGGGATCATCTATGGTCTTGAGGTCGAGTCTGATCTGATAGGTGGCGACGGCGAAACTCTGGCCGCGATCCATGAGAAGATCGGGAGCGATTACACCTACATCATAGAAGACGTTGGCAACATGGAGTATATGGGGCATTCCGCGGAGAGCGCCTACGAGCACTACCTGAAGATGAAGCCGGGACTTGGCTGGATTCACATCAAAGGCTTTTGCCAACCCGAGAAGAAGGACATGCTCAATCGGGCGGCCGGTCGAGGTCTGACTCGCTTTATCCCAGTCGACCAAGGCGACGCCGGACATGAAATGGTCCTTAGAGATTTTCTGACCATGGTCCCGGATCTAGACGCGAAGTTCAAGAGTCTAGGTGTCCCGGGTGTCTTCATCGACCTAGAACCGCACGTCAAAGGCGGTGGGCAGTTTGGTGGCATGAGCGGTGTTGATGGATTCGGGGTCGCTTTTCGGGCGTTGTGCAATCTGCTGGACTATCTGGGGTATGATTATCACCTGACAGGTTACGAGGATCTCTGCAGGCGCGATTAAGGCGGCTGGCCTATCACAGAGTTGGTTCCTGAATAGAATCGAGAGTTCAGAGTTCGGTGAGAAGCCAGAGTTCAGTGAAAGGGCCATGCCGGGGTAGGTGTCTGTTGAGAACCGGAGGTCTATCAGAACCTATGTCAGTAGCACATAAGAGGTTGGTAGCATTATTAGCGATTGGTCGAGACACTAGAGATTCGAGCTGGCAGGCCAGGTCAACAGGTCGTCGAACTAGGGACCGGTTAGTTTACCGAGAAACACGGCGACAGACTCATCAGGAACAAGACCGCAGACGTCAATGGGGTGAGAGGTGAGTCTGGGACGACGATTCACCATCTGTATGTGGCATGTTTGAAGGAGTATATAGACAACTCAGTTCACGCCTCCATCAAGGAACGTCTACGGCAAGTCTATCCGAATACCGAACTGCCTGGAGAGAACGGCGGAGAAAAAATTCCCTGCGAGAGATCGTAAATGGTTCTCCCTGAACTCTAGCATCATTGTGAACTCTTTCTTCTCATCTAAGAGGACTTGTGACATGGCAAAACCCATAAGAATCGGAATAATTGGAGCCGGCGGCATCTTCCGAAGCCGGCACTTTCCTGGCCTGGCGAAGATCCAGGATACTGAGGTGGTCGCGATCTGCAATCGGACTAAAGCAAGCGGGCGGAAGATAGCGCAGGAGTTCAAGCTCGACCCGAAAATCATGACGGATCCGCACGCTTTGATAGCGCGTAAGGACGTGGATGCGGTGATGATCGGAACGTGGCCTTACATGCACATGCCCTTTGTGCTTGAGTCGCTTGATGCAGGCAAGCACACTTGGGTTCAGGCGCGGATGGCTATGAACCTGCGAGAGGCCAAGGCAATGTACGCAAGGGCGGAAGAGACGGGGCTCACGACGCAGATTTGTCAGCCTCCACATTGTCTCGCAGGGGACCACTACATTCGTCATCTGATTGCGAACGGCTATGTTGGAGATATCACGAACGTAGTCGTCCGGTCGATGAACGGGAGCTTGCTGAATCCGAAGACGCCCCTACACTGGCGTCAGATCGGTCGGTACTCGGGACTGAACACGATGGTCGTGGGGATGCTTGTCGAGTTCGTCCATCGCTGGTGCGGATACACTGCGTCCGTAACGGCGCAGGCTGAGACGTTCACGAAGCTGCGACCGGCAGGCAGGGGCAAGATGGGGGAGGTAGATCGACCCGATACGGTGAACATTCTGTCGACGCTGGAGATCGGAGCAACGGCCGTATACATGTTCAGTGGGATGTCGAATGGTGCGCCCGGTGAGCAGATCGAGATCTACGGTACGAAGGGGACGCTTGTGTATCACACGAACGTCGACCTGCGAAAACAGAAGATCTATGGGGGCAAGACGAGCCAGTCATCGCTCAAGGAAATCAAGATTCCGAACAGCCGCCGCCGCGAGTGGACCATCGAGCAGGACTTTGTCGACGCGATTCGGACCGGTCAGAACGCCGAATCGACGTTCTTCCAAGGCGTCAAGTATATGGAGTTCACAGAGGCGGTCTTCCGGTCGGTGGAACAGGGGAATACGATACGTCTGCCGATTGTCGATTGACGGAGTTGAAGAGGACAAGATGACTGTTGCAGATGCCGGGGTTTTTCCCCGGCATCTCTCATTTTGGGGAGACGTATGATCAAGCTTGTGGCATTCGACCTTGACGGGACCGTTGTCGATCACGAGAACAGGCCGAATCGAAATACGCTCGAGACGATCGAGAAGCTGATCGGTGATGGTATTCAGTGTACCTCGATCAGCGGTCGGAGCGTCAGCAAAAGCCAGCATCCCTTTGAGGAGTACACTGAATTCGCGCCGTCCCTGTGCGTCGGATCGTATAACGGTGCGCTTGCGCTTGACCGGTCACGAGACGGAACTCGACGATCCTTGCACGAACAGCGGATGCCAGAAGATGCCTTCAAGGAGATAATCGATCTGATCAGCAGCGAAGGAATGAACTACATCTACTGTAACCTGTTGCTGAGTGAGAAAGGCGTCGAGGTGGAGGATTACATTACACCACGTCGCGACGAGACGATCGACGATATGACTGTACAAACGGCGACCGAGTTCGTGATCGAGCCACATCTGACGGATAGGATACAAGAAGGTCACTACAGTCTGCCCCCGAAGATCCTGATCTGTCCGGGTCGGGAGAGACGCGAGGTCGTATATGAAGGGTTGAAGGAGACTTTTGGTGACCGACTCTATATCGAGCAGACGGATGTAGACCGGGTTGAGGCCATGCATCCGAAAGTGAGCAAAGCTAGAGCGCTCAAAGCGATCTGTGACGCCACCGGTGTTAGCCTTAAAGATTCTCTCGCCATCGGTGACGGGAGCAACGACCTGACCATGCTTGAAGCCGCCGGTGTGGGTGTGCTTCTGGGCAACGCGGACGATCGTACAAAATTGATGGCTCGAAACGTCGAGCACGGAGCGTCATTTCACGACAACGGTTTCGCGCAAGCGATCGATCAGTTTGTGTACGGGGCCTGAGGTTCGTTGAAAGCGGCTGATATGCGAGCCCGTCTGCGGGCTTCCCCTCTTGTTGAAGACGGCGGGTTGGGAACGAAGTAACAGCATCGTGGGTTGAAGCAAAGCGATATACTCAAGAGGTGCAACCTTGATGTCCTTGACGGAGTTCTCAGGATCACGGCTGCGTAGGTGGATATGGGATCAGACTTCGTCCTGACGAACACGTTCGGTGGTAACGAGATCTGTCTGCGAGCATCAGGGCTGGGAGGTCGGGTTTGTGAGACGTAAACCAAGGCTGGCGTCGATCTGCGAGGCAAGCTGCCGGTGAAAGGTTCGTCGTGGGAGAGGTCGGTCTAATAGGTTAGTATCTTGACGAGAGCACGTATTGACGTGTCGATTTGGAACAGATCCGCTGGATGCACCAAGTCCTATTATGTGTGTCGACCCACATCGGCTTCCCCACGAATGTTCCTCACGTTTTATCCGCTCTCCTGAGGTCACGGCTAGAAGAGACTAGATGGTCGTGCATCCTCTGCCTGGATAGATCCTGATCAGCCGCTTCGATCGCTTCGAGGATTTCGCGGTGTTCCTGCAGGGACAGCTGGGCTCGGCGAGATCCATCAGGGGAAGTCGGGTCGTCGAGGCTCTGTACGATCCACTGCTGGAGATAGTTTCGGGTCAGACTCAGCATGTTGTAGAGTATCGTGTTTCCCGTCGCTTTGGCGATAGCAAGATGGAAGGCGAGGTCCTGCTCCAAGAATAGGGACTGATCACCGAGGGAAGACTCAAGTCGGTCGACAGCTTGACGAATATCTAGAAGGTCCTGTTTCTGCGCCCGGGTCGCTGCGGCATCGGCGGTTTGGCACTCTAGCATGAGCCGGGTCTCGATCAGGTCCTCGATGCCCTTATCATCTAGTAGAAGCCCCCATTGCAAGGTACGTTCGAGGTGGCGGCTGCTGTCCCGAGAGATGAAGGTTCCTTCGCCTACCCGTCCCTCGATGATTCCGAGGGTGGCAAGCGACTTCAGGGCCTCTCTCAGCGAAGTCCTGCCCACTCCGAATTGCCTGCAGAGGTCTCGTTCCGGCGGCAGGCGTTCGCCAGGTTTCAACTCGTTCCTGCTGATCAGCGATACAAGTTGATCGACGATTTCATCGCTGATCGCGCGTTTTCGGATCGGTTGAATGGTCGGCGCATCCAAGGCCATTTTGCCCTTTGTTCGTGGCCTAAAGAGAGTTAAATTGGTCTGACCATCAGACCTTGGATAAGGATCGTCTTTTTTTGCGTTAAGTCAAGAGATCGGAGCGACCACGTGGGAGCAATCAAGGACATCGGACGACGGATTGAGCTCATACCGATGGACTCACAATTTCACGAGATCACGATCGGCCTCTACCGACTAGAGGGGGAGAGACCCAGCTTTCTGGTTCATACCTACAGTCAGATCGAGGGAGTGGAGTCACGTCTGGCATTCCTCCGGAAGGCGATGATCGAATTAGCAGGATTGGTCGAGGAGGATGGGTTGCTGTCGTTTCCTTGTTGTCACGAG
This sequence comes from Gemmatimonadota bacterium, assembly GCA_002714465.1. Next base: position 257,556 of record PAXL01000012.1, on the reverse strand, counting down.
CACCACGCCGCCGTCCGCCGAGCCTTCCTTGAGGCGGCGAAGATTTCTGATGAGCAGGTTGTTTCGAGACCTTTGACGACACTGGACAAGAAGTCGGGCCTGACGATGCGCGTTTCCGGGCTCGGAAATGGACTCTACGAGGTTACGACAGAAGGAGAGGGCAAGTCGCCCGAACGCAGGATCAAGGTGGTCGCCAACGGGCTGGCGAAGCTCGGCGAGATGCACCTGGTGGATGGGCGGGACGATCAGGTCGAGTACCCCTGCAAACAGGTCCACGATGCGTTGACCGGTCTCCTGCTTGTGAGGGCGCCGAACGTCAGAGCTCTGGTCAGGGAGGAGGAGATGGTGGCTTCGCGGGGCATGCTCGCGGCGCCGAGTCAGCAGTAGGAATGACTTCAGAACCCAAGCTCAGGATCGACCATGGATGAAATGAAACCACGGGAACGCGTACTGGCAGCCCTGAAGGGTGAGCCCGTAGACCGAACACCGACGTGTAATCCGACATCTGTCGCGACTGTCGAACTGATGGACCTTGTCGACGCGCCCTTTCCGGAAGCGAACCGAGATCCTGAGAAGATGGCGCGTCTCGCCGCGACGGGATACACCGAGCTCGGATTCGACACGATCATGCCGGTCTTTTCGATAATACAGGAGTCCTCGGCTGTCGGATGTAAGATTCAATGGGAGCAGAAGGACAACTGGCCGACCGTCAAGATGCGTGAACCGATCTGGGAGAGTCTCGATCAGATCAGGATCCCATCCGACTGGCTGAGGCATCCTGATGCCCAGTGTGTTCTCAAGGCGATCGAGATCCTGAAACGCGAATATGGAGACGAGGTTGCGATCATCGGTAAGACGATGGGGCCGTGGTCTCTCGGATACCACTGTATGGGTGTCGAACCGTTTCTCCTAATGTCACTCGACGATCCCGATCAGACCAAAAAGATTCTCGACAAGCTCAAGCAGATTACGATCGAATTCGGGGTTGCGCAGATCGAGGCGGGAGCCGACGCCCTGACTCTGCCCGATCACGCGACGGGAGATCTCGTGAGCGGGGAGTACTACGAACGCTACTTGCGAGAGCTCCACATCGAGTTCGTCGAGCAGATCCCGATCCCCCTTATTCTGCATATATGCGGTCGCACTGTCGATCGAATGGACTACATTGCCCAGACGGGAATGGCGGCGTTCCATTACGACTCGAAAAACAAGCCGGGTGAGTCGATTGACATCACGGGAGACAGGATCGCATTGGTAGGGAACATCAACAACCCGGAGACGCTCTTCTCCAAAGGCCCAGAAGTTGTTAAGGAAGAGGTCGAGAGTAACCTCGAGGCCGGGATCCATTTGATCGGTCCGGAGTGCGCCATCCCGCTGCAGACGCCGATTGAGAACCTGACGGCGATTCCCCAAACCGTGAAGGAGTGGCACAGGAACTGATATGGCCGAGCTGAGGGACATCCAGAACGAGTTCATCCGTACCGAAATTGAAGAATATCTCGAGCGACCAGAAGAGATCGAGAGGAATATCGATCTCTTCTCGAGCGCGCGCCCGGTCATGCAGGAAATCGCGGCCGCCCTTATCGATGGGGATCATCATACAGTCGACGAGCTAACGCGCCAGAGCCTGGACGAGGGGATCGAGGCGCTTGAGGTGATGGATAACGGGCTGATTTTGGGAATGGGGATTGTGGGAATCAAGTTTAGGGAGAACATCATCTTTGTCCCTGAGGTGCTTGCGTGCGCAAGAGCGATGAAAGCTGGTATGGCGCATATCGAGCCAATCCTGTCCGCTTCCGGGATTGATCCGATCGGGACGGTTGTCATGGGAACCGTGAAGGGTGATCTCCACGATATCGGAAAGAATCTGTGCATTATGATGTTGCGGGGCGCAGGATTTGTCGTGCACGATCTTGGTGTCGATACCTCGGAGGACGAGTTTATAGATGCCGTTGAAGAACACGATGCCCCGCTGCTCGGAATGTCCGCGCTGTTGACAACGACCATGCCGAACATGGGCAAGACGATCGAGGCGTTTATCGACGCAGATCTCAGAGAGGACGTGAAGATCATGGTTGGTGGTGCCCCTGTGACACAGGAGTTTGCTGACGACATGGGTGCAGACGGCTATGGCGGCGATGCACTGGACTGTGTGGAGCTGGCGAAGCGGCTTCTTGAGGAATCGGACGAGGAGTAGGTATAGAGTTCGCGATAAGCCCCTCCTGGACGGAAGTGTAAGCGGATTTATTGGTCAGAGTTCAGGGATAAGAAAAAGATCAAGAATACCCAACTACTTGAGTCAGTAGGCTACCCTCTTACCACACTGTTCAGGCACCGTCACAGCAGAGCAGGCTCAATACGTGAGGCACTTGGGTGCTTGAAGACGTGACGAGGCATGGTAGAAGGGTCACTTGAGAATCAGATGGCAGACGATCGTTCAAAGCCAAGCAAGGAAGACTATCAGGAGCGGTTGGACAAGATCTCGTCGATCTTCGCCGGCATGGTGAAGCACGCAGACGCAAGTTCGTTGACACGGTGCCCCTACAAGAACCGGTTCGACCAATGCACGGCGAAGTTCGGGTGTCGCTATCAGAAGCGCTCGGGTGGTGCCGAGGCAATCGCGTGCACGAGCGACGATAGACTCGATTATCGGACTGCCTGGGAAACGGATCCCGAAGCTGCGTTAAAGATGCGTGACCGGCTCCGGGGAAAGGATCGAGGATCGGAGTAACCCCCGTCTGGGGTCAGCGGGCGGGGCTTTCTTTTATGGCTTTCGTTAAACACGACAGAAAGCGGACGGAGATCCGAGACACGCGGTCACTGTTCGACTATGCCGATGACTTTGCGCTTCGGGTGGCGACGTCTTGTGGCAGGTCTGGGGCGTGTCACGAGTGTGTTGTCGAGATTCTCGAGGGTGCCACGGCGCTGAGTCCGAGATCAGGCTTCGAGGGTTTCCTTCAGGATCCGTTCCGGCTGGCTTGCCAAGCGACTGTGAAGGATACTGGTGTTGATGTCGCCTTTGCCCCGCTTCGTCGGGAACCGAAGATTCTCGAGACCTCCAGGCCCTTCGAAGGGGATATCGATTCGATGGTTACGCGATCGGGTGAGGACGTCTATCTGGGAGAGCATCTGATAGACAGGTATCGAGGACGTATACTCGGTCTCGCCTTGGATCTGGGCACCACAACAGTCGTCGTCGATTTTGTTGACCTTGAAACAGGTAAGAGCCTGCACGTGAGTTCGTTCGAGAACCCGCAGCGCTTCGGTGGAAGCGACGTGATGCATCGGATCTCGTATGATGAGGGACCCCATCGTGGGGAGCTCTGGAAGGCGATCTCAAGCAGTCTCAACTCGGAAATCGAAGCCGCTGCACGACGACACGACTTTTCGTCCAAGGACATCTATGAGATAGTGGTTTCGGGGAACGCAACGATGCGCGACCTGTTCTTCCGTCTCGATGTCCAGCCGATCGGTCAGAAGCCATACAAGTCGACGACAGAGAAGGCTTATCTCGAAGGCGAACGGGAGACTACATCCGTTATGTCACCCGCAAACCGCCTCGGGATCCGGATCAACCCAAACGGATGTGTCGTCGGTTTGCCGATCATCGCCAGTCACGTGGGAGGTGATACGTCTGCAGATATGATCGCTTTGAAGATGCTGGAGGGTCATGAAACGGCGATGCTTGTGGATGTGGGGACGAACACTGAAGTCGTCGTGAAGCAAGGCGACCGGATGGTCGCTGCTTCGTGTCCTGCCGGTCCTGCTTTCGAAGGAGGCGGGATCGATTACGGGATGCCGGGTTACGAAGGCGCGATCGAAACGCTTCGGATCGAGGGAGACGTATTCGCCTTCGACACAATCGGCGGTCTTCCCGCAGAAGGGCTCTGCGGCTCGGGTCTGATAGATCTCCTCGCGGAGTTGAGACGACACGATTGGATGACTCCCAAGGGGGTGTTCAAGGATAAGCTGTATCAGCTAACGATCGAACCGGATCGACCGATCACGTTCTCGCGTCAGGATGCGAGTAACCTAGCGCAGGCAAAGGCAGCGAACACGTCAGGGATGTTCATCGTGATGCGTCACTTGGACGTAAAGCCGGCCGATGTGGAGTGTCTGTATCTGGCTGGCGGATTCGCGAACTACGTCGACGTGGGCAACGCAATCGAGATCGGCTTCCTGCCTCCAATCCCGGAAGACAGGATCATCAAAGTTGGGAATGCTTCAGTGATCGGGGCAAGAGACGCACTGTTGTCTCGAGAGAGACGTCTGAGTGCCGAATGTCTGGCTAGGAACATCGAACATCTCGAACTGGAAACCACGCCCGACTTTTTCGAGGTCTTTGTGGAGGCGTGTCAGTTCAAGCCAATCGACTTCGACAGGTATGGTTAGGCGGAAAGGTAGAGGCCATGGTTTCGTTTGAAGAACGCTTGAAGGAGAACCGTCCTGTCTTGTATGACGGTGGCTTCGGGTCTCAGCTGTTCGCTCGAGGAGTAGAGCTGACAAACAGCACGCTGGCGAACGAATCGCATCCGGAAGCTGTCGTTGATATACACAAGACCTACATCGCATCCGGGTCGGAGGCGATCGGGACAAACACTTTTGTCGCGAGCGCTTTGCATCTTGATATGGCGGGCAAAGAGGGGGACGATGCCGATGCGATCGGCAGACTGGCTGTTCAGAACGCGCGAAGAGCTGTGGAAGAGAGCGGTCAGGACGTGTATGTGGGTGGGTCTATGGGGCCGTCTCCTGGCGCGATCGAGGCGGATGCGGGTGACACGACATTTGGAATCCCAAACGAGAAGGTTCGCGACGCTCATCGAAGGCTCTCGGATGCTTTGGCCAACGAAGGTATCGACTTCTTCGTGGTCGAGACGCAGTTCTCGGCGAACGAAGCGGCGATAGCCGTCGATGAAGCGCGCAAGCAGGGTCTTCCGATTCTGGTGTGCATGACCTACAAGTCGACAAAGGACAGGAAGACGGACGAGATTATCTACAAGACCGACTGGGGGCACTCCCCGCCCTCTCTTCTCGATGCGCTCGCGAGTGGAGAGCACTCCGGTGGAGATAACCTTCTTCCATATGTCCACGGGATGGGGCTCAACTGTGGTGCAGAGACTCAAAAGCAGGACCACACGGGGATGCCCTATGCGATCGAGGGGACACGGCAGATTGGGAAGGCGTTCGAGGATCGCGGTATCGCTGGCAAGACGCGGGTCGCCTACCCGAATGCCGGCATGCCAAAGCTCGACAAGAACATGGAAACGGTCTACAGCCAGTCTCCTAGCGAAATGAGCTCGCGCCTGTCTGATCTGATCGAAGCAGGAGCAGGGTTTGTCGGTGGCTGCTGTGGAACGGGACCGGAACACATTGCCGCATTCCGTAAGACACTCGACAGCCTTTGATCGGTATGGCGGAGCAGACGACATACCAGGTGCTCTATTGGCGCGAGATTCCAGCGCAGATTCGGGTGTATGCGAACAGTCGCCCGAAATCCTACCAGTTGCCTGAACGTTTTCAGCTCAAAATCGATCGTATCGCGATGGAGGAGGGGCTCGCCAACACGGATGCGTACCTCGAACAATGGCGGTGGACGGACAAAGCGACCCGTGAAGGCGAGCCCGAAAAAGTGGCGCAGCAGCTAATCGAGGAGCTGAGCTCGGACTGAGGTGGCGTTGCGGCCCTGTCTTGCACGATATATTATTCGATGAGGTTTGAGGGCAAAGGGAAAGAACGGATTGGGAGTGATGTATGCAGGTCAGGGGTCGGATCGTCGGTTCGGAGGAAGTTTCAACGATTACGCTGGACGGTGATCGTATCGCGGGCGTCAGTTTGGATGGGCACTCGGAAGATGCAATTGGTGGAGAGGATGTGTGGATAAGTGCCGGTATCTGTGATTTACAAGTCAATGGAGTCGGGGGGGTCAGCTATAAGGCTGAAGATCTGAAACTCGAGCAGGTCCTCGAGACGACGGAGTGGATGTACAAAACCGGGACCGCCAAATGGTGTCCGACCGTGACGACATCCTCGGCCGAGGATGCCACTCAGGGGTTGTCACTGCTCGCACAAGCCTGTGAGGAGTCGGAGGATGCTGCCGCATCCTTCTGCGGGTTCCACGTTGAAGGACCGTATATCGCTTCGGAAGATGGCCCTAGAGGTGCTCATCCGCTTGAGCACACGCGGAACCCGGATTGGGATGAGTTTCAGCGGTATCAGGATGCGGCAGGCGGCAGGATCGTGATCTTTACCTTGGCCCCCGAGCGGGATGGTTCACTCGAATTCATAGAGAAAGTGGCTTCGACGGGTGTGATCGTGTCGATCGGACACACCGGCGCGACACCCAGACAGATTCAGGACGCGGTCTCGGCGGGAGCAAGGATGTCTACGCACTTGGGGAACGGTGCTCACGCGCAGATTGCCCGACACCCGAATTACATCTGGGAGCAGCTTGCGTCCGATGACCTTTGGGCGGGGATCATCCCGGATTCCCATCACCTGCCGCCCGCAGTGCTCAAATGCTTCTACCGGGCGAAACAAAAGGAGCATATCTGCATCGTCAGCGATATTGCGTCGATTGCAGGGCTGCAACCGGGGGTTTACGGCAATACTGTCGGTGGAGGTGGTGTCGAGCTTGCCGAAAACGGACGACTCAGTCTCGCCGGAACGCCCTATCTTGCGGGTGCAGCACTCTTTCTCGACACGGGTATCGCGAACATGGTGAAATACACAGATGCGACGCTCGAAGATGCCATCCAGATGGCGACACTCAACCCAGCGTCTCTGCTGGATCTCTTGGAGTCTGCCGGATCCGTCTCACTTGGCAAGGAAGCAACGTTATCGCTATTCCGCTGGCAGGAAGGGAATGACAAGCTTGAGACGGTTGCAACGATTGTTTCCGGCAGGCTGGTCTACCAGGCCTGATCGCTCCGATCTTCCCTTAACCTTCACAGACGCCCTTGTCTGAAGGTCCCTCTCAAGAGCTCCGCGGCACTGTCGAGCGGATCACCTACCAGAACCCCGAGTCTGGCTTTACCGTTGCCAAGCTTCGGTCTGAGGGATCGGGCTCCAGACTTGTAACGATCGTCGGCCAGACGCTTTCTTTGAACGTAGGTGCGAGCGTCGTGATGGTCGGCGAATGGTCCAGCCACGCCACCTACGGCAGGCAGTTCAAGATCACCAACTATCACACGGAATACCCTACCACGTTAGACGGTGTTCGCAAGTATCTCGGGTCCGGACTCATCAAGGGGATCGGCCCCGTTATGGCAAATCGGATCGTCGATCACTTCGGTAAGAAGGCTCTGAATGTTATTCAGCGCGAACCCGGAAAACTGAAGGAGGTTGAGGGACTCGGCCCGAAGCGAGCCCGGATGATCACGCGTGCGTGGAAGGAGCATCAGGAGGTACATAGCGTGATGCTGTTTCTGCAGTCGCACGGTGTGGGGACGGGACGAGCGGTCAAGATCTGGAAGCAGTATGGCGAGGAGGCCGTCGAGCGGATGAAGGAAAATCCGTATCGGCTGGCAAACGATATCTGGGGCATCGGTTTCCTGACGGCAGACCGTATCGCACAGAACATGGGTGTCGAACGTGAGTCCAAAGAACGCGTCGAAGCGGGCATCCAGTATGTGCTGAGGACTTCTTCGAACGACGAGGGGCACGTGTATGCCCCGCGCCGGGATCTGGTCGAAGCGTGCACCGAGACTCTCGAAGTCGGTGTGGAGCTGATTGATCAAGGCATCGAAACACTGATCGAACAGGAGGAGATCGTAGCTGAAGAAGACCGACTGTATCTGCCGACACTTCATCGATCCGAAGTCGGCTCGGCCAGACGTCTGTTCGAGCTTTCCCGAATAGAACGGAACGAAACAGGAGATATCGAATCGGAGATCTCTGCGATTGAGGAACGAGGCCGGGTTAGCTTTGCGCCAAGACAGCGTGACGCACTAAGTGGCGCTTTGGCACACAGCGTGATGGTTCTGACCGGTGGTCCGGGAACTGGGAAGACGACGACCGTCAAGGGGATCATCAGCTTGTTCGAGGCGAGAAAGAAGATGGTCGTTCTGGCCGCTCCGACCGGGAGAGCTGCAAAACGTATGGAGGAGGCCACGGGGAAGGAGGCCAAGACCATCCATCGCCTACTGGAGTATGCTCCAAGGACCGGATTCGTGCGGAACGCAGAGAATCCACTGGAGGCGGAGGCTATTATTGTCGATGAGATCTCTATGATGGATGTCCTGCTGATGAACGCCCTTCTGAGGGCAATTCCGATCAGTTCGTCCGTCATTCTTGTTGGGGATGTAGACCAACTGCCGTCCGTTGGGCCAGGAAGCATCCTCAAGGATGTGATTGATTCAGGAATCGTACGGGTAGTCAGGCTCGATGAGATCTTCCGGCAGGCTCGGACAAGCCAGATCGTGACGAATGCCCACGAAATCAACGCTGGTGGGATGCCGGCGCTGGACAACCGCCGGGATGGCGACTTCTTCTTTCTCGAAGTGCACGATTCAGAAGAGGTTTCGGAGACGGTTAGCGATCTGTGCAGCCGTCGGTTGCCGAGCAGGTATTCGTTCGATTCGTTCGAAGACATCCAAGTGCTTTCTCCGATGCATAGGGGTAAGGCAGGGGTGCAGGCGCTGAATGACCGGCTTCAGATGGCGTTGAACCCACAAGGTGCAGAGGTGCTTCAAAACGGTGTCCGCTACCGGGATGGCGACAAGGTGATGCAGATCCGTAACAATTACGACAAGGACGTCTACAACGGAGATATTGGTCGGATTGACGCGATTGATAAGACGGAGCAGGCGGTGAAAGTCCGGTTCGGAGGCCGCAAGGCTAACTACGAGTTCAGTGAACTGGATGAGCTGGCTCTGGCCTACGCGATAACGATCCACAAGAGCCAAGGCTCAGAGTTCCGGGCCGTCGTAGTGCCGATAACGACACAACACTTCGTGATGTTGCAACGAAATCTGATTTACACGGCCATTACGCGAGCACGAGACCTCGTGGTGATGGTTGGGACGAAGAAAGCAATGAAAATCGCAGCGGAGAACAACACCGTCAGTTCTCGAAACACCACTCTCGTCGATCGGCTCCGAGGACAGGCCGATTTTCACGGTCCAGAAGAGCTCACCTTTTGATACGGATGCTCACAGCGGCGATGGTGGCGCTCGTTCTTGCGCAGCCCGTAGCCGGTCAGATTCGGTCGGCGATCAACCAAGAATCGGTCCATTCTGACGCTGTGCTTCGGCAGCTGATCCGTGCCTCTCAGTTTGTCGCCAGTCGAAGGCAGTTAATTTCCCGTGGGAGCGTCCTTAATCGGAACGAGAAGTCCGGGATCCTGCGATCATTCACGTTCACGTCTTCCAACAGCATACAGCTAAAACGCCTCAGCGAATTCGCTGGTGATCGGATGCGGGCACTCGGGGAACAGTCCGAGTTCGATCAGAGAGAGATTGACCGCACGCAGTCATACTACCAGGGAAACCTTCCGTCCGAANCGGAAAATCGCGTCGCCCGGATAGCGGAGCGCAATTCGACAATGCCTGCCTCACAGATTCAGCGCTTGATTCGCGCATCCGAATCGAGGGATCTGGCGAAACAGATGATCGATCGGGCGAAGTCAGTCGGCACGTTCGCAGATCTGCTGAGAAGGCGGTCCATTTNATCCCTATCTCAAACCGATAGGCTCATCGAGCTTTCAACTGATCGATAGCACCTCGCCGTGATTCCCTCCAGCCGCTTCTGACGCCTGAAATCCTGATTTTACAGCAATTTCTGTCCGGCTTGACTCCCTCCATGTTGCTCAGTAAACTGGAATCCATCCAGATATCTAGGGNGTGATCTTTTGTCGGTAGAGCTTGAGTTACAGGTCCAGAACCTCATTCGGATCGGGACTGCGCTGTCGAGCGAAAGGAATATCGACGCGTTGCTTGAGATGATCGTAGAGGAGTCGCGCCGGTTTACGAGTGCCGACGGCGGCACTCTCTACGTGGTCAGCAATGACGGTGACTACTTGGACTGGAAGATCCTGCACAACGACACGATGGGCACCCGGATGGGTGGAACGAGTGGAAAGCCCATCCATCTTCCNCCCGTACCCCTGGTAGTCGACAGGAAAGCCAACACGAACAACGTCTGTGCGGCCTCCGCTTCTACAGGTGAGTCGATCAACATCCCGGACGCCTACGAGGCGGAAGGGTTTGATTTTTCGGGAACGCGAAACTACGACGAAGCGAACAACTATCGCTCGAAGTCGTTCCTTGTTGTTCCTCTGCGGAACCACGAAGACGATATTATCGGTGTCCTACAGTTGATAAATGCTCAGGAACTAGGCACCCATAAAGTCATTCCATTCTCAAAGTCAGCCCAGGATCTGGTGACGGCCCTTGCGAGTCAGGCCGCTGTTGCGATCACGAATGCGCAGCTTATCAAGGATCTGAGGGAACTTTTCGACGCGTTCATCCAAGCTACGGCAACTGCAATCGATGAAAAATCCCCCTACACCGCTGGTCACGTTCGCCGCGTCGCTGACCTGACGATGCGGATTGCGGGTGCGATCAACCGTTCTGACGAAGGGGAATGGGGGAGTGTCAAGTTCACGACCGATGAACTGGATGAGCTCCGGGTCGCGGCCTGGATGCACGATGTTGGTAAGATCACGACCCCGGAGCATGTCGTTGACAAAGCGACAAAACTCGAGACGATCAACGACCGGATCTCGCTGGTCGAGGTTCGATGGGAGATTCTGAAGCGGGATTCCGAGATCGAAGCTCTTAAGAAGCGTCTTTCAGCCGAGGAGGCTCAGGAAGCAGAAGCGGAGGCGAGCGAAACGATTCGCTCACTCGACGAAGACTTCGAGTTCGTGCGGGAGAGCAACAGGGGAGGAGAGTTCATGGCAGACGAGCAGATTGCACGTCTTTCAGAACTCGCCAAGCTACAGGTTGAGGTGCAGGGCTCGAAAGAGCCGGCCCTGTCCGAAGACGAGTTCTATAACCTTTCGATTCGAAAGGGCACGCTCACCGAAGAAGAGCGATCTGTAATCCAGAATCACGCCGCTGTCAGCATCAAGATCTTGTCGCAGTTGCCCTTTTCCAAGACGCTCAGCCACGTGCCCGAGTACGCTGGTGGTCATCATGAAAAGTTGAACGGCGAAGGCTACCCTCTGGGTCTGACGGCTGATCAGCTTCCTCTGCAGGGACGAGTTCTCGCGGTTGCGGATGTGTTCGAGGCCTTGACTGCCCCTGACAGACCGTATCGCGAACCGATGCACCTGAGCCAGGCCATGGACATTCTCAGGTTTATGGTNAAAGACGGTGAACTCGACGGGCGAATCGTCGAACTCTTTGTATCATCCGGGGTGGCGAAAGCCTACGCGGAGCAGGAGTTGAAGCCGAATCAGTATAAGTAGGCGGACGAGCAGCAAGGGTGGTGAGGNTTATCGGTTATAGACAGGTGAGCCTTTTCTATTTGTAGAGCAGNTCTGACTCGGGAATTGCCCCTTCACGGAGGATCACAGGACGTTTTCCCGTGGTGTCAACGAGTGTCGAAGGAACGGCATGGGGGTCACATCGTCCGTCGATCACGACGCCCACCGATTCGGTGAACAGTTCGGCTGCCTCGGATGCGGAGATAGCAGATGCCAGGCCCGTTCGATTCGCGCTCGTGGATGTGATCGGTCCACCGAATGCTGCGGCCAGGTCGAACGCGGGTCCAGGACTCGCGAGTCGCACGGCGACGGTGGAAGACCCCGAAGTGATGTATGCGGACAGACCGTCGANTGCTGGGTAGATCAGGGAGAGGGGGCCAGGCCAGAATCGATTCATCAAATCTGTTGCGATATCTGAAATAGAGTCGGCCAGACTGCTGAGATGCGACCGGTCATGTATCAGGAGGAGTACGGGCTGGTCGGGTGGTCTTCCCTTGACGTCGAATAGGCGACGCAGAGCGGATTCGTTGGTCGGGTCAACGGCAAGTCCGTAGACGGTTTCAGTAGGGTAAGCGACGATGTCTCCGGTTCGGAGACGAGCGGCTGCGTTCTGAATCCCTGACACTGTCGCGGGCAGGATTGGCGCCCTCTGGCTCATCGCTTCAGCCAAACTGTTCGGCCCAAAAGAGCTGGATTCGAGGCTACGGTACGCCCGAAAGCGTTGGCGAATGTAAGGAAATCTGAGAAGCCCACCTGACCGTCACCATCTAGGTCGAAGGCCTGATTGTTCGAACCGAAGGCTTCCGCGAACGGAAGGAAGTCTTGAAAGTCAACGTTTCCGTCACCGTTAAAGTCAGCTGTTCCATCTGATCCGCTGGGATCGATCGGCGTTGGGTCCGCGGCCGGCCTGTCATCTTGGAACTGTACAGTTAGCCTCAAGACTCTGTCGTTCAGCGCATCCGAAATGATCAGGGACCCGTCCATCGCGAGGGCGATACCCCCCGGTTGGTCTAGACTGAAGTCGAGCGATGGACCCTGGTTGCCCGTTGATCCGCTGAACCCGCTACCTGCGATCTTCTGAATGACACCCGTGGCGAGGTCAATCGACCGGATAATGTGGTTGCCGGAGTCAGATACGTACAGGCGGCCAGCGGGATCGTATACCAGATCCTGTGGCGCGTTCAGACGGGCGAACTGGGCGGGTCCACCGTCGCCAGCGGATCCAGCCGTGCCATCACCGGCATAGGTCGTGATGATCCCCGAGGAGTCAACTTTCCGGATCCGGTGTCCGAATACCTCCGCAATGTAGGTGTTTCCGTCATTGTCCACAGCGACGCCGTTCGGGCCTTGGACCCGAGACTCGGTGGCCGGTATGCCGTCGCCTAACGGGAAGAAGTCGAGAGGGNCGCCAGCCACTGTGGTGATCACACCGTCTTCGACACGCCGGATAGCATTGTTGAACAGATCCGCAATTGAGACTCGGCCGAGATTGTCGACCGTGATACCGCGCGGCGTCGTAAGATTGGCGTCCGTGGCGGGACCCCCATCCCCGCTGAATCCGGCGAACCCGGATCCTGCAAAAGCCCGTGTTATTCCCGTAGTCAGGTTCACACTCCTGACCCGCTGACCACCGGACTCGGAGATCAGAAGAGCGCCGTCTCCGGTGATAGCCAGACCCCGGGGATCGGCGATGTCGGCATCCAGCGCGTTACCATCGAAGATCGTGCCCGATCCTGCCGCGCCTGAACCTGCCACCGTGACGATGGAAGAATCCGTCGGCGAAACGACTCTGATTCGGTTGTTCGCGCTATCTGCGATATAAACGTTTTCGGCGCTGTCCACGGCGACGGCACGGGGTGTGTTGAGGTCAGCCTGCGTGGCCGGTCCGCCGTCGCCACCGAAGCCGCGTCGACCACTTCCAGCGATCCGCTCGATGAAGGTGTCTGAGGGAAGTAAGGGGGGTAATAGCTTCAGCAGAAGGCGTTGTGTGGGAAGTCCCGCCACGATGATCGTCAGGGGCATCGTTCCCGCAAAGCTGCCAGCACGGAACCGGGCNCTGGAGAAGCCATCTGTGATCGTCGGTCCTGCGGGTATCANGGTGCCGCCCCCCACATCGAGCGAGTAGGTAATCGATCTCCCGCTGACCAGAGAGATCTCGCGCTCTTGGTTAAGCAGCCTAACGGCGATTTCTGTCTCGGCGGTGCCGTTGGCAATGAGAACGTCAGATGTAGTGACGACTTGAACATCGACCGGCGGTAGCGGCTCGATCTCTAGGATATTGAGCACACGGTTTATCCCGATATCCGCCCGACTGAACCTCTGGAAGATCCCACTTGGCCATCGGATACTAAGTGTATCGATAGTGGCTGTTTCACCGACCCCGAACGAGGCGGACAGGGCATCCTGAGAAAGGAATGACGTTCCTCCGGCGATCTCGCGAACCGATTTGTTGTTCCGGCCGTAGACGATCTCGATTCGGGTCCCGATTGCATCCGTGCTGCTCACGGTTCCACGAGGTACAACAGTCAGCCAGTTGCCCTCGGCCTCCTGATTCCAGAATAGCTGATCCGGNCTGTTCTGTATTGCGACGAATACATCCAGACCACCATCGCCATCGAAGTCCGCCATCGCGATTCCGCGACTGTCTGCGTTCGCGTTGACTCCGAAGGCTTTTCCGACTTCCTGGAACTGAGCGTCCCCGCCGATGTTCCGGAAGATCTTGTTTTCCGAATCTCTGTTCGTAATGAACAGGTCGATCGAGCCATCGTTGTCGAAGTCACCCCAGACAGCGCCCCTTCCGTTGCCCTCATCAGCCACACCCAGCGCACGCCCGACATCGGCGAATCCGGTGCCGCCCTGGTTCTGATATAGCCGGTTAGTCCCGAAGTAGGGCACATAGAGGTCGAGGAATCCATCGTTGTCGAAATCGCCCACAGCCGCCCCGGTGCTTGCGCCGGCGTCACGCGGAACGAATGCCTTCGTGGCATCCTTGAAGGTCCCGTCTCCGTTGTTCCACCACAGTCTGTTAGGGCCGCTGTTCGCGACGAACAGATCGGGGTCGCTATCNTTGTCGAAGTCGGCAAAGACTGGTTGGATACCGCTGCTCGAATCCGCGATTCCCAAAATGCTCCCGGTTTCTTGGAATGTGCCGTTGCCGAGGTTCTCGAAGAAGACGTTCGGTCCAAAGTTGGCCACATACAGATCGGGATCACCATCTCGATCCGTGTCTGCCCACGCAGAGCCAAATCCGTCGCCTGTATCGTCGACGCCCGCGATTGCTCCAACTTCTGAGAAGGACTCTCCGTCGTTACGAAACAATTTGTTTGGCTGACCGAAGTTCGTGACATAGAGGTCCAGATCTCCATCGCCATCGAAGTCCGCCCAGGCCGCACCGCTGCCGTCCCCCGGGTCTGCAACACCGAGCTCAAGGGAGACATCTGTGAAGGTCTGTCCGTCATTCCGATATAGCCGATTGGGTTCGAGACTCTTGGTCACGTAGACGTCTGGGTCACCATCATCGTCATAGTCCGCCCAGGCGACACCGAAAGATGCTCCGGGGTCTGCGACGCCCATGGTGGAGGCGAGGTCTACAAACCCGCCAGGCTTGGGTATGATGCCGGATCCGGTGATCGGAACCGTAGATTCTGCTTCGTCTGGGTCGTTCGAGAAGATTGTCAGCTCGGCAGAGATCGGCCCGGAAACCGTTGGCTGAAAGATGACGTTGATATCCTGAGAGGTTCCGGCAAAGACCGTTTGTTGGTCCAGTTCGGTGACGGCGAAGTTCGTCGTATCAGACAGGACGATCTGCTCTATCTGAAGCTGACCCTGGGTGAGGTTGGAAATACGCAGGCGCTGCTGTCGGGTCTGGTCCGTAAAGGTAGGGTCGAAGTCGAGCCGCGCAGGAAGGATGTCAATGTCAGGGACGATTCCCGAGCCAGATAGCGTCAGCGTCAAGACAGGACGTTGCAGGTCATTGGTTCGGATTGTTAGGATTCCATCTACGAGGTCTACGCCCAGAGGATCGAACCGGATCTGAATCGCTCGTTGAAGGTTCGGGCCGATCGATATCGGGAGTGTTTCGTTAAGTGAGAAAAGTGGGTTGTCGAATTCGAATGTGGACAGGATAAGTTCGGCATTTCCAGCGTTGCTGATCACCAGATCCAAGGTGGAACCCACTCCCAGTGACGCAGGAGTGAAGTTGATTGTTTCCCGATTGCTCTCCAACAGCGGGAAGCGGAATCTGGGATTGATCAAGCGGCGCAAGACGCTATGATTCTGATCCGAGTCCAAGACAAGTAGATTGCCATCGAAATCGATGGCAACTCGAATGGGAATCCTGAGGGATGCAAGGACGCCAAGGTCACCATCTCCCTCGAGACCGAAGGTGCCGCTTCCTGCCACAGTGACGATACTCCCGTCCAGATCGACGGCCCTTACTCGGCCATTCCCGGTATCGGCAATGTAGATCGTTCCATCTCCGCTTACAGTAGCACCTGCGGGGTAGTTTAGCAGGGATTGTCCCGCGGGGCCACCATCTCCGCCGTAGCCACCGCCTCCGAAGATGTCCGCTGGACCGCGACCGGCAAGCGTTGTTATTGTAGTCAGGTTGTCGACTTGGCCGACCGCGCGGATACGGTGGTTTAGGATGTCGGCAAACACGAGGCGGAAGCCGTCGCTCAAGTCTCCGGCGAGGCCTTCAACGGTCAACCCTGCGTCAACAGGCCTACCGCCGTCACCAGAAAAATCGAATCGGCCATTTCCCGCGATCACGGAAGTCGAATCGTTGTCCAGACGGACCTGGAGAATCTGGTTGTTCCCGCTACCGTCAGCATCCAATCCGTCACCGACCCATACCGTGTTTGATGCAGCGAACAGAGAGACGATCTCACCGAACTGGACTTCGTTGTTTGCCACACTGGTTGCGAAGTCGGGGAATCGCCCGCGTTCGCCGGTTCCTGCTATAGTCGTGATGGTCCCGGTTGAGGGATCTATTTGACGGAGCCTTCTGTTCTCGGTATCACCGATGAATACGACACCATCATCGTTGACTGAAACAGCACCGGGTCTATTGAGCCGAGCGTTTGACGCGGGGCCTCCGTCCCCGGAGAAGCCGGCTTCTCCAACGATACCGGCGATGATCGTAGCAACTCCTGAGAGACGGTCGATGTGACGGATGACGTGATTGTCCGTGTCGGCAATGTAGATGTTACCGACGATGTCGACGTCGACACCAAGGGCTCTTTTGAGCAAGAGGTCTTTCGCAGGGACGTTGTTGCCGACTTCGGAGCCACCGCCGGCGACGAGCTCAATGGTTCCGTCCTGCTGAGATAGGACAGGTGCCGAGAGAAGCAGCAGCAGGATGTGTGTAAGACGAATCATTCGCGAAGCGGGTCCTCAAAGACGGAACAGAATGCGGAGTTGTATATTATAGTTCGAGGAATAGGTTACGGCCTGCTACGAGCGCAGCGATCTTGCGATCCGAGACAGAGCGTTTGAGCATCCAGAAACCGCAATCAGGGTGGATGTAGCCAACCCGTCCGTTACCGAGTACGCCTTCAGCCTTCTCGATGCGGCGGGCGATTTCGTCGGCACTTTCGACTTGGTTGACTTTTATGTCGACGACACCCAGGCCCAGCTTGATGCGTGAGTCGACGCCCTTTAGGGCCTCAAGATCGTCATCGGGGCGATGAGCGAGTTCGAGGACGAGGTGGTCTACATGGAGCTCGTTGAGGAATCCGATCAGGGCATCCCAAGTCCCTGTCTGGATGACCTGACCACCGTAGTTTCCGAAGCAGAAATGGACGGCTCGCTCTGTACCCTTGCTCACACCGTCGAGGACGCGGTTGATAGCCTTCGCGGCGAGTGGACCGTCGGTGGGATTGCCAGGAATGTTTGCCTCATCAACCTGAAGACACGCACAGGGCAAGTCCTTGACCTGCTTCGCGAGCACGTCGGCCACCCCCATCAGGAGTTCTTCGAAGTCCCCGTAGTGCTTGTCGAGGAGCGTTCGCGCGAGCATATACGGACTGGTAACCGTGAATTTGAGCGGCCCTCCTGCAACAGAGCCGGCCCTCTCGCAGTCGCTTAGCAGATCGAGCGTTCCTTCGGTCAAGGGCTGATCGACCACTGCTGCTGGTTTGACCCGGAATCCCATCGTCTGCTTCGACGCGAACTCTTCGGTATCCGAACGCCCGAAATTACTCCGGGTTCCTCCCATAGCACGCACAAAGTAATCAATCATTCCGTTCGTTTCGGGATGGTTGATATCGAACCGATAGAGTTCGCCATCCGTGGGCAGATCGATCCCGAGCTGACGCTGTGTGTCGATGATGACACGGGTTGCATCGAGCACAGCGGATTCGTTAGGGGCTGCGACAAGCCAGTCCGGCAGGGGATAGGACCCGACTGTCGTCGTCAGGATACTCGGTTCAGTCGGAATCGGATGGACGGTATGACTCTTGTCAGACATAGATCTCCTGTTCTCGGTTGATCAGGATCCTCTGAGTTCCTGCTTGATCTCTGCCCACTTGCCTCGGCTCGACTCGTCTAGGTTCGACATGGCCTCGACGACATAGGCGAACAGGATGCTGAGGATAAGGCTGAGCCCACCAGCAAGGAGGACCATCAGGGATCGCCGCGGTTTACTCCTTGAGTCGGGGGGGGCCGCTCGATCTAGGACTATGACTTGGGCGACCTCCTTATCTTCCTCAAGTTTTGACTTTTCGTATTCCTGACGGACGAACTTGTAGATGGCGTTCTGGATTTCAATGTCCCTCATCAACTGGAGCGCGCGCAGACCGAGATCCGGGACATCGCGGAAGGGGATCACGATCTCGGGAAGGTCGTCCGGTGCTTGGCTCACCGGCGGCGCGCCCATCAGCATTCGATCTAGAGCCTGGCGAGTTGCATCAATCTCGATCCTGAACTGCTGAAGTTTAGGGTGACCGGGCTCCATTATCCGGCTGGCTACCTCTTTCTTGATGATCAGTTCTGCGAGCTCGGAAACCAGTATACCTGTCGTTTCGATCTGAGCTTTGGCTTGGACCTCTAGGTCGATTGCCATGTTCTCGGTCTGGAACTGCTTGTAGGCCATTTCGGCTGTGTTTACTTCCGTTTCGGCTTCGGCAACTCGCCTCTCAAAATACTGCCGCAGACTCCCCGCCTGCTCCCGTTTCCGAAGACGGAGCGCCTTGTCCAGCTCCTCGACGAACGCATTCGTCTGATCCGCCGCGCCTTGGGGCGTAGAAGCTTCGAACGAGACACTCAGGAACTGCTCTCTAGACAGGTCGACTTCAAGGCGGTCTTCGATCTCCATCAGCAGCTTTTCCCGTGTCTCGACTTCGTAGACGTTCTCGAGATCAAACCGTTTGGCAACGGCCTGAGCCACCCGATCGCTTTGCAGAACCGGTACAAAGTCTGTCGCCGAGATACCGCCTTCTCCGAGACCGAGAAGTCCGAGAGGCAGATCCCCGACTAGGCTCGACAGGCCAAGCATGTCGCCTCCTTGGCTCGGTGGATACACGACTGCATAAGCTCTGTAGGCCTTCGGGAGGACAAGCGAGACGATGGCCGTGGCGATCGTGACAACGAAGAAGGTTGTCACGATGAGCCTGCGCCACCGGACGAGGATGGCTATGTGGTCAAGTAGCCCGGATTCGCTTGGCATAGCTAGTTATCGGTTGATCGCTACGATCGTCAGGACCAGCGTGGCGATCTGGCTAGCCACAGTGACGAGCTCGCGAAAGGTGCGCCACGCCTGCCCCGCGGTCTCTGCAGGGACGAAGACCGCATCACCCGGCGCGATCGTTTTGACTTCGTTCGCTTTGGTTGAGTTGCCCGTACTGCCGACAATGACGTAGACATCTCGTTTGCGGGCGTTGTCCGTAAACCCGCCTGCACGATGGATGTAATCCTGAACAGTGAACGACGGGTCGAAGGGGATGGCAGCCGGTGAGACGACGGATCCGTTGACGAGAACGGTAGGTCTCAGGCGGGGGACCCGAATCAGATCGTCGCCCTTCAACTGAATGTCCTGCGACAGGTCGTTGCGATTGAACAAGCCTACAAAGTCGACCGGCAGACGACCCGGGATCTGTTGTGTCTTCATCGTTATGTAGGCCCGGTCGCCGTCCGTCAGCTGATTACGCGGCAGGTTCAGCAGTCGAGCGAGTTTGACGTCTTCCTCTGCGCCAACACCGTACTCGACTCGGCGAATCACCGAAGACTGACGTAGGCCTGCGAGCTCGGTGAAGCCGCCGGCGATATCGATCAGGCCTTTCAGCGTGAGGTCACGGGTGACCGGGTAAGCTCCCGGGAAACGGACCTCGCCTTCGAGCGTGACCCGTGGTTCATCGCCGTGTACGAAAAGCTTGTCACCGGCGAAGAGTTCGACATTTGATGTTGGATCTTCGTTCAGGGCTTTCTCGAGATCGACCTGAATACGGACCAGACCGTCCGTCTTGAGACTCAACACCTCCGCCGTGGACCCGGAGGGATCGCCTCGGAGTCCTCGTCCCAGGCGCACCAGGTCGGCCACTCGGTCTCCCCCGGCGTGCTCATAGCTTCCGGGGCGATGGATCGCGCCCGAGATGGTGACCGAGTCTCCCTTGACCGGGACGAATATCAGGTCTCCGTCGACGACGAAAGGGTTGTGTCGGATGTCGCCGGTCAGGTTCCAGAGGATCATGTCAGCTTTCCTGGCGTTGCCCGGTTCGCTCGTAATCGAAGCCGTACGGATTTCGATGTTCCGAAGAGATGCGCGACCCTTGGTCTCGTCGAGCAGGCCACCTGCCTTGAAGATGAGCTCTGAGACTTGCTCGACGCCGTTCACTAGGTATGCACCAGGAAACTTGACTTCACCGATAACATTCACTGGGAAATGACGCAGGCGTGCGAGATTGACCGATATGTCAAGATGCTTGAAGCGACCAGATATCGCCGTATCTATGTCTGCCTGCGCCTGGACGAGCGGTTTCCCGGCAACCATCACCGCCCCGACGTACGGAATAACGAGCGTTCCCTCGGCTCCGACGAATACTTCCTTGGCGATTAGTTCTTCGTCCGTGTCGACGACGACAGAGAAGGCATCTCCCGGTCCGAGAACGTAGCGGCCTGTCCGGATGACCGCGTCGAAGGCCGCCTTGCTGATCGTGCCGATCTCCAGTGGAAGTTCTCCCTCGGTCGCCTGCCCGCCCGTCCTGCTCGAAAAGGTGTCGATCCCGGATCGTGTCGGACGGCGCGTACTCTCTTTATTCCTGCGCTGGGCTGTCGCCACGATCGGATGCGCGGTGAAGGTTAGGGCGAGAAACCAGATGAGCAGGCGAAGTGCCGGGTTCTGCGCGCCCTTTCGGAGCGATCTCATTCGATCACCGTCCCATCAAGGTCGACGGGGAGGGCGTAAGAGACAGCCTGGATCCCTTCGTTTTTCCAGGCATCAACCATGGCTTCACCGATGGGTATGGTGTCTCCTCGCGAGAACGCAAACAGCGTCGGACCGGCGCCACTCAGTGCGACGCCAAGAGCACCCGCGTCGAGA
The DNA here is from genome assembly GCA_002714465.1 of Gemmatimonadota bacterium. The sequence goes on along the minus strand of PAXL01000012.1, from coordinate 236,593 downwards.
CCGGCTGATGTGACCAGCTCGTAATGCGGTATCAGGCTTGCCCGATGAGGCTGGTGGAGGCGGTCATTCATGGCTGACGCAAGCGCATCTAAGTCGCCCTTTAGCATCGCGGCGGTCACGACACAAGCCTGGCCGACATTGTATGTAGCGTCCTCATGCGAGACGCTAGCCGGCAGGGCCGCGCGGGCTTCTTTAGTCTTAAGCGGAAAGTTCGGTATCACGACGAGAGTCTGAAGTTCGGGAGATGGTTCGGAACGGACGCAGGTCACACGGCCGTTCGAGACGGTCGACACGGTAAATCCGCCATAGAGACAGGGAGACACGTTGTCCGGATGTCCCTCAATCTCCGTCGCAAGGTCGAGCAGCTCGGGTTGTGACAGTGGGTCGCCAAGCAGCCGGTTGGCACAAACAACGCCCCCGACGATGGCCGTCGAGCTGCTCCCCAGACCTCTTGACAAGGGGACACTGACCTCCATTTCGGCATCGATCGCCGGAAGATCGCGATCAGCACGCCTTGCGAGCGCCTCTGCAGCCCGGAAGAACAGGTTCGTGCCGTTTGTCGGCAGCTCTTCGCTCCCTTGCCCTTTGGAAGCTATGCGGTTGGAGTCTGTCTTACCCACTCGGACGGTAACGCGATTGTAGATGCCGAGAGCGAGCCCGAGGACGTCATAGCCGGGACCGAGGTTGGCCGTGGATCCCGGGAGTCGAACCGTAAACACCATCACAGATCCCGTACGAGCTCAGCGCAGACGAGGTCGGCGATATGCTTGCCTTTGTGTGTGAGTCGGAGACCGTTACCCGCGTGCTCGATCAGGTTCTCGGATACGAGCCTGTCAGCCGATCTTTGTGTGCTGAGGAGCGAGACGTCAATGCCATCACGTGTGCGCAGTCCGAGCATTACACGCTCAATCTGTCGTTTCTGGTCGTTCAGGATTTCGAAGCCGACCTGGGCCTTATCTCCACTCTCGATGCGATCGAGGTAGTCGTTGAGACGCCGTGCGTTCCAGGTCCGCCTTCTGCCTAGGAAGGAGTGGGCAGACATACCTATTCCCAGATAAGCTTCCCCGTTCCAGCAGGCGAGATTGTGTCTCGACTCGAACCTTGGACGGGCAAAGTTGCTGATCTCGTACTGCTCCAGGCCAGCACGCTCCGTCAGTGACAGGGCGAAGTCATACATCGCGCTTTGCGTGTCCTCGTCTGGAAGCGGGAGTTGACCGTTATCCTGAAGCCGGGCGTATTGTGTCTCAGGTTCCACTGTCAGGCCGTAGAGAGATAAGTGATCTGGACCCAGTTCCAAGAGGTTGGTCAGGTCCTTCTTCCAGTCGGATAGGGATTGGTCAGGACACCCGAAGATGGCATCGACATTCACGTTGTCGAAGCCGGCGTGGCGAGCGAGGTCGACTGCGATGGAGACATCGATCGGTCCGTGTGTCCTGCCTAGTCGCTTGAGGGTTTGTAAATTCGTCGATTGCACACCCAGGCTGAGACGGGTGATGCCGAGGTTTCGGAAGTCCGCGAACTTTGCGTGATCATTCGGGTTTGCCTCCAGTGTGACTTCCGCTTCCGAGATGTCAAACCGCTCGTTGACGGCATTGAGTATGCGGCCCAGGTTGGGGGGGGCGAGCGCAGAGGGCGTACCACCCCCGAAGTAGACGGTATCGACACCATCCAGATTCTCGGACCTTCTCGAGAATTCAGCGATCAGCGCATCGACATACCGGGATCCTATTCCGTCGCGACCTACGACAAAGGCAAAGTCGCAATAGGGACAGGCGGATGCGCAGAATGGTATGTGAATATAGAGGCTCGACATCAGTTGACGAATCCCGCAAGACGGCTAAAGCGGACACGACTGAAGAAATGGAGACCGTTGTAGACGAGAACGCCCGGCAGCGAAGTGAGTCCTTTGTAGCTCGGTGCGTCGGCGTCGGGAGCCCAGCTGAAGTAGATGAACGACGCTTTGGCCACGATCAGGTGTCGGGGAACGAAGCCCCAGAATCGACTATCGTCGCTGTTGTCCCGGTTGTCACCGATCAGGAAGTAGTGGTCCGGGGGCACCGTTACAGGACCGTAGTTGTCACGCACACCGTTCTTGGATTCCTTCGCCAGCACACGCGCGTCGATGTATTTGGAGTGCTTCGGATCGATGGTCCGCTCCCCGTCTACGTAGAGCACCTTGTCTTTTATCTCGACGGTCTGTCCCGGGAGTGCCACGCAGCGTTTGATAAACTCTCTTTCGTTGTCGTGAGGAAAACGAAAGATAACTACATCGCCGTTCTCGGGGGCCTTGTATCCCGGCAGTGTGGCTTCCATGAACGGGACTGGCGCGCCGTATGCTAGCTTGTTGGCGATGATGAAGTCACCGACAAGCAGCGTGTCCTCCATCGAAGCCGACGGTATCGTATACGCCTGGACAACGAAGACCCTCATTAGGATGGCTGCCAAGATGAGGAGAACCAGAAACCGGATGAAGCTGGATGTCTCGGACAGGACGCCCTGTCCCGTCGATTTTTGCTTCAACATGAGCGGTTAGGAATCCATGCTGAGCACGGCCAGAAACGCTTCCTGCGGAATCTCCACGCTGCCGACCTGCTTCATTCTTTTTTTTCCCTCTTTCTGCTTCTCCAGCAGCTTGCGCTTTCGTGTGACGTCACCTCCGTAACACTTGGCGGTGACGTTCTTCCTGAACGGTCTGACCGACTCTCTCGCGATGACCTTACTGCCGATCGCAGCTTGAAGGACGACCTCGAACATTTGTCTCGGGATCAGCTCCTTGAGTTTCGAGCACAGCGCACGTCCCCAGTGGTAGGAATTGTCCCGGTGCACAATGGCGGACAGGGCGTCGACTTGGTCACCGTTTATCAGGATGTCCAGTTTTACGAGCTTCGACGCGCGGTGCGTCTTGTATTCGTAGTCGAAAGATGCATACCCGCGAGTGCTCGATTTCAGTCGATCGTAGAAATCGAGCACGATCTCCGAAAGCGGGAGCTCGTATCTGAGCATCGCTCGATCGGCATCCAGATATTCGGTTGTGATGTAGTTGCCTCGCTTGTCCTGTGCGAGCTTCATGACGTTACCGAGGAACTCCGAAGGAACGAGGATCTGAGCGTCCAGGATCGGTTCAGCGATGTCCTCGATGTTTCCGGGAGGGGGCATATCGGCAGGGTTCTGGACCGATACGATCTCACCGTCGGTCAGGAGGACCTCGTATTCCACGTTTGGGACCGTCGTGATGATCTCCATCCCGAACTCGCGGGCTAGCCGCTCTTGGATGATCTCCATGTGCAGCAGACCTAGGAATCCGCAGCGAAATCCGAAGCCCAGCGCCGTCGATGTTTCGGGCTCGTAGCGGAGAGATGCATCGTTCAGGCGAAGCTTCTCGAGAGCCGATCGAAGGTTTTCGTAGTCCTCCGAGTTGACCGGATACAGACCCGCGAAGACCATAGGCTTCACGTCCTTGTATCCTGGCAGAGGGGCATCGGCGGGGTTCTTCATCCCAGTCACCGTATCGCCGACGCGTGCGTCCTCCAACTCCTTGATCCCTGCGATTAGGTAGCCAACCTCGCCCGCTTTGAGCGTTTTGGTCTTGACTCGACCGAGCTTGAGCTGGCCGACTTCCTCCGCTTCGTATTCCTGTTCTGTCGAGAAGAACCGGATCGGGTGGTTGACTTCGAGCGTACCTTCGAACACTCGGACGTAGGCGACGGCGCCGCGATATCGGTCGAAGACTGAATCGAATACTAGCGCTTGGAGCGGTTTACCAGCGTCACCCACGGGGGCGGGAATGCGGTCGATGATGGCTTTGAGTACGTCGTCGATCCCGATCCCGTTCTTCGCACTGATCTTCAGGATTTCGGATTCCTCGACACCGAGCAGGTCGTAGATCTGCATGACGACTCGGTCCACTTCGGCCCCGGGAAGGTCGATCTTGTTGATAACTGGGATGATCTCGAGATCGTGTTCCATTGCTAGGAGCACGTTGGATACGGTCTGGGCTTCGACACCCTGGCCTGCATCCACGAGTAGGAGAGCACCCTCACACGCTGTGAGCGAACGCGAAACCTCGTAGGAGAAGTCGACGTGACCGGGGGTGTCGATCAGGTTGAGCGTGTATTCCGTCCCGTTGGCGTTGTGTTGCATGCGCACCGCGTGAGACTTGATCGTGATGCCTCGCTCCCGCTCCAAGTCCATGTTGTCCAGGACTTGGTCCATCATCTGGTTGTGCCCAAGCGTCAGGGTGTGTTCCAGAAGACGATCGGCAAGGGTCGATTTGCCATGATCGATGTGCGCTATGATGCAAAAATTGCGTATGAGATCGGGGTTGGCCATTCAGGTTCTGCCGAGGGAGCCAAAACGTCCACAAGTTCAGGAAACTCAATAACGTAGAGCTCAATAATATAAAGGTTTAAATGTGGCCAGTCAACGATCCCATCGATTTGACGATCGCCATTTTAGCTCGGTATATTGCAATTAAACCTGACTTGGAGGAGGGCTGGATTTGAGGATCGATTCTGCAGAGGTACGCTACGTGGAGCTGCCCTTGATCAGCCCGTGGCGGACGGCATACGGAGAAGACGCGACCATACACAGCGTGATCGTTCGGCTCGAGGGGGGGGGAGAGGTGGCCTGGGGCGAGGCGACACCTTTCTATGCACCGACTTACTCCCCCGAGTCGGCCATCTCTGTGTATGAGACGGTTCGGCAATTCCTGCTCCCGAGGGTCGTGGGAGAGGAGATTGATCTCGCCGCGGAGTTGCTCGACCTCATGTCGATTTATAAGGGGAATTCCTTCGCGAAGGCTGCGGTTGAAACGGCTTGGTGGGGGCTCCAGAGCAAGGCGATCGGCGAGCCGCTATGGAAGGTTATAGGTGGCGAGTCGGACGCGATTCTCTGCGGAGCTGACTTCGGAGTTCAGGACACGATTGACGAACTTCTGGGTTTGCTACAGGAAGCCGTAGATGGGGGCTTCCCGCGGATCAAGCTCAAGGTGAAGCGTGGGTGGGACATCGAGATGCTCGAAGCGGTCCGGTCCGCTTTCCCTGATCCCGTTATCCACGTGGACTGCAACTCAGGATACGACCTCTATCAGGACCGAGAAACGCTGAAGGCGTTCGACCGGTTCGGTCTCGCGATGATCGAGCAGCCGCTCCAGTATACCGATCTGATCGAACACGCCGAACTTCAGAAGATGATCGAGACGCCTATCTGTCTAGACGAGTCCGTAAAGAGTCCGAGGGATTTCGCGCTCGCGTTGAAGATCGGTGCGTGTCGAGTGATCAACGTTAAGCCCGGACGCGTTGGAGGGCTTTACAACTCTAAACAGATTCACGACATGGCTCAGAACGAGGGAATCGAAGCTTGGGTCGGTGGCATGCTGGAGAGCGCGATCGGAGCTGGCATCTGTGCTGCCCTCGGTACTCTCCCTGGGTTCACATATCCGGCGGATCTGTTTCCGTCGACCAAGTGGTATGTCGAAGACATCACGGATCGATGGATTGAGTTGGACGACACGTGCAACGTGCGGCTGGGTAAAGAGATTGGGATCGGATACGAGCCCGTTGAAGAGCGGCTAGAGCGGGTGACGAAGCAGAAGGATACCCTGTCGCCGTGATCTGAACGAGATTCGGAGGAATGCGAATTGACCCGAGGCTTCGTCTCCGGGCCTTTTTAATGTGGTCCCAAAGTAGTCTAGCTCATCTACGCAGGAGGCGGAGATGAGATCTCTAGGTAACGGTCTTGGAAAAGACGAAAAACAGAATCTCAAGTTCGGGACAATCGAACGAAATCTCGGCGGTCGCGAACTAGGATGATCCATAAGCCCGTCGGCTGGGCATCCTAGGGTAACCGGATCAATTCGCCACCATTCCTCGCCGAGCGTTCAGCCGCCAGACACGTGCGGGCAACACTCAGGATATCCGCCGTTGAAACGAAGTTCTCCTCGCCACGTTCGAACGCTGATATGGCGTCCTCCACAAACCCTTCGTTCGATGTTTTCGGCAGGTCAGGGCTGTAGCGTCCCTTCTTCTCTGAACAGATTAGAAGGCCGTTCTCGGCGTATGCGTGCAGGTGTGCGGATCCCTTTGTGCCCATCAGGATAAAGCGAGTGTCGCCGAAGGATGGCGAGTTCTGAGGTGTAAGCCAGTCTGCGGTCGCTGTGGCCAAGGCGCCGCTGGAGAGTTGGATGGACGCCTGAATGTGGTCGACCTCTAGGACCGGTTCAGTTGTCCAGCGTTTGGCTGTTCCCATGGCGTGCACGACTGTTGCGGTGGTGCCCGTCAGCCAGAGGATTTGGTCGACACCGTGACCGGCCAGATCGTGGAAGACGCCCGCGTACCGCGTCGAGTCGAAGTACCAGTCAGGGGCGGAGCTGCCGAGCTTGTGGGGGTGTGTCGTGATGAGACTGACGATCTCTCCCAACTCATCATTATGAATAGCTTGTTGGAGTGCGACAAACGGTGGGTATCGGCGTGAGGTGAAGTTCATCGTCAGCTTGATTCCGCTTTCGGACACCGCGCTTGCGATGCGTTCATAATCATCGTCGTTCCGGCAAAGGGGCTTGTCCAGGTATGCGTACGTGCCGTGGCGCGCGCAGAGCTTTACGAGATCCGCCTTTTCTTCGTGACGCATACCCTCCGCGACCATATCTGAAGCGATGACGAGCGACTCAAGGTCGTCGAACCGCTGCAGATCGTGATCATCCGCATACTTGTGGTAGAGCTCATCACGGGGTTCGTAGATCCCGATCACATCTCCATTAGGTGCGTTGATCGCAGAGCGAAACATCCCACCGATGTGGCCGTAGTGAACGCCAGCTATCCCTATCTTCATCGTCCTTCCTCTTTTTTTGTCAGGACACATCCCCCGAGTAATGTTTGATCCGGTCCCAGTCGAGTTCGATTCCAAGACCCGGGGTTGTCGGGATCTTGAGCAGACCGTCCCCGTCGATTACAAACGGTGTGCTCGCGATCTCGTCGATGTAGGGAGACGGGGTGATGTATTCGACCCATTTCGCGGTTGGATGTGCAGCGGCGATGTGCAGGTCCGCGGCGAGACCGAGGGCCGTGTTCCACCCGTGCGTCACGAGCAGGATGTTGTGATCTAGTGCCATCCACAGGATGCGTCTGAGCTCGGAAATGCCTCCCACCTTAGTCACGTCGGGCTGGATGATGTCGAAGGCGCCGCGCTCGATGAAAGGTATGAAGCTCTGTCTTCGAGTGAGGACCTCACAGCCGGCGATCGGCACCGGTGAGTGGTCTCTAAGTCGGGCGAAGCCGTCGATGTCGTCCGGGGGAAGAGGCTCCTCGAACCAGACGACGTCGTAATCCGCCAACATCTTTGATCGCTCGAGGGCCCACTTGTAGCCGTGCGGCCAGAACTGGTCGCTTCCTCCGGCGTCGACCATGATCTCGACATCGTGTCCGACGGTATTTCGCGCTGTCTTGACGAGTTTCTCGTCCATAGCTGCGTCGACGCGTCCGAAGGGACCCCATCCGAGCTTCAGGGCCTTGAATCCTCGATCCGTGGCCACGGTAAGGACGTTTGGGAAGGTTTTGGGGTCCTCGAACAGGAGCGATCCATACGGTTTGATCCTGTCGCGGTAGTAGCCACCAAGCAGCCGCCCCACCGGTTGTCCGCACACCTTCCCGAAGATGTCCCAGAGCGCGATGTCGATTCCGCTGACGGCGTGGGTAACGGCGCCACCGCGTCCCTGCCAGAAGGTCATCTGAAGCAGCTTCTTCGATACCCGTTCTGGTTCGATCGCCGACTCCCCGATCAGGTTCGGCTTGAGGAGTTCGATCGCGCCGTCAACGAGTCCGCGACTCGTGAAACTGCTCCCAACACCTGTGATCCCCTCGTCGGTCTCGACAAGGACGAGTGTATGCAGGTTTTCTGCAGGGCCCGGCTCCCGAGACCACCCTGTCTCGGGTGTTTCACCGAACAGAGGTATGGTTCTGACATCCGTGATCTTCATTCGATTCTCCTATACAGAAGCCCAGATCTCCTTCAGATACTGGAGCACCAGACCGGCTTCCCGGTCGAAGTCGCTGAATCGCTTCCCATTATCCTCAATGGATATCCGGCCCTCATAGCCCCCGTGCTTAAGTGCGCGTAGATACCCCGCGTGGTCAAATTCTGGTTCGTGGTCGATCTGTCCAGGTATGTTCGGGACCGGAAGATGGACGTGACTGATCTCGCCCGCAATATCCTTCAGGCCCTCGACGGGATCGTTATTCATGTGCATGTGATATAGGTCGGCCAGAAACGAGATCTCGTCGCGACCAGACGCCTTCGCTAGCTCGCGTCCCTCAGCCACAGTGAGGATGAAGTTGCATACCGACTCGGCAAGCGGTTCGATGGCGATCGTGATCCCCGCGGACGATACCGCATCCGCTGCTAACTCACAGAAAGCCAAGAATTGGTGACGAGCAGTGGAAGCGCTCCATTCGTCTGGAATCTGTCTGGAGCCACCGCTACCGAGGACGATGATTTCCGTACCCAGATCGTTGCTGCGATCTACGGTCGTCCGTATGTGGTGATTTAGCGCATTCTCGTCGACGTCGGGTCCAACGATCCTGAGGGGGGCCGGGATGAAGACGTTGAATGCTTCGACGGAGAGCCCGGTCTTGGAGACTTGCTCTACTAAGTTGTCAGCGGATCCCTTAGGATTAGCCACTTCAAGAGCCCTAACCGGTGATTCGATGTAGTCGTAACCGGAGGCAGCGATCGATGCAATGCGCTCCACGTCTCCACAACATCCCCACTTCATAGCGCCTCCTTCTGGAGTTTGAATCTCGTTTGGACCGAGTCGAAGACTTCACAGGTATGTCGTCCGTCGACGGCAAGATCCGCCAGGGCTCGTCCTGTTACCGGACCGAGTTTGAACCCATGGCCTGAGAATCCTGATCCGATCACACACGAGGGGTTGTCCGGGTGGACGTCGATGATGTAGTCCTCGTCGATCGTGTTCGTATAGTGACAAGTTTCGAGATCGAGAATCTCAGTCAGATCGGGTTTGAAACACTTGGCAATGAAAGCCTTCAGGTCTTTGACCTCTTCGTCTGACGGTTCTTTAGGAGCATTTGGGTCGTCATCCCGTCCGCGTATCACGTGCTTGGCCACCTTGATGCCCGGTCTCTCAAACTCCGGGAGACCATAGTAGCCGATGCTGTCTCCACCGCCCAGATCCCCCCAGACAGGGAAGGATCCGAGAGCGTGCAACTCGTTTGGCATGTCCAACCGCAGATATCCAACGGTCTGTCGTGCCACGCTAACGCGATGTTTGAGCGTAGGCAGAAGCATCTTTACCCACGGGCCTGCGGTCACGATCAGCTTGTCGGATGTGAATGTGGTCGTGTCAGACCGAAGCTTGATCGGGTGGGCGGCTGGGCCGATCGACGCAATGCGCTCGCCCGTGATCACATCGATGTGTTCTCTCGCGTAGCTCGTGAGGTGCGCAATCACATTGTGCGCAGCAAGAAGACCGGCGGTTCGGTCAACGATGACTCCCGGGGTGTTTGAGAAGGTGAACTGGGGGTAGCGTTTTCGTGCCTCTTCGACGGAGATCTCTCCGCAGTCCACCCCCATCGAGGTGACTGCATTGGCGTATCGGGTGTACTTGCTGCTAGGTGGACCGAAGAAACACCCCTCGCAAGGGTAGACGAGCTGCGTTCCCAGTTTCTTCTCTAGCTGAGGCCAAAGCGAGTCGTGCGCAACCTGCATCAGTCTGACGTAGTCTTTGTTGGCGTAGGCGCTACGCGTAATGCGAGAGCGGCCGTGCGAACTCCCTCGGTTGTGGCCGGGCTCGAACTGGTCGATAAGCGCGATAGAACGTATACCGCGCTGGATTGCGAAGTAAGCTGCGCAGAGGCCGTTTATGCCGGCTCCTAGAATGATTAGATCGAAATGGGTCACAGTCGGTCTGCCTAGCGATGAATGTGGGTGGTCAAGCGACCCGAATATAGAGCGCGGCTTCGGGGATGTCACAGGATTCCGCTGATTCAGGCGGCCAGATCAGCAGTCAGGCGTCACAGAAGTAGAGGATAGTCTGCCTTGGCTGCCAAATTGGCACGCATGTCTTCCTCTGTTGGTCAAGTGCAGGTGTGAAGAAGCATTCTAAGATATTGATATAGAATCAGATAGATTCTACAATAAGAGTGGGTACGGAACTTGCGGACAAATTTCGTGTCCGAGCGTGCAGACTGAAACTCAGGAGTCACTCCATGGCAACCCCAGAAAACGGTAACGCGGTCGAGGAGGAAGCGCTTGCCCCGCGGTCTTATCCGCCCACTCTTCCTCTTCTTACATCGTCGGAGGTCGTGATCTACCCTTACATGGCCGCGCCCTTGGTCATCGAAGACGAGGAGGCGATCGAAACGGTCGAAGTGGCTCTTAAGACCGGTCATAAAGTTGTCGCTCTTTTCGGGCGCATCCAGAAGGAGACGAATGGGAATGGCAAGTCTATTCCCACGTCGTCCCTGATAGAAGATGATCTGTATCCAGTAGGGTCGGCAATACAGCTTGTCCGGTCGCAACGGATGCCCGACGGGCGGCTTCAACTGCTCGTCCACGGCGTTTCACGTGTGGGTATCAAGAAGGTCACGAAAGAAGGGCCGCATCCCGTCGTGTATGTACGTGACCTCGAGGACTTGGTCGAAAGCTCGACTCGATTCGAGGCTTTGGAGCGGAACGTGCTCGGGCAGTTCCGAAAGGCTGTCGAGCTTGCACCTAACGTTCCGAACGAGATGGCCGAAGCGCTCGGCACGCTCCCCGAGCCTGGACAGCGTATTGATTTCATCGGCACACAGCTGAACCTGGATTTAGAGGAGCGGCAGGAGATCCTCGGTGAGCTCAACGTCAGGCGCCGGTTTGAGTTAGTGAATGAGTTTCTGAACCGTGAGGTCGAGATTCTCGAGCTTCGTCAGAAGATCCAGTCAGAGGCTGCCGGTACGCTTCAGGAAGAGCAGCGTGAGTATATCCTGAGGCAGCAGCTGAAGGCGATCCAGGACGAACTGGGTGACAGCGGTGGCTCGCAGGAAGTCGAGGAGTTCCGTAAGCGCGTCGAGGAAGCAGACCTGCCTGAAGAGGCCAAAGCCGAAGCGGAACGTGAGTTGGGCCGCATGGAGACAACCCCGCAAGCGTCACCCGAGTACGGGGTCTCAAGGACCTACCTAGATTGGATGGTGAATCTGCCCTGGTCGCAGTCGAGCAAGGATCGGCTCGATGTAAAGGCAGCGGAAAAGAAGCTTCATAAAGATCACTACGGTCTTGATAGACCGAAGGAGCGCATCCTCGAGTATCTGGCGGTTCGACATCTGAAAGCCGACATGCGGGGACCGATCCTCTGCCTTGTAGGGCCTCCAGGAGTCGGAAAGACATCTCTGTGGAAGTCCGTCGCCGAATCGATTGGACGCAAATTCGTGCGCATGTCGCTTGGCGGCGTGCGGGACGAGTCTGAGATCCGAGGACATCGACGGACATACGTCGGTGCGCTTCCTGGTCGTATCATACAGGGGCTGAGAAGAGCGGGGGCGAACAACCCCGTCTTCATGCTCGATGAGATCGATAAACTGGGATCCGATTTTCGCGGCGATCCGTCGTCGGCTCTGCTCGAAGTGCTTGATCCTGAGCAGAACAACACCTTCACCGATCATTATCTGGATGTGCCGTTCGATCTGTCGAAGGTGATGTTTATCGCTACAGCGAACTCGCTCCACACGATTCCGGCGGCGCTCCTCGACCGGATGGAGGTTCTCGAGCTGTCTGGCTACACGGAGTTGGAGAAGCTGGAGATCGCTCGAAGATACTTGGTTCCCAAACAGCTGGTCGAGCACGGTCTGAACTCGAAGAAGCTCTACATCGACAAGGGTGCACTTAGGGCTGTGATCGCCAGCTACACACGCGAGGCAGGTCTTCGGAACCTAGAACGCGAGATCGGTACGATCAGCCGCAAAGCAGCTCGGAAATTTGCACAGGGCCGAGTACGAAGGATTCGCGTGAAAGAGGCGGATCTTCCCGGCTATTTGGGCGCGGCAAGGTTCAGACACGAGACCGCCGAAGCTTCGAGCGAAGTCGGCGTCGTAACGGGACTCGCCTGGACGCCCGTCGGCGGGGATGTGTTGTTTGTTGAAGCGTCGAAGATGCCTGGGAAGGGAAGGATGAAGCTGACCGGTCAGGTCGGAGACGTGATGCGTGAATCGGCTGAAGCCGCGATGACATACGTCCGGTCAAGGTGGGCAGAGCTCGGGTTGTCGGAGTCGTTCTCTAGTGAGCACGACCTGCATATACATATCCCAGCCGGTGCCATCCCGAAAGACGGACCCTCTGCGGGGGTGACGATGGCGACTGTATTGGCTTCTATTTTCACTGGTAGACCGGTGCGGAAGGAAGTCGCGATGACCGGCGAGATCACACTTCGAGGCAAGGTTCTGCCGATAGGTGGTGTGAGGGATAAGGTGCTCGCAGCTCACCGAGCCGGGATCGAGGCGGTGATCCTGCCGGAGGACAATCGCAAGGATGTCGAGGATATCCCGGAAAGCGTTCGGAAGAGTATCAAACTTGTTTTTGTCGATCACGTCGACAAGGTGATCGATCGTGCGCTGATCAAGCTGCGTCGGGTTCGGTCGAAGGGGAAGGCTGCCGAGAGGAGTGTTACGCCTGTTGTATCGTCTGTAAACTGAGTGACTGCCAAGGCCGAAGAAAGCCAACACGAAGATGCGGGTAGGCCTAAGGAATGAAAGCCCTGAGTCGCTGAAACACCCTAGAAGTAGTTTGAGGAGAGAAGCAAAGGGCCGCCTCTGCGAAGATATATCCTCGGCTTTTTTTCGTTTTAGCTGACTTTGTTTTTCAGGTGAGGTTCTATTTCTCCATACTCCGGGAAACGCTTCTCTTGGATTTTGGAGTAGATAAGCTCACCGTCCAGGGTTACTTCGAAGCGCCCTCCACTCGAAGGAATCAATGTGAACGCTTCAACGTCCTGCTTGAAGGTTTTCAAGATTTGGTCCGTCAAACTGACGGTTTGGTCTTCGTAGCCTCACTGCGCGCAGTATTCGATCTCCAGTTTCATTGCTCTCTCCTCCTATGTGGTTTCGATGGTTTTCAGGAATAGCTTCTGGCTAGTAGGCGGAAGTCTGGCAGCGATTTGTTCACCCGTCAAGTCCGTACCGAGTTCGGCGGCAGCGTGAAGCGCGTTGTTCCAGAGGTCCACGTGTTCATCACCGGCCAGCTCCCTATCGACAAGTTCAACATAAGCTTCGCACCCGGCTTTGTCAGGAAATGTATAGCCCGCGTTACGGAAGAAGCTCGCCAAGTAGTCGTGATGCCACTAGCGTTCTTCGTCGGCCTCTCCGGATTCTCGTTCGGCGCCCTGTATCAGTTGGACACCGAAGTATGCCATTGGTGCGTCGGAAATTCGAGACTTTGTCTGTATTTCGTTGTGATTGCTGCTGATCACGGGTGAAGGAGAGTAGAGCAGTTCGCGCTCCCGTTGGTGCGACGGTCATAGCCGAAGGCATCGAGGATGAAGCTGCTTGTTAAGCGAACTGTCATTGGGAGCTTCTTGCGAGTAAAACGGTCCGGCTGGCGGGCGAGGGCTTCATTCGTGAAAGACGGGATTGCGAACAGGGCGGCATAGGCGCACACGAAGATGCCGTATGTGGGTTCAACCGGGAGCCAGAAGATCTGCCCTGTTCGTCTTACCCGGTCAGCGTGTTCCGGGTCTACTAAGCAGATCCGGCTTGAGTCTGGTAAGGTCACGCGTTGCCGTTCACTCTTGTAGCTCGCCAACTGAACCTGGACGCGTTCTGGGCCGTTGCTCTCGGTCACTCCCATTTTCTGGACTTTCTCGTGTACTTGACGGCCAATCTTTGGCCCGGTAGTATCCAACGCATCTAGCATCAAATGGAATCATACTAGAGAGATTGGAAATGGCAAAGGAAGCATACAAGAAGCTATATGACCATATGAAAGAGACCTCGGTTCTCGGTTCTTGTGCCGGCGTTCTGGGATGGGACGAGCGGACTTATATGCCGAGGGGTGGAAGTTCGCATCGAGGGGATCAACTCGCATTGCTTGCTGGAATAATCCATTCGCGTATGACGGATCCGGATGTTGGCCGTCTTCTGGAGGATGCGGAAGCGAACGCGGGATATCCGCTCTCTCCTGAGGCGGTGAACACAAGGCACTGGAGACGGTTCTATGACAGGCAGACTAAACTGCCGAAGGAGCTGGTCGAGGAGATTGCGCGCGTGACGACGGTGGGTCAACAGGCCTGGTCGGACGCGCGAGAGAAGAACGACTACGCTTCGTTCAAGCCGACCCTTGGCGAAATCGTCAAGCTCAAGAAGGAAGAGGCGAGCGCGCTGAGCGATGGTCGTGGGCTCTATGATGCGCTCCTCGACGACTACGAGCCAGGCGAAACGAGCGAGAACCTGAAGCAGGTGTTCAAGGACCTCCGCGACGCTCTGGTTCCACTTGTAGAAGCTATCGGCAATGCGGATAGTAAGCCCGATCTCGGGATCCTGCATCGAGACTATGCAGAGGATCGCCAAGAATCGTTTGGCAAGATGGCCGCTGAAGCGATTGGATTCGACTTCGAATCTGGGCGTTTGGATGTGACGACACATCCGTTCTGCAGCGGTCTCGGGCCAAGGGACACGCGGATCACCACGCGTTACGACAGGAACGAGCTCAATCAGGCCTTCTTCGGGATCCTGCACGAGGCGGGTCACGGGCTTTACGAGCAGGGGCTGGACTCCGATCACTGGGGGATGCCGATGGGTGAGGCAGTCTCGCTCGGAATCCACGAATCACAGTCTCGTATGTGGGAGAATTTCGTTGGTCGATCGGCCAGCTTCTGGAGCTACTTCTATCCAAAACTGAAGGAGGTATTCCCGGAAGCTCTGTCAGATGTGGCGGTGGAAGACTTCGTTTTTGCCGTCAATGGTGTCCGACCGTCGACGATACGCGTGGAGGCGGACGAGATCACTTACAACCTCCACATACTCCTGCGCTTCGAGATGGAGCTGGCGTTGATAGAGGAGGACCTGTCTGTCGACGACGTGCCGAGTCTATGGAACGAAAAGTTTAAAATGTACTTCGGTTTCGAGATCGAGAACGATACGGACGGCTGTCTGCAGGATATCCACTGGAGCTGTGGCGGGATCGGGTATTTCCCGACGTATACGCTGGGCAACCTGTATGGCGCACAGTTCTTCGATACAGCTCGTGAAGAGGTCGGCGATCTAGATGCTCAATTCGAGGCAGGGGAGTTTGAACCCCTGAAGTCGTGGTTGACGGAGAAGATCTATCGACAGGGCATGCGGTATCTCCCGGCAGAGCTTGCTGTCGAGGTCACCGGCAAGCCACTGAGTCACGAACCTCTCGTAAACCACCTGACGACGAAATATTCGGGGCTTTACGGTTTGTAGTCATGGATGTGATTCTAGATGTCGACCCCGGTGTCGACGATGCAATGGCCATTTTGCTGGCCCTGGCCTCGGATGAAATAAACATCTTGGCGCTGACCGTCGTGAGCGGGAATGTCCCGTTGAGATCGGGTGTCGACAATGCCCTGAAGGTTCTCGCTTTTTCGGGTAGGAGTGAGATTCCGGTTTATGCAGGGGCGGATGCGCCACTCGTCAGGGCACCCGTTCACGCTAAGCAGGTTCACGGCGAGACGGGTCTCGGAAACGCAGAACTTGCCTCTTCTGAGCGAGAGGCAAGGCCGGGTGCTTCTGAGTTCATCCAGAAAACTTTAACCACACACCCCGGAAAGGTGACGGTGCTCGCGGTCGGCCCGCTCACGAACCTTGCGTTGGCAGAACGTATCGAAGCCGGTACGCTCGCTAGGGCCAAGCAGGTGGTAGTGATGGGGGGAGCGGCGAACGAGCCGGGGAATTCGTCGCCGACGGCCGAGTTCAATTTCGTGGGAGATCCTCACGCTGCTCGCGAAGTGATCCAGTCACGGGCAGCGGTAACGCTGATCCCGCTCGACGTAACGCATCAGGTCGGTATTCCTGCGGAAGAGATCGATCGCAAGATCCGGCCGATGGGATCCGGTGTCGCGAGGTTTTTCTGTGAAATAACGGATATCGTCGTTGGGCTCGGTAGAGAGGCCGGGGGATACGTCGGTGTGTATCTCCACGATCCTGCGGCCGTTGTCTACGCGTTGCGCCCAGAGCTGTTCGACGTGGTCGAATACTGGTGCGACATTGAGACCGAAGGTGAACTGACGCTCGGTCAACTCGTGGTGGACCAGAGGGAGGGGCTTCCAGAGTCGAGGAGGCGGGGGGTTTTGACTCGAATTGCCGTCGGTGTAAGCTCGGAGGAGGTGCTTGGGTTGTTCAGACAACGGGTGCTGAAGGGCTAAGGGTCCTCGCGGAGGCGACGGTAACTTTCATACCTCAGGCGCGAGATGTTTCCGCCTTTGACCGCATCCTTGATCGCGCAGTTGGGTTCGTGGATGTGCGAGCAATCTGAGAACTGGCACGAACCAAGGTAAGAGCCGAATTCGCGAAAGAGGCCGGGTGTGTCCTCTGATCCGATGTTCCAAAGTCGGAACTCCTTTACGCCGGGGATGTCGCCGACAAGTCCGCCGCTGTCGAGTGAGACGAGTTCGAGATGGGTTGTGGTATGTCGGCCGTCTCCCATGACGTGACTAACCTCGTTCGTTCTAAGCTGCAAGCCCGGCTGCAGCCAGTTTAGCAGGCTCGACTTCCCGACGCCTGATGGCCCAACAAAGAGCGTCGTCCCTGCGCTGAGCAGTTCGCGGAACTCATCTTTGCCTTGGTCAGATTCTGTGCTGGTGTAGACGACTCGGTATCCCGCGCTTTCGTAGATTGATGTCACGTCCCGAACTGAACTGCGTTCAAGGTCCATCTTGTTGATGCAGATCGTGCAGGGAAGTTCCTGCCACTCTGCGATTGCGAGCATGCGGTCCAAGAGGTTCCAGTCCGGGACAGGATCGGTGACGGCGAAGACTGTGACAAGACGATCGATGTTCGCTGCCAGAAGTTGCTCTTTTCTGCCTGATCCAGAGGCTCGCCGAGATACCTTGTTCCTGCGAGGCAGGACCTCTCGAATCATGCCGGTCAGGTCTTCACCCTTGTCGATCGCGACACAGTCTCCGATAACGACCGGATCGGTGACTTTGACACGCCGCACGCGCTGCACTCGTCGTCGTCTGGAACCCGGACTCGCTTCCGGATACTCGAGCTGCTTTCTCAGACGGCTAGAGACCGCACAATCCCACTGTTTTTCGCCGATCGAGACAAAGTAGTGACCAAGATGCTGCCTGACGACGATTCCTTCTGTATCTTCCATACATCGCTCCACGATTTGCGGCGAAAATAGATCTGGGCGGTTGGCGTGTCAAGGTAGCGGCTCCCGAAACCTGTGAGGAACTCATTTGGAAGAATATCGGCAACTTCTTGAGGTTTGGACGTCTGCTGTTTCGATAAAGCAGCTCGGTATCGCGTTTCTGTTCGTTCTCGGCGGGTTGGTCGGAAGGCGCATCCTCCTAGTCGTCCTAGGTGGGTTTGTGAGTCGTGTGACGAGTCGGAGCAAGACGGATGTGGACGACCTCGTAGTCAAGGCGATCGAGAGGCCGATCGGGTGGGGCATCGTGCTCGTCGGTCTGTTCCTGGCGATCGAATCCTTCAGACCACCGGAGTTCGTAGCAAAATGGCTGGACAAGGGGCTCGCCTTTTTTGTAAGCATTCTGCTAGCGTGGTTGATGCTTCGTCTGGTAGATGTGTTGACCGGTGCTCTTCACCGATGGGCACAGAAAACGGATTCGGCGTTAGACGATCAGCTCGTTCCTCTCGTCTCCAAAGCTTCGAAGGTGGTTGTCGCGATTCTTGCCGCACTGCTTGTCCTGCAGAACCTCGGCTACTCAGTTTCGGGACTGATTGCGGGGCTTGGCGTTGGAGGTCTTGCCGTCGCTCTGGCGGCTCAAAAGACGCTTTCCGATCTGTTTGGGTCGATAATGCTGCTTGTCGATCGACCGTTCACGATCGGTGACTGGGTGAAGTCTCCGGATGGAGGGGTAGAGGGTGTGGTCGAGGAGATAGGGTTTCGGTCGACACGGATACGTACGTTCGAAAAGACGCTGATCAACGTACCCAATAGCAGGCTCGCGGACTTCATTATCGACAACATGAACAGACGACCGGTCCGGCGGGTCTGGATCACCGTTGGACTGACATACGATACGTCGGCATCGCAGATGGCAGGCGCCGTGGGCGCTATCCGAAAGATCCTGCAGGAGCACGACGGTGTCGACCAAGAGTTCTACTTGGTTCGGTTCACGGATTTCGGTGCGAGCTGCCTTGACATCATGGTTTACTATTTCACGAAATCGATCGTTTGGGATGAGTATCTGGCCGTGCGAGAGGACGTGAACATGAAGATAATGGGTGGGCTCGAAGTTCTGGGCCTTGAGATCGCGTTCCCGACCCAGACTGTTCATCTCGCAAAAGACGAGATTGCGGGAAGCGTCGAGGATCTCTAATCTGATCTCGCAAAAAGTTTGACACCCGATTTGCGATGGTCCATATTTTTCAACGAGATCAGCGAGGATTTCGTTCAACTGCTGGTTTTCTGTTATGAGGTCCTGGATGGGCTGGTGGTGTAACGGTAAGAAGCGTGGGGAACAGCAGATGGAAGATATTTCGAGAATCCTGAACAACTGGGAGTTCAACGCGGAGGATATCTGCGTCAGAAAGATCGTTGGCCAGGATGGTCGAGAGAAGCTTCAGGTCCGTGTCGATCTTGGTATGCTTCAGATGAACCTTGATGGGCGACCCGATGGAACACGACCGCACGGGAAGGAATCACTGCTTCACCACTTCAGGAGCAAGGCACGCAAGCACCAAGCCGAGACAGAGGATCCCCTTCAGCTCACGGAAGAAGACTGCGATGTGCTTGGGCAAGAGAGTCTCCAGTATTATCACCGGTATGTGTGTCTGCTACGCTTGGGGGACTATGATCGGGTCATCACCGACACCTTACACAACCTCGCGATCTTCGACCTTGTGACTGAGTCTTCGACCACAGACGAAGAGAAGATGTTGTTCGAACAATATCGGCCGTATGTGACGATGATCAACACTCGGGCACAAGGTGAGCTACGTTTGCTTGAAGAAGACTACGACGGCGCGCTCAAGATCATCGATGAAGGGATCACGAATATCGAAGAGATGCTCGACGAGTACGAGGAGTTCGAGTCCCCAGAAGACAGCGAAGAGATCTACGCGCTCCAGACGTGGCGCGAGGAGATCACGCGCAGTCGACCAATCACGTTGAAGCAACGTCTCGCCCAGCAGCTTCAAGAGGCCATAGCAGAAGAAAAGTATGAGCGGGCCGCGACTCTCCGCGACCGGCTCGAAGGCCTCGAAAAGAAGCGCTTCTAGTTCCTTGTCCATACCCTCGGATCGAGGTGTCGCAGTTGCGATCGCCAACTGGAACGGTGGCGAGCACATCGCGAAGTGCCTCGATGCGTTGTATCGGCAAACCTGTTCTCCCAACGAGATCGTCGTCGTCGACAACGGTTCGACGGACGGCTCACCCAGCCTCATACGTCGTCGCTTTCCCAATGTTCGGTTGATCACTCGGCCCGTGAATGAAGGTTTCTGTGCGGGCTACAACCGGGCGATCGGGGCGACACGCCATCCCTTTGTACTGATCCTGAATAGCGATGTCTTCCTAGACGTAGACTATATCGAGCGTGCTCTAAAGGCGATCTCCGTAGATGGTAGGGTCGGCTGGGTTGCCGGGGCGGTTTCTCGGGCAAACGAGGAAGGCTACGATTTCCAGGGTCGGTTCCTGATGAAGCGGATTGCGCTTGTGAACGGCTGTGACTTCAGGGACGGGGAGGAGGTCTTTGCAGGAAGCGGAGCTGTGATCTTTTGCCGTCGAGAGATGCTCGAGGATTTAGCAGGCGAAGACGCAGTGTATGACGAGTCCTTCTTTGCTTATATCGAAGATCTCGACCTCGCTTGGCGGGCACAACATCGCGGATGGCGTTGCATCTATAAGTCAGACCTGACGTGCACACACATCGGAAGCGCGTCTCAGAATGGTCGTATAAGGGTGATCGACAAGACCATTCCTTTTCTGGCGCACATCATAAAGAACCGGTATCTCACGCTCGTAAAGAACGCGACCCCGGGGATTCTTGTTCGGTTCCTGCCTGTCTTCATAGCCGGCGAGCTGCTTCTCTGGAGCGTGATCGGTCTGAGGTCGCCGCACAAACTGCGGTCGATTCCAGAGGCCTTTCGGCTTACGCTATCTGCTATACCTGCTGCTCTGAGAGCACGACGAAAAATCATGTCTAGTCGCGTCACGACCGATCGAGACATCCTTCGACTGACACGTGGAATTTGACACGTGGTGGGAGTTGTCGGCGGGACTCGTTTTGTGGGCTCTTTCACCATCGAAGAGTTGCAGTGAGCGGGGAAAGAGGAGACTTGGTATGTGCTGCGATCCTGATAGGGCCAAGTCGCTGATGACGAGCGTTCGGGTTGTGGCAGTCAGTCCCAATGAGCTGCCGCAGATCGACCAAGCCATCGGTGCGGCGCCGATTCGGACGGACGGCTCTATTCTGAAGGTCTGTGAGCGTACGGGGCCGACTGAGCGATCCTTCTGAGCTCGACCTAGGGATATTCTGTCTTTCTTTTGGCGCAGGTCGAGGAAGCCTTCCGCGGCCCCATGAGATGGTCATTAAATCCAGCTTAATCTTTGCCCAACGATGGTTTAGGGCCTACGAGATTGGAGTATCGGATTGTTCAGACATCAGATCTCAAATGGCCAAGTGTTTTTCGGGATCGGTTTCGGTGAACGGCTTGTTCACCCGGTTTACTCGGGTGATGTGGTTTTCGCTCTGTCCGCTGCGCTGTTTCGAAGATTTTCTCATTACAAGCGCGGCGACCTTCCCGGTCCCGAAGCTATGACTTGCTCAGGCATACTGGATCAGGTCACGGAGGTGGCGGAGAGAAATCCGGTCAAGGTGTATGTGCCGCTATCCTTGGCATACGCCGTCGCTTGGCGCTGCGAACTTATTCAGGATAGCCCTTGTCTTAAACACTATTGGGTTCGACAGATGCGAGTGGATCGATACGCAGATATCAGCTCCTTCACTCAGGACCTTGGATACACCCCGAGAACGTTCGCAGGGGGCTGGGAGAGGTGAATTCAGACGGATGAGTATCTGGCCCCCAATTGCAGCCTTCGGTGTTGCCCTGGTCGTAACGCGAACGCTAGTTTCGATAGCGCCAAGGCTCGGGCTTGTGGACCGGCCGAACGAGAGGAGTCTCCATCAGTCACCGATCGCGACAATCGGTGGTGTCGGCCTTGTTGCTGGCGTTTTTGCTTCGCTCGCCCTGCTTGAGGAAACGCGCACGGCCCATCTGATCGCAGCTGGAGTCGTTCTGATGGTCCTGATTCGTGACGAGATCACACCTATGGGTCCAGTGACCAAGCTGGTCGTCCAGAGCGTCGCGACAGGTGCGGTGCTTTGGGGGGGATACCTTTCGATGACGACGATGGTCGCTTGGGAGAGCCGGGTTCTCGCCTTTTTCGTTATAGGACTGGCCTTCGTGTATACGCAGAACATCTTTAACTTTATGGATGGTCTTGACGGGTTGAGCGGCCTCGAGGGCGCTTTTGTCGCCGCGTCGCTCTACGCGCTTTATGACGGAGTCAGCCCTGATCTGAGCGCCTTGAGCCTTTGCATCTGTGCCGCCTCGATCGGTTTTGTGGTATGGAATCTTCCACCGGCCCGGATCTTCATGGGTGACGTGGGCGCGCATTTCCTTGGCCTTCTCTTTGTCTGGATTGCCTTCGTCGGCGTAGGCCACGGTGTCCCGTTCGCCGTTGGAATTCTGCCCCTAGGAGCGTTCCTGTTCGATTCGACATATACGCTCATTCGTCGCGTGCTTCGACGTGAGAACATCACGAAAGCACATCGGTTTCACCTTTATCAGCGTCTTCACCGATCCGGAAGCTCAGCCTGGACGGTCAATTCCGTCTACGTGGTCTGGACTCTGCTTTTTGGTGCGACTGCGCTGGCGCTGAAATCCGAGATATGGGTTACTGTCTTGATTCCCGTTCTTGCTGTCTTCTCGGTCCTACTCACGATCGTGACGGAAATCCGTTGGGCGCGAACGGGTGATTACGCCTGATGTCTCTCCCTTTCCCATACAACGTGTCGCATCGACATCTGCGAGCGATCCGATCGAGCTCAAGACTCACGGTCTCGGCGACTGCGGGTGTACTCGGGATCGCTATAGGTGTTGCCGCTCTGATCATTGCCATATCCGTTATGAACGGATATGCGACGGTAGTGAAGGAGCGACTCTTGGGTGTCAATGCGCACATGACGGTTCGCCAGGCATACAGCGAACCGTTTGTCGAATCTGGGACATTGACAGCCGAACTGGCATCGCTGCCCGGTGTTACGAGCGCATCCCGGTTTGTGCAGGCCGAAGGGTTTGTGTTGAGACAACATCAAGATGGCCGACTTCGGCGTGCCGGTTGTGTGGCTCGCGGTGTGACGGAAGAAGGCGTCCTGTCGACAACTAGCTTGGCGGATCACCTCGTGGAAGGCAATCTGGATCTAGGCGAAGTGGCAGCCGGTGTGCATGGTGTCGTGTTGGGGCGCCACCTTGCGCACAAGCTCGATGCAAACTCGGGCGACGAGATACACCTCAGCACTCTGCCACAAGAGCTTCTCCTCGGTGGTTTGCCGCCCCTAAGACGGTATGTGGTTGCGGGCATCATCAGCACGGGATACTTCGAGTTCGACAGCAATCTTCTGCTCGTTCCTTTGGCCGCGCTACAGAGGGATATGGGTTGGGTCGAGATGGTGAGCGGCATCCGACTCAAGCTGGACGATCCGTTCGCCGTCGACGAAATTGGGTTCGAGATCACTGAGTCTCTGCGGGATCGGAATCCAAGCCTATTCACGTCTTCGTGGATCTACGAGCACGGCAACCTGTATGTCTGGATCCGAATGCAGACATGGTTCAGCGGGATCGCACTGAGCCTGATTGTGATCGTTGCGGCGTTCAACGTGATCAGTCTGATGACAATGTCCGTGATCGATCGGCGAGCAGAGATCGGGATCCTGAAAGCGATGGGGTCGAGGGCGGCACAGATCGGTCGAGTGTTTGCAGTCGAAGGCCTTGTAGTCGGTCTGAGCGGCGTATTGCTCGGCGATCTTCTCGCGTTCACGCTCTGCACCCTGCAAGATCGATACGAGTGGGTCAGGTTGAGGGGAGATGTCTACCTGATCAGTTCATTGCCCGTCGAGATGTCTTTGGTCGACTTCGGTGCCGTGTCGCTGGGTGCGTTGATTCTCTGCTACCTGTTTACTGGGTTGCCCGCTATGGATGCGGGAGCCCAGGATCCTGCGGAGGCGATTCGAGCGGCATGAGTGTGGAGACCTTCATCGCCAAAACGCATGTCCAGGCGATCCGAAAGCGACGTCGCGGCGCTCTCACGTCTAAGATCGCGAGCGTTGGGATCGGCCTGGGCGTGGCTTCATTGATCGTAGTCCTGTCTGTGATGAACGGGTTTTCCGGATTGCTGTGGGAACGCCTCCTTGCGTTGAATCCACACGTCACCGTCGATGGAGGAAGCGCTCCCGATTTGCCCCACAAGCAGAGCATAGAAGAGGCGATCAGGGCGGTTGATGGCGTTGCAGGTGTGTCCGCTTATGTTGAGACCCAGGGCTACATGCTCAGGAGGATTCCCGGAGGCGGATCGAACCAGACCGGTGTGACCGTTCTGGGAATACCGGCTGAGGGGCTGCTGTCGACGAGTCGGATAAACGACTTCATGTGGACACCCGGAGATGTGGACCTGTCCGTGCAGGATTCAACGAGCAGGTTTGCTCAGTATGGCGTCGTTATCGGGAGCTACCTGGCCGACAAGCTGGGGGCCGTTCAGGGAACGACGATACGGATTGGGTTCCCGCCATCCGAGCTGGGAACGGGTAGGGCACCGCCGATGCGAAGGTATGTGGTGACCGGCATATTTAACACGGGCTATGCCGAGTTCGACACTGGTATCGCGATCATCCCTTTGGCTGCGGCACAACGAGACCTGGACTTGAACAGCCGTGTTCATGGCTATCGGGTAAGTATCGAAGAACCACTGCGAGCGGCCGAGCTTGGTCAAGCCATCGCGAGCGTGACCGGCAATCTGAGGATCGTGCCGTGGATGCAGCAGCACGCAAACCTGTATGCATCCATCCAGCTTGAGAAGTGGTCATTCTACCTTGGCCTGTTGCTGATCGTCGTGATTGGCGGGTTCAATATCGTGAGCATTCTTTCGATGACAGTGGCCGAACGTCAGCGGGATATCGGGATCCTGAGGGCAATGGGGCTGACCCAAAGCAGGATCGCTTGGACGTTTTCGATCACAGGGCTGAGGATCGGCTTTTCGGGGATAGTGATCGGCAGCTGCCTCGGTATGCTCGTATGCGGAGTCCAGATGGTATTCGAGCCGCTGAAGCTGCCCGGAAACGTGTTTATAGTGAATGCATTACCCGTGGAGCCTAGGGTTTGGGATCTGCTTGTGATCACGGGGGTCTCCATCCTGCTGTGTTACTTGTTTGCTTTGATTCCTGCACGAGACGCTGCCCGACTCCGGCCGGTCGACGCGATCCGGAGGTGAGGAAAAGGAGAGAGCCGTCGTGGATGCACCTATAAGGGTTGGGGTTGTGGGATGTGGCACGATCAGCGCCGCATACTTCAAAGGTTTGAAACCATACAGCATCGTCGAGGTCGCCGCGTGTGCAGATCTCGTGGTTGATCGTGCCAAGGAGAAAGCGGCCGAGTTCGGGATTCCGAAGGCCTGCAGCTTCGATGAGCTGCTGGCGGATGTCGAGATCGATCTAGTCGTGAACCTGACGATCCCCAAGGCACACTTCGAGATAAATGCCGCCGCTATTAGAGCAGGCAAGAGCACGCACTGCGAGAAGCCGCTTGCTGTGACTCGGGAGGATGGGGTCAGGACGCTAACCCTTGCGAAGGATTACGGTGTGCTGGTCGGGTGTGCTCCGGATACGTTTCTCGGCGGAGGGATCCAGACATGCCGAAAACTGATCGATGATGGATGGATCGGCGAGCCTGTGGCAGCGACGGCATTCATGGTCGGTCACGGGCATGAGAGTTGGCATCCCGCGCCCGACTTCTACTACGAGGTTGGGGGTGGCCCGATGTTCGACATGGGACCCTACTATATAACCGCCCTTGTGAGCCTGTTGGGGCCGGTTGAACGCGTCTCCGGATCCACAAAGGCGACGTTCAAGGAGCGGATAATTACCCGTGACGGTGATCGATACGGCGAGCGTATTCCGGTCGAGACGACGACCCATCTTGCAGGGACGCTTGACTTCGCTTCAGGCGCGATTGGAACGATGATCATGAGCTTTGATGTCTGGTCACACAATCTGCCGCGGATCGAGATCTACGGGACCGAGGGGTCGATGAGCGTTCCGGATCCGAACCGATTCGACGGACCCGTTCTTGTGCGTCGTGCAGGAGCAGATGCATGGTCCGAGGTGCCTTTGACGCACAGTTCGAATGTGTCGCGTGGTATCGGGGCAGCCGACTTGGCGTATGGCCTTGTTCACGGACGACCCCATCGCGTAAACGGGGACTTGGCGTGTCACGTGCTTGATGTGATGGCGTCGTTCGACGAGTCATCCACGTCGGGCGCACACGTTTCGTTGAGGACCACGTGCGATCGACCGGCGTCCTTGCCCCTCGGCCTTCCTCTCGGTCAGCTGGATGAAGCATAGGTGAGACGAGCGACTGGACTGATCGGGCCAACGCTGTGGCTGCACGCGTTGGCCTGTTTCGTTTGGGCCGGAGTGGTTGTCTGCGAGGATCGGGTGAACGTCCTCCTGATCACCGTAGATACCTTCCGTCCGGATCGGCTCAGTGGTTACGGACACGATCGGCAGACGAGTCCTTACCTCGACTCGCTCGCTGCAGATGGTGCGCTGTTCGAGCAGGCGCTCTCTTCATCCTCTTGGACGACACCCGGGCTGCTGTCTGTACTGTCGGGCCAATACGCACCGACGCACGGGGTCGATGTGCGCGGGAAGAGCCTCGAGCCAAGGACTCCCACCTTCGCTACTGAGCTTTCTAGGGCCGGGTATGTGACACCCGACATCCTCTACCTGTCGTCGATTCCGAATCTGCAGAATATCGGTCTGACCAATACCTACGTGGATCGGGACAAATACCTGCCTGAAGGGGATCAGGTTCTGTTCCAGGCGCTGGAAGCTTACCAGGACAGCGCGTTCTTTCTCTACTATCACTACCGGAACCTCCATCTGCCCTATAACCCTTCAGAGCCCTACGACCGGCTCTACACACCCAAGGATTTCGATCGCGACGGGTTCGTGAGAGATCGAGTGGAGGTGATCCGTGGAAACGTCACGATCCCTTTGGCCAGTGTTTCGTTCACTGCAGCCGACACCGCTTGGATGCGCGGTTTGTATGATGGCCAGATTCGAGAGATGGATGAGAATTTCTTTCGACCCCTTGTGAAGAAGCTGAAAGCTCTGGAACTCTACGAGCGCACGCTCGTAATCGTGACGGCCGACCATGGCGAAGAGCTGCTAGAACATGGCTTCGTCGGGCATCCATCAACATCGTTCATCGCTTCGGCATACGATGAACAGCTTCTGATTCCCCTAGTCATGACGTGCCCGAAACTGATTCTCGGGAACACGCGGGTCCAGCTGCAGGTGCAGAACGTGGACATTCTGCCGACGGCATTGGACCTGTTGGGCTTGCCGATTCCGGAGACCATACAGGGACGTTCGCTCAAGACCATCCTCGAAGGGGGATCGCTCGAACAGGTTCCTGCGTTTACCGAGACGACTCAGGGCGGGTATCAGTCGACGCCGCAGATGATGTACGTACGCGCGCGGGCCCACAGGGATCCGCCTTGGAAGTTGATCGAAACGCAGTCTCCCGGGAATGAGCGATATGAGCTCTACAACCTCACTGACGACCCGGGGGAGATGCGAGACCTCTCACATGATTACCCTGATATTGTAAACAGGATGCGGCGGGAGCTGCACGTGTGGCTTTTGTCCGCAAGCAGGAAGCCTGAAAAGACGGTCAAAGAGAAAGGAATCATCCACTCGGGATCCATAGACGTCCTATATCCTGCGAACGGGGACACGCTGCGCTATGTGGACGCGGAGAAGACCGTCGACGTGCGCTGGACAGGAACGGTGGATGCAAGCTACGCGATCGAGTATAGGGTCGGTCAGGGGAACTACTACTTGGAAGGACAGATTCCTGTCGTGGGCTTGGTGTCAACTCACGGACCGTTTACCGAAGAGATGTGGAACATGCTGACGCTCTACAACCCGTTCAGGTTCCGAGTCGTTGGGAAAGGCAGCACGTATGCAACCGCGTGGGTTTCCTTTGAGATTGCTCCAACAACGGGAGGATCGGGTCCGGGGGTGTCGGCTCGGGTTCTCGCGGGATCGGTCTTCGTGCGAGGTGAGGCAGCTCTATTGTTGAGCGGGCTCCTCGCGGGTCTGGGAATCATCGTCTCGCACGTTGCGTCGACGGCGGCGTCTGATATCCTCGGATGGGCTCTCCTCTTCCTGCTCTCTGGCGCTCTGGTTGCTCCGGTCATCGTCGGTCGGCTCGGACGGGCCAGGGTCCGTGCGTGGGGTCTCGTAGTCGTCTACACAGGCCTCATCTATGCAACCTTGTCCGTCGCTCCCGTTCTGTGGGGAGAAGCCTTCAGGCTGACACATGGCCGTATCGACTACGCTGCGGCCATCGTCGGGGTCGCCGTCGTTGTGTGGATTCTTATCAGCCTGATGAGACGACGAATCGGATGGATCCCATTCCTTGGTGTGCTCGGTCTTGGAACCGTCTACGTCTGGCTGTTGATGTGGTTGAGTCAATCGCCTGCTGAACGATTCCACCTGGCGGAATACGGCCTATTGAGCTATCTGATATTCCGAGCGTGTCGGATCGACTTCGACTACGGGAAGAGCATCGCGATTGGATTGCTTGTGGCTTCTCTCCTGGGTGCAGGTGACGAGACGATCCAGTGGGCGTTGCCAAACCGTGTGTTCGAATGGAAAGACATTTGGTTGAACGTAGGGTCGAGCGTTCTAGGTATGTGTCTCGTGGTGCTCCTGGCTCCGGAGGATCGTCGTGGCGAGGCTTAGGATGGCTGGCGTCGTCGTGTTGCTTTTGGCGTCCAGTGCCAACGCCCAGCTGGATCAACACCTTAAGGACCTGCTCGCGATTCTGAACCTGACTCGATCGGATCTCGGTATCTACAAAGATTACCTGCCTGATCCGGATCGACTCCCCTTGAATCGCAATTTGCTCAGAGATCCCTACGCAGGGCCTGACTGGCTTCGGACTTTCTCGGACTCTCTGGCCGCAGCAGGCCCTGCCGGTATGATCGCACGAGCTTCAGGACTGCTGGGGAAACGGCTACTTAATCGAGAGACAGGGAACGTATCGATAGCTTCTGTTACTCAGCGCAAGAGAATGGCGGGGGCTACAAGCCTGGTTGGGCTTGTTCACCCGGACTCTGCCCTGAGTGCACGCCGTCGGGATAATCTGATTGCGGAGGGGCGGAGGGTCAGACTGGACAGTCTGATTTCCCAGACCGTCAAGTATTTTGATGCTGTGCTCGGTCTGCCCTTCGAAGTGCCGACGCCTTTCGGAACAGCCACCATAGGCAGCACAGGGCCTGACGTTTACACGGACCATCACGCACTGATACTGGACCCGGGTGGCGACGATATCTATGTGGGCGTGGCGGGGGTGTCGTCTGAATCTGCTGCAGTCTCCATTTGTGTGGACTGGTCCGGAGACGATCGCTATGAGGGTCGTGTTGCATCGGGTTTAGGAGGGATCGGTCTCTTGGTCGATAGAGGCGGTGACGATACTTACGTCGGTCTGGACGAAACGCAGGGGGCAGGGATCGCAGGCTTTGGGGTGTTACTGGATATCTCGGGCGATGATAGATACTCGGCCGGAGTCGCGAGTCAGGGGTTCGGTCTCTACGGTCTCGGGCTACTGATCGATAAGACTGGAAATGATAACTTGGAGTGTGAGTTTCTGGGCCAAGGCGCTGCTGGCCCGGGGGGCGTCGGGATTCTGCTCGATCGTGAGGGGACGGATGTCTACGCTGCAGGTGGGCGATATCCGGATTTCCGAGAAGAGGGTGTTTATACAAGGAGCATGAGTCAAGGCTTCTCATTGGGACTCCAGACGGAAGCATCCGGAGGGGTAGGGATGCTGATCGACCTATCGGGCGACGACGATTACAGAGTCGAGTACTTCGGGCAGGGAGCGTCCCATTGGGGTGGCGTTGGCGTCCTTCATGACAGAGCCGGCGATGATACGTATCGCGCCAGACGTTATGCACAGGGGTCTGGCGTTCATCTTTCAGCGGGTCTTCTTGTCGACGATTTGGGCAACGATGTATATTCGATGTGGGGTGTCGGACAGGGCTGCGGACACGACCTGGCGACAGGTGTGTTGGCGGATGGTGAGGGCGATGACATCTACACGATCAAATGGTTGGGGCAAGGCGCGGCTTCAGGGAACGGTGTAGGGATTCTGCTCGAACACGCGGGCGACGATGTCTACAAAGCGGGGCAGCAGAACACACAGGGCTACGGTGAGGTCTCGCGCAACTTTGGCAGTGTAGGGGTTCTTCTGGACGGAAACGGTCGAGACAAGTATCGGGCGACGACGGGTCAGGTTGTGACTACGGGCACAGTCGGTGGGCGATACGATGTTGGCGAGGTGAGCCCATGATCTTTGCTGCTGCGGCACTTTCGGGGTTGATCGGCATTCTTCAGGGTGTCGGGCCTGAGAGGGAACAGGCGATCCAGACTCTTGCGGATACTTCGCTGAGTCTCACTCTAACGGTCCTCACGGAGGCGAACTGGAGAGGACGGGATGCTGCGGTTCAGTCGCTCGCGAAGCGGCAGCCGCCCCAGATCGAGCTGCTTCTCGAGGTCTCGCTAGAACACGGAAAGATTGCGACCCGACGAGCTGCGATCCGTGCACTCGGCGATCTTCCGAAACCCGGGCTATGTGACTCGCTGATGACGCTACTTGTGTCAGGGAGCGATTCTGTGATTCTGGATGCAGTGACGGGGCGAGTGGACTGCAGAGCCGACGATTTTGCTCCCTACCTTCATTCGCCTGACGCAGACACCCGTCGCCGAGCGTTCTCCGCGTACGAGGAAGCCGGTGGCGGATCGTCGGAACGCTACGCCATCGAGTTTCTCGATGATCCACACCACGGCGTCCGGCACGTGGCGAAGACCTATCTCGTCAGTCGAGGCTCCGGAAGCCTAGCTGCGATCGGCTCGGTCTATGGCGACCTGTCGCGTGTCGGGAAGTCGGTCGCGCTCGACCTGCTTGGGCAAATTGGGGGAGAGGTTGCGACCGAACGTCTTATGGAAGCAATGTCCGACCAGGACTGGGTTATTAGACGCGCAGCAACAGCGAATCTGGTCCGGATGGACGAGGGTGGCCTGCGGGAACGTTTGATATCTCTTATGCAGACAGAAGACAACCCACTTGTTCGAGATGCCCTTGATCGGGCCGTTGAAGGAAGCGGCCAAGACAATGGTCGATAGCGCACAAGCAACGAATACAAGCGATATCCTTCGCAAAGCGATCCTGGTCGGACTGGGTGTGATGCTCGTCCTGGTTCCGTTGTATTTCTCGCCGGAGATGAGCGACTATCACACGCCGAAGTTTATATTGGTTCAGGTGTTTGCGACAATACTCGGGTGTCTCCTGCTGCTCAGCATGGTGCTGGGTGGAGAAGTCTACATCCTTGATCATCCGATTTACTACACAATACTTGCCTTTATAGCGGTGAATTTCGTCTCACTGTTTCAAGCGCACAATATCTACCAAGGTCTGTATTCGCTCTGGATCCAGGTCTGTCTCTTTCTCGTAGCCATTCTCTGTTTTCACTGTATCCAGTCTCGACAGCAGGTTCATGCTCTCGCGGGTTGCATGATTTTCGCTGCGGGAGTGGTCGCGTTGGTCGGTCTGCTCCAGCACAACGACGTGTATCACTTCTACCAACGTTGGAATATCTCGGCCTCGACGATCGGGAACGTCAACTTCGTCGCGGAGTACTACAACGTTGTGTATCCGATCGCGCTCGTGATGCTGCTCGTTGTGAAACGGGCGTGGCTCTGGACGCTCCTCCTGCTTGTTTGCTTCATGATGACCTGTCACCTGATCGTCATGGGCAGTCGCGGCGGGTGGCTGGGCGTCGTGATCGCCGCGACCGTGATCGGCGGAGCTGGGCTCGTAAGACGGTACCACATCCGGCGGCGAGCGCTCGATACGGTCTTGATCGTAGGGTTGTGCATACTCTTATCATGGCCTGTCCTGACGAGCGTCGCTTCGAGCCTCCCGGTTACGAAAGAAAAGACGCTAAGCCAGCTTTCGTCGACCTACTGGGATCTCGTCGCCAAACGAAGCACCGATGCTCTTATTCTTGGCGATACGTCGACGCGTCAGCGCGTGCTACTCTGGGAAGACACGTTCAGGCTGATCGCCGAGCGGCCCTTCCTTGGTGTTGGGACGGGGAACTATGAGTTCAATATCCAGAAGCACTTGGGACCGGAGAGCCTCGAGATCAAGAGCAGGATGGAGAAGTCCAGTGTGGAGCACATGATCTTCCGTGCTCACAACGACTATCTGGAGGTCTGGTCCGAGTCGGGGTTGTTGGGCTTTTCTGTCTTTCTGGTTCTGCTGATTCAGATCGTTCGTACGGTGGCAGGATTGTTGATTCGGTATGTGAAGGGAGAAGAGGAGCCTCTGGTGATCGGGTTCGGGGCCGCTCTCCTAGCTACGATGGCTCATGCGCTGTTCAGCTCAAACTTTCAGAATCCCGCTTCTGGAGTCGTGTTCTGGGTCGTGGTTGGGTTTGTCTGGATCTATTCGGTCAAACCTGAAGATCGCTCTCGTCTCGGTCTGCTGAACACATCCTTAGACGGCTTCTCCGTCGGGGTTGCAGCTGTCGGTATCGCGACTGTCCTCTTTACCGTGTATTACGGTTTCCAGATGCGAACGGGAGCCATCCTTTTCCAGAAGGCGAGAGCCGAGATCACACGCAGTCAATCGAAGGCGGCGCTCGCGACCCTGCAAAGCTCACTTAGATATCCATCTCCCAGCCCGTTCGCCACATACGAGATGCTCGGCAAACTGCATCATCGATTGGGTGATTGGGAGTCGGCGGAGGTGGCTTTGGAACGGAGCCTGATGTATCACGGAAATCACCCCGGCGTGCACTACATCCTCGGTCGTACCTATGCTCAACAGGGGCGGACCGAGGAGGCTGTGAAGGCGATGAGCACGGCCGTGGTCCTGGAACCGCTAAGGTCAGAGTATCGTGTTGCACTCGGGACGACGCTGAACGCTGCTGGCCGGTCCTCGGAGGCGATAGAGTCGATAGAGCAGGCGCTGAGGATCGACCCGAACTCGAAGACTGCCTATTATGCGCTGGGTGGTGTGGAGAGCAATCGAGGGAACTACGAGGCTGCCTATGCGGCGTTTGAGGAAGCGCTGTCACTAGACCCGTCGGATCTAGAGATCAGGAACAGCCGTGCAAAGGAGATGATCTTCCTCAAGCGGTTCGACGAAGCGATCGCTGAGCTTAGGAGGATCATCGACCAGGATCCCAATCGGATACCGCCACGACTGAACCTCGCCGTCGCTCTCTACAACGACGGATTGCCGAAAGAGGCGGTCGAAGTGTGTGGACAGATTCTTTCAAGATGGCCTGGATACCGCAGCGCACGGGATTTGATGGTCGTGATTCTGAATGATCTTGGCGAGACAGAAGTGGCTAGGCGAGTGCGGGCCGGCGAGTTGCCGTAAGATGCTCCGGGAGACGAAACGATGTATCCCGACGATCCCAGACCGGATCTCGAGAGACGGAAGACGGGCAAAGAGCAGGTCGTGGTTGTTCTGATTGCTCTGGGGGTCGCCGTCATGGTGACCCTGTTGGGTGGGGTCTTCCTTTATGTCGCGAGGATGCTGCAGTAAACATTGAATATCGAGTATCGAAGATTGAAAACGCCAAATCTTCGATACTCGATCTTAGTATGTCGCTCGGCCGCCGCTTACGTCAAAGCACTGGCCCGTCGTGAAGGTCGACTCGTCCGATGCAAGGAAAAGGATGGCAGCGGCCACCTCCTCTGGTTTTCCAAGCCGGCCAAGCGGAATCTTGCTCGTCAGAAAGTCCACTCGTTGCTGATCCATTCCGTCAAGCAATGGAGAATCGATCAGGGCGGGCGTCACGCAGTTGACGCGAATCCCAACATCCAGAACCTCCTTCGCCAACGTCTTCGTGAAACAGATGACACCCGCTTTTGAGACCGAGTAGGGTGCCATGTTCGCGTTTCCTTCCTTACCCGATATCGATGCTACGGACACAATCGCACCGGACTGATTCGGGATCATTTGACGGACCGCTGCCCTGGAACAGAGGAACGTTCCCTTCAGGTTAATGTCCAGAACGTTGTTCCAGTCGCTCTCTTCGAGATCCCTGACTGGTTTGTCGGTGCCGACTACACCTGCGTTGTTGACAAGGATGTCGAGACCGCCCAGCCTGTCGATGACCTCTGCGAATGCCCTATTCACCTGTGATTCGTGCGAGACGTCCGCTTTGACCCCAATCGCGCCACCGCCGATATCCTCGGCGGCCCTCGCTGCACGGTCACCCGAAAGATCCAGCACGGCAACGGCCGCCCCTTCCTCAGACAATCTGCGAGCAATTGCGTTTCCTATGCCCTGAGCAGCCCCTGTGACGATTGCTTTTTTACCTTCCAAAGGTTGGGCTTTCATGGGTTTTGCTCCTTGTGCTTCTCGAAGTCGAAGAACGTTTGTGGTGAAGAGGCCGCTTCAACGAGCGAGTCGACCAGCTGACGTGCGATTCGTGAGTAAGCGTACTTGTCCAGGTCCCCTTGTGTTACCCACTCGTGACGGTCATATGTCTCTTGGTGCGGATCACCCGATTCCCACTCACAGACGAACGCGTGGACGACCGCAGAGAAGTGGGTGAACCCGTGTTTGACCGTCCCGAAGGGCCGGTGAGACGAGATCTTCAGGCCCGTTTCCTGCTTAAACGTTTCGGGAATTGCATCTTCTTTTGGGATCGAATCCACCTCGACGGTAGGGAATTCCCACAGGCCTCCGAGCAGCCCTTCAGGCTTACGTCTCGAGATCAGACTGCGTGACTCTCGTCGCACTATAACAGCCAAGTAGATCCGTTCGGGGCGCGACTTGCGTTTGGTCTTCGCCGGTATGCTGTCGGTCAGCCCGCGCGTATTTGCTTCACAGTGTTTAGAGATCGGGCAGTCTCTGCAACGCGGCTTCCTTGGGCGGCATACAGTCGCGCCGAGGTCCATCATGGCCTGATTGTGGTCGCCAGGGCGATCTACATTCAGGAGGTCGTCTGCGGCGCCCTGCAGCTTTCGTTTGACAGCGGGCAGGTTTACGTGCTCACGCATACCGAGAAGTCTCGAGAGGACGCGAATCACGTTTCCGTCGAGGACAGCATGTGGCTTTCCGTATGCCATACTGAGGACCGCTGCCGTCGTGTAGGGGCCGAACCCCGGTAATGACTTGAGTGTATGGTAGTCTTGGGGGACTTTACCCGAATGGTCGTCGGCAATCGTCCTTGCCGCCTTGTGAAGGTTGCGTGCCCGGGTGTAATATCCGAGACCCTCCCAGAGTTTCAGAACCCGGTCGAGATCAGCATTCGCCAAATCGTGAACGGTCGGAAACTCTTTTGTGAATTGTTCAAAGTAGGGGATGACCGTGTCTACCTGAGTCTGCTGCAGCATGAATTCGGACAGGACGATCCGATAAGGGTCATCGATGTCGCGCCAGGGCATCTGTCGCTTATTGCGATCATACCATCTTACAAGTGCCTGTGCGATCTCGTGACGGGATTCATCGTTCATTGCAGCTGCTCGATCTTGCTGCGCACTGCAGCGGCCACGTTGTCGCCTTCCGTCCACCGTGAAAGGAAGCCTTGGTAGGCTTGGATTGCGCCTGAGGTGTCGCCTGCCGCGAGTCGAAGTTCCCCGATGTTGTAGTAGACGGGCGCGTGCATCGGGTTTAACTGGATCACCGTAGCAAAGCTGGAGGCGGCTTGGTCCTTAGCGCCCTGCTTTTGGAGAATGCCCCCGAGCCGGTAGTGAAGGCCCGAGTCTTCGGGGCGGTTCCTGAGTCCTTTGGTCACGACGGAGGACGCCTTCTTCAGCTCCCCAGCTTTTTCCAGCTTGCGGGCCAGCTCCAGAACGATTTCCTGACGACGAGGCGCCTTCTGAATCGCCAGCTCCAGCTGACGAAGGGATTCCTCACGATTCGATAGACCTTTGAATGCCTGAGACAGGTTCAGGTGCTGCTCGACATGATTAGGATTCAACTCAAGGATGCGTTCGAGTGTTTGCACCGCCTGATCGTATCGACCGGCTGCGTTCAGTGACATGCCCATATTGTTGATTGCGTTGACTAGGTTCGGATGTAATGCCAAGCACGCGGACTGGTCTTTGATCGCGAGGTCGTATTGGCCTGTGATGTGGTAGGCTAGGCCCCGCAGTAGGTAGACCTGAGGATCGAACGCGCCTTGGGCGAGTGCTAGGCTTCCTTCCTTAATACTCTCAATCCAGTCGTTCGAGTGAACGGCGACGTTCTGCCTGAAAGCGTGTCGCTCGAAGGTGACGCCTCGCCACAGAGTTACTGTAGCAAGCAACTGGGTCAGGATAAGGAGGCCCCAGAAATGCGGACGCAGATCAGTGTTCGATTTCTGTCGACTCACAGGATCCCTTAGGACAATTACTGTGATAGCAACCGCGGATACGAACGTAACGGGGATTCTCTCGATCGGGAAGCTAAACAAACCGTGAGCGGCTACGGCCACTAGAGCGCTGAAGGCCCCAACTACTTGAAGAAAGGCCGTTCTGTCACGCTCGGTCCTGACTGAGCGGCCTAGAGAGGCTATAACCGTAAGACCTGCCCAAATCAGCATAGCGAGACCCACGAGACCCGTTTCAGATGCGATCCACAGCGTGTCGTTGTGCGGGCGTTTGGGCGTGGCTCCAGTCCAGGAAACGGTTCCACGATCATAGACGGGATACACGTGCTGCCAGTTGCCGGGTCCGACACCAAGGACCGGATAATCTATCACCATCTCGAGTGTGTTCTTCCACATTGTAAAGCGATGTTTGTCCGAGCCTTTGTCGAAGGTCGAGCTGATTGCCCCTGCGAGGGAAGTCTTCTCCGTGCTGTGTGTCTCGTAGCCCGCTTCACCCATCTGCGGCGGTATGCACAGCGAGAAGAGGACGGCAACCGTGATCGAGAAAGCAAGCTTGAGGGCAACTGGGCGCCACTTTGAAAACTGAATGGTCTGCTTATCGGCTCTTGTCTTCCAGATGACGAGTCCGAGAAACACGAGCCCAGACAGGACACAGGCTCCCCACGCGGCCCTCGAACGAGTTGTTAGAAGGAACGTCCCGTTCAGAGCGAGTGCGACTGCCCACGCGATCCTTGCGAAGTCCCTGGGAGACCGAATCAGTTCGGCGATGAGGATCGGGAGTGAGACGATGACAAAAGCGGCTGCGAAGTTACGGTATCCGAGCGTTGCGCTCGGCATGCCCGTGGATGGCAGGTTGAGACCGGCTACCCCCGAGTACTGGGCGATCCCGATCAGCGAAACGATCGTGCTGGCGGTGCCGATCGTCTGAAAGAGTAGCACGATGTGTCGGCGGTCGATCAACGCGACTCCGAGGATACACGCCGACAGAAGAGCGACCCGATGCGAGATGACGATGAGCGATTCGACTCGGTTGACGGACTGTGTCGTGGACAGGAGATGCAATGCGATCGCTGCAATCAAGGGAAGGAGGAGCGGATGTGTTGCAGGCTGGGCTAGCCCTCTGAGGGCCAAAACAGCAAGCATCGCAATTCCGGCGTGCAGAAGTAGCAGCTTCGGGTATGGACCGGGATTCAGGGATTCAGAGAGGATCAGGAAAGGTAGTCCGATCAGCATGATCCTGACCACCAAGACTGGAAGGTGATCTGTCGTGGCCTTAGTCAACTGGCAGGCCCCGATGGATCGCCCTTACGCTTGCCTGCCAGACGCTCGGCGTGCTCTCTTACGACTTCGTTGGGGCTGAACTTAACGAGGTTGTGGAGGGCTACCAGGTAGAGGATCACGTCCTCTGTGTAGGTAAGGGGCGGAAAGAAATCTGGAATCAGGTCGAACGGGGAGATGGCGTACAGGATGACGCCGATGTAGACGAGTTTGAGGTGCCAGGGGACGCGTGAATCGCCGAGTAGCCTGAAAGACAGACGGATGTATTGTGGTAGTCGCGCTAAGACGGCGAACATGCCACGCAGCGGGAGTCTGGATATGGGGATCCTCATAACTGGTGTCCGTTAGATCAGGCGGTTTGGCTACCGAGCAGAACCTCACGCAGCCGACTTCTCTGCACTTTTCCGGTCGATGTTTTCGGCAGGGCGTTCGGGTCGACGGGAGTGACGCGTGAGGGGGCTTCGAAAGAGCTCAGCCCGGGTATCTCACCTGCTGAACCTCGAAGTGAGATCTCTGACACTAGCTGATCCTTTATGTCGTCTGATACCTCGTCAGCGATCACGACCGCCGCCCAGATCTCTTCGCCCCATCGTTCTGAAGGAAGACCCACTACGTATGCCGCTGCAATCTCAGGTGTCGACTCGACGATTGCGTTCTCCACGGCGATGGGTGATATGTTCACGCCACCCTTGATGATGATCTCTTTCGCGCGACCGTGGATGAAGTAGTATCGCTCACCGTCGATCTCTCGCCAGCATCCGATGTCCCCGGTCCGAAACCAGTCGTTCGTGAACGACCCTAGTGTCGCCTCCTCTTGGTTCAGGTAACCGTCGGCGATGACCGGGCCCCGGACAAGGATTTCTCCGAGCTCTCCCTCGGCCGGGTCTCCGTCGATGTGGACGTTGCAGTTCGCCAGTTCGCGACCGATGCTGTTCTTCTTGAGAAGATGACGGTAGGTCTCGGTGGGAAGATCGGTCGGCACGCCGGTGACACGAAGGCTGACTTCGGTCGTACCGTAGCCTTGGATCAGGGGGACACCGAACCGTTCGACGAATCGGCAGGCAGCTCCGGCCGGCACGGGAGCAGAACCGATCATGATCTTCTTGAGATGTGGCAGCGCGCCGTTTGTTGGACCGTGGGTTGTACCGTTCAGGTCGTGCATGATCGTGGGCACAATACTGGTGGCGGTAACCTTCTCCTCCTCGAGGATCTGCCAGAATCGGTTGAGCGAGTAACGAGAATTGAGTATCAGGGTCCCTCCAACCATCAGCATGGTTAGTGAGAACACAGTCGAGTTGACGTGATGGAGAGGAAGGACGAGGCTGAGACGGTCCGAATCGTCGAAGCCGAGCCATTTGTTGATACCGTCTGCATTGCTGGTGAGGCTCTGACGGGTGAGACGCGTACCCTTGGGCGTCCCCGTCGTGCCCGATGTGTAGAGCACGACATTTGTATGGATCTCGCGATCCGGGACCCCGCTCCATTCAGGTTCTAGATCTGCAGACGCTGGGTTCCCGTTCCCCTGAAGCTCTTCTGTTGAGATGATCCGGTGTTCCGGCAGAATATATCGTTCTTCCTAGACCAGATCAGTCTGCGTGCAGACTAGCCGAGAGGCGGAGTCCATGACCTTGAAGCGCTTGCGATCGGGCGGGTCCCGTTTCAGGTCCAGCGGTACAGAAGTCGCGCCAAGCCTGAAGAGCGCCAGCGTGATCAGGGGGATCTCTATACAGTTGGGGAGGGCGAGGGAGACACAGTCTCCCGGCTGGATGTCGTAGTCGTGGTGCAGCGAAACTGCCATCTGTGCGGTACGGGCGTCGAGGTCGGCGTAGGTTACGACCTCGCGGTGGTCGGAGTCGACATCTCGAAAGATGATCGCGTCCTGCTGACCGCGTTCCGATGCGCGTGTACGGAGCAGGTCCGTGAAACTCTGCCACGGGAATCGATACGTGTGCGGTACGCCCTGTTTGAGACAGGTCAGGATGTCAGACAAGACCAGCGCCTCTCAGGAGATCGCTTTCTGCCTCAGGTAGTGATCGACGAGTACGAGAGCGACCATGGCTTCGACCATCGGCACGGCGCGGGGTAGGACACAGGGATCGTGACGGCCGCGACCTTTTAATACGGTCTCGTTGCCGTCTACATCGACAGTCTTCTGTTCTTTGAGGATCGTAGCAGTCGGTTTGAAGGCGACTCGCAGGACGACGTTTTCGCCGTTCGATATGCCGCCTTGGACTCCGCCGGACCGGTTTGTCTCGGTGCGGATACGACCGGACTCGCTGACGAAGGGATCGTTGTGTTCTGAACCCGTCAAGTCGAGTCCTCTGAATCCGGATCCGACTTCGAATCCCTTGCTCGCGGGGAGTGACATCAGCGCCTTGGCGAGGTCCGCCTCGAGCTTGTCAAAGACCGGCTCTCCCAGACCCGGGGGGACATTCCGGGCAACGACCTCGACGACGCCGCCCAGAGAATCGCCGTTCTTGCGAGCCTGATCGATGAGGTCGATCATCTCTATGGCCACTGCGCTATCAGGGCATCGGACGATGTTCTGCTCGACCGTATCCCGAGTGACCGTGTCCGAGTCGATCTCGGCCGTGACCTGCTGTACGCGATTAACGTATGCGACGATATCGATGTCGTGCGCGCCTCTGAGGATCTTCTGAGCTATGGCGCCAGCGGCGACACGTCCGATCGTTTCGCGCGCGCTTGCACGACCTCCACCCATCCAGTTCCGGATTCCGTATTTGGCATCATAGGTATAGTCTGCGTGGGAGGGGCGGTATTTGACGCGCATCTCCTCGTAGTCCTTCGATCGTCCATCTTTGTTCCTCACCACCATGCTTATTGGTGTGCCAAGCGTTCTGCCTTCAAACAGCCCCGAGAGGATTTCTACTCGATCTTCTTCATTTCGCTGAGTCGTTATCCGGCTTTGTCCCGGTTTTCGACGGTCCAGTTCGACCTGGATTTCGTCGGCTGATACCTCCAAGCCCGGTGGGCATCCGTCGACAACGACGCCGACGCCGCCGCCGTGCGATTCACCCCAAGTGGTGATCCTAAAGAGATGTCCGAAGGTGCTTCCCATTTCGAGGTAAGTCTTTCTCTTGTGAGGGTTTAGAGTTAATCAATTTACCGTATCGAATCATGGTGGTCAAGTGGATCACTTGCGTGGCTACCTTGACACCTAGAAGGGCCCCCTCTATCTTTGCTCCGCTTCAACCCCACTCGTGAGGTCCTCTTTGCCTGTCTCCGGAATCCTAGAAGAGATGACGATTGACGACGTTCGAGAGCTCAATCCGAACGTTTGTGTGTTTCCGATCGGTTCGACGGAGCCTCACGGTTCTGCCCTACCGTATGGTACGGACAGCTTTCGCGTCGAGTCGACTAGCTACGGGGGAACTCGTCTCGCGAATCAGAAAGGTGGGCGGGTGCTGTGTTTCCCCACACAAAGAGTCAGCCTGAATAACAACTTCCGAGGCTTTCCTTTCGCCTGCCGTATGCAGGTGCCAACCTTTATGGCTTTATTGAAGGACCTAGTCGAGATGTGCGAGGCAGAGGGCATCCGAAGGTTTGTGTTCGTGAACGGTCACGGGGGTAACCCTGACGTCATTCGCGCAGTTCAGCGGGACCTTGCTGCGAAGGATGGGCTGTTCACCTGCCTTATTGGTGCGACGTCGTGTGCTTCTGATGAAGCATTGGCCGTGTGGGAGCACCGCAGCGATCACGCAGGTGAGGAAGAGACGTCAGAGATCATGCACCTGCGGCCCGAGTTAGTACGCAAAGATCTGATCGCAGACAATCCGCAGAACAAGCCGCAGGTCGAGGCACTCAACGATTTCAAGACTGACTTCGTGAGGCCTTGGCATCTCTACATTCCGGCCTCAGCAGGTGGAGATGCCCGCAAAGCGTCAGACGAGAAAGGTAAGACCGTGATCGATTCCGCGATCGACGGGATGGAACGTCTGCTTTCAGAGATCTCTCTGGCACCGGACACCGATACGTTCCCTTATTGAGCCGATGATTACCTAGTAGGAAAAGAAATCGTTCATCGAAGCCGTAAGGATGAACGCAAGGCCTAATGGCGGGATGAAGGTCGGCAAGGAGGAGATCCTTCGTCTATTTACGACGGTAGACACATTTCTTAAAGGCACCGACGAGGGTGATCGTGCGGCGTGGGAGCGTCAGGCAAGAACGGTTGCTGAAGTGCTGGCAGATATAGGCTGGGTTGAAGCGCTAGCGATGACCGAAGGGCAACCGTCGATGCCCTATTCCGGGTACACCGCACGTATGTCGTTTTCGACGACCCAGCCCGAATTCCGAGCGTGATATCTGCTTTGAGAGAGGGAGACCCAAGCATCGTAGTCAGGCAATCTGGGAACGATGTCGTCGTCGACCCGATGACGATGCGTCCCGGAGATGAAGAGCACGTAGCGAGGAATCTGAGGAGCGTTCTGAGATGAAGCCTGGAAAGAGAATCTGTATCGCAGTGATGGCCTGCGTGCTGTTCGGATGCGCAGGGGAAAAGGAGCGACACGTGATCTGGGAACTGGACAACTTGGAAGAGATCGGCGGGCACAAGGTGACGGTGGAGGGAGACCCGAAGGTCATCGACACGCCCTACGGGAAAGCGATTGAGTTCGATGGTGTCGATGACGGCCTGTTCTTCGACGTGCATCCTCTGTCCGGAATGAAGACGTTTACGGTTGAGGTGATCTTCCAGCCCTACGCGAACGGACTCGTAGAACAACGCTTCTTCCACATGCAGGAGGCAAACACGAACAACAGGGTGATGTTCGAGACACGTCTTACCGAGGATAACCTGTGGTATCTCGACACGTTCCTGCGGACCAACGACACGAACAATACGATGTTGGCGATGGGTGACAAGCACGAGATCGGGCCGTGGTATCACGCGGCGATCGTCGTCGACGGGAAGACCTTCAAGCATTATGTGAACGGGCGAATGGAGCTTGGCAAAGAAGTCGAGTATATCCCGCAGGTGCCCGGACAGACGTCGATGGGTGTGCGACTCAACAGAGTCTACTGGTATAAAGGGGCGATCCGTAAGGCACGGTTTACACCAAGGGCCATGAGTCCGGATGAGTTTCTGACGGCGGAGGACTAGCCTGAATGTCGCTGAAGATCAACGACGTGCAGATGCACGTCCTGAACATGCATACGCGATTCCCGTTCAAATACGGGATCGCGTCGCTTGTCGCGCTGCCTCATCTGTTTGTCCGGATCGAAGTCGAAGTAGATGGTCGTTCTTCGGTCGGGCTCTCAGCGGACGGACTTCCTCCGAAATGGTTCACTAAGAATCCAGAAACGCCTTTCGATTCGGATCTCGACGAGATGCTGACGGTGATCCGGCACGCCGTCGAGTCATTACGAGACGTTTCCACGGCCGAATCCGCTTTCGACTTTTGGCTGTCGGTGTATCGCGAGCAAGAGACGTGGGCGGCGTCGACGGGATATCCGCCCCTGCTCTGGGGCTTTGGGGTAAGCCTCGTCGAGCGTGCGGTCATCGACGCCGTGTGCCGTGCGAGTGGGAAGCCATTCGGGTCCGCCGTCAGAGAGGGAGCACTCGGTATCCGTCTCGGCGACATCCATCCCGAGCTGGAAGGTGTCGACCCGGCGAGTCTGCTGGTCGGTCAGCCGCTGCGATCGATTCAGGTCCGTCACACGGTCGGACTCGCCGACCCGTTGACCAACGCGGATATCCCCGCTAGCGAAAGGCTGACAGACGGGTTACCTCAATCGCTCGAAGACAATATCCAGGTCTACGGTCTGACGCACCTGAAGATCAAGCTGTGCGGCGACGCCGATCAGGATCGGGCTCGTCTCAAGGGCATCGCAGCCCTTATGTCGGAGCGCGAATGCCGGTTCACACTCGACGGGAACGAGCAGTACACTGAGCTCCTCCCGTTTCGAGAGCTGTGGGATGCGATCCGTTCGGATGAAGATCTGACCGATTTTCTCGAAGGCCTGATCTTCGTAGAGCAGCCGCTCCACCGAGATGTCGCCCTGACAAACCAGGCGCAGCGGGTTTTGTCTGAGTGGAACGACTGCCCACCGATGATCATCGACGAGTCTGATGACAGTCTGGACAGTTCAAGACGTGCACTGGAGTGCGGGTATGTGGGAACCAGCCACAAGAACTGCAAGGGTATCTTCAAGGGGATTGCGAACGCATGCCTGATGACTAAGCGTCAGGCGGACACTGGAATCGCACACATTCTCAGCAGTGAAGATCTTGCGAATGTCGGGCCGGTTGCCCTTACACAGGATCTGGCCGTACTCGCGACACTTGGGATTACGCACTCCGAGCGGAACGGCCACCATTACTTTGCAGGGCTGAGCATGTTCCCCGAGGAGGTCCAGGCACAGGTTGTCGAAAATCATGCATCCCTCTACCGATCGAATGGCTCATTCCTGGCGCTGGCTGTGTCCGATGGATTGCTCGACATCTCGTCCGTTGTCGACGCGCCCTTCGGATATGATTTCGAACTGGATACGACACGCTATACACCCCTCGCTGCGTGGTCGTCCGATTCCCTCGAGATCTGATGTCTCGACCTGAGATCGACTGGAAACAGGTCGTCGGAGAAGTAACGAATCTCCTGCAAGATCTGATCCGCCTCGACACCACTAATCCTCCCGGCAATGAGATCCAGTGCGCGGAGTATATCGCGGATGTTCTGATCCGGGAGGGTATCCCATCTACAGTGACCGAGTCTAAACCGGGACGCGGGAACGTCGTTGCCCGGCAGGCTGGCGGCGATCAGGAAACGCTGATGCTGCTTGGCCATACGGATGTGGTGGCAACGGAACCTGAACACTGGACCCATCCGCCGTTCTCGGGCGACCTGATCGACGAATATGTGTGGGGAAGAGGTACGCTCGATATGAAGGGCATGGTCGCCGTCGAGCTAATGATCTTCCTATTGATCCATCGGCAGGGACTGAAGCTGAACCGTGACCTAGTCTACGCGGCTACGGCCGATGAGGAGGCCGGCAAGGGGAATCACGGAATTGGATGGCTGATCGACCATCACCCCGACCAGGTTGAGACGAAGTACATCCTGACAGAGGGGGGCGGTGCGGACATCCGGATTGGCGATGCCCGGTTCTTTACGGTCCAGACTGGACAGAAAGGGATCTTCCGGTTTCGTCTGCGTGCAAGGTGGAAGCCCGGTCACGGCTCCGTTCCCCACGAGGAGAATGCCGTGGTCCGGCTAGCGCAGGCTCTGGCGAATATCGGGGCAGTGGATCTGCCAATCCATCCGTCGCCTACTCTGAGAGCCTATCTCGAAGGTATAGCCTCTACACAGGACACCGAGACGGCGAAAAGCCTGCTCAGTGTGCTGGATCCCCGTCAGTCGGAAGAGGCGCTCGAGAAGACCCCATTCGACCAGGATACGGTCGCCTGTGTTCGCTCGCTTCTAAGGAATACCGTTTCCCCGACGATGCTTGAGGCCGGTTCGAAGATCAACGTCATCCCGGGGGAGGCCGTAGCGTGGGTCGATGGACGGCTTGCGCCTGGACAGAACCAGGAGTCGTTTTTGGACGAACTGCGACCTCACCTCGGACCCTACGTCGAAGTCGAGGTCGAC
Source organism: Gemmatimonadota bacterium (assembly GCA_002714465.1). The sequence continues at coordinate 191,834 of PAXL01000012.1, read as the reverse complement.
CAATACAGCCCCCCGATAGAAGCGACCATCGAGTCGCCACTCTACGAGACGATCGTGGATGTTCTGCTGAGGAGGGAACCCAACGCGAAGGTCATTCCGGCGCTGATGACGGGAGGGACGGATGCCAAGCACATCCTCCCAAGACGCCCAGACACGCTAGTCTATGGTTTCATGCCAATGCGGCAGGTCAGGGGTCTCGAAGAGGGCTCGCTTATTCATGGTCACAACGAACGGTTGTCTGTAGACAACCTGCTGTTTGCGACCCAGGTTCTGTACGATGTGGTGGTAAGATTCTGCACGGATGAGAGGGATTGAGATGAGACGACTTGTTCTTACGGTTTTGGCGGGCGTGATCGCTGCGTGCAGCAGCGGTCAGGAAAGGGATCCCGCAGGAGGGGATTTGGGTGAGGCGGTTGCGATCCAGGGTGAAGCGCTCAACTTGGGAGCGATTACCGTGGCTGTCCCGGAAAGCTGGACCAAACAGCAGCCCAAATCCTCCATGCGGAAAGCGCAATTTGCACTGCCCGCGCAAGAGGGTGACCCGGAAGACGCCGAGCTTGTCGTGTTCTACTTCGGGACAGCCAGCGCAGGCTCTGTCGGCGCGAACCTGGCGAGGTGGCGCGGCCAGATGAAAGGCGCCGAAGGGGACACGAAGAAGAGCGCAGTAAACGGCATGGCTGTGACAACCCTCGATGTCTCTGGATCGTATGCGGCTGCGATGGGACCGATGATGCAAGCAGGACCGGAAAAACCGAACTACCGGATGATTGCATCGATCGTCGAGAGCCGTGCAGGCGCATACTACTTCAAGCTGACCGGTCCCGAGAAGACAGTCGAACACTGGCAGCCGATGTTTGCCGGCTTCATTCAGACGGCCAGGGCATCAGGATGAACGAAAAGGTTCTCGTTACAGATTACGCGTGGGACAACTTAGACATCGAGAGATCTGTTCTCAACGAGATTGGGGTGGACCTGGTCGAAGCGCTGGATGGGGAAGAGGAGACGCTCGTTGGCCTCGCGCAGGGCTGTGTTGGAATCCTGACCTGCTGGGCTCAAACAACGGAGAAGGTGATCGCAGCGGCACTGCCTGATCTCCAGGTCGTCGTTCGCTATGGAGTCGGGCTAGATAATATCGCGATTCCGTTTGCGACACGGAATGGGATTCCAGTGGCCTATGTTCCCGATTACTGTTACATCGATGTGGCCGAACACGTGATGGCGCTTATGCTTTCGATTGCGCGGAAAGTCACACCCTTCGATAGATCGATTCGATCCGGGTCGTGGAGCATTCAGGATCGACTCCCGCTGAACCGCCTGACCGAACGAACGCTGGGCTTGGTAGGGTTTGGGCAGATCGCTCAGGAGGTGGTTCCGCGAGCCAGAGCATTCGGGATGCGTGTGATCGCGCATTCCCGATCTCTGACCGATGAGCGCGCAGGTGCGGTGGGGGCTGAGTCTGTCAGTCTGGACGTATTGCTCGAGGAATCCGATTTCGTGTCGATCCACACTCCGCTGACCGATGAGACTCGAGGTATGATCGATGAAATGGCACTAAAGCGAATGAAGAACACCGCGTTTCTGATCAACACGTCGAGAGGCGACGTGATCGACGAGTCGGCACTGTTTTCAGCGGTAGAATCCAGTGAGATCGCGGGAGCGGCCCTGGATGTAAGGACTTCCGAGCCGCCAGAAGAAGGCGACCAGCTGATTCATCATGAGAACGTGATCCACACGCCGCATGCCGCCTTCTACTCCGCGGAGTCTCTGGAGGAGCTCCAGCGGAAGGCCGCGTTGGAAGTCAAACGGGTGTTGGCGGGAGAGGAACCCATTCAGCTGGTGAACCCAGAGTATCGAGAAGCGATGACAAGGGAAAGGTAGGGCACAATGAGCCGACCTAAGATTGGCATCCTAGTGAAGACATCACTCCGGGAACGGATCCTTAGTAACAGCGATCTCGAGAAGCTGAAGTCTTTTGCGGACGTTGAGATCAACACCGACGATCGTGATTTAAGCGAGGAAGAAGCTGCGGATTTTATTGAGGGCAGGGATGGCGCATTGTCGAGTTGGCAGGTATCGAACTTGACTCCGGCAATCCTTGAGAAAGCACCAGGGCTGAAGATCTGGGCTTATGGTGCGGGAACCATCAAAGGGAAAATCTGTGACGAGGCGTGGGAAAAGGGCGTGGTCGTGACAAGTGCGGCGCCGGCGATCGCCGATGATGTAGCCGAGCTGACGATGGGCTTCATCACGATCGGGCTTCGACGCGTGATTCCTTACATGCGCGAGATGCGGGCAAACCAGCCAGCCGAGAAGCCCCTTTCGCGCTCGCTCTATAGACGTACCGTCGGGGTCGTTTCTGCAAGCCAGGTCGGTCAGCGTGTGATGCGTCTGCTGCAGCCCTACGATGTGCGGATTCTGCTTTACGATCCGTTCCTTGATCACGAACGTGCGAAGGCCGACTTTGGTGCCGAAATCGCGGATCTCGAAACCATCGCCCGCGAGAGCGACGTGGTCACCATACACGCGCCCAAGCTCGAAGCGACCTATCGCATGTGGAACGCCGCACACTTCAAGCTGATGAAGGACGATGCGGTGTTCGTCAACACTTCACGAGGCGACAACCTTGATGAATCTGCTCTGGTCGAGGAACTTCAGAAAGGACGTCTATTCGCCTTTCTAGATGTTACGAAACCCGAGCCTCCTGTTCCCGACAGTCCACTTCGTAAGCTGCCGAACTGCGTGCTGACACCTCACGTTGCCGGACAGCAATCCTTCCGCATAGGCAACATGGTTGTCGAAGAGCTGAGGCGGTGCTTTGCAGGAGAAGAACAGCTGTTCCAGGTCAAGCGAGAGATGTTGGACAGGCTTGCATAGAGTAGTAGAGAAGGAACGGCCATCACCAAGGTACCCGGGTAGATTCCCACCGGGATGACGTGCAATCGGATCTGAGTCAACATCCGACGATGTTGGACCGGAGAGCATTACAGGGCCGGCATTTTGTTGGTTGGCTACCTGGGATACCTGGGCAATGGCCAGACACCAAAAGATAGGGTGAGCGCCTCTGATGACAAACCGAAAGAAGGTATCTGTTGATTCGAATCCTCATTCTCTCCCTTGCGCTCATATAAGCTTCTGGCATCGTTTCTTGGCAAAGTTTGGCTGAAAGACTTGGACATAAAGCTTCAGACCGGCTGCTTATCGTGAATGCCGACGACGTGGGCATGTCGCACGAGGCAAGCCGCAGGCGCAGCTCCGGGTATGTAGGGTTTCGCGAATTGTGGCACTGCTTTTTTGTGAACGGATTGCACGAGGATTGGCCTCCTCGGCGCTTGGACCCGATTAGAAGACATTCAATTTTCCCAGACCTGCTCGAAAACGCGCAGAAAGCTCTCACCAAGGACCATCCGCACCGCCTCGTCGTCATACCCACGGTCGAGAAGAGCCTCTGTAATATTGGGGAACGCGCCAGTGTTCTCGAAGAGGGTTCCGCCTCCATCGAAATCCGATCCGATTCCGATGTGTCTGGGGCCGACGAGCTGTATAGCGTGGTCGATATGCTCGATAAACCGGTCGAAGGTGGGTGTTGTGGAATCCACAAACCGCGGTACGAAAGTTATCCCCATGACGCCGTCGTTCTGCCCGAGGAGCCTGATCTGCTCGTCTGTCAGGTTCCTGGGGTGGTCGCAGAGAGCTGAGCAGGTTGTGTGCGAGTTGATTATCGGCGCCGTCACCGTATCTAGCACATCCAGATAGCCCGCTTCGCTGAGGTGAGCGACATCGACAGCCATTCCGATGCGGTTCATCTCTTTAACCAGTGCGACGCCGAATGTTGTAAGCCCGCCGCCGCTTCGTGCCTCTTCGTTCCCGTCGGCAGCTCGACTGCTTGTGTTATGCGTCAATCCTATCGATCGGACACCCACACGATGGAGCATACGCAGCACGTTCAGGCTGCCTTCTGTGGCATCGCTGTTCTCGACGGCCATGATCACGGCTATATCACCTCGTGACTTTGCAGACCTGATGTCCAGAACACTTGTGGCGACGACAATGCCTTCGCCGGCCTCGACTTCGTATTCCAGCGCTCCCAGAGCGTCGAGAGCGTAGATGAGATGGTTGTTTCGCGCAAGCGTGACGTCGACGGCAAAGAGAGCCGCGTCGATTCCGCCGGACCGCATTAGGGGGAAATTGATCTGGATGTCCGTGTCTGCCGCCTGAGAAGCCAGAGGTCCTCGGAGATAGGACACCGTTCCCTGCGTTTCTTCCAGGAAGGGCCCACCGGAGAGATTGGATGTCCTGCGACGCTGGTGAGAGACGATGGTATCGTTATGTCCGTCGATCACGATTGATTCAGTGTGCAGCTCTGTTGCGTCCATCTTGGTCTCCCGGGAGGGGTTGTTCCGTGGCAAGCACTCACATTATCTAGCATGGTTTCCGAATTAGCGAAAGAGGGGGCTATCCGTGCCTGAACGGCCGAACATCATTTTGATCATCACGGACCAGCAGCGATACGACACAATTAATGCACTCGGGTATCCGTATATAGACACGCCGAATTTGGACCGCCTCGTCAATGAAGGCGTGACCTTCGAGAAGTGCTTCATCACAGCCCCATCCTGCGCGCCCGCAAGGGCAAGCCTGTTCACCGGTTATTTCCCGCATACAACCGGGATTCACAAGAACGGCGATCGTTGGACGAGGTCCTGGGTCGAATTGTTGAACGGTTCTGGATACCACTGTGTTAACGTGGGCAAGATGCACACGTCTCCGTTCGAGACACCGCTCGGATTCCACGAACGGTATGTGGTGGAGAACAAGGATCGGTATATGGAAGGGCGCTACTATTTCGACGAATGGGACAAGGCGCTTGCGGCACAAGGGCTTGTGAAGCAGCAACGTGTGATGTATCGCGAACTGCCCGACTACAGCGAGCGGCTGGGGGCGTTTGAGTGGAAACTGCCTAGGGATACGCATCCCGATGTATTTGTGGGGAATACTGCGCTCTGGTGGCTGGATAAGAAGCCTATTGACAAGCCTTTGTTCCTCGAGATTGGTTTTCCTGGACCCCATCCACCATACGACCCTACGGAGGAGGACGCCAAGCCGTATCTGGACAGAGATTTTCAGATCGAAGAGGTCCAGGACGGTGACATCAAAGGGCAGCCGCGTCCCTTCAAAGCCATGCGTCAACATAACTGTGACGTGGACCACGATTCGGTTGTGCATCAGCTCGATCCTACAACTGAGCAGCGTCAGCGCCAGAGAGCCTACTATATGGCCAACGTGGCTATGATCGACGAGATGGTGGGGAAAATTCTCGACAAGCTCGAGGAAAAAGGATTGCTCGAGAACTCGGTCGTGATCTTCACGTCAGACCACGGGGACTGTCTGGGAGACCATGGGCACAGCCAGAAGTGGACGATGTATGACACGATTACGCGGGTGCCGACGATTGTTCGGTCGACTTCTCATACGGGAGGTCGAAAGCACGGTGGTTTGTGTCAGTGGATGGACTTGGGACCCACAATTCTCGAGCTGGCCGGTGTGGAGCCGCCCGAGTCGATCGAGGCGGAGTCTCTTGTTCCGGTGCTCGAGAGAGAGGATGTCGTCGGGCGGGACTACGTGTTCTCGGAACACGGTCGAGATGGCATCCTGCAGGAGATCGAGTTTATGACGATGGTGCGTAGCCAGGATTGGAAGCTGGTCCATTTTTTAGACGAGCCGTTCGGCCAGCTCTTCGATCTGCGGAGAGATCCGAAGGAGAACCAGAATCTCTGGGATTACCCGGCTTACCACGACAAGAAAACGGAGATGCTGGGGGTGATGCGAGACTGGCTACTCGCAAGCAACGTCCGGTCGGCAAACTGGGCCGATGGCTACAGATAGAGAATCGAGGGTTTAGAATCGAAAATTGAAGCCCTCACTCCTCCTGACTGTTCATGTGGTCGCGTCTGATCAGGCGCCAGTGATGCAGGCATGTGGCGCGAATGAGTGCAACCCTTGTCATTGAACACCTCGCGTGTCGTCTCCTCTTTACCTCTATGCGAGGGCTTTTTTGAGCGCGTCGAACCCTCCCTGAAAGACACCATCTCCGACGAGTTCACGCATGTCGGACTCGGCGTCCGTGTCGAACTCAGCCGACCATTCGATGAACGATCGATCACCATCTGTGATCTCGGTGAGCCTGATGGTCGCGACGTAATTCTCAACCGGCATCGGGGAGTCAAGGATGGAGTAGGTCGTGTAGTGCTGGATGTCGCTGTGGGCAAGCAGTTGCTCGCGAATGTTCCCGCCATCATGAAGGTTGAAGTTTCGGATACAGCCGACTTGGTCGTTCGGCAGCTCATCTTCGATTCGGCTGTCTTTGACCGCAGGGTGCCAGGATGGCAGCGCGTTGAAATCGCGGATAGTCTCCCACACACGATTGACCGATGCGTCCAGTACAGAGCTTTTATGAATTTTGATCATCTTCGATCCTTTCCTCTAGTCGTCGTTCCACCAGTCTTTAAGGAGTTTCTCACTCGCTTCCCAAAGTTTGATTTCGCTTTCCTCTTCGATGTTTCCATCCAGTTGCACCCATCCTTCTGGCTGAATGTTGACTGATATGTCCTGTCCGTCCGTTGTGTTGTGGAATGAGACGTGGGCGGGGATTTTGTGATTCTCCTTCCCTAAAGTGGTCGATTGGATGTTGATGATTCCGGGAGCCTTCAGGTGTTCTTCTGGGATGCATGGGTCCAGTATCGCGTTCAGCGATTCGTCGAATCCAACGGATCCCCAGAGCGACAGCGAAATGGCTTCCCTGGCGACGTGCCTCACCTGGGCTGTCGTCAGTCGCTGGAGGATGATTGTGCGAAGGCACTCTGAAGTTCGATACATAAGAGAGTGCCGAATTCTTGGGGATTTTTATCAGGCCCAGCGCCAACTCGATGCGGGTCAGTGTCTTCACGCGTCCGAGGATCGATACAGGTCCGCCGCCGAGTCGTGTAGCCAGGAACTTGCTATCGAGATGGCCCCCTCGGCATCTACCCATCCATCCTGGATCTGGTCATACAGGTAATCCGCCACCAGCTTTTTGATGAGGACGATCTTGCCATAGCACCACTCGATGCAGCGCGCATCGGAGACGACGAGTTCTGACTTGGTAGACGGCAGCGCCTCGAAGCGCTGCTGCATGGTCTGTCGGTAGGTGCTGGTGCGGAAGTTATACCACCACATTCCACCAACGTGCACGTTTGGGAAGATCCGTGCGGCATTGATCGCGTCGCTGTTGCCGAGTCCGTCTCCCAGAACCAGCTCGAAGGGGATCTGATACAGGCGGAACAGGCCGTGCAGGTTCAGGACTCGGTCTCCATGGTAGGCGGGCACGCCACCTCCACCAGCTGTGGTTCCGTATCCCTTCTCGATGCCAAGGAAGAACTGGATGAACATCCCATGGCGTTCGACGGCCTGACACAGGCGATGGAGTATGCCGACTCCAATCGCATCAACGGTGTTGCCGGTACGCTGAAGGGGATGTGGATCGTGAGTGCGCTCGCGAAGCCTGTCGAAAGGGTCATCGGATGTCATGATGCCGGCATACCCCGCCTCCTTGTAGGCGGCGATATGCTTATCGATGTCACCCGATATGGTCTCGATCTCGGATGACTGATCACCCGCGTTCGAGACCCGGTCGAGCCAGCCTTTGATCGGTCTCTCCATACGTGGCAATACGCCGGCTACACCATCCAATCCGGGGAAGGGGGCGTCGGCCGGGACGTTCGTAAAAATTCGTTCTATATAAGTCCTCGCGCACACGGTCGCCGGCCAGCCCGGGTCGCTCGACGTAGAACGAATCGCTTTGTCTGCACGGCGGATGTCCTTCTCCGACTCCAGAGTGATCCCATAGAGGTCTGACAGGATCCGACGGACAACCCAGTTCATCGATGTGTTGGTTGTGGCCTGGTAGGCTTTCCAGAAGGCCTTGATGCGCTGGGCCGGCCCAAGCGCCATCGGATCGGCCGGATAGCCTGCCGATTGCAGCTCGCGAATAAACCAGAAGTAATGCCCGATATCCCAGAAGCTCTGTGCGGCCAGAGCCTCACCCTTGAGGTGCGTGTGTGTGTCGAACACCGGGAGGGCATCGATCCGGGATGTAAATTTTTCCTTTGTCATAAGAGTGCTCGCTAGTAAACGGGAGACATCCTCCGGAACCATCCGTGGACGGGATCACCAAGGGCCACCATGTGCTCGCCCATCCGTCGCTTCAAGTCAGTCTCGACGTCGGCGTATGTAGGGTCTCCATAGCGATTGTCAAGCTGATACGGATCCTTCTCCAGGTCATACAGCTCACCGATATCGTTCGGGTTAAACGTGAACTGGTGCGTCCGGGTCCGGACCATCCTCTGGTTCGCCGTCGTGAAATGATTGTTGAAGATACAGAACACGTCCTCTCGACCGTTTGGTGTCGCGTCACCTCGCATAGCGGTCTCAAAGGACTGACCATCAAGATGGTCGGGGACCTCCAGGCCGGCCGCTTCGATGATGGAGCATGTGATCTCCTGTAGGTAGACAAAGTCGTCGTTGACGGATCCCGGGTTTGCACAATCGGGGTGTGAGACGATGAGAGGGATTCGATAGATCTCGTCATACATGAACTCGCCCTTCTCGATGAGCTTGTGTGCACCTAGACAGTCTCCGTGGTCTGCGGTGTAGATGACGATCGTGTTGTCGGCCTGGCCGGTTTCCTCGAGTGTTTTTAGGATTCGCCCGACCTGGTCGTCGATCAAGGTGCAGTGTCCGTAGTAGCGAGCCGCGATCTCCTGGAACCCCTTCCAGCCATAGTCTCTGAGACCCCACATACGCTCGATGATGCTCTGAACCTGTGGTTTGTTCTCGAAGGTTTCACAGTAGCTTGGGTGCTCAGCGATCTCTGTGGGGTCATACATCGAGAAGTAAGGTTCAGGGATGAGACAAGGGGTGTGCGGTCCCCAGAAGTTGGCCCAGAGGAAGAACGGCTCATCGTCGCCCGACAACTCACGGATGACGTTGTTTGCTTCTTCGGCGACGAAGTATTCGATGCAGCTCTCGACGGGACCGTTATGAAGGGCAAACATCTCCTGCGACTGGCAGCCGGGGTTTGTGCCCACATAGCGGCTCGTCACAGTCGGATTGTAACTGTTCTCCTTCAGATACTCCTCGTAGTAGTTTGGTGAGTTCTTCGGAGGAAGACCGAATTGCAGTCCGGGAAGGAGTCCAGATCCCGGGAATGCATATCCGATGAAATCTTTCCCAATAAAGCCGTAGTCGCTCGGTCCGCGTTCTTCGTCGACGTGCCACTTGCCGGCGTATCCGCTTCTGTAGCCGGCTTTTTCAAGATACTGATTGACGCCTCTGACACCTTCCTTGATGCATAGCCCGTTTCCGGTNACCCCGTGTTTGTGTGGGTATAACCCGGTGTAGAACGAGGCTCTGGCTGGGGAACAAATNGCCGTTGGGGTGAAGGCTCCGTCGAATCGCACACCTNGTTGCGCGATGCCATCGATATGTGGCGTTTTGACGATCGCGTTCATTTCGTATGCCGAGACTGTGTCGATCCGCTGCTGATCGGTCATGATGACGACGATATTTGGTTTTTTTGCCATCTTTCCTACACCCCCTTGGCTCTGAGTTCTTGTATGGGCGAGCATGATAACTGGAGGGCCTAACCCTAGCAATCCGGATTGCTTGACTTCAAGTACGATTTGGGTATCTAGGGACAAGCAGAGCGTGTAAACACTAGATTTTGTCATGATTGGAGGCTGTTTGTGGCGGACTTGAAGCTCACGGTTCATGCAGGACCTCACGGCCGTGTGTATTGCCCCGTCTCGGCCGTGGTCGATGCGCCCTCAGGCACCGACGGCGTGAGGATGACTCAGGCTGGGCGTGACGTTCCCTGTCAGACACGGANGACAGAAGAGGGATTGCTGCTGACATGGATGATCGATGATCTGGCAGCCGATATGGATGCTGAATACGAGGTGACGTTCGGCGGCGAGTCTGGTTTGGGTGTAGAGCTCGACCAGAAGAAGGAGGAGATCGAGGTCCGGATCGGTGGTCGGCACTTTACGACATATACCTTCGGTGGAGAGATCGTCAGACCCAGACTCGACCCGGTGATCGGTCCTCACGGCTATCCTGTGACTCGTCCACTCGCGACGAAAGGAGACGGTAAAGATCACCCGCACCATCGATCTGTCTGGATATCGCACGGATGCGTGAACGGCTGGAACAATTGGTCGGAGGAAGAAGGTCACGCTTGGACNCGTTTCCGCGAGTTCGAGGCCGTGGAGGGTGGGCCTGTATATGGACGCATCGTTGCGATTAGCGACTGGGAAGGGGACGCTTCGTATAGAGGGGAACACGGGTCGAACCAACTGGTTGTAGAACGTGCCGAGTGGACGTTCTACAACACGCCCAGTGATGTCCGGATTTTCGATCTGACCGTGACCCTGACAGCACCAGAGATAGATGTGTTGTTTGGGGACACGAAGGAGGGCGGTTTAGCCTCGTTGCGGGTCGCCGAGTCGATGGAGGTTCGCGCAAATGAGGGCGGCATGATCGTGAACGGGTACGGCGGTACGAACGAGGACGAGACTTGGGGCAAGCGTGCGCCTTGGTGTCACTACTCAGGCCCAGTGAATGGNAAACGCGTCGGAATCGCAATCATGGACCACCCGGAAAGCTTCAGACATCCCGTGTGGTGGCACGTCCGGGACTACGGCTTGATGACGGCAAACCCCTTCGGATGGTCATACTTCTACAAGGACCAATCAAAGCGGGGCAACTATGTGCTCGAAGCTCAGCAGTCTCTGACGGGTATCTATCGATACTATATTCATGCCGGTAGCGCCCAGGAAGGAAAGGTTGGTGAGGCCTATCAAGACTTCGCGAATCCTCCTCAGGTTGAGGCCGGGTAGCAGTGGTTTGATGAAGAATTGACTAAGCGTAGCATCGCGCTGTATGGCAGGGCCACATGGCGACAGGCATTCGCATTGTTGATTTGATTCAGCAGTGGGACCCTGCGCGCTTGGACCGCCCTACAGAGCGACCGAACCTGTGCAGATTCCGTTCCTGTAAGTGGCGAAAATTTGCTCGGGAAGTTGCATGTCCAAACCAGATCGGTCATCGGCTGAAGATAGCAGCGACGATTCCCTTTATGTAAGGCCTTTCTGAAACCCAGATTGACAGCGTTCTGCGGTTTCTTTTCGAGAAGGCGAGTTCGCGATTCGGGGAAGGCGCAACTCCGGCGGCCGAAGAGATCATGGCGTCTTTTTAGTGAACCCTGCAAGCTGTTCAAGAATGCGTGCAAAGATGAATTTGGCAGAAGATTTGGGTCGAATACTTGTCTCCAGAAGGGAGACGATCGCCGTGGCTGAGACGACGACGGGCGGGCTGATCAGCGCATCCATCGTGGCGATTCCTGGAAGCTCGGCCTACTACGACAGGGGCATTGTCGCGTACAGCAAGGCANCCAAAATCGAAGCACTTGCGATTGAAGCGGGTGAGCTCGAACGAGCAGGGGCGGTGAGCGAAGAAACCGCGAAGCTTCTCTCAGAAGCGATTCGGAAGGTTTCCGGGACGACCTACGGTCTGGCAGAAACAGGAATCGCAGGACCTGTTCGTGGGCGCTCGCCAAAGCCTATCGGAACGGTTCACATCGCACTTGCCGGACCTGGGGGTACGGAGGTCGAAACTCTTCTGCTGGAGGGAGATCGTGAGACGATTCAGCAGGGCATATCGAAGAAGGCGATCATGTTTGCTATCAGCCGCTTGGGCTGAGAAACAGAAGGTGCTAGGAAGGAGGCGTGACAGCTTGCTGTCGCGCCTTTGCTATGNACGGGCCTCGGCTATCCCGGAAGCTTCGTTCACCCGTGACAGGAGAATGCCCCCTAAAATGAAGAGCAGAATGATCGATGAAACTCCGATGCGCTGCGAGCCGAAGGCCCGTGTCAACTCTCCGATCATCAGCGGTCCGAGAAACGCCGTGACCTTGCCGGAAAAAGAGAAGAAGCCGTAGAACTCGTTGATCTTGTGTCTGGGCACGAATCGTCCCATCAGGGACCGGCTGGCCGACTGGTTGGGTCCGGCAAACAGACTGACTGTGATGCCGGCGATCCAGAAGGTAGTTTGCGATTGGGCAAGCACGGCGCCGATCGACCCTAAGAGGAAGGCGGTCAGCGTGATATAGATCGTAGTTTTGCCACCCAGCCGGTCGTCGATGGAGCCCATGATGAAGGCGCCTGCGCCTGCAGACAGGTTCATAACGACACCCAACACCATGATCTGGTCGAAGGTGAAGCCGAAAGTACCCGCAGCGTAGATCCCGCCGAACGAGAAGATTGCCACAAGACCGTCGTTGTAAAACAGCCTCGCAATCAGGAATCGGGTGACCTGCTTGTGGCTCTTGATATCCCGGAACGCAGCAAGAAGCATTCGATAGGGTTGGATCGCTGTACCATTGGCGGTTGGAGTTGACTCCTTTACNAAAAGGAACAGCGGAATACAGAAGATCGTGAACCAGAGGGCAACCAGCAGATTGGTCGCACGGATGTTCTCGCCCGCCTCCTTTGCGAAACCGAACCATGGAGAGTCTGTCGAGACCAAGGCCACCATGGCCAGAATCGTGCACAGTATGCCACCCACATAGCCGAGGCCCCAGGCCCATCCCGATATGCGACCCATGCGCTTTTCGCTCGCGATATCGGGAAGGAAGGCGTTGTAGAAGACGTTGCCGAGCTCGCTGGCAGAGTTGGCCACGACGAAGATCGCCAAGGCAGGTAAAACCTGACCCGCTACTGGAAAATACAACCCGACGGTTGCCATAATGCAGATGGATGTACATATGAGGAGGAATCGCTTACGCAATCCACGACGATCAGCGATCGAACCCAGGAGGGGGGATGCAAAAGCGACCAGAAGAGCCGATATCGTGACTGCGCGTGACCACANGCTGGCCCCGATGATCTCGTTCTCTGCGATGGCTTTCGTGAAGTATGTGCTGTAGACGAAGGTGAGTACGATCGTTGAGAACGATGAGTTAGCGAAGTCATAGAGAGACCAAGCGACGATCGTGCGTTTTTTTCTCAGCCGGTTCAAAAGATCTGTGAGAACCTCATATACAGTGCCGATCCACCGTTAGCGCAGCCGTAGTCTGCGCGGACGACTGTGCTGTGCCAGTAAATACGGAGTCCCACGCCGACTCCTACCTCCCACTGGTCGCTCTTCGGCCACGACCTGCGTGGAAAGACCTGGCCGATATCCGAAAATAGATTCGCGCCCGCATATATGTTATTTCGATGAGATGCGCGAACACCAAGCCAGCGCAACTCAGTGTTCATAAGGATTCGGCCATCATCTCGGAACCGATCTGCCGACAATCCACGTAGCGTCTTGCTGCTTCCTAGCTTGGGACGCTCGTAAAACGGGATGTCGCCGAAAGTGTATATGCCGTGGAGACGCTGCGCGAGGATAACCCTGTTCAGGACTTCCTTGAAGTGGCGGTGTTCGATGGTCAGCTCGATGCTNTTGAAGTTTCCGCCATCCCCGAACCTCCATTCGACTCCAGCTTCCCCAAGCCGACCGCGAATGGTGTTGACGTAGTCATCCCGTGTATCGTACCGAACGGCCACGCCTGCCTGCAGGAGCATCCCGCCGTCGTGTCCGAGCGGCGATAGAATCCCGATGACGTTTGTCGGCGTTTTAGGCTTTATGTATGTCTTGCCCGTCCGGACTCGAAACTGTATTTGCCAAGGAGCATTGAGCGTCCTGATTAACCGGACGGTGATGAACGGGTCGATCTGCTCAAAGTTACGTTCATCTTCTGAAAATGGCAGGAGGTCGCCCTCTGACAGGTCTCCAAAGAAGCTGGCTGTTTCTTCCTTGTCGTAGCGGACGGAGATCTCAAGTCGATTGCCTTTCAAGATTTCGGGAAAGTCTGCCCTGAACTGATGCGCCCATTTTCCCTTAGATGTGAAGAAGCCCTGAAGGCTGAAAGTCCGAGCATAAGGAATGGTTTCTCCGTCGTAGTCGAATAGGGAGAGCCTAAAGCCTCCGCCGATCCCATCGTCGGAACTGAACCCGGTCAGTGGTAAGAAGGTAAAACGCCGGCCAACCGTCTGATACACTTCCTCTGCGAATGACGGCTGACCGGCGAGTATGAGTGCAATTAGTATGCTCAATCAGAAATTCACGGTCAGCCCACCGGTGACGAGACGACCGATTTCCGGCGCACCGACGAACTCTTGGTGTCGGTCATCAAGGATGTTGCTGCCATTCATGCTGAGGGTGGCCTTGAAAGCAGGGTTGTTAAGGGGGAGATCGTATTCAACGGCCGCATCGACCGAAGTGTAGGATCCGACTGTTCCGACATAGGCTCCTGAGTCCATAGGGAACTCCCCACGATATCGAACCTTTAGGCCTGTCCTGAGCCCTAGCTCTGGATGCGCATACTTGATTCCAAAGTTGATCTTATGCTTTGGCGCGTTCAGGGCGACATCGGCGATCCCACCAAGGTTCGGGAATAGATACTCATTGACGAACGAATAGTTCCCTGTGACTGACCATTTGTTCTGTGTGAAGTAGGTGAAGCCTGCATCAAAACCGGATACGGTGACTGACCCAAAGTTACGATAGGTCACTGTGACGGCAGATGGATCCTGAGCCTGAATCGGGCTAATCGTGCCGAATGGGATGAAGGCCGCGCCGTTGTTCGCTGTGCCTAAGACGAAAAGATTAACCAGTTCGTCGACGGCGGTACCGTTCGCATTACCGCCTACGCCGGCTCCCGGGTCATCGAGTGCGGTCAGGAACGTGGCGAGGTCCGCGTTGTTCGGGTCGGCAAGGGAGGCAGAAAATGCCGCCGTGAGAGTAGAAGCAAGCGCACTCCCTTCCAGGAACACGTTGGGTGTTTCGATTTTGAGTGGACCGACGAAGTCCTTGATCTTGGTTCGGTAGAAGTCGGCGGTGATTAGCAGATTGTTGTTGGCTAGCCCCTTGTAGCCGATCTCGAAGGTCTCAGTGATCGTTGGGTCAATTTTTGGGATATCGCTAACGACGTCTGGGCTGGTCGCGACTGGATCGAACCCGAGCGTTGCGACATTCAGCGTGGCTAAGCTATTCCGCAGTCCGGGCAACTGTGTGGGTACCATGGCTTGGAATGCCGCCATCAGACCGTCCACAACGACGGGAGCCTGTGCGCCGGCCGCAGCAGCTGGTAGACCCGCACCGATCAATTGCTGCGTCACGAGTCCTACAGCCAACGGTTGAATCTGTGGGATGAAGCCGGCAAGAACAGCCCCTCTGGCCAGACTCCATTGCACGTTTGTGAAGACCGGGTCGTGCAACTCGATCTGAGTTGCTGGGTCTATGCCGGCGACCTGCGCGAAAGGTGACCGATATGTTGGCAGATTACCGTTTCCGCGGTTGAACGTAAAACCGTTCACGGTGCCAAGGGCACGAACATCGATTGCCGGGCTGTAGCCAAGTGTTGATTGGAACGAGGATCCGATACCAAAGGCATCCGGCGTGCTGACCAGATCCAGGAACAGGTTATTGCTCGTTGGGGTCGAGAACGCCCTGTTGTAGGTAGCTCTTAGTGTTTGATTTTCGTCAGGCTTGAAGACGAGTGCCGCACGGGGCGAAAAGTTGTTGTCTTTGAGGTAGTTGTGCGAATCATAGCGACCAGCCAGTACAAGATCGACCTGATCACTCAGGGTCGTCTCACTCTGTATGTAAATGCCGTACTCATTGACGTCATCGTTGTTCTCGTTTGCCCCGTTGATGGTCCCACCTGTCTTGGGGCGTGTCCAGAGAATGTCACCGCCATAGGTAAAACGCTGTCGTTCGCCAATAGTCGGTGAGTGTTGCAGCTGCAGGACAGTGAGAGTGGATTTGTCGACGATCGGTGCACTGCTGCGCAGGAGGAACGTGTCACCAGCGTCGCTGTTATTGAAGAAGACCTGAGCGAACAAGTCCCGATATTTCAAACGACCCTGCAAATGCTGATACTTCCAGTTTTTCCCCTGGCCTGCACCGAGACCCGTCATTTCGATCAGATTAGACTGGCTGAGCCCAGCAGAAAAAATGATCTCTGTGTCTTCGTTTGGACGGAAGTCGATACGGCCCTCGCCCGTGAATTTCTCGATGTCGTAGTCGCGAGGGTTGCGTCCGTTGTTTGACTGGAGTTCAACAGGATCGACATATTCCCAGTCGTTTCCAGAAAAGTATAATCCTGAGATTTTGAAGCCGATCTTTCCGTCGACGCTGCTTGCGTGTCTGAAGCTGGCGTTTTTAAGGCTTCGTTCACCGCCACCGAAGCTAATTGATGTGCCCTCCGAACCAATTGGCGAACGTGTGATGATGTGCATCACGCCATTGTCGCTGTTTGGCCCGTAAAGAGCGGAACCTGGTCCCCTTACGATCTCGATCCGCTCGACATCCTGGTTGGTAACTGGGATGAAGCTGTTCACGTTAACTCGAAGAGAAGGGACTCGTCCGATACGGTTGTCTATCAGTGTGAGCAGAGCGCCCGAGAAGACATTGTTGAAGCCGCGAACGACCGTCGCGTTCTGAAGTAGACCAGTCTTGGCGAAATCAACGCCGCCTTCGGCGTTAACGCTCTCTGCGACATTAAGCGTCGGTACGCTAGCCAGTTCGTCGCCACTGACGATCGAGACTGAGGCAGGTGCGTCGAGGACCTTCTCTGCTCCGCGAGAGGCAGATACGACGATCTGGTCACTCCAGAGGACGTTGGCAGACAGCGTGAAGTTGGTTGTTGTCGTCCGCCCCGCGGAGATGCTGACCATCTTTACGATCGTCTCGTAGCCGACGAACGACACGGTGACCTCGTATCTGCCCGGTGGCAGCAAGGAAACGGTGTAGGTCCCCTGCGCGTCAGTGACCATACCGGTCGGATTCGAAAGCGCGTCTCCTGCGATTCTGATGTTGGCTCCTGGCAGACCGGCACCCTTATCATCGATCACATCGCCTGAAAGAATGCCCGTGGTTTGAGACCATGAGTTCGTTGCTAGTAGAAGTGAGAAAAGTATCAACAAGTATTTCATAACTCCTCCAGTCGTAGTTCTTCCGCTCGTAAAGCCATCACGTCTAAGTTAGGACCTAAGTGCGTATTTGATCAAGGGTTACGGATGACGGGGTTGGCCATATGGGCAGGCAACAGAAGGCTCCGTCACACGGGTGTGTGAGGTGGGCTCGGTGCATCCAGAGACTATGCGTCTTTAGAGCTCGATCTTTGTCCAGAGAAACACATTCCGAGTTGCGGCAGGGAAGAAGGCGGCGCCTTCGCCGTGGGTTTCATATAGGCTGTCGAACAGGTTGTTCATATCCAGCCGGATCTCGAACCGACTACTTCCCGTAAAGCGAGCAAGATCGTAGGCCAGTCCCAGGTTGACGGCGGTATATGGATCAACCTTCAGCGGATCGTAGCCGAGTGCCTGTCTCGCCTGGGGATTCTGGCGGTTGTTTTCAGAGTTATCCGTGTACTGAGTCCCCACATACTGCAGCGCAAGCGAGGCCCGGAAGCCCAGGTGCTCATATGTTGCACGGAGATTCGCGAGAAAGTCGGGGAACCCAGCGATCCGATTGCCGTCGTAAGACACCGGCGTGCCGGTGTCGAATACCGTGTAGTCTTCGAAGGTGTTGCGTGAGAGGCTCACGTTGCCCTGGAAGAGGAGAGGAGCGATCGGCCGATATGCACCTGCGAGCTCGATACCCCTGTGCAGTGTCGATTCCGCGTTCCCGGTTACAGGCTGACCGAACTGGTCCAGCTGCCCGTTCTTGACGATCTCGTCGTGGAAATCCATCCAGAACAGGTTGATGGATGCCCGAAACCTGCTGCCGTTATAGACGGCACCGAGTTCCAGATCGCTCAGACGCTCGGGTTTTGCCAGGGGCTCGTCGAAATCTATTCGGCCGTTCGCCTCGGTTCTGAACTCGGGCTGAACTCCGAAACTGGAGTTTGCAGCGTCGTAGAAGTTGACGAGTCGTGGCTCGCGTGAGGTTCTCGACAGACTGACGTATCCATTGACTTGATCGGTGGCGTTGTAGTTAAGCCCGATCTTCGGGTTGATGAATGTGAAGGGCACGGTGAAGTCGTTCCCCACATAAGCCTCATCGAAAAGCCGATACCGTTTGTGCGTCAGCTGAAGACTCGCCATGAAGTTCAAGCGATCCGAAAACCGCTGATTGTGGGTGCCGTAGGCGGACAGGACCCACTTTGCGCCCTTGTATTCGTAGAAACGATACTCGGGAAATACCTCAGAGGGCAGGTTTTCAGCCCATCGTATCTTGCCCCAATGGATCGATTGATGGTAGCGCGCTTCGAGACCCATCTCAGTCTCGGTCTTTGAGGAACGGATCTTGACTCTGGGCAGCCAGCCGCCGTGCCGGTTGTTGACGAACGCTCGAACAAGAGATTGCCCCGGATTTCCGACCGCGGAAAAGCCGTTCTCCGCGGTAAGCCGGTAATAGGTAGTGTCACCCCAAGAGCCGTCAAAGTCGAAAAACCCATCTCCCTGAACGTAGAAGAACGTGTTGTTGACTGTCGTGTTTGGATTGACCGCCCACTCGTGCAGGACCTCGTAGTGAGGCTGGTGGAAGTCCTCGATCTCCTCATCACCTGTGATCGGATTGATCCGACGGAGCTCCCGGTCTCGTAGGGCATTGACCTGCCGTCCGTTAATCGTCTGGAGTCGCGTAGTACCGTAGTAGTTCAGATGATCCCGGTTGATGCTCCCGTAGATGTGGAATCGAGTGGTGCTGTTCTCGGTGTAGTGAGCGCCGCCGACGAAGTAGGAAAGGAAGTCCGCCCAAGCGCCGTGACGATACCCGTCTGTCTGTGTTTTGCTGAGGTGAGCGTTGAGTACCCAGCTGTTGTTGAGCATGCCCGAGTTTAGCGTGATACCGAGCTTTCGCGTGTCATAGCTTCCGTAGCCCGATGTGACCGTCAGCTTAGGCTCCGGGCTGAATCGATCGGTGACGAGGTTGATCGACCCGCCGATTGATGCTGGGCCGTAGAAGGCGGATCCGGCGCCTCTCTGAACTTGGATGTCCTTGAGCGAGGAGGCGAGGTCGGGAAAGTTCACCCAGTAGACGTTGTGATCCTCTGGGTCGTTTTGCGGGACGCCGTTGATCATGACTGAGATACGGCGCTGGTCGAACCCTCTGAGCGTCAGATATGTATACCCGACGTTGTTGCCGCCCTCGGAGTAGGTTGTGGTCGAAGGAAGCTCGGAGAGCATAGTCGGGATGCCCTGCGTATGGAACCGATCCTGAATCTCTTTTTCTCCCACATTGCTGAAGGTAACAGGACTTTCGCGTTCGATCGCCCGAGTGGCGGTGACGGTGATTTCTTGACCGGGGAGCAGGGCCTCGTCGAGTGATACGTCGAGCGTCTCCGCGTCCTGCTCGATCGATATCCGCCGCTCGACAACGGCATACCCGACGTGGCTGATTCTGACGATGTAGATGCGCCGTTCGAGAGAATCGATTCGGTAGCGGCCGAGTGAATCGGTCTGGGCTCCTTCCGATACGCCCTGAACGTGGACGTTGACGCCCACAAGCACGGATCCCGAGACGTTCGTGATTCTTCCGTTGAGCGTCGCTGATTCGGTTCCCGTGTGGAGACAGCCGAGACAGAGGATGATGGCGAACAGACTGTGGTGCATGGTTCTTTCTCCTTCGGTTCTGCTTCCGCTAAAACTAAAAGGTCGCTCCCTGATGGAAGCGACCTTTTAGGGCCTCGGTAGTCGAGGCCGTTTTCGAGATCCGCATTCCTACGCTGGCATTACCCAGATCAGGTTCATAGGGTATGATCTCAGCCTTTAGGCACCCCTATGCGGAAGCTTTTTCTAGATGAGAATGATCAACTGCAATAAGAATCTACCGAAGGGTTAAAGGCGTGTCAACTTCGCCTCGTTTTCGGGCCTACGGGGCGGGTCTTCTAGGTGTCCGGGTCAGGAAGGCGATCTCGCGAATACCGCTTCTGTTCAGCGTGGCCATCAGCATACGAGTTAGGCTTAGTCCGAAGTTTCCGGGTGTCGGAAACTTATGCAAAAAGAAGTCGAGGTAGAAGGAGGTGTGTTACAGAAGGTTGGCTGTGCGGACGATGTTGAAGAACGTTGATGTTGTGGCGGTCACTTGAGTCTCTTTTCGATTTCCGTGCAGAAGATCTTCAGTGTTTTGATTCGCGCAAAGCGCTTGTTGTTCGATTCGACGATCGTCCAGGGCGCGTAGTTCGTGCTCGTCCGGTGAATCATCTCGTTCACTGCCTCACTGTAGACCGTCCATTTCTCCCTGTTACGCCAGTCCTCCTGTGTGATTTTCCACTGCTTGTGCTCGAGTTTGGCCCGGTCGTTGAACCGTTGAAGCTGGGTCTCTTTGTCTATATCGATCCAGAATTTCATGACCACAGCGCCCGAGCTCACGAGATGCTCCTCCATCTCGTTGATCTCGCGGTAGGCGCGCTGCCACTCCTCTGTGCTGCAGAATCCCTCGATCCGCTCGACCATCACCCGACCATACCAGGATCGGTCGAATATCGCGATGTGACCTGCCTTGGGCATGGCATGCCAGAATCGCCAGAGATAGTGATGCGACAGCTCGACGTCGTTCGGAGCGGCTATCGGGATCACCTCGTAGCCCCGTGGGTCCATGCGCCTGGCAAGCCGCCGAATGTTTCCGCCCTTTCCGGCGGCGTCCCAGCCCTCGTAAACGATGACGACCGGAAGACGTTGGCGGTAGATCTCGTGCTCAAGGTCTCTTACTCGACTCTGATACTTCTTCAGAAGTTTCGTGTATTCAGTGCGATTGAGTTGTCGGTCCAAGTCGACGGAGCCTAGGCGGTTCGGTATTTTTTCGGGTCTGTAGGCAGTCGCGCGTTGGAAGGGAACCTCGGTCTGGTGCCGTGTGGCGATTTTTCGTGAGAGCTTGTCGATGACCGTCTCAAAAACACGCAGTGTCGTCCATCGCCAATCCTCTGCCGCAACGACAGACCAGGGAGCGTGGTTTGTCGATGTCTTTTCGAGCATCCGCTCGGTCAGTTTGAAGTATCTCTCGTATTCATTGTGTTTCTTCCAGTCCCGTGGGGTTACACGCCACGATGTGGCCGGGTTTTTCTCCAGGTCTTTAAATCTTTCCTCCTGCTTTTCCGAGGTCATGTGGAGGAAGAACTTGATCAGAAGGACGCCGTCGTCAACCAGCTGACGTTCAAACGCGTTGATCTCTTCGTAGTAGCGATTCGGCACTTCGTCGAGGCTCGTTATGGCCTCATCCATGCCCTCGACGAGGAATCGACCATACCAAGAGCGGCCAAGGATCCCGATACGGCCCCTTGGGGGCGTCTTGGTCCAAAACCGCCAAAGATACGGCTTCATCCGCTCCTCTTCCGTGGGGGACTCGATCGAGTGGACCTTGACGCTGCGTGGATCAAGCGAGAGCAGAAGTCGGTTGATCTGGGAGCCCTTGCCGGACGCGCCCCATCCTTCAAAGAGGATGACAATCGGGATATTCAGGGCAAAGGCCTCGCGCTGCAGCTCCCCGAGCCGGTATCCGAGCTCCGCGCTAAGTGCTCTGTAGTCCGCCTTACGCGTCTTGCTTGTCGTGTCAACAGTTGTGAGCATTCCGAAACCAAAAAGCCCGCAATCGCCGACGGCGTTGCGGGTTCTCCCCTTGTGTCGGCGTGGGCCAGTCTTAGGAAATTCGGTTGATGAGGTTCGCTGAGTGAGGATTCACGTGATTGAGGGAACTGTCGTTCACGATGTTTGAACCTAATGAGCGCGTCTTGAGAGGAGTATAGACGCCTGCCATTTTCAAGTCAAGAAACGGCAGGGAATTGGCTTATTCTGACGAGGATGTCAGGTTTCGGGGAGGCTCTTGGGTGAACTGGAGGTCGGCGAAGTGGCCTGTTACCTCCGAATCCGTGTTGTCGGAATCGGACATGACGTAGATCCGCACGATTTCACCGGGCTCTTCGTTCGGATAGATCCGCTTATAGTCCGCGTATAGGTCGCGCGTCTCCGACACCCATTGACCAACGCGAGTACCGCCCGATTCGGCAACGATTCTGTGATACTGAAAACGCCAGAAGATGATGCGTTTCTCGTGGATGATGACCGAATCCTCCGGAAGCGAGTGTGTCCAGATATACGAGATCTCGCGAGGCTTGTCGGAACCTTTCTTCAGGATCGAAATCCCGATCTTGGCCGCAAAGTCATCCCCCTCGGGCTGGATACGCCCGTCCTTGTCGACAGTTTTCCAGTCGTCAATTGTGTTGTTGACCTTCCAATTCCAAGAGAAGTATCGGTAATCCGCAACGTTGAGGAGGTGGTCACGGTTCTGGCCCCTAGCTATCGTTCTCGCGAAGGACTGCGGCGGGCGATCACATTCTTGAATCCAGTTCTGATCTCTGTTGATCGAAAGGGGTCCTGTTTTGGTCGGAACCTGCCAGTAGAGGACGGCAGAGCTGTCCGTTTCGATGCGGATCCGATTACTGTCGCTTGACATAATTGACGGATCCCGGCACTCCTGCCAATCGCGGCGGATCCATCCATCGGCCATGTTTAGGGTGATGTCCGTTTGGGCCTCGGAGGGCGACGGGTTTAGACCGATAGACAGCAGCAGTATGAGAGTCAGAACAGGCATCGATTCCTTGGACGATCGGGGAACCGTTGTGTTCCCCAAGGACCGTCACGTGTGCGTTACGGTGACAGACGTGATGGCGCGGCACAAATGTGGGGGTCCATTTCCCCAGAAAGCAGCGCATAAGGGAATAGAGCAATACCCATTCCGGATCGGTGGGCAGGGGGAGCCGGATTAGGCCTGTAAATTGATATTCGGGCGCGGTCGGTTAGTGGGAAGGCCGGCAACGACGAGGCGAGGCTAATCTCGAGTGCGGCATAATCGCGTAACGTGGTCCGGAAGTTGCCGACCTCTTCGGGCAACTCGGTCGTTCTCTCTAGCGGGTTCAAGGAGGTCATACCGGAGCCGGTGTGACCTCCATGCATTGGATTGGGATTCATGTCCGAAAACGTCCTTTCCGATGACGGGTGGATCCGTTGTATTTGCGTGTTTTCGGCACCGATTGGGGAAAGCGTGACTCTTCAACTTGTATACCAGCAGGTTTTCCAGGATGGTTTAGCCGTTTCCGGGTTAAGAGAAGGGAAGACGGCGGGCTGCTTGCGCGATCAGATTCGCCGCACCATCTGTTCCCATCTGCTCGGTGTTGACAACTACGTGATATTGATCAGCTTGGGCCCAATCCAGGTTGTAGTGGCGTTTCAGGTAGGTCTTGCGGCCCTCGTCGATCCGCACGACCTCCCTACGCGCCGTTTCCTCATCTAGACTGTCACGTTCCATTGCGGTCTGGATGCGATGGTCCTCCGAAGCGACGATGCGTACGTGGAGCGTATCCTCGCGGTCTTTCAAGAATGATAGCGCACCCCGTCCGAGAATGACTAGGTCATCCCTCTCGCTGAGCTTCTGGATGACCTCGCGTGTCAGGCGGACGTAGACGTCCTCGTCCAAGAACATGCTTTGGTTGGTCGCAGGAAGCGTCCCGGACAGCGTGGTTGCCGTCCACCAGTCGTGCTCCGCCAGCTCAGGACCGAGGCCGCTGTAGTTGGGCGCCAGGAACTTCTTCAGAACGCGAAGCGCGGCGGATTCGGGTTTCTCGTCGAATCGCTCAACCTCGGAAACCGGGACGTTCGCCTCGTTTGCGACCCGAGAGATGATCTCTTTATTGACGTAGTGGTAGCCCAAGAGCTGGGCGACTTTGAGTCCTACAGTTCTGCCGTCACTCCCGTACTGTCTGGAAAGTGTGATCAAGCCCATTGATGCCGTCCTTTTTTTGAGAATCCCTTTGGATCAGCACAAAACCAAGCCAGCAAGCATAGCTTATGCTTCGGTCAAAGAAGTTCAGCTAATACGGATCGGGCAGCGTCCAGAGTTTGTTCAACGATCTCATCCGTGTGGATGGTCGATAAATATAGTTTACCTGATGGGTTGACGAAGAACCCTTTTTTAAGGAGTCCCAACCCCAAGGCTCTCTGCTTCTGAAGGTCCGTTGCCTGTGTCTCCGCGTGTGTCCAGAGTGCACGGTCGGAGAAGAACGGCTGCAGCACGGGGCCCTCTCCCAAGACCCGCAAGGCGTGTCCGGACTCGGCTGCTATCGACTCGAGTCCCTTCTGAAGTTTGCTTGACACTTTGTGAAGATGCTGGTAGATGCCTGGTTTCGCGAGCTCATCAAGGGTTGCGAGTCCGGCTGCACAGCTGATCGGATTCCCGTTGAAGGTGCCACTGATGAATGCGTAGCGTCCACTTCCTTTGAGTTCGGCCGCCGCGCAGTTCATCACGTCTTGGGGACCGCAGATCGCTGCCAGCGGATACCCGCCGCTGATCGTTTTGCCATACACGACAAGGTCCGGGATCACCCCATAGTGCTCCTGGGCCCCTCCCCAGGAAAGCCTGAAGCCCGTAACGATCTCGTCAAAGATCAGAAGTGCTTCGTGTTTCTGCGTGAGGTCACGCAGCGCATCAAGAAACCCGGGCTTCGGACTAATCGCCCGCTGTAGAGGTTCGACGATCACTGCAGCAAGATCCGGTGCGTGCTGACCGATTAGGTCGACTGCCGTCGCCGTGTCGTTAAAGTCGCAGGTGATGACGGTGTCAGTGACGCTTCTAGGGATGCCGTCGGAGATCGGACGGCTCCAGCCCGGACGATCAGGGTCCGGGTCCTGCTGGGCATAGTCGTGACCGCCATGCCAGCCGCCGTTGAATTTCAGTACTTTGGTCTTGCCTGTGTATGCCCGAGCGAGGCGAATCGCGGAGAACGTCGCATCCGTTCCGGAACTCACGAATCGGACTTGCTCAGCGCACGGGGAAGCCTTAACCAATCGCTCTGCCAAGAGAATGGCGGGCTCGTTCAGACCGTAGTATGTCGAACCAAGTTCAGACTGACGTGTCACAGCCTCGAGAACCGCTGGATGCGCGTGTCCGAGGATCATCGGACCAGATCCGAGGGTATAATCAATGTATTCCGCGCCGTCCAAGTCCCAGATACGACAGCCCTGGCCCCGATCGATCACGATCTGATGCTTCCGGGGTAATTTGAACATTCCCAAGGTACCACCAGCCAGATATTGCTCGGCTTTGTCCAGCGCTGTCGCGGTTTTCTCAGTCATCACGGCCTTTCTAAAGGGTCGAGAAATTAGCACGGGCTCGTGGTAGCGTCACGGACTTAACAAGGGTGCTTGCCCGGGACGGCGCAATTACTGAGATTCTTATGGTGCTCTTGATGATTCTGATACACACGGTGACCGCGAATGTTCAATAAACACAACATCTTTGTTCCTTCACTCTGCCTGCTTCTGGCTGCGTGCAGTGGTGGTGACCCCTTGAGTTCCATCGCCGATCTTCAGCCTGAGCCAACGGCTCCCACCAATCCGGGACCACCGCCACCGAAGCCTCAGGATAATCTAGCGACCTCGCCTCCATCGGGTATGACCGGTCGGATCGTGTTCCTTGGTCAGGTTAACAATGAATTCGGCTCTGTTCACATGTTTTTGACTCTTCCAGACGGGTCCAACACGACGAGCCTAAATACTCTTGCTGACCCGTTTAGCTACACCGGCCCCTCGTGGGGACCGAACGGCGACAAGCTAGTCATCGCGTCGAATCAGCTTGGCAATGCGGAGTGGGACATCTACACGATCAACGCGGATGGCTCTGGCGTGTCGCCAATCGTAGCCGGTCCATCTAGCGGAGATTTCGCTCCCTCCTGGTCTCCTGACGGCTCGAAGATAGTCTTTCAGTCTACTACTGACGATGCACTCGGTTTCGACATCTATCTGTATGACGTCGATACACAGGCGATTACGAACCTGACGAATGCACCCGGAGACGACGAACTGCCCTCTTGGTCTCCGGATGGCACGCGTGTGCTGTTCCAGGGGTCGACCATAGGCGGATCTGCTGTTTCGAGCGGAACGAATCTGTTTCTGATCAGCCCCGACGGGACCGGACTTGTCGCATTGACGTCTGGGGTGGGTGTTCAGAACTCGGCAGGCATGTTCTCTCCCGACGGCGCGCAGATCGTCTATGAAAGCACGGTTCACTCTCCGGCTACGACAGACCGCGCCCAGCTCGGAGACTTCGAGATCTACGTGATGAACGCTGACGGAACGGATCCGGTCAGGCTGACAACTGGCGTCGGCACCGAGGACGTCATGCGTTTCCCGACCTGGTCCCCCGACGGCAGACACATCGCGTTCGAATTTCACGACTTCACGGCGAACCAGCTCTTTTCGGTGACCTTCATTGCCGTTATGAATTCGGACGGTTCGAACATCTATCTGCTTCCGGACCTGCCTGTCGACGGGATCTTTCCGAGATGGGGACCCTGATGGGATTGATAACTGAGAACTGATAATAGAAGAGCAAGAATCGCAGGATTTCTGTCAGATCAGGATCTATATTCCCGTCAACTGATTCAGTTGGCGGGCTTCTTTTTGGATAGGAGGATTGCATGGCGGAGCGGAAGCCGAATGTGATCGTATTCTTCTCGGACCAGCAGCGCTGGGATACGACGGGGATGCACGGGAATCCGATGGACCTGACACCGAACTTTGACGCCATGGCTCGACGGGGCGCGCACGTCGCCAACTCGATCACGTGTCAGCCTGTCTGCGGGCCTGCAAGAGCCTGTCTTCAGACAGGGCTGTATGCGACAACCACCGGATGTTTCCGGAACGGAATCCCGCTCCCAACGGATTCGACCACGCTCGCGCATCACTTCAAAGAGGCGGGCTACCAAACAGGCTATATTGGCAAGTGGCATTTAGCGGATAAGGATCCTGTTCCCGAGGGGCAGCGAGGTGGGTATGACTACTGGCTCGCCTCCAATCTGCTCGAGTTCACATCGGATGCCTACGATCTTGTGATGTATGACGGGGATAACGAGCCCCGCAAGCTTCCTGGTTACCGTGTCGATGGGCAAACGGATGCCATGATCCGATATATGGATGAACACCAGGAGGAGCCCTTCTTCCTTTTCTCTTCGTTTATCGAACCTCACCACCAAAATCATCTAGACGACTATCCGCCACCTGATGGCTATCGGGAACGCTACACGGGCGGCTGGGTCCCGCCGGATCTGGCGGCGCTCGGCGGATCGACTCACCAGCACCTGGGTGGTTACTACGGAATGGTGAAGCGTCTCGACGAAGCGCTGGGGCGCATCTTCGATGCGCTGAAGAGCCTCGGGCTGGCTGATGAAACAATCGTGATGTATACGTCGGATCACGGGTGTCACTTCAAGACACGAAACAGTGAATACAAACGCTCCTGTCACGAGAGTTCGGTTCACGTACCCACGGCATTCGTCGGACCCGGGTTCGACGGGGGAGGTCAGATCTCGGAGATGGTGAGTCTGATCGATCTTCCTCCGACACTGCTGGATGCCGCAGGCATCGCCGTTCCGGAGATGATGCAGGGACGATCGATCCTGCCGCTCGTGCGGGGTGAACAGACGGATTGGCCCGGGGAGGCTTTCATCCAAGTGAGCGAAGCGCAGGTTGGTCGTGCGGTCCGGACGCAAAGATGGAAGTACGGTGTCGACGCACCTGAGAAACACGGCGGCCGAGATGCAGGATCGGACACCTACATCGAGCAGTATCTGTATGATTTGCAGGCAGACCCCTACGAGTTGACGAACCTCGTAACATCCGAGGCACACGAGATCGTCCGAGAGGTGATGCGGGAGCGTCTTCTCAAGCGGATGGTGGGAGCCGGGGAGGATGAGGCAAAAATCCTTGCAGGCGAGGGGCGCCCCAGCGGTCAGAGGGTTGTTCGGGATGATGAGGCCAAGGACCAGCCCCGGCCAAGGGGGCGTGTGACCTACTCCAGCAGAAAGTAAACTTGCGCCGACTCTGCGGTAAAGGTGCGTACTGAACCTGGTTTTGTTGCAAATGGCAACCAAGAGCCTTGCGTTTCTGTTGCATTTCTTGACGCAACACACCTTACCCATATATTTAGGGAGAGCAGGTATTCTAATGAGTTGGCGTATTTGATATTAGTTAAAATTATGGTTCGTCTAGCGTCTTTAAGTCCTTCGACGAGACCTCATGCCCCAGACATTCCATCGCAGTACAAACACGATTTCTCGTCTAAGCATCTTCGGCGCTGTTTTTGTCCTAGCTGGGACCGTGTGGCTTCTCCTCACGGTCAACAGATCCTCGTATGTGTCTGGTGTCAAGATTGCTCGCGAACAACCAATTCCGTTCAGTCACAAGCACCACGTGACAGGCATTGGTCTCGACTGCCGCTATTGCCATACATCGGTCGAGGAGTCCGCCTTCGCGGGGATTCCTCCTACGGAGACCTGCATGACCTGCCACTCTCAAGTATGGCCGAACGCACCATTGCTTGCACCCGCCCGGGTCAGCTTTCAAGAAAACATGCCGATCGAGTGGAACCGCGTTCACGACCTGCCGGATTTCACTTACTTCAACCACAGCATCCATCTGCATAAGGGCATCGGCTGCCAGACCTGTCACGGCGAGGTAGACCAGATGCCCCTAGTGTGGAAAGAGAACACGCTGAACATGGAGTGGTGTCTAGATTGTCATCGCGCGCCCGAAGCGCACCTACGTCCGCGGGAGGAAGTCTTCAACTTGGACTACAAGCCGCCCCCGAACCAGGAAGAATTGGCGGCTGAACTGATCGCTCAATACACGATTCAGAAACTCGATAATTGCTCGGTTTGCCATCGATGACTAGAGACACACACAGAGAGCCGTCAACCATAGGCGTTCTAACGGCTCAGATCGAAGCCGGGAGTGGACCCGAGTACTGGCGCAGTCTTGATGAACTCGCCAACACGCCGGAGTTCAGGGCTTTCGTGCAGAACGAGTTTGCGGAGGGCGTGTCGGAGTGGCCAGAGGGGCTCGAGCGCCGGTCGTTCCTGAAGATGATGGGGGCGTCTTTCGCATTCGCTGGTCTTGCGGCCTGCACGCGTCAACCGATCGAGAGGATCGTTCCACACGTACGTGCGCCTGAGGATATGATTCCTGGCAAGCCGTTATTCTTTGCCTCTGCACACGTTCACGGGGGATACGCGGTCGGAACGCTTGTGGAGAGTCACAGTGGCCGTCCGACAAAGGTTGAAGGGAACCCGGATCACCCGGCGAGCCTTGGTGCCACGGACGCTTTCGCTCAGGCTTCGATTCTTGAGCTATACGACCCGGATCGTAGCCACACCGTGCGTCGATTGGGACAGATCTCGACCTGGGAGCGGTTCGCCCGACAGAGATCCCTTCAGGAGGAGAGCTTGAAGATCTCTAATGGTGCAGGATTCAGGATCCTGACCGAGACAGTGACTTCGCCGACTCTCCACGCCCAGATTCAGTCTTTCTTGGAGGCCTATCCAGAAGCGAAGTGGCATCAGTTCGAACCGGCCAACCGTGACAACTTCAAGCTTGGCGCACAATCTGTCTTTGGACGAACTCTGGATGCAGTTTATGAGATCGAGCGAGCCAGCGTAATCCTGTCCCTCGATGCCGACTTCCTGTCGACGATGCCCGGTCACCTCGTTTATGCGCGTCAATTCGCAAAGCGACGAGAGCCTGAAAACATGAATAGGCTTTATGTGGTCGAGCCGTCACCGTCGAACGCAGGAGCGTGCGCGGATCATCGGCTGGCCCTAGCTGATGGTGATGTGGAACTGTTCGTTCGCGAAATTGCCTTTCGTCTCGGGATCCCGGTCGAAGGCGGGAACGCCTTCGGTTCTGATGATTTCGTCGATGCGCTTGTTGAGGACCTCAGGGACGCAGGATCATCGGCACTTGTGATCGCGGGTGCCAACCAGTCGCAGGTTGTGCACGCACTTGCTCACGAGATTAACGCACGATTGGGATCGCTAGGGACGACTGTTCGGATGATCGAGTCCGTCGAGCCTGAGCCGATGATTCAGGCGGATTCGATCAGGGATCTCATCGACGACCTCGAAGCTAACGACGTTGACTCGCTTTTGATGCTCGGAGGGAATCCTGTCCATACTGTGCCGGCAGGGTTGCGGTTCGTCGAGGCCATGCAGAAGGCGACTATGCGAGTTCATTTGAGCGATAGGTTCGACGAGACCTCACGCCTGTGTCACTGGCACATCCCACGTGCACACGACCTGGAAGCATGGTCCGATGCGCGTGCGTTCGACGGTACAGTCACGATCGTGCAGCCCCTGATCGAGCCACTCTATGGTGGACGTTCGGTTCACGAAGTCATGTCCGTCTATCTTGGTGTTCCGGGAGCCAAGAGTTACGGTATCGTCAAAGACTACTGGAAGAATGAACGCGGGGGTCCGGCGTTCGAGACCTTCTGGCAGACAGCCTTGCACGATGGCTATATCCCGGACACGGCTTCGCCAGACGCTCGCGTGAGAACGCAAAGCCTCACCTTCGATGCACCATCGAAGCATTTTGGCTTGCGTCTCACCGTCCGTCCTGATCCGAATGTGTGGGATGGTCGATATGCGAACAACGGTTGGCTGCAGGAGCTACCCAAGCCTATCTCGCTTCTCACGTGGGAGAACGTCGTCTGGATGTCTCCGAAAACGGCAAAGGATCTTGGTGTCCGTTCCGGCGACATTGTCCGGTTGACCGTGGCGGGAGAGGGCAACGAGCCCGATCTGTCTGCAGAGATTCCTGTTTGGGAGCAGCCGGGGCAGCACCCGCAGCAACTGACGGTCCATCTGGGATATGGACGGACCCATGCCGGCGCCGTGGCAAACGGGATGGGTGTCAGCGCNTCGGCTCTGCTCAGGACCAGTTCGGATGTATCGCGACCCGTAAGCGTTGTTAAGACTGGAGTGGCTACCGATCTCGCGACCGTGCAGGATCATTCGAGCATGGANGGACGTGATCTGGTGCGTGTCGGAGACCTCGAGGCCTACCGATCTGATCCTGGGTTTGCACAGCACGGCCATCACGTGCCGCCTGCCGAGCTGACGATGTATGACCCTGCCGAGCATCAGAAGGACGGGTATCAGTGGGGAATGGCGGTTGACCTGAACGGCTGCATAGGCTGCAATGCGTGTACGATCGCGTGTCAGTCGGAGAATAACATCCCGATTGTCGGCAAGGANCAGGTCCTGAACGGCCGAGAGATGCACTGGCTGCGGATCGATCGATACTATAAAGGATCTGTCGAGGAGCCTGAGATTCATCATCAGCCCGTGGCGTGCGTGCACTGTGAAGAGGCTCCGTGTGAGGTTGTCTGCCCTGTCAACGCGACCGTCCACGGTGACGAGGGGTTGAACGAGATGGTCTACAACCGATGCGTAGGGACACGGTATTGCTCGAACAACTGCCCCTATAAAGTGAGACGATTCAACTTCCTCCAGTATGTCGACGAGGAGACCGAGAGCTACAAGCTCATGCGGAACCCAGATGTCACGGTCCGCGCTCGTGGTGTGATGGAAAAGTGCACGTATTGTGTGCAGCGGATCAACTTGACGCGTATCACGTCGAAGCTTGAGGACCGATCGATCCGCGACGGTGAGATCGTAACGGCGTGCGAGCAGGTCTGTCCGACCGACGCGATCGTGTTCGGCGATGTGAGCGACCCGAACAGTCGAGTGTCGAAGATGAAGGCGAGTCAGAGGAACTACGGCTTGCTCGAATCGCTGGGTACGAGACCCCGAACGACCTACCTGGCAAAGCTCAAGAATCCGAACCCGATGTTGGTTTCCAGAGAGAACCGCGCGGACGAATCCCACCATGGCTAGCGATTCTTCAACCGACAAGTCCGGGCTGGATCCGAAGGGATCGGCCTACCCGACACGCGCTCCTGTGATCGCGCCTGGCCATACCATCGGGTCGATCACCGAGAAGATCAGCGCGATCGTGCAGACGCGGAGGACGCCGCTCTGGTGGTTTGTCGGTCTGGCCTTATCGGGATTGATCGTGATGCTGCTGCTGCTGTCGATCACCGTCCTGCTCGTCGAGGGCACTGGTGTCTGGGGATTGAACATCCCGGTCGCTTGGGGATTCGCGATCATCAACTTTGTCTGGTGGATCGGCATTGGTCACGCCGGGACGCTGATTTCAGCGATCCTGCTGCTGCTCAGACAGGACTGGAGAACGTCAATTAACCGGTTTGCGGAAGCCATGACGCTGTTCGCGGTGACCTGCGCAGCGCTCTTCCCGATTCTGCATACGGGACGTCCCTGGCTGGCGATCTACTGGCTTTTGCCTTATCCGAATACGATGGCGATCTGGCCTCAGTTCAGAAGCCCCCTGATTTGGGACGTTTTTGCTGTCACGACCTATGCCACAGTCTCTGCGCTTTTCTGGTTTATCGGGCTGATCCCCGACTTCGCGACGCTCCGGGATCGCGCTACCAACCGATGGGCAAAGGCGATCTTCGGCATACTCGGCATGGGATGGCGCGGGTCGGCCATCCACTGGTATCGGTACGAGACGGCTTACCTGCTTCTAGCGGGTCTGGCAACACCACTCGTCCTGTCGGTCCACACGATTGTGAGCTTCGACTTCGCCGTCAGCATGACCCCCGGATGGCACGCGACGGTGTTCCCGCCGTATTTCGTCGCAGGTGCCGTATTCGCCGGGTTCGCGATGGTGCTGACGCTCAGTATCCCCCTCCGCAAGATCTATGGGCTGAAAGATTTCATCACGGAACAGCATCTTGAGAACATGGCGAAGGTGCTCCTAGCGACGGGATTGATCGTCGCCTACGGCTACGCAATGGAGATCTGGACGGCCTGGTACAGCGCGAACACCTTCGACATTTACATGATCATGAACCGATTCGGCGGACCCTATTCGCCGATCTTTTGGTCCCTGATTCTTTGCAACGTGATGGTGCCCCAACTGATATGGGTGAAGAAGGTACGCGCGTCGCCCGTCTGGCTGTTCGTGGTCGCTATGTTCGTGAACGTTGGCATGTGGATCGAGCGATTCGTGATTGTCGTGACATCCCTCCATCGCGACTTCCTCCCGTCCTCGTGGGATATGTATGCGGGGACGATTTGGGACTGGGGTCTCTACGTAGGGACGATCGGGCTGTTCTTCCTGCTACTTCTCGTGTTTATCCGCGTCATGCCGATGATCTCGATCTTCGAGATGCGAACGCTGGTGCCACACGGCTCCTCGTCTCTGCCGCCTAGCTCTATCGAGCAGGGGAGTCGGCTAGAAGGCGAGGGGGGGCAGCAGAAGCACCCCCTTGGGGGGAAGGTCCTGCAAGACTGCTCCAAGGCCTGAGGCTAAGAGATATGGGAAACGAGCGTGAACAGATGAGGGTGTATGGGCTGATGGCAGAATTCGAAGATTCAGACTCTCTGCTTGAGGCGACGAAGGAGGCTTATGCCGCCGGGTACCGGAAGATAGATGCCTACTCACCTATGCCGATCCATGGTTTGGCCGAGGCGCTTGGTTTCAGTAGGCCTCTGCTTCCGCTTCTGGTTCTGATCGGAGGCATTGTCGGGGCGTGCGCAGGATACGGTCTCCAGTACTACACGTCGGTGATAGACTATCCGATCAATGTCGGGGGGCGCCCTCTCCACAGCTGGCCTGCGTTCATTCCTGTAACGTTCGAGATGACGATCCTGTTCGCCGGGTTTGCTGCCGTGTTCGGTATGCTCGCGCTGAATGGGCTTCCGATGCCCTACCATCCCGTCTTCAACGTCGAGAGCTTCAAGCGGGCGACACGCGATCGATTCTTCCTGTGTATCGAAGCAACCGATGAACAGTTCGATCTCAATCAGACAAGAGCGTTTCTGGAAGAGCAGAAGCCTTTCGAGGTGAGTGAAGTTGAAGAATAGCTACCCAACCCTCATCCCCCGTTGTCGAGCTAGAGAGAAACGAGGTCGTTCTNTGGCGCGGCTCTNGATGCTTGTGGGGTTGCTCTTTGGGTGCAACGGAAACAGCTCGATGGAGAAGCTGCGGCAGGCGATGTACGATCAGCCGAAGTATGAGCCGCTCGAGGCAAGTGCGTTTTATGCGAATGGGATGGCGTCGCGGGTTCCTCCGGCAGGGACTGTGGCGCGGGGCCATCTGAAGGTCGAAACGCATCTGTATGAGGGGCGTGTGAACGGCCAGCTTGCGCGAATCCTGCCGTTCGAACTGACAGAGGAGGTGATGGCGAGGGGGAAGGAGCGGTACGAGATTTTCTGCACACCCTGTCATGGGGCACTCGGAGCTGGTGACGGGATGGTTGTCAGGCGGGGACTCAAGCCACCACCTTCGATCCACATCGACCGTCTCAGAGAGTCGCATGTCGGATACACGTTTGACGTCATCACGAACGGATACGGCGTTATGTATAGCTACGCTTCCCGAATCCCTACTCGTGATCGGTGGGCGATCGCAGCATATGTGAAGGCGCTTCAGCTCAGCCAGAATGCAACGGTCGATGACGTGCCGGAGAGCGAACGGTCCAGGCTCCTCGGAGGCGCTGAATGAATTCGCAGCCTCTAAACAGCCTGCTAGCGCGGCCACAGGTGACGTTCCTGGTCGGCGGTATGGTGATTTGGGGAGCGACGATCGGTGCTGGTCTTATCGAACCGCACGTGTTCCTCCGCTCATACCTGCTCGGTTACCTGCTCTGGATCAGCTTCCCCTTGGGCGCTATCGGTCTGCTCTGTCTTCACTACCTGGTCGGCGGTGGCTGGAGCTTTCTGATCCGAAGGTTTCTCGAAGCGGCTGCGAGCACTTTACCGCTGATGTTCGTGCTGTTCATCCCACTGTTTGTGGGTGTCGAGGATCTGTATGTGTGGGCGGATCCGGAAGCGGTAGCGGGTGATCACGCACTGGGACACAAGAGCGCCTACCTGAATGTGTCTTTCTTCAGGGGCAGGGCAATTCTCTACTTCGTGATCTGGGTGCTGCTCGCGCAGGGACTGGTTCGCTGGTCTGCCCGCCAAGAGGCATCGGGTGAGGTCAGATGGCTCAACCGTCTGAAGTTCGTGTCCGGGCCAGGGATCCTGATTTACGTCGTGACGTTCTCGTTCGCGTCNATCGACTGGGTTATGTCCCTTGATCCGCATTGGTTTTCTACGATCCACGGGCTCGTGTTCGTGATGGGTCAGGCGATCTCTGCTCTCGCGCTGTCGATCATCTGCATCGTGAAATACGGCCACCTGGCAGGAATCAGTCGGTTCTTCAACGAAGGCTATCTGCGAGATCTGGGAACATTGATGTTCGCCTTTGTAATGCTGTGGGCCTACATGTGCTTCTCGCAGTATNTGATCATCTGGTCGGGCAACCTGCCCGAGGAGACGCCCTTTTATATCGTGCGGGCGAAGGGCGTGTGGGGTTTGATTGGACTGGCCATCCTTCTGCTCCACTTTGCTCTGCCGTTTTCGCTGCTTCTTTCTCGAGCGATCAAGCGTCAGGCAGGCACTATGCTGACGATAGCTGTTCTAGTGATCGTGATGCGACTGGTAGATCTATTCTGGTATATCGGTCCGAGCGGGGCGCACGGTGAAGACGCATTGAATGTCGCGTTCCACTTTCATTGGATGGATCTGGCGGCACCGACCGGGATCGGCGGGATATGGATTTCTATGTTCCTTAGGCATCTGAGGAGGCACAACCTGATTGCGCTCAGAGATCCGCGGATCGAAGAAACGTTTAAGATCAAAAACTAAAGTCGCTCAACACGGTCTCCTTCTCCAAGGCTTCGGAGGCCTAGAGGTTGCGAAACCAAGTCGGGGTTATCGCCTGCTACACCGTGTCAGACGAAAGCTCGGGACGGGCCCCGCTGTATGCGAGCCCGAACCCCTTCGGTAAAGCTTTCGGTGCCAGAGCTGCAGTTTGTAACACCTAGTATGCTCCGAATAGGACAACGTGAACGAGAAGACTTCAAAAGACCTCGGATACGAGACAGAGGACGCGAGCACTTCGAAGCTGCTCTGGTCGGGTGTGACTCTGGCCGTGCTCGTGATCGTCGCTGTGGCGGCAATGACCGTGATGTTCGGTGTTCTGTATGACGCCCGAGAAGAGGCGATCAACGAGGTCGGGCCGATGGTGGATCTTGAGGCAAAGCCGCAGGGGCCGATTCTCCGGGTAGATCCGCCCAGGGAGCTGATCGAGATGCGGGCGCAAAGCCGAAGCGATGGGAGCACATACGGGTGGGTCAATAAGGAGTCTGGTACCGTGCGGATTCCGGTGGAGCGGGCAATGAAACTCTTAGTGGGGCGAGGGATCCAGTGACAATTGTCAAATGCAAAGTGTCAAACTCGCTAATTCTTCTGGTTCTGTTGACGTCTTCTGCAAACTCACAGGAGGCGCGGAATGCGGCTTTTCAGTTGCTCGATGCAGTTCGGATCGAGCAGAGGATCGGTGAACAAGTGCCGATGGGAGTCCGACTCTGGGACTCAAACGGAGAAGCCGTTCGGCTTGGAGATTTGATCCAGGATCGTCCTGTGATCCTGTCGCTGGTTTACTACGAGTGCCCGATGCTGTGCACGCAGGTTCTGAACGGTCTTCTTGCGAGCCTGAAAGCGTTGAGCTTCGACGTTGGAAGCGAGTTCGACGTGGTGACGGTCAGCTTCGATCCCAAGGAAGGGCCCGACCTGGCCGCGAAGAAGAAGAGCTCATACATCGAGAGTTATAATCGGAATGGTGCCGAGACGGGCTGGCATTTCCTGAGCGGAGACTCTCTTTCGATCGCTCAACTTACACAGTCTGTCGGGTTTCATTTCGTCTATCAGGAAGAGGTCGATCAGTTCGCGCACGGTTCGGCGGTGATCATCCTGACACCAAGGGGCAATATCGCACAGTATCACTTCGGGATCGAGTATGCGCCGCGTGATATCCGACTTGGTCTGGTCGAGGCCTCGAACGAGGAGGTCGGATCGATCGTCGATCAGGTGCTGCTGTATTGCTTCCACTATGACCCGACGGTTGGTAGGTATGGTGTCACGATTTTGAGCGTGATTCGGATTGCAGGGGGATTCACCGCGCTGCTTGTGGTCGGTGGTNTCGTCGTGCTGCTTCGTTCGGAGCGCCGACCTCGAACACCGGCTGTGGAAGTAGTCGGATAGGAATGGAGAGGGGCTGGGTACGATCACATGTGGTCTGAGTTCTCATTGATGCCCGAGCAAGCGTCGACGGTTGCGCACGAAGTCGATGCGCTGTTCTTCACGCTTGTCGGTCTGAGTGTCTTTTTCGCCGGATTGGTGTTTGTCCTGATCCTGGTGTTTGCGATCCGGTATCATCGGCGATCGGAAGACGAGCAGCCTCGTCCGATTCTTGGCGACATTCGGCTAGAGCTAACGTGGTCGATCATCCCCGCGTTTCTTGCTCTGGGTGTGTTTGTCTGGTCGACCAGCCTGTTCTTCAAGCTGCAGACTGCGCCGAAGGATGCCCTTGAGGTGTTCGTTGTCGGGAAGCAGTGGATGTGGAAGCTTCAGCATCCCTCGGGGAAGCGTGAGATCAACGAGCTCCACATTCCCGTGAACCAGAAGGTACGATTGACGATGACCTCGGAGGACGTGATCCACAGTTTCTTTGTACCAGCTTTCCGGACAAAGATGGATGTGCTTCCCGGCAGGTATACATCGAGTTGGTTCGAGCCCACCAAAGTTGGGAGCTACCATCTGTTCTGCGCAGAGTACTGCGGGACCGAGCACAGCAAGATGATCGGAACGGTCGAGGTGATGGCGCCGGCCGACTACGAGGCTTGGATCGAAGGAGGCGTGAGAGGGGAGACGATGGTCGAGGTGGGCGAGCGGCTATGGCAGCAGTACGCCTGCCATACCTGTCACAAGCCGAACTCAGGTGGACGGGGTCCCGNACTAAATGGCCTCTACGGGAGCACACGCAAGTTGAAGACCGGGCAGGCGGTCGTTGCCGATGAAGCGTATCTGCGCGAGTCGATCGTTAATCCGAATGCGAAGATGATCGTTGGTTACACCCAGCTGATGCCGACGTTTGCAGGACAGATCGGTGAGGAGGGCATCCTCCAGCTGATTGCGTATATCAAGTCTCTGGAAGGAGTGGAAAGATCAGGTGAGTAGCTTGCAGACACCTCCGATACTGACGTCACCTCAGGGCAACCCTGACGAGCAGCCTCCTGTGCACTACCTGAATGCGAGCTACGGGATCAGGTCTTGGTTGCTGACGACCGATCACAAGCGGATTGCCCTGCTGTATCTCNCGTCGATCACGTTCTTTTTCGTAATCGGTG
The DNA here is from genome assembly GCA_002714465.1 of Gemmatimonadota bacterium. The sequence goes on along the minus strand of PAXL01000012.1, from coordinate 153,605 downwards.
GTCTGCTGGCGGTTCTGATCCGTCTAGAACTGCTGACGCCTCAGGGCGACGTCGTTCAGGCAGAGACCTACAACAGGCTGTTCACGATGCACGGGATCATCATGATATTCTTCTTCTTGGTTCCGTCGATACCGGCTGTGTTGGGGAACTTTCTGCTCCCGATTATGATTGGCGCGAAGGATCTTGCGTTCCCCAAGGTCAACCTAGGCAGCTGGTATGTTTTCACGGTGGGTGGGCTGTTCACGATGTACGCCTTAGTGATCGGGGGTGTTGACACGGGATGGACATTCTACACGCCATACAGCAGCACCTACGCAAACAGCAATGTCATTCTGACGGCAGTTGGAATCTTCATCACGGGGTTTTCGTCGATCATGACGGGTCTCAACTTCATCGTGACGACTCACAAGATGCGCGCACCCGGCATGACTTGGTTCAGGCTTCCCCTGTTCGTGTGGGCGCACTATGCCACGAGCATTATTATGGTGCTTGCTACACCTGTCTTGGCGATCACGCTCGTTCTTGTTGCCCTCGAGCGTGGTTTCGGGATCGGGATCTTCGACCCGAAGCTTGGCGGTGATCCCGTCCTGTTCCAGCATCTGTTTTGGTTCTACTCACACCCCGCCGTCTACATCATGATTCTGCCGGCAATGGGTGTGATCAGCGAACTAATAACGGCTTTTTCCCGCAAGCGAATCTTCGGATATGAGTTCATCGCGTATTCAAGCATAGCGATCGCCGTGCTTGGGTTTCTTGTGTGGGGTCACCACATGTTCGTGAGCAGCCAGTCGATTTACGCGGGGATGATCTTTTCGGTGCTGAGCTTTCTCGTGGCGGTTCCGTCTGCGATCAAGGTGTTCAACTGGACGGCAACGCTCTACAAGGGATCCGTCTCGTATCTCTCACCGATGCTTTATGCCCTAGGTTTCATCGGGCTGTTTACGATTGGCGGATTGACCGGTCTGTTTCTCGCATCGCTGGCGACAGACATCCACTTGCACGACACCTACTTCATCGTGGCACACTTCCACTACATAATGGTCGGTGGCGCCGTAATGGCGTATCTCGGTGCGATTCATTACTGGTGGCCGAAAATCACGGGAAGGCTGTATCCGGAAGGATGGGCGAGGTTCGCGGCGTTGATGGTGTTCGTCGGGTTCAACCTGACGTTCTTCCCTCAGTTTCTGCTCGGGTATCTCGGGATGCCAAGACGGTATCACTCGTATCCGGACGAGTTTCAGGTTCTGAACGTCCTGTCTACGGCAGGCGCATCGGCTCTGGCCGTCGGCTACGCGATTCCGCTTGTCTACCTGCTCTGGTCGCTGCGCTACGGGAAAATAGCGGGCTCAAACCCTTGGGGTGCAAAGGGGTTGGAGTGGCAAACGACTTCACCGCCTCCGACGTTCAATTTCGACGAGACACCCGCTGTGGTCGAGGAAGCCTACGCATATGGTTACGCGGACGGACCCGAGGAGAACCGTGGGCATGGCTGATCATGCACATCCTCACGAACTGGCTCACCATTTCGAAGACATGGAACAGCAGAAGGAGAGCGCCACGCTCGGGATGTGGGCCTTCCTGGTCACGGAGATCCTGTTCTTCGGCGGGTTGTTCTGCATCTACCTCGTATACCGGACCCGATTCCCCGAGGCCTGGGCAGCCGGATCGCATCATCTCGATGTCGAGCTAGGCGCCATCAACACGACCGTTCTGATTTTCAGCAGCCTTACGATGGCCTTTGCGGTCCGAGCGGGTCATCTCGGAAAGAATGGCGGGATCATTCTGTTTGTCGCGCTGACAATGGTGTTTGGCGCCGTCTTCTTGGGTATCAAGGCGTTAGAGTATACGCACAAATGGCAGGAGCATCTCGTTCCGGGTGCCTACTTCGGGCCGGAAGGTACATATCCTGAACAGATGGAACTTTTCTTTGGTCTCTACTTCGCGATGACCGGTATGCACGCGTTCCACATGGTTATCGGCGCAGGCCTGATGATATGGCTGATCGTGANGGCGGCAAAGGGTAGATATACTACCGAGTACAACGCGCCTGTCGAGATGATCGGGCTTTACTGGCACTTCGTGGACATCGTCTGGATATTCCTGTTTCCGCTTCTGTATCTGCTGGGTAGAAGCTGAGTCACGGGAGACACGGAGAATACAAACAGGCTGGAAATGCAGAGGACGCGGTAGCCGGGAAAGGTCGGATAGTCAATAGTCGGGTGCATAAGCCCCCTGTAGAGATAGTAAGAGAGGCGTCGTAAGGCACTGAGCAACGCAACAAGACTTCGGCGCCCAGGAAGACAAACCCAAGTACAGCCGAATGAACGAACACAACCAACATATCAGCTCGATCGGCGAATACCTCGCAATCTTCGCGGCGCTGATGGTCCTGACGGTGCTGACCGTATGGGTCGCGTTCCAGGATTACGGGGCGTACAACGACCTGATTGCGATGTCGATTGCATGTTCGAAGGGACTGCTCGTGGTGCTTTACTTCATGCACGTAAAGTACAGCAGCAAGCTGACCTGGGTGTTCGCGGGATCTGGAGTTCTGTGGCTGCTGATCCTGTTCGCGTTGACGTTGAGTGACTACGTCAGTCGAGGGTGGATCGAGACGGCGATGAGCAGGTTCTTGGAAGTATAGAAGAGAGATCGTTGAGAAGCAGAGGCGTGGGCTATTAGGCTCACGCCTTTCTTTTTGACAGTTGAGCATCTACATTGGGGCGACCGAAGAACGTGAAAACCAGGGAGGAGTCTTGAGACCGAATCGACTTAGAGAACTTATGAACGAGGGTAAGCCGACGTTGGGCACGCANGTCCACAGCCCTTGGCCTTCGATGATCGAGATGGTCGGACAGAGCGGGATGTTCGACTATGTGGAGTATGTCTCCGAATACGCGCCGTTTGACCTGCACACCTTTGATAATCTCGGCAGGGCGATCGATTTGTTCGATGATCTGTCAGCGATGATCAAGGTGGAGCAGGAGCCGCGTGGCCATATCGCGGGGCGGGCGATGGGTGGGGGAATACAGAACCTGTTGTTTGCGGACGTTCGGACAGTCGAGGATGTGGAGGCGTGTATCAGGGCTGTCCGTGCAGAGACCCCGGATCAGAGAGGTCAGCATGGTGTGAACATGCGCCGGTATGTAAGGTTCGGCGGAGATGCGGGATCACCCGAGTTCCTGCAGGCGCTCGATGACGCCGTGATTGCAATCATGATCGAGAAGAAAGAAGCAGTAGATGACCTTGAAGCGCTCCTATCAGTGAAGGGCGTTGATATGGTGCAGTTCGGACCTGCGGATTATTCGATGAGTATAGGGAAGCCGCGCGCTTACACAGATCCGGATGTGATGGAAGCCGAGAAGCGAATCATCGAGACGGCACTGAAGATGGGGATCCATCCACGAGTAGAAATCAATTCACCCGATGGTGCACGTAAGTATCTCGATATGGGCGTGAAGGACTTCTGTATGGGAACGGATGTGGTGGTGTGGATGCAGTGGTTGGCGCAAATGGGTGACGAGATGAGGAAGACGCTAGAGGGACACTAGTAGATGGGAAGGTGAGGATTGAGAATTGGAGGAAGAAGCCCGGAGCTCGGATGAGTGTCCGGGCTTCTTTGCTCTGGACTATGGGTGAAACGGGAAGTGGACCGAAAACTGATGTCTGCCTTGATGTCGGGACGATCCGTGTGCTGTCGGTCAGGGCTGACACAATTGATCGTAGGAGTGCTATATCGCCCGACGGGTGAGGCTGAAGGTTTGGGCCGTCGGGCCGTGATCGGGCTGGGCCGCAAGCCACATAGCCAAGGGAGTGACATCGTCCGGGCCCTTCACGTACTCACTCGGAGCGAACGGGGGAGGACCGCCGACTTCCATACGACCGGTGGTCAGGTCGGTTGCCACCGGTCCTGGGATCAGCTCGTTCACCGTGATTCCGTCTTCCCAGACTTCATCTGCCAAGCATCGTGTTAGCATCCACATACCCGCCTTTCCGACGTGATATGCAGATGATCCGGCGCCAGAGCTGTGGCCCATACCAGAGCCGATATTGATGATCTTTCCACCTGTAGCTTTCATTAGGGGCAGGATCGCGTGTGTCACGAGGTATGCACTGAACAGGTTCGCCTCAATNTCTTTGATCCAGAGGTCAGGATCTGAATCAGCGACCGCTTTAGGCTCCATGCCACCGCCAGCATTGTTGACCAGGATGTCAATTCGATCAGTCTGGTCGCGTATCTTTTCGGCGGTGGCGGCAACCTGAGCTCGGTCAGTCAGATCTGCAGATAAAGCAGTTGCTTTCCCTTCTGTCTTGTTGATCTCCTTGCGCGTATGTTCGAGTTGTGTCTTTGTTCTAGCGACGAGGATGACTTCGGCCCCGGCGTTCGCGAAGGCCATTGCGATCGATCGGCCTATTCCGCGACCTCCACCCGTGACTAGGGCGATTTGTCCTTCCAGTTCTCTGTTATCCATCTGTCCCTCTCAAGGAGTCAAAGCCAGAGCAACAAGCACCGGCACGATCAAGGTCAGAACCATTCCATTGAAGACTGCCACGATCGCATAGGTTNTCCCTGAGGTTGCGACGATCACGGGCAATGTGGTGTCCATCGATGTTGCGCCGCCGGATGCAATAGGTGCGAGAGGTCCGAAGAATTTTCGGATCGGGAAGGCCGCGAGAAGCGTTGTAATCTCACGCAGGATGTTTGCCAAGAGTGCGATCGTCGCGAGTTCGCTCCCGTGCAGTTGACCTATCAGGAGGCTCGAAAGACTATAATAACCGAGACCAGCCCCGACGGCCATTATCTCACGCACCGACCAGGGACTCAACATCCCGATCAGCATCGCGCCGGCGAACGACCCTATGAGTGCACACGCAGGGACTAGCAGAACGCGCGGCCCAGCCGATTGCAAAGCGAGCCAAGATCGACGGTCGGATCCCATCGACAATCCGACAAGGAGGAGCAGAGCGTACAGCGTATAAATACTCAATGTCTCTGCGTCGTAAGTATCTGAAAGCCAATCCAGTCTGCCGACTACAACTCCAACCACGAAGCAAGCTGTGATAGCGAGGCTAGACTTCACGGTTCAGAACCCACCGATACATCCCGGCCGCGACAAGGATACTGCCTGCGACGCAAGCCCAGGATACAGCGAGCGCAGTGAGGCCAAGGTCCAACAGACGCTCGAATACCTGATCGTTCTTACCTACGGTGGTTCCGGAAATGAAGAGGAGTAGGAAGACCGTTGTTAGCGTGATCTTGTCGAGCACCGGCCACACGTTGCTTGGGAGTCTGGAGAGTCTGCCAGTAACTAGCCCAAGTGCGAAGAGAAGGAGTATCCAGATCATTCTTCGATAGCGGCACTCGCCTCGAAGGCTTTCTTCAGTCGGTCTGCGTCGAATTTGGGTGAACGGTCATAGTGGTAAATCCCGTTCTGCTCTTGCTCGACGTCGGTCAATTGTGTGTATGTGTAGCCAGCGATATTCGGGTTGTCGGTCAGGACCCTCGTCAGCTTTCCGATTCGGTCGTAGACCTCTTCGATATCTGTCGGTCTCTTTCCGTAGCCCCAGCTTCCCTCCCTGTCCGCATCCTGTGCCTTCGCTTTTTNAGCCTCGTCTTCATTCCACCACGTGCCACCATACTCGTCAACGACATAGGGCTGTCCTGCATACGGTACGGAGAGGTCCTCGTGCTGGCGGTGCGAGTCTGCGTTGTCTGGGGAAACCGTCTCGTATTTCTTTTCGAACACATCGATCTGCTGTTCGTAGTCGTGTACAGTGTAGATGTCCGTGCGAACGTGGACATAGCCGCTTGCGTCGTTCACTGGCCGCGTTGGGTCGAGTCGCTTGGTCAACGCGTACGTTTCATCAACGGTACGCCGATGNNCTTCGAACGCATTTCTTGNGTTTCCGATCGTCTCATTGAAGGGGGTCCAGGCCACGATCGACGGGTGGTTCCGATCGCGCATCACTATCTCTGACCATTCCTGTTGCTGGTTATAGTTTGCCTGAGGCTGAGACATGTCGAGACCCCAGTCGTAGAACTCACCCCAGGTCAGGTAGCCGAGCTTGTCCGCCCAGTAGTGGAACCGCTCCTCGAAGACCTTCTGGTGCAGCCTTGCACCATTGAATCCGACATCCATCGACAGCTGGATGTCCTTCTTGAGTGCCTCGTCGGATGGCGCCGTCCAGATTCCGTCTGAATAGAAACCCTGGTCTAGGACGAAACGCACGAAGAACGACTCGTTGTTGAAGAAGAAGCGGTTGCCCTCGATGTGAAACTTTCGGAGCCCAGCGTAGGTGTGGATGGAGTCGATGACTTGCCCATCCGCTTCTAGCTCAAGACGGATGTCATAGAGATGCGGATCCTCAAGCGTCCAAGGCTTTGCATCTTTCAGCCTCAGAGAGAACGTCCCGCCGTTTAGGGCGGGCGCCTCGGCACCTCCGGCTTCNTTGGCTCCGTCCAGTAGTACGGCTCTGATGGTTGTGTTTCGGGCGTCTTGGCTGAGCGACGGGGTCAGGATGAATCTGGAACCGTCTAGGTCCGGAACGATCCTCAGCGAGTGTAGGTTGATTTCAGGAACGGACTCTAACCAAACAGTTTGCCAGATGCCGGTAGTTCTGGTGTAGTGACAGCCTCTCGAGTTCAGGTCCTTGCACTGTTTGCCGCCTGGTTGGATACCCGAACGCAGATCGTCTTGGGTACAGACGACGATAAGGTTCTCGCCATCGCTCAGCGCGGGAGTTATGTCGAAAGTGAAGGATGCACTACCCCCGTAATGCCGTCCAACGGGTATTCCGTTTATCCACACACGTGTGTCATAGTCGGAGGCACCGAAATGGATGACTGTGGGTTTTCCCGCCCATTCTAATGGGACGGTAAAGGATCGAGCATACCAGCACGCTGGAATGAAATCGGTATGACCAATCCCTGACAACACGCTCTCCGGGCAGAAGGGGACCGTGATTTTCTGGTCGAAGCTTGGATCAGAATGCCATCCTGCTTGTTCTCCGCTTTTCCCGAAGTCGAATGCAAAGTTCCATTCGCCATTCAGGTTGATCCACGAGTCGCGGACGAACTGGGGTCGTGGATATTCAGGGCGTGGCGTGGCGGATGTCATAGTTTCTCCGGGTGTTGCGGTCTATTTGAGCGAGCTATCCTGAGCGAAGCCGAAGGACGGTCTACGCCTAACCGTGTACAAGAAAATGGGGGAAGTAGAGACTAGGCATGGTATTCGTTTAAGGTACAGTGCGTTGACTCCTCTTAGCGTGACCCGTGTTCGTCAGCAGATGATAGGGTGCTAACAATACCTCTTTGGTACAAGCCAGTATCACGAGCCGCTGTTTAGGAAGGGATGCGGATGCCCGGTGTATATTCGTTCGCCTCTGACCAGTATCTTCTCCGGGTCGTCCTTCAGCACATCNTGCGAATCGTGGGCGCGGTAGCCGATGGTCATGCTCCTGCGTGACTGTCCTGTTCTGTTGACATCGGAGCCGTGGAAGCAGCAGTCGTTGAAGAGGAGAACGCCACCCTTTGGCATCGGAACTGGTAAGGCACGCCGATACTCCTTGGATGACGCCCAATCTCCACTAGGCCGTCGTTTTCTGCTGAACGGCCGTACGTGGCTGCCCGGAACGATATGGACACAGCCGTTATCCATAGTCGACTCTTCGAGGTAGATCAGCGCAGTGATCAGAGTTGGTTCCCAGGGTTCTTCACCAGAATGCCAAGGGACCGGGCAAGAGCCTGGGGGTCTGACCATAATGTGGTTGTGTTTGTTCGTCAGCATTTCGATGTTCGGTCCGATATAGCCTTCNATCGCATCCAGTATGGCAGGGTAGGTAGCGGCTTCAAGGTAGACGGGGTCACGATCTAGGATTTTGGAAAGTCGCCTGACGGATGCCGCTTTGCGTTCCTCTTTGTTCTCCCACACGATCGGCTCGATCATTTTCTGAACCTGTGTGGTCGTTACCTCGTTCAGACGATCAATCAGGTCTTCAGGCAGTGTATCGGGGAGAAGGTAGTAGCCGCTGTATTTGAAATACCAGATGTCTTCTTCTGAGAGCACACGTCTTGGCGAACCGTCTGTGTGGATCATATAGCGTCGAAAGTCCTTTCGATGAGCTTCTGGAAGTCGATCCAGGATGCGACGGTTGCGTGGGGCTTGGGGTTCTTAGGAGGCTGGTCTTCCGTATCGTAGTAGATCGCGGCTGCACCGGCGGTCATCGCGCCCTCGACGTCATAGTAACGGGAATTCCCGACATGCCAGCTGTTGACGATCTCGACCCCCAAGAGCGATGCCGAAGCGCGGTACAGGAAGGGATGCGGTTTACGCAGCCCGTAGTCGGCGCTGGAGATTATGACCGCAAAGTATTCGGCCAGACCATGTCGCTCGAGTTCGTGACTCAGCACTTCGCCGCGGAAGCCGGAGTTGCTGACCACGGCGAGCGGGATGTCACGGGCGGCAAGACCGTCGAGTACGGTCGTGATGCCGGGCTCGATCGAGAATCGCATGCTGGCGTCCCAGAATGCGAGCTCTAGGTCTTCCGGGCTGATGTCGAAGTGGACGCCGAGGGTGTCGTAGATCAGCCGCTGCCTCTGAATCACGGGAATCTCGAAGAGGCTTGATTCACGGCGTTCCTGGATCTGATAATCGAGCTCTTGGACGATTTCCATCACATCCTGTACAGTGCAATCGTTCGATACCTCGGCAAGCTCTAGACAGCGATTGATCCCCGCCTTGAGGTCGAATTCGACAGTGGAAAGGATGGTCCCACCGAAATCAACTGTCACCGCCTGAGGCGGCGACAGTTGATCGGGAGCCTTGGTCGAGACCTCGCGGAGTGCCTTCTGAACGGCGTCTTCGATCTCAGATGTCGAGANGTGAGGATCTTCGACCAGCTGGCGGATCTCTTCAGAGATCGATTTAGAGGTGATCGCTTCGGTCAGCAGTTCGATGCATCGCTCGCACACGCGAGGTGAGTGATTGGTTACGTTTATGCAGTGTTGTACACCCTCGCTCGGGCGTCGACCGCAATAGACACAGCGCTGTGGCGATGTCGTGACCATCCAGCCGGACACGGTATCACCATCCAGTACATCCTGACAGATCCGGACGCAGTTTGTGCAGATCGATGCCTCCTGATCCTCGAACAATCTCGCGACATCTTCAGCGGCTCTCTTACAGTATGCGCAGTAGCCGTGGCTCATCTATTTCTCCAATGCGGTGGAGGGTCGGCGTTTTTGATAAGCGTAAGCGCGCCGATTGTGCGAGGGCAGTAGTTCGGCGCAAAGGCCTTTGTCGACGGAGGCGGCAGAAAAGATATCTGCGAAGGCCTTCGTGACGGATGAGCTGCCTGCGCTCGTGTGTCGGGATGATAATTGTTANCATAAATTCGGGGGTGTTCGGTTGGTCGATTCCGCAATGAAAAGCAGACCGCAGTAAGGTGTCAAGTTATTTACATCTAAGGACTTAGCGCTGTCTATTTGTTCGCGGATCTGTATGTCCTGGGTATAACGAAAATCGGAATTTGCTAACCGTCAGACTCGAGTTATACACTAGGTCCGACAGTCCCGAGCCCAATCAGAGAGAGGTCTCTATGAACGCAGCTGTTCTGGTCGAACCCGGTCGAAGAATGGAAGTCGAGGATATCGATCTCGCTTCTCCTCAGGAAGGAGAGGTGGTGGTGGGNATGACAGCTAGTGGTGTGTGCCACAGCTGTCTTCACACGTATGACGGTAGCTGGACTGGTTTTCCCATGCCGATCGTACTCGGAGATGAGGGTGCCGGAGTCGTCGAGGATGTGGGACCCGGTGTCCAGAGTCTTAAGCCCGGGGATCANGTGATTCTTTCTTGGGCACCCTCNTGTGGACAATGTCATTACTGCGTNACCGGGCGTTCTCAGCTCTGCGAAAAGACCGTGCCCGTGCGCGGTGCTTTGTTCGATGGAACAACAAGGATGTCGATGAACGGGAAACCGGTTTATCACTACGGGCACGTCGCATCCTACGCGTCACACTCTGTTGTGCCGGCTTCCTGCGCGATCCCGATCCGTGACGATATAGATCTCAAGAAAGCGGCTCTGATCGGGTGCTCGGTGATGACGGGTGTCGGTGCCGTTCTGAACACCGCCAACGTGCAGGCAGGTGAGACGATGGCTGTNTTCGGAGTCGGAGGGATCGGTCTGAATTGCATCCAAGGCGGCGCGTTGGTCGCAGCGAATCCGATCATTGCTGTCGACGTGAACCCATCGAAGTTCGAGTATGCAAAGCATCTTGGGGCAACACACTGTATCGACGCGAGTCAGGGCGATCCGGTCGAGGCGATTAAGGACATCACCGGTCGCGGTGCTGACTACGCGTTTATCGCGGTCGGTGTGGCCGAGGTGATCAAGCAGGCGTGGGAGTGTCTCGCACCAGCAGGTACAAGCGTCATTATCGGGCTTCCGCCTACTGGATCGACGGTTACTTTCGACACAGGCAGCCTGCAGTCGNACGAGAAGGTGATGCGCGGGTGCAAGTATGGGAGCGCACGGGTGCGGGACGATTTTCCTCGGATGATTGAGCTCTACAGGTCTGGNAAGCTGAAGATCGATGAACTGATCTCGAAGGAATACGGGATCGAGCAGTCGAATGAGGCCTTTGACGATCTCGCAGCCGGTGAACTGGCTCGAGGCATGATCGTCTTCTAGCTATGAAGGTGCTGGTTACCGGCTTTGAGCCGTGGGATAAATGGGACCGAAACCCTTCCGGTGAAGTGGCTGAGGNGCTCGACGGTCAGAGTGTCTGCGGTGCACAGGTTGTGTCTGCGGTGCTGCCTGTCGTGTATGGCGAAGATACACGGATAGTTCTGCCGCTGATCGACAACCACCGTCCGAATGTCGTGCTCTNGCTGGGGTTAGGNGGTTCGACCTGTCTCNACATTGAGCGTGTGGCGATCAACCTCAAGCAGGACGATCGGCCGATTGTGGCAGATGGGCCGGCAGCTTACTTCGCGACGATTCCGACCCGGCGAATCTGCGAGGCGATTCAGGCGGCCGGTGTCCCCGCCCGGCTGTCCTACCACGCAGGAACTTTTCTCTGCAACCACATCATGTACAGCGTGTTGCATCACTCGTATTTGGACGGTCGCGATCCTATCTGCGGTTTTATCCACGTTCCCCCGACACCCGACCTGGTGGGCGCCGAAGGCGGGTCTTCTTCAAGCATGAGCCTGCAAAAGATCCACGAAGGGGTTGTTCTTGCGATTGAAAACCTCGTAACTCAACAAAAATAAATTTAGTTTGAAAACTGTCGGACATTTCCGAGGGACCTTAGTTAGGAAATGGCTCGCATTTCTGACCACCCTCTGTTTCACAGTCTTATCGCCAACTGGATCTGTACTGGTCGTGATTGAGGAGGCGGACAACAAAATCGATATCTCTCCTGTTGGGCCGATTCGAGCGTGGCATCTTAAGATCAACCCGACCATGCCGTAGGGATGTTCGGAGGCGCGATATTTATCAGGTGGGAGCGTCAGTCGAGCATGCGAACACCAGAAATTACCAGTTCGGTGGCTCGTTCGTTATGGGCAACAAGCTACACAGCCGGACAAACTGACATCAGGTCGTGCTCCCGAACGACGGCGCTGACGTCCCAGTATTCGTATGTGCATCTATTTGCAGTTGGTGACAACCTGAAACGTTACGTGATCTTGTTAGGCTTCACGGTTTTCCTCACGTAGACTAGCCACAGGCAGGACAAATCAGGCCGGACTCCAAGGGTGAAGGCCGGCCTGATTTGTGCCCGTGTTGTTCAGGTTTTCGGATTTCCGTATATTGGCCGCCCGAATTCTAGAACGCACNGAAAGGACAGAGNAATCGATGAATTTGTTCAATNTGGAAGGGAAAGTCGCCCTTGTGACGGGTGGTGGACGTGGCATCGGCCGGGGCATCGCGGAAGGACTTGCCGGACACGGGGCGAAGGTTGTTGTGGCTGCGAGGACGCGATCCGAGCTGGATGACACGGCACAGACAATTCGGAGCGCGGGTGGCGCTGCCACCCCCTACGAGATCGACATGACGAACCTAGAGTCGCTCCGGGGCGCGGTGGATCAGGCGGTCGAGACATATGGCCAACTGGACATACTGGTGAACAACGCAGGGACGAACGTTCGCGAGCCGTTCGAAGAGGTGACCGAGGAACACTACGACGTGATCCAGGACGTCAACCAGAAGGGTCTATTCTTCCTGACACAGTATGCCACGAAGCATATGCGGCCACGCGGGGCGGGTAAGGTGATCAACATTGGTTCGTTGACCACCGGAATCGGACTTCAGAGCATCTCCGTCTACACCGGCACCAAGGGCGCGGTTGGGCAACTNACTAAGGTCTGGGCGGTCGAACTCGCTCCCGAAATTCAGGTCAACGCCATCTGTCCAGGCTTTATCCGGACACCGCTGACTGAGAAGCTCTGGTCGAATGAATCGATGCACGCGTGGGGTGTGAATAGACTCCCGCACGGTCGGATTGGGGCACCCGAGGATCTGGCGGGCACTGCCTGCTTCCTTGCCTCGAGCGGGTCGGATTATGTGACCGGTCAGGTGATCTATGTCGATGGCGGATACATGGCGGGCGAACGTTGGCCACTGCCCTAAAGGGTTATCTGGGATGAACCTGTCATTTGTGCTGCGACTGACTGCGTTCACAGCTTCTGTTCTGATAGGAGACACTAGTATTGGCCGGAGAGAGATACGTGGCAAGGGAGCGGGATTACAAGGGTAGTTCCGTCGTTGTACTGACAGACAGGGAAGCCGGACAGACCGCGACTGTACTACCGTCGGTCGGAAACAACTGTATNAGTTACAAGGCTCGAATCGATGGACGCGAGATCGAGCTGCTTTTTTCGGCACCGGATGCTGAAACGCTTCAAGGCAGGCCGAGCGGCTATGGTATCCCGATTCTGTTTCCGTGGCCGAACCGGATAGAGTATGGAAAGTTCGAGTTTGAGGGNCGGCAGGTCGAACTCAAAACACCCGAAGAGGGCGCGCATCTACTCCACGGATACGTCTTGGACAGGCCGTGGAAAGTTTCCGGATCGGGCGCATCNAATGCTGATGGCGCGTGGGTCACGTGCCGGTTTCAGTCGAGTGATTTTCTCGAAATTGGGTCTGAGTGGCCGTTCCCGTTCGAGGTCGAGGGAACCTACCGCTTGAAGGATGGCGCGCTGTCTGTTGAGGTCACCGGCACGAACACCGGTGNATCGAACATGCCAGCGGGGCTAGGGTATCACCCGTATTTCCCCCTTCCGCTGCTTCCCTCAGGTGACAGATCGAAGTGTCTGGTCGATCTCCCGTGCGAGACCTATTGGCCGCTGCGCGAAGACAGCATCCCGACGGGTGAGCGNCAACCAGTGGGAGGTGACTACGATCTCAGGTCGAGGGTGGCGATCGGAGACCGCTACTACGACGATGTTTGGTCGGGAGTTCAGGCGGAGGAGGATGGATGGAGTCGCTGTCACTTCTCCGATCCAGAAGCGGGTGTGCAGATCGTCGTCCAGGCTGACAGCACGTTCAGAGAATGGGTGTTTTTTGCCCCCGACCATCGCCCCGTCGTGTGTTACGAACCATACACCTGCACGACGGATGCGGTGAACTTGCAGGGCAAGGGTGTCGATGCAGGCCTCGCGGTGCTGGCTCCGGGCCAATCTCTGGGGGGAACGATGTGCTTCGCCCCGACGGCCACCCAATAGTGGCTGCTTCATTCGAACGATTGAAGCAGCAGTTGGTGTTCATCCANGAGATCGACAAGGTCAAGAGTGTTTTCAGNCAGACCGTCATATTGGACGGAAGCCGAGCCGAGAACGACGCCGAACACTCGTGGCATCTCGCGACGATGGCGTTGATCCTAGAGGAGCACGCGAACGAGTCTGTAGACCTGATGAAAGTTGTAAAGATGTTGTTGATCCACGATCTGGTGGAGATCGATGCTGGTGACACCTTTGTCTACGATACGGAGGGTATGAAGGACAAGGAAGCNCGGGAGCGGGATGCTGCAGACCGGATCTTCTACCTGCTTCCGGAAGCGCAGGCGAAAGAAGTCGACGANATCTGGACTGAGTTCGAAGANCGGCTGACTCCCGAGGCCAGATACGCTGCGGCTCTCGATCGGTTCCAGCCATTGTTACACAATTACCTGACTGAAGGTGTGGCGTGGAAAAAACACGGGATCCGGAAGGGGCAGGTGATCGATCGGAATCGCCATATCGCTGAGGGTGCACCGATCCTGTGGGACTATGCCNGTCATATTATAGAAGAGAGCGTGACGAGGGGTTATCTTGCTNCCGATTGAGCGTGANATATAGGNCAAGCTGTTAATATTACAGGACTTAATATAAAAAAGGTTTTTCGCCGATTTAGTGTAGAGTTTTTGCAAGAGAGGACGCTTGAGAGAATTTGGTAACCTAAAGGCACTGATCGACCAGGCCTTCGATCAGTATGGGGACCGGACGGCTGTCCGGATCCTCAGACAGTCNGAGCAGGTCGGAGAGCGCGGCCTGAAGTATGTGCCGATGACGTTCCAGCAACTCAGGGCACAGCGGGACCGTCTGGCCACCGGGTTGGCGGGCCAGGGTTTGACCAAGGGAGATCGCGTCGCCATCCTGACCGATGGCGGGCTCGAACCCATCCTTATATTTCTGGCGTGCGATGTTCTTGGGCTTTCGTCCGTACCCCTCTGTAACAAGGTCCCGGATGACATTCTGATTCACAATCTGCAGCTGTCGGAGCCCAAGCTTCTTTTCGCTGACTCGAAGAGCATTGAGCAGGTCGAGCGTGCTCTCCCGNAGTTGTCGTCTGCGCCACGTGTGGTGATGACAGAAGGACAGGCGGATGCTACGATCCCGTTCTTCGACCTGATCAAGAATGCTGACCCGCCACCGGATGTCGAGGTCGGTCTCGATGACGAATCGAAAGTGGTGTTCACNTCCGGTTCTTCAGGCATGCCGAAAGGGGTTGTCCAGACGCACAGAAACATCGTCGAAAACTGCATGTGCATCTGGGAGGCGATTTTAGGATCGGAATCTCTGAACTTCTACAAATCGGCGCCCGATTTCCACACAATGGGTATCCTGAACATCTATTACCCGCTGGCGAAAGGCTGGTCGCTCGACCTTGCTCGATCTCCGGATCGGGTTCTTGTCGATATCCGTTANTCACAGCCGGAAGCATTCCTGACCGTTCCGCTGATACTTGACAAGGTATACGGCAACGTGCGGAAGGCGATCGACGCGGGTGGACTGCGAGGCAGTCTGGTCGCACGCTCGGTCGAAGCTAAGCAGAAGCTCGCTCGGGGGAAGGGCTCGCCAGTCGACTGGGTTATTCACAACTTGATTGGGAAGAAGGTGATTGGTCAGATCAAGGAGAAGCTGTCCGCTCGTGTGGGAGCTCGCCTGAGACTTCTGATCATCGGGTCGGCAAAGGCAGACCCTGAAGCTCTCGACTTTTTCAATGAAGTTCTCGACATCACGGCATATGAGGGCTACGGGGTGACAGAGTGTGCTCCGCTGATTGCTGCGAACTGTCTCTTTGGGCAGAAGACAGGTACCGTTGGCAAACCCTTCATCAACGTACGAGTTGTCGATGATGAGGGTGTTACGATTGGTTCCGGTGAGCCCGCGAATGCCACGTATGTGAGTACTGAAGGACGTGCGGGTGAGCTCTGGGTGAACGGGGCACACGTGATGACTGGGTATCTGAACGATCCGGAGCAAACCGGGAAGGCCTTGGTCAAAGACGATGAAGATCGTATCTGGTATCGGACGGGCGATCTGTTTAGCATCGATGATCAGGGATATCTGACATTTGCTGGTCGTGTCGGGCGACAGTTCAAGCTTCGTAATGGTGAGTTCGTAAATCCCGAGCGACTGGAGCGGATGTATTCGGCGGTGCAGCTCGTGGAACACGTACTGGTCTACGGCGACCAGAAACGTGATTTTCCTTTGCCGGTCGTGACCGTGAGTTTGGATGAGGCGAAGTTGATCGAGGATATCGAGGATCTGCCGACCGATGAGGATGCGNTGAGAGAACATCCCGCAGTCGCAGACCGTATTCGGAAGCAGCTGCTCGATGTGGCGACGGAAGCTGGGCTGCCGAGTCACGAAAGACCGCAAAAGGTTCTGGTAGTTTCGGAGTCCCTGAACGAAGAGGACGGGACCTTGACGAGGGGGCTCAAGAAGGTCGTGCCAAAGGCAATAGCCGAGAAGTATATGGACGAGATCAAGGCAGCTTATGCAGGGTAGACATGCCTACGATNCCCGCTGACGAAATCCGCGAGAAGGTTGCTGCGATCTACAGAGCTGTTGGTGCCTCGGTGCGCGAGGCCGAGGTCGTTGCNAGTCTGCTCGTTGAGTCGAACCTGTTGGGTCACGACTCGCACGGTGTCATTCGGGTTGCTCAGTATGTNTCCGCGATAAACAGCGGGCGAATCAAGGCCGGCGTGGAGACGGTGGTCGAAAAGGAAACGGCCGCTACGGCGGTTGTGAACGGGAACTGGGGGTTCGGTCACGTCACGGCCATTGACGCGATGGAGATCGCGATCGAAAAGGCGAAACAAGCGTCGATAGGCGTCGTCACCGTGCACAACTGCAACCACGTGGGGCGGCTGGGCGCATTTCCTACGATCGCCTCTGACGCGGGATTGGTCGGGCTGATCACGAACAACGGACACGGTGCCGACAAGGCGATGGCGCCTTGGGGNGGTGTAGGTCGAATCTTGCCGGCGAACTGCCTTGCCGCCGCGTTCCCATCCGACAAAGACTGGGATGTCGCGATCGACCTGACCTTGGCAGTTGCAGCTGGCGGCAAAATGCGAGTCGCCGCGGCCCGAGGCGAGAAGGTCATGCACGGGTCCGTGGTCGATTCCGAAGGGCGTCCCAGCGACGATCCTGAACATTATGTATCGCTAGGGGGGGCGCTTGTCCCATTTGGTGGATCTGTGGCGCACAAAGGATCTGCACTTGCTATCGCGATCGATATCCTCTCAGGAGCATTGTCTCCTGCCGGATGCACGCAGGCGGATCCGCCAGAAACTGGAAACGCACTGTTTATCCAGGTGATCAACGTCGAAGCATTCCAGCCGCTTGACAACTTCAAGGCCGAGGTGGGACGATTCCTTGACTACCTCAAGTCGACCCCGAAAGCTGAAGGTTTTGAAGAGATNCTTATCCCGGGCGAACGNTCGTNGCGCACAAAATGTGTGCGTCTGGCGAGCGGGATCCCTGTNGAGGATCAGACATGGAACCAGATCGAAGAGCTGGCAGACAGACTGCTCTAGCAGGGCCTAGGACTTCGTCCCGTAGTTCGGGGACTGGGAATATGGTGAAGATATGACAGACGAAATCAGGGCGGCTACGCTGACGGCGCGTGTTGCGTCTCGGGTTTTGGCCCAGGCTTCGGAATCCGAGCGTAATGCGGCGCTCGAAGCGATGGCTCTGGCGATCGAGAGTCGGGCAGGAGAGATCCTCGAAGCAAATGCTCAGGATATGGCTGCCGCTGACCAGATGCTGTCCGATGGCAAGCTGAGTCAAGCGCTCGTGGACCGGATGAAGCTGTCCGATTCGAAGATCGCCAACACGATAGTCGTGGGTGTTAGGAGCGTGGCTAGTCAGCCTGANCCGATCGGTTATACACAGGCGTCAACTGAGCTGGACAAGGATCTCAAGCTCTATCGGGTCTCTGTACCGATTGGCGTGATCGGCGTCGTATTCGAGTCACGGCCCGATGCACTGGTACAGATCGCGACGCTGTGTCTCAAGTCCGGTAATGCCGTTCTGCTAAAAGGAGGGAGCGAGTGTCGCCACACCAACCAGGCGCTCGGACAGATTCTCGTCCAGGCAACAGCCGGTCTTCCCGGTATCCCGGAGGGCTGGCTCCACGTTCTTCAAGCACGCGAAGAGGTGCAGACGATCNTGGATCAGGATGACCGTATCGACCTGATCATTCCCCGTGGCGGAAACGAGCTCGTACAGCATATCATGGCAAACACGAAGATCCCTGTGATGGGGCACGCGGACGGGATCTGCCACATCTATGTGGACCGCTGGGCCGATTTGGAGAAGGCTGCAGGTATCGTGCTCGANGCCAAGACTGACTACCCAAGCGCGTGCAACGCGGTGGAGACACTGCTCGTTCACGAAGCGGTCGCGAGGACATTCTTACCAGAAGTCTCTGAGAAGTTGGCGGGAGCAGGTGTCGAGCTGAGGTATGACGTTGCATCGCTCGAGATCATAGAAGACGGGGTGGCTGCGACGGACGCCGATTGGTGGACCGAGTATCTCGATCTTGTCCTCGCAGTGAAGGTCGTGTCCGATCTGGATGAGGCGATTGCACACGTCAATCAGTATGGCAGCCATCATACAGAGTCGATCGTGACTGAGGACAAGCAGACGGCTTCCCGTTTTCTCCAAGCAGTCGATGCCGCGTCAGTCCTGCACAACGCCTCTACGCGTTTCGCCGACGGCTTCCGGTATGGACTGGGTGCTGAGGTTGGGATCAGCACGAACCGTCTGCACAGTCGTGGACCCGTCGGGCTGGAAGGGTTGATGATCTACAAATATATCCTCCGCGGTGATGGTCATGTCGCTGGCGCCTATCAGGGAGAGGACGCGAAGTCCTTTACACACAAACCGCTCACGGAGACTTGGATACCTTACAACAGTGATTGACCGCATCGCTTGTGTCGAATCGTTTGCGCTGAAGATCCTGCGCGATGAGCCTTACCTCGGCCCGCTCGAAGAGGGAAACATCCCGAATGAGACGGGCTGCTTTATTCGCCCACGTAACAAGACCGTCTACAGCATCCACGATCACTGCGTAATCGTCCGTGTGACCACAGAATCGGGTGCAGTCGGATGGGGTGAGTGTGTGGCCGTTGTGACTCCTCACACGGTGACGACGATCATCGACGAGCTTCTTGGCCCTCTTGTCGTAGGACGAGACCCGAACGATGTGGCAGCGATTTACGATGATCACTACGATGCGATGCGTGTGAGGGGATTCTTCGGTGGCTTCTACCACGATGCAATTGCAGCAATCGACATCGCGCTTTGGGATCTGCGGGGACAGCTTACTGGACTGCCCCTCGCGAGTCTGCTGGGTGCCAGACGGACGGATCTCTTGCCCGTTTACGTTTCCGGGCTTCCCGGGGCGACCAGGGATGAGCGAGCAGAGCTCGGGAGGTCGTGGATCGACGAGGGCTTCACGGCCGTGAAGTTTGCGGCAGCCGTGTCAGACGAGGGTGAAGAAGCGGAGATTATTGCGATCCGGGAGGCAGTGGGACCAGGAACGGAGATCCTCGTTGATCTGCATTGGCGGTTCACTGCGCCCGAGGCGATTAAGCTGATCCATCGGATCGAACCCTACGACGTGGCGCTGGTCGAAGCCCCCGTTGCACCTGAAGACACTGAAGGGCTGGCTCAAGTTGCTCGATCGATTCGGACGAGCGTCGCAACGGGCGAGGAGTATCGAACGGTCTACGAGTATCGACCACGGTTTGTCGCTCGTTGCATGGATGTGATTCAGCCCGAGATGGGACGAACTGGTGTCACGTCCTTCATGAAGATTTGCGCAATGGCTGAGGCGTTTCACTGTCGGGTCATGCCGCATGCCTCGATCGGGATCGGGATTTACCAAGCTGCGAGCCTGCACGCTAGCGCCGCGGTGGCAACCTTTGCCATGCACGAGTATCAGCACTCAATCACAAAGAAGAACAAGGCCTACATTGACGGTGAACTGACCTGCGAAGCCGGTTTCTTTCGCCTTCCCGAGGGGCCGGGGTTGGGGGTGAAGCCGAATGATAAAGCACTCGAACAGGCATATTGATGCCGGACTGGCACGAAACGGATGCCTTTTGGGAGGACTTCTACCCAGTGATGTTCCACGACGGCAGGTGGGAGGCTGCTAGGAGCGAAGTCGACGGGATTCTTAGCCTTTCCGGAATCGAACCTGGAGCGAGGATCCTTGATGTGTGTTGTGGGCCGGGGCGCCACTCCCTAGAGCTTGCTCGAAGAGGACATGTCGTCACCGGGATCGACCGAACGGCCTCCTACATCGTCGAAGCCAGAGACCGCGCAAGCCAGGCTGGGCTGGATCTGGATCTACGCGTCGGGGATGTGCGGGCGCTATCTGAGACGACGTCCTATGACGCCGCGATCAGCATCTATTCCTCGATCGGCTACTTTGATGACGTGAAGGAACGCAGCTTTCTGGCGAAGGTCTACGGATGTATCCGTGACCCAGGGGTTTTCGTGCTTGATACTGTGGGTAAGGAGATCGTGATCAGTGGGTTCAAGGAGCAAAACACGGAGGAAATCTCCGAAGGCTTAGTGCTTGAAGAGAACCGGAAGGCGGCGCCCGACTGGTCGTGGATCGAGAACAGGTGGACGCTTACCTGTGGTGACGTTTTTAAGGCAGGCACCTGGCGCACGAGACTTTACTCCGGACCCGAAATTTCTGCTGCCCTGCAAGACGTCGGGTTTGCCTCTGTTGAGCTCTTTGGCGACTGGCTAGGCAGCGAATATGACGATCAGGCCAGACGATTGATTGTCATTGCGAGGAAATAGCCATGGACGTGGGGGCACTTACATTCGATGTGTTCGGGACGGTCGTCGACTGGCGGTCTTCGGTCATACGGGATGCGTCTCGGCTTGGGGTTGAGAAAGGGATCGAACGAGACTGGGCGGCTTTCGCCGATGACTGGCGGGCCGGATATGGTCCGTCGATGAACCGGGTCAGAACCGGGGAACTGCCGTGGACGAAGATCGACGATCTTCATCGCACGATTTTGGACTCGCTAATCGAACCGCATGGTCTGACCGGGTTGACTGAAAACGAACTGGACAATCTGAACCGTGTGTGGCATCGGCTTGATCCCTGGCCCGACTCCGTGGGCGGGCTGTCTCGCCTGAAGAGCCGGTATTCGATTGTCACGCTCTCGAACGGGAACGTGTCGCTTCTGTCGAACATGGCGAAACACGCAGGTCTGCCCTGGGACATAATTCTGTCGGCGGAAACAGCGAAGCACTACAAGCCGGACCGCGAAGTTTATGAGCACGCAGCTGTGATGTTGAGTGAGCCCCCAGAGAGAATGATGATGGTAGCAGCCCACAAAGGGGATCTCAAGGCTGCACGTGAGGTCGGGTTCAAGACCGCTTTCGTTGTGCGTCCTCTCGAATGCGGTCCCAACAAGGATGTCGACACGGGGGAAGAAGATTGGATGGATTTGTATGCGCTCGATTTTCACGATTTGGCCACTAAGATGAGTTGTTGAGGTTAGGGTGATGGATGAGCACGATTGACCTCGCATACGGAAAGGGATCGATCTCGCTGGACATGGATCCGTCGGTTGCGGATTGGACGTCGATTCGGCCGAGGTTTGAAGCGGCCATGGCAGACCCGGAATCCGGGTTCCGAGATGCCGTTGCGAACCCGATCGCATCCGAGCCGCTCGCTGGACTGATCGAGCCGTCAGATCACGTCGCTGTAGTGACGTCCGATGGGACACGGCCCGTGCCGAACCGCCAGTTGATTCCTTGGATACTCGATGCGCTCCCGGTGCCCAACGAGCAGGTTACGGTGATTCTGGGAACCGGAACGCACCGACCAAACAACGAAACCGAGATCGAGAAAATGTTTGGGGCGGATGTCGTGGATCGTGTTTCGATCGTGAATCACGACGCTTTCGATGCGAACTCTAACGTGAAGCTCGGGCAGATTTCCACGGGAACGGATGCATATCTGGACAGGACCTATGTGGAAGCGGACAAACGGATTGTAGTCGGGTTTATCGAGCCCCACTTCTTTGCCGGGTTTTCGGGAGGTGCGAAGGGTGTGGCGCCCGGGGTTGCCGGCATCGACACGATTCTTCGGTTGCACCGCGCGGACCTGATCGGAAACGAGAACAGCACGTGGGGTGTCCTCGACGGGAATCCGATCCAGACCGAGATCGCCGAGATCGTGGCGATGTGTCCGCCCGATTTCATGGTGAACGTCACACTCAATGGGGAGAAAGAAATTTCGGGATACTACCTCGGTGACTATGTAACTGCGCATCTCGCCGGGTGTGACGCGGCAAAGCACACAGCGATGCAATCAGTTGACAGACCTTTTCCGGTTGTGGTCACCTCCAACAGTGGCTTCCCTTTGGACCAGAATCTGTATCAGACGGTCAAGGGTATCTCTGCGGCGGCCAGGATCGTCGAGGAGGGAGGGCGCATCTTTGTGGTGAGTGAATGTTCAGACGGCGTCCCCGATCACGGTAACTTCGCTCAGATTATGGGAGATGGAGCCACGCCAGCAGATGTGCTCGCATATATAAAAGCACTGGATCGTCCGATCCTAGATCAGTGGCAGGCCCAGATCTTGGCCGGGATCCTCGAACGCGTTGAAATCTCCGTGCTATCGAAAATGACGAAGTCCGAGATCGAGGCTTGCAAGCTTAATACAATCGACAACCTGGACGCGAGCCTACGGGACGCACTTTTGTCCTACGGTGAACCGCGAGCCGCCGTGCTGCCCGATGGCCCATTGACCATACCTTTTGTAGAAGGCACAGCGTGAGCAATCCAAAGCTCGATCGGTTCGATCCTTTGTCCCGAATCATCACGTTCGATGATTTTGATACGGGCTTGAACGGTTGGACGAACCTGATCGGAAATTACGAAGGCTCCCTCGACTCGATGCTGCCCGAGTATCGCGACCTGCGAGGTCCAATGCTCAGCAACGCCTCTATGTGGGATACGGGGTCGGCCGGGTCCTGGGATGGCACCTACTCTATGAAGCTTGCCACACGGCCTCAGACGGGAAGTCTTGCGGTCGCAGTCAAACGGTTGACTTGGCGCAAGCTCGACAAGATCCGCGTGGAAGCCTACGTAACGTTCAAGCCTGAGGCGACCGAGATGGTTCTCTCCGAACTGGACGTGAGAGCGTTTGGGGTCGTCTTCGACCTGCAGGATGCGGAGCATCGCGTCATGCCTCATCTGCGCTATCTGAACGCGCTTGACGGTCAAGCGGTTTCACGATGGCAATGCAAGTCCCGCCGCGAATCGCTCGAAGCTATCGGTGGGTCGGGCAAGACGCAGTCGCACTTTCACCTTGCAGGTGAAGGATGGGAGAACCTGCCTGGTGCGCAACAGCGGCTTTGCTACAACGAGATCGCGACCAAGCAGAACTGGCATTATATGTGTATGACCTTCGATCTCGCAGACATGTCGTATGCCTCTTTTCGGCTGAATGACAGGGAATACGATGTGACGGGTATCGTGCCGATGGTGATGCCGGCAATGGCGAATCTCTGGTGCATGCTTAATCTCGTTTTCTTCGTCGAGACCGACACGGACAAAAGGGCATTCCTCAGCGTGGATTCCGTGCTGCTTTCAGGCGACTTCTAGGAGGAAGGACTTGCGACACAGTCATACCGCAATAATCGAACGGGATGTGACCTGGGAGGGGCGGTTCGAGACCGAGTTCTACGAGGTCGGGTGGGCTTCTGAAGCTATCTACTTTGTGCGTGTACTCGCAGTCGAGGGGGCGATAGGACGTGGTCACGCGAAACCGCAAATCTCGCCGGATGGCGTGCATTGGGCAGACGAGGGGACGCTGATGGGCTTTCTCGATAGCCGTGAGGTCGCCTTCGTGCGAGTGGCTCGATTCGGAAACTACCTGCGTTTGGTGGGTGAACTGCCTCCGGGAACGAAGGCCAGAGTGATCGTTTATCTTTCGCTGAAATCGTGAAGCACTCTCGCCTGATCGTCCTGTTCTTGGTTGCACCTGTTCGTGCAGACGAGTCCGTGTCGACGATAGTTTTGAAGCTGTTCACATCCGAGGTGTCCGGAAGCTGTCCCGAGCCGATGACGTCCTAGGTGAGTTTGCGTGGAAGCGATGGGAAGACGGAATGGGCATTGGGTAGGTGTCCCTCATTGAGCAGGTCGCCCGGGTGACAGCGAAGCTCGCTATCGATGTTAAGTGATGCGCGTGAATGGCCCCGATCGTCGAGATCACGCAGCGTGATGCTTCCACAGATGTGAGCCACGGTGAGAACGCTGGTCGGCGACTGAATCGCAGTCACGTAGCTAGGGCTTTCAAACAGTTTTCCGAGGGCAAGTCGGCGCGTGGCAAGACTTCGAATACCGGATGAGGTCAATCCAGCCGCCTTCGATGCGGTGGCCTGCGTTCAAAATCCTTCGTTGATGGCCTGCTTGGGGGCGGTACAGGTAGCACTGAAAGGAGAAAAGTGATGGCCGATCCGATCACGGTCGGTGTTGTCGGGCTTGGGCAGCGTGGACTCCAACACCTGAAAGCACTCTGGACCCTCCACCAACAGGGCCGGACCCGAATTGTGACGATTTGTGATGCCTTCGAGTCGAACCTAGATGAGCAGAAAATCAGTGGTTTTGTAGAGGGTATCGACTTCGGGGGTATCCTGAAGACGACTGATTTCGACAAGGCATTGGATGTGGGGCCACAGGCAATGTACTTTGCAATCCCCCCCGGTTTGCACGATGGACAGTTGATCAAGGCGGCCAAGGCTGGTGTGCACATTTTTGCAGAGAAGCCGCAGAGTCTATTTCTCGATGAAGCGATAGAAATGGGTGAGGAGATCGAGAAAGCAGGTGTGATATCCACCGTTGGATTCCAGCGTCGATACGAATCACAGAGCGAGACGATCCATTCTTTTATCTCCGATAGACGGCCTGTGATGACGACGATCGTTGACGAGGGATTTTTGGAGGCGCATTCTGTCAAGCACACGGATACAGGATCTATGGGGGGGCCTAAGGATAAGGTCTGGGCTAAGAGTTTCGAGTGGTCGGGATCGACGGTTGTCGAGGCCGGTATACACCAGACGGATCTGATGCGATTCTGGATGGGGGATATCGCCTGGACACAGGCAGCCTACGTTCCCCGAGACGAGACTGACATCGAGGACGCGGGGGACAATCCTTACAGCTACACGGTGACCTTCGGCTTCAAGAACGGTGCCGTGGGTAACCTGATTATGTCCCGTTTGCGTAAGGTCTACCGAAACGACGACTACATAAACGTCCTGTGGGATCACGGTCATCTTAAGATCGAAGGCCGAGAGGTGACGGCCTACTTTTATGACGGACCCTACCCTCCAGAGAGCCAACCAGCGGCCGGTGAGATTCGTCATCCTGTTCCGACACCGTCACCCCGTGATACCACTCTTGAGATTGCGAAGTCTTTTGTGACTGCGATTGAGACAGGGAACCACGATTCGCTGCTGAGCACGTACGCGTCGAGCATGAACAGCCTGGCTGCTGTCCTAGCGGCGAACTTCTCGCACCAGCTCAACGGTGAGCGGATAGACCTGAATGAACTGCTGACCGCCGATCGCTACGCAGAGTTTCGTAAGAAAAAGACCCTCTAAGAACGGGGGCGTACGCGTTCTGGACCGGATTTCCTCAACTGGATGGGCAAGCCTGATCGGGGCTACGGCTTTTACCCTGACCGTGTTGAACTGCGCCTGGGTATGTGACGACGCGTTTATCACGTTTCGGTCAATCGACAACTTCCTTGGGGGATTCGGCCTCCGCTGGAACGTGGCGGAGCGCGTTCAGACCTTTACCCACCCTCTCTGGCTGCTCCTCCTCGTTCCCGTCGTCCTAGTGTTTGGCGATCCCTATTTCGCCGTCCTGGTTCAGTCGATCACCATCAGCGCCGCTGCTGCTTGGTTCTCAATGCGGTTCTTCTCGGCTGACTGGCAGCAAGCTGTCGTCATCGCAATCCTGCTGTGCGTTTCCAAAGCTTTTGTGGACTTCTCCACATCTGGCTTAGAGAATCCCCTGATTCACGCGCTGTTCGCTTGCTTCATCTATGGCTATATGCTGTGTCACGGCCGAAATCGGACGGCGTACCTCTGCTGGATTGCGGGGCTCTCAGCACTGACTAGATTGGATTCTCTGGTTCTGCTTTCCCCTGCTCTTCTAGTTACCCTGATACAAGAGGGCCGTAGGTCCTCGGTCAGGAAAGTCTTGATTGGTTTCGTGCCCCTGATCACCTGGATCGTCTTCTCCACGCTCTACTACGGCTTTCCCCTTCCCAACACCTACTACGCTAAGATAACGACAGGGGTATCCTTCGGGACGCGATACGACTTAGCGCTTGATTACTTTACCCACTCCGGAACGATTGACCCGATCACGCTGTTGACGATCTGTGTTGGTGTTCTGGTTTCACTCAGCAAACCTGATGTGCGGCCATTCGGTATTGGTATCCTTCTGCACGTAGTTTATCTCCTCTGGGCGGGAGGAGACTTCATGAGCGGCCGGCTCCTGACCGGCAGCTACTTTGCCTCCGTGATCCTGATTGTCGCGCGGGTCGGCTCCAGGCGAAGGCTTCTGGCCGGCGTTGCGACTGCAGCGATCGTGCTCGCTGTGTTGACGCCTAGGTCACCCGTGTGGGCGCGTTGGGATGAGACATACGAGCTAGGTGAGCCTTCTGGTGTCGTAGATGAGCGGGCCTATTACTTCAATGAAACGGGGCTGATTAAGACTCTCATCGACCCTGGTGTAAGGGAACGCTTGAAGTCTGAGGGGCTACGCCTGAGGGAAAAGCAGCCGGTGGTGGCCGCACGGTACGCGATCGGGCGAGTTGGTTACTATGCCGGGCCGGATGTGCACATCATCGATCGGAACGCGCTCGCAGATCCGCTCCTGGCGCGGATGCCGACGTCTTCGGGCGTGATTCTACGTCCCGGCCACTACACACGATCAATGCCAGGTGGGTATGTGGAAACGATCTGGAAGGATCAGAACCGCCTTCGAAGCGAGTCGATTTCGGGATACTACGAGGTGATTCGTCGACTCACGCGGGGGGATCTTACGGACGGTGGCCGGCTCGCCGATATCATTCTGTTCAATCTCGGGTTGTCTGATTTGAGTATACCATCCGGGGTTCGTGTCGAGTCATATCCCGTTGACGAGGCGATAGCGGCTCTTGGGCCGATCCCGGAAGAGGGATTTTCTGGAGACACCACTGGCACCGGCAAGCTTGCGTTGCTTGCCGAGTCCTTCCTGGATCGACAGCAACCGGGTTACGCTGCTGCGGCGTGGGGGACGGCACAACATCTTGGTGCCCAAAGTGCTGCCTTCTGGAGACTCGGCGGACGACTCTGAGTCTCTCTTGCAAACCGGGACGAGGGCTGGCTCGCGATGAAGGTTCTGACAATGTGCACTGCCCATCTTCCAGAGGATAGAACGCTTCAGGGCGATTACGCGAGGGCGTTGTTCACTCAGGGCGAGTTCCGCCTTGCAGCGCAGGCTGCTGAAAAAGCTTTCCGAATGGATGCCCCGGAGGTGGGACCATTGCAGGTGCTGGCAGATGTGATGCGGATCGAGCGGCTGCCGGGCGCGAAGATGAACTACGAATCCATTCTCGTTCTGGACCCGGGCAACCGTCACGCTCGCGAGGAGTTGCTTGCGATCGACCGAGAGATGCGTAATTCTGCCGAACAGAAGCTTTGAAGGCTATTGGTTCAACTCGTCCCTCCTGCGCTGATGCTCCGGNNTNACTGGATGAACACAGNTTGACNAGGCATCACACGTGTCAACTNCGAAAGGGTTGGGTAATNCGGTNCTGGGTGGCCGCTGGCTCTANCGGGGGGCNCACAAGTAGTTGNACCTTGGCGACGCACAAGGGCAAGGAGCAGCATTGTAGATTGCCCTCGGCGCGGGGAAACCTATCCGAATCGAGATGGACAGGTCACCGGATTCAACGTGTTTTGTCCGAACCAGAACCACATTGGGGAGAAATTCATGGGATCAGTTGATTTGCCGCTTGAGAAGCTGGTCGATTACAAGCCGGATTCGACGGCGAAGGATGACTTCGAGGCCTTCTGGTGCGGGAACAAGGCTGAAAGTCGGAAGGTTCCTCTAAATGCGACATTTGATCGCATCGAGGGTAGCCTGCCGAATGCCGAGGTATATGATGCTGCTTTCGATGGTGTTGATGGCGTCAGGGTTCGCGGCTGGTTTATCACTCCCAAAGATCCGAAGAGACCGCTGCCTGCCGTCGTCCAGTTCATCGGTTATACGGGCGGTCGAGACTATCCTCACGCACTGTCAGCTCACGTGCTGAACGGATTCTGCGGGTTCATCATGGATTCGCGGGGGCAGGGTGGCGGAACGGGGCAGGTCATGAGCACCTCTCACGGTGCTCAACGGGGTTTTATCACACACGGTATTCTAGATAAGGATGAGTACTATTACAGGAACTTCTATCTGGACACGATCAGAGCGGTGCAGGCCGTAGCCGATCGAGATGAAGTTGACGGGAGCCGAATTGCCGCGATCGGTGGGAGTCAGGGCGGGGCTCTGGCGATTGCTTGCGCGGCGCTGTCCGAACAGGTAAAAGCGATGGCACCCGACGTACCTTGGCTGTCTCACTTCAGACGGGCGGTCGACGTCGCCGTAGGGCCTTATGAGGAGATAACAGATTTTCTGAAGAAGCATCCAGACCAGATCGAGAAAGCCTTCGATACCCTTTCCTACTTCGACATTATGAACTTGGTTGAAATGGTCAAGGTGACACACGCATACTACTCGGTTGGGCTCTGGGACGACATCTGTCCGCCATCGACGGTGTACGCATCTTACAACCGCCTACCTGAAAGCGTAGATAAATCGATAGAAGTTTACCCGTACAACAAGCATGAGGGGGGACACAACCTCCATCAATCTCGCAAGCTGTTCTGGTTGCGAGAGATTCTGGGATAAGATTTGTACGTGCGGATCGAGTTCTAACAAACCGTTACCACCTAAGCACCAGGAGAACCGTCTTGACAGATAGACCGAACATTCTCTGGATCTGTACAGATCAACAGCGTTACGACACGATTGGTGCACTTGGTAATCCGCACGTATCAACATCGAACATAGACAAACTTGTCAAAGGCGGGATGGCGTTCACCCACGCCTACTGTCAGAGCCCGATCTGCACTCCAAGCCGAGCGAGTTTCTTGACAGGGCGGTATCCAAGCGCCGTCCACGTGAACGGGAACGGAAACGCGATCTTCCCGGATCGCCCGCCTCTCGTCACCAAGATTCTGGCTGATGCCGGTTACGATTGCGGTCTCGTGGGTAAGCTGCACCTGTCGAGCGCCTTCGGTCGTGTCGAGGCGCGCGTAGACGACGGATATCGCTACTGGCAGTACAGCCACGCTCCTCGTGACGATTGGGAAATGGGTCACGACTACGCAGATTGGGTTCGAAAGAAAGGGAAGATTCTAGGAGAGCTGACGAAGAGTCCCGAAGGTGTCCCGTCTGAGTATCATCAGACGACTTGGTGTGGCGAGAAGACGACCGATTTCATTCGGGAGAATCGTGATCCTGGAACGCCATGGCTCCTGAGCGTCAATATCTATGATCCACACCCGCCTTTCAATCCTCCGCAGTCGTATCGAGAGCAGTTCGACCCGATGAAAATGCCCGGTGCTCTGTTCAGGGACAGCGATCTCGTACAGCAGGGAAAGTTTTCTGGTATCGACTTCCAGTCAAAAGGTCAGAACCCAGAAGAGCTCGACATAAAGAGTCCGATCGTCCCACACGCGCAGACGAGAGGCCTGATCGAGCCTGCTGGGCCCGGAGGGAGAGACCACCGTAC
The DNA here is from genome assembly GCA_002714465.1 of Gemmatimonadota bacterium. Next base: position 123,953 of record PAXL01000012.1, on the reverse strand, counting down.
GCTTCAGGCAGCTTACTATGCTATGATCAAGCAGATCGATGACCAGGTCGGCGAGATGATTAAGGCGCTCGAGGAGACGGGACAACTGGAAAACACGCTCGTCATCTTCATGAGTGACCACGGGGAAACGCTGGGCGACCACGGTTTGATCCAGAAGGGGTGTCGATTCTACGAGGGACTCGTCAGAGTGCCGCTGATTCTTTCCTGGCCCGGCCGCGTCCAGGCGGGTCAGGTTCGTGACGACCTGGTCGAGCTTCACGATGTGACCGCAACGATCATGGAAGCGACGGGGCACGAGATTCCTGGCTATTTCCACGGTCGATCGTTGCTATCGATAGCCAAAGGGGAAAGTACGTGCGAACATCGCGAGTTCGTGCGCTGCGAGTTTTACGATGCTCTCGACTTGGCGGACGGCAGCCTTGCGACGATGTATCGGGATCGTCGACACAAGATCTGTGTCTACCACGGACACGGTGTCGGCGAACTCTATGATCTGCAAAATGACCCTGACGAGTTTGACAATCTGTGGGATGATTCCGACCATCAGTCTCTGAAGATGGAGCTGCTAATCAGGTGCTTCGATGCGACGATGGCAGCGATCGACAAGGGCTCTGAGCGAATTGGGCCGATGTAGAGACTGAGGAAGGNAGCGGGAGTGGGAGAGCGGGACGGCCCGCGCGTAAGGCAGAAAACCAAGAAAGCAGTTAATANCTCACCGGGCNTAATCCGNCCAGAGNAANCAATATGGACCTCGTCGCTGGGCCACTCGGTGACGACAAACAGAAACGTGCAAAGCACGTTGGGGAGATGTCGATGTCGAAGAAGAAGGTGAAGCCGACACTGAAGGTNATGGCGGCGGATTGGTCGCTTCGTGGGTATCCCACTGAGAAGCGGCCGTGGTCGATCGACACGAAGGTGAAGAAGGTTCGGGATGCCGGGTTCGATGGAATGAGTTCAGGTTCTGATCCAAAGCTGGGAGAGGCGCTTGCCAAGCAGGGACTCGAACTCGTTGGCGGTGTGGATGTCGGCTCGATTAAGGAAGCTGCGCCAAAGATGAAGGCGTTCATGGAGGCCGGTGNCGAGCACGTGAACGTGCAGCTCTGCGATCACGACACATCGACAAAGGACGCTCTGCCCGTAGCGCGCGCGGTTATTCAGGCGGGTGACGATATTGGCATCAAGCCCGCGATTGAAGTACATCGTGATACGTGTACGGAAACGCCGGAGAAGGCGTTTGCTCTTGCAGCCGCATACGAAAAGCGATACAAGAAGAAGCTTCGCATGAACTTCGATCACTCCCATCCTGCGATTATCAAGCAGATCCGACCCGGAACATATTGGAAGCGTCTTTCTGAACGCCTCGACCTCTGGAAGATGAGCGANCTGATTCATTTTCGGCCTTTCACGGGTAGTCACTGCCAGACACCTATAACCGACGGTAAAGGCAAGTTGGATCGTGATTTCGTGATCTGGCGTGACGATTACCTCGAACCTTCTCTGGCTGCGTGGGTCAAGGGTGCTGGCAGCAAGACGCTCTACGCCGTCCCCGAGCTGGGACCCCAGGGCTCCGGATATGCTCTTGCGTGTTTCCCTGATATATGGCTCGACGCTATCCGCGAGAAGGACGAGATTCGCAAGGTGTGGCGGAAAGTTCTAAAGTAGNGATGCCATTCTGACGACATTTGAATCGCCTTCGGACTACGGTTCGAGGGCGATTCCTTTTGTGTCTTTCGATCCCATTGGCATTCGCGTATCATTGACTAGCAGGGAGGATGCGGATGTTCTCGGTCGGTGGAGCCGTCTCTCAGGGCTGGCAGATCTTCAAGGAAAACAAAGGGTTTCTGNTTGTCGTACACGTTGTGGCGCTGCTGATTCAGACGGTGCCACAGCTGTTGTTCGACGGTCCCGGCGTGCGTGCAGCCGTCATTCTGGCCAGCATGCTTCTGTCCTTCGTGGTTGCACTGGGGCTGGTAAGAATCGGAATGAACCTCGTTGACGGTGAACCCGCTGATTTTGGGAATCTTTTTGGCTACGCTCACCTTGTGTTCAAGTATCTGNTCGCGAGTATCCTGCACGGTTTGCTGATTGTCGCGGGTCTGATCCTGCTTTTCGTCCCGGGATTGATCTGGATCGCACAGTTCAGCCAGTGGCCTTTTCTGATGGTCGAGCACGAGATGGGCCCCATCGAGGCTATGAAAACGAGCTCGNGGCTGACACGGGGAACTCGCGGACGGCTTGTCCTGTTCTATTTTGTAGTGTTTGGTTTGTTCATCCTTGGGTTCTTGGCGCTGGGTGTTGGCGTGGTCGTTTCGTATGCCGTCGTGACGGTGGCATCCGCGCACGTCTACCGCGAGATCCTTGCGCACCAGCCGGACGATCCAAAGGCATCTACGTGAGCGACCAAGAGCTGACTGCCTATAAAGACGGCGAGAAGTGGGGCTTCAGAAGGACTGACGGTGAAGTGGTGATTACGGCTACTTTCGACGCTGTCGGGAGCTTCTCGGAGGGATTCGCTCGTTTCCGGAACGGGTCATCTTGGGGGTTCCTCGACACAGCAGGGACGGTGGCGATCAGACCTCGGTTCGAGCAGGCACGCCACTTTACGGGCGGCTATGCGAAGGTAAAGTTAGATGGGAAATGGTGTATGATCGACAGTGAAGGTTTCGTGGTCGAGGATTTANANTTGAGAACATCGTATCTGGACAACGAAGGTCAGTTCATATCTGACCAGGAACACACGGCCTGGGAAAAACCTCCCAGGGCTGCGGATGAGACGGAGGGGGAGTGAGTTTGTATGGAAGGAAAAATCAAAGTTGCCCTAGTTGGGGCAGGTATGTTCGGGGGGGACGTTCACGCCAGAGCATATGCGGACCTCCAGAAATCGGGGATCGCCGGACTCTTGGCGCGCGTCGGTCTCGACAAGTGGGCTCGGGACCTCGCACCGATCGAGTTCGAGCTGGTGGCGATCGCTACAAGGTCAGAAGCGTCCGCAGCGCGAGCGTGCGACAACTATGAATCGTGGACGGCACGTCGGCCTAAAGCCTACCATGGTGAGACACCGTGGCGAGATGTGATTGCGGACTTTCCGGATCTGGATGTGATGTCCGTGGCGACACCCGACAATCTGCACACACAGGTGACGCTCGACTCGATCNAGCACGGGATTCACGTGCTGATGGAAAAGCCGATGTGTCTGGCGATCGATGAAGCAGACGATATCATCGCCAAGGCGAGGGAAAAGGGTGTCGTTGTCGCTGTCGACATGCACAAGCGATACGATCCCGATCATCTCCGGATCCAGCACGATATCGCTAAACAGATCGGCGATCCGCTTTACGGGCTTGCTATGCTCGAAGAGCCGCTCGAAGTCTCGACAAGCACGTTTAAGTGGGCGGAAGAAAGCGACCCCTTCAGCTATGTCGGCCCCCACTGGGTCGATCTGATCTACAANTATTATCGCAGCAAGCCCGCTGCGCTATCGGCTGTTGGCCANAAGAAACGTCTCGTGCGTGANAACATCGACGCCTACGATGCCGTTCAGGTTCGCGTCGACTTCGAGAACGGTATGTCGATCTACTTCCACAACAACTGGATCACACCCGATGACTTTGAAGGTCCGGTCAATCAAGAGCACGAGATCATCGGGACGGACGGCAAGGTCGAGTCCGACCAGCAATACCGGGGGTTCCGGTTCTGGACGAACGGTGGCGGAAGTCGGACATCGAACAACCACTTTACGCGCAACGTCAAGCGCCCTGATGGCTCGAACGNCTATATTGGTTACGGGACGGACAGCATCCACGGCAGTCTCGTCGCGATGTGCCGTGTCAAGTTCATGGGCGAGTCACTCGATGATGTGGCGGGAATCTACCCGACTGCGGAAGATGGGCGGATCACGGTCGCAATCGTCCACGCGGCCCGGATCGTTCGTGATCTGAATTTCGAGTATCTTAGCTCGGGTAAGGGAGCACCTGTGACTGCNAGGTTCGGCGAGGATGGGATTACGATTATCGATCCCACACGAGCGTACGAGGGGCCAGAGGCCGTGTTTCANAAGATTTACGGCAAGCCACTTTAGTATCAACTGTGTCAAGGATACGGTGCCCTGTTCTGGTGGCCTACAACTGACCCACGACAACACCTCCGTCGCAAAAAAGCGGCTCTGGGCACTCGGTATAAACGGCTCATACGTGCAACTGAGTTCTTGGAATCCGTCACATTAAGAAAAGGAAGGGCAAAGGGGTAGATGGGTAAGGAATTCGATATCGACCCGGTCGAAGTGGCACCGGTCGACACCAAGTATCGCAGGATTCAAACAAAGCTTCCTGCACCCGAGTCTGTTGCGACGCTCGAGGCGCTCAGGCGAATCGAGCCGATTTCGATGCGAGGTCAGCCTCCTATTGTCTGGGATCGCGCGGAGGACTGTCAGGTCTACGACAAGCACGGGAACATGTGGCTCGACTGGAGTTCAGGTGTTCTCGTCACNAACGCNGGGCACGGGATGCCCGAGGTTCGGGAAGCGATCATCGAGCAGGCGGAGAGCGGACTTCTCCATAATTACTGCTTTCCGAGTGAAGAGCGGGCTGAGTTAGTCTCCTTTATNGCCGACCTAGCACCTAACGGGCTGGACAAGGTCTTTCTGATGACGACTGGCTCGGAGGCGACGGAGTGTGCGATCAAGCTGAGTCGCAGCTACGGGATCAGCAAGGGGGGGGACGAGAAGATTGGGTTCGTGGGTTTTGAACGCGGTTTTCACGGCCGCACCCTTGGCTCCCAGCAGGCAGGTGGCATGCCTGGCCAAAAGGACTGGATCGTGAACGAGGATCCCGCGATCGTGCAAGTTCCGTTCCCAGACGGATACTGGACAGAGGAGACGGACTTNGATCATTTTGTGAAGACGATCGAATCAAAAGGTCTAAAGGCTGAGCAGGTCGCCGGCGTCATGCTTGAGACCTATCAGGGCGTGGGACCGGATTTCGCGCCGATTCCCTATGTCCAGGCTCTGCGCGAGTGGTGTGATGCACACGATGTGCTGCTCGTTTTCGATGAGGTACAGGCCGGGTTTGGCAGATGCGGGACCATGTGGGGATTTGAATACTATGGCGTGCTCCCTGACCTGATCTGCTTTGGCAAAGGGGTCAGCAGTTCGCTTCCGCTGTCGGGTGTGATCGGTCGACCGGATGTTTTGGATCTGTATCCGCCCGGTTCTATGACTAGCACACACACAGGGAACCCGGTTTGTTCGGCGGCGGCGCTCGCCAGCCTTAAGAAGATCGTAGAGGAGGACCTCGCAGGGAATGCGAGGCGTCTAGAACCAGTGCTGATGGAGGGCCTTAATGCGATTCAGACAAAGCACCCGAAGGTGGTCGGCAACGTGACAGGTAAGGGGCTCGTTGCCGGGATCCAGATGGTAAAGGCTGGCAAGAAGGAACCGGATCCAGATCTAGCGCACGACATCGTAGAGCGCTGTTTCCACAAGGGNCTTCTCTTCTTCGCTCCCGTCGGNTCCTGGGGGCAGACTGTAAAGATTTCGCCCCCGCTCACGATCAAGAGGGAGGCACTTGAAGAGGGCCTCTCCGTACTATCCGAGTCGGTCGACGAGGCCGTACACACACTTGCCTGAACAGGAAGGCGAGTCATTACACGACAAAATACAATATGAATCGAGCTCAACATCAACTCATGCAGATTGTCCAAAAGATCCCGGTCTTCGACGGTCTGAGTCTCGACCAGGCCCAGCTTCTGATCCAGGTTTCGAAGTTCTCAAAGTATGAGGCTGGCAAAACTATCTACGATATCGGTGGGGCCAGTGACGAGATGCTGATTCTCGTTAAGGGAAAGCTGAATGTCCTGAGCGATGCTGGACAACTGCTTGGTGAAGTACCGCCGGGATCGTCTATCGGTGAAATGGGCGTGTTCACAGGACACCCGCGCTCCGCGACGATCATTACGGCTGAGGAGTGCGTGGGCTTGGAGATCAGAAAGAATCAGCTGCTTGGTGTGATGAATGCGGACCAATCTATGAAGAGTANTATTCTCGAGAATGTAGTTGGGATGCTGTCGAGTCGCCTGGCCGACGCGAACTCGAAACTGGATGTTCTGACCGCCCAGCAGCAACAAGCGGCCCACGATCTCGCTCAACTGCTACCAGAGAGTCCTGAGCCCGAATCCTCCGAGGCGGAGGCGGTAGAGGAATCCCAGGATGAGGCGGAAGTAGATGCTGACACAACGCCTGAGTTGAATGACGATGACACGCCCGAAGCAGAGGACCCAGCCTGAAACGCGTGGATCTTTACGATAAATACCGTCTCACGCGGATCGTCAACGGTAACGGAAAGATGACAAAGCTTGCCGGGGCCGTCGTGCTGCCAGAGATCCTTGAGCAGGTCAACGAAGCNATGCAGTGTTTCTTTGATATCGGTGAACTGCAAGCCCGTGCCGGGGAGGTGATTGCCAGAGCGACTGGGGCAGAGGCAGGTTGTGTAACGGCGTGCACTGCTGCTGGTATAACTCTGTCGGTTGCCGGCACAATGACCGGTGACGATCCCGGCAAGGTATCTCAGTTACCCGATACGACCGGTATGCGCCATGAAATNGTTCTGCAGAAGGGACACGCGGTCAACTTTGGCGCCCCGATTTCTCAGGTTATCCGACTGGCAGGTGCGACACCGATCGAGGTTGGGACTGTCAACGGTGCCTCGGAACATGATATCCGCCACGCGATNGGTGCTGACACGGCTGCGGTCCTNTTTACGGTCTCGCACCANACGACACGATTTGGTTGTGTGCCTTTGAAGCGAGTCGTGGAGATTGCGCACGAGGCAGGGCTCCCCGTCGTCGTGGATGGAGCTGCCCAGTCTTTCCAGATCCGGGACCTGGTNGGGTCAGGCGCCGATCTCGTGATCTGCAGCGGACACAAATATCTGTCCGGGACGACAGCCGGGATCGTTTGTGGGAAGGCGGATCTCGTGCAGGCCGTCTACGCGCAGAACCGGGGAATTGGGCGTCCGATGAAGGTCGGCAAGGAAGGGATCGTCGGGGTGATGGCAAGCCTCGAGCATCGGATGAAGATCGATGTAGAGGTGTGGAAGGCGGACCAGAATAGCAAGATGCAGACGGTGCTCGATCGATTGAAAGGGATCGAGGGCGTTTATCTGAGTGTTGATCCCGACCCGAACGGGAACCCTTTCAGCCGCGCGCGTGTTTCGGTCGATTCGGNGTCAGCCGGNCTTTCGGCGGCGGTGGTNTGTGCNGCCATGGCCGACGGTGATCCATCGATCTCGTTGCGGGGNCATCACACGGACGAGGGATACTTCAACGTCGATACGATCGAGATGACGGAAGAGGAGGTCGATCTGACCTGTAGGCGTCTTGAAGAAATTCTNATGGCAGACGATGCAGAGAAGGCAACTCTTATGAGCCGGTATGCGGGCGATGGCGCGGTCGACTATCGGAGGGTGTGGCTTGGGTAGTCTGACCTGTTCGGAAGGGACGCAAGAAGGCCCCGGTTGATATGACCGGGGCCTTCTTGCGTCTAGTCCAGAAGCCGACCGCCGCCGAACATGTTGGCAAGGTCTCGCTTGATGTCGGCTTCCGTGAGCGCCCAGCCTGCATTCTGCAGGTCCTCGTATTTCCTGACGAGGACGGGCGAGATCGTACGGAGCGAATGCTTCCACTTGTAGAGCAGCTGATCCAAGATGCGCGCATCCGAGTGCTGGGGGACGCATGAGGTGCCGAGGAGTTCAAGCCGCTCTGAGGTGATCTCCTGGATGATGCTCGGGTTGTTCAGGAACCACCAGCAGCCGAAGGGAGTGACGTTAGGGAACTTCCGTGCGGTCACACACAGCTCGTGCTGGTCCTCGCGTGAGAGGATCGTCAAGAGGAAGTTGACGTCGGGCCAGTCCTGCGCGATGCGCTCGAGATTCCTCAGATCCCAGCTCCCCAGGCTGTCGCCGCCGTCCTTGAGGANCGGGTTCACCTGCCGCGTGACACCAACCATCATGGCTGAGGGAATCCCTCTGTCCCTGGCGGTCGGGTAGACACACTCCTTCATAAGTGTCGAGGTCGTGTCGTCACTCGGGTAGGCGAAGTCGGGCGGCAAGGAGATGGCCATGTAGCGAGCCTTCAACTTTTCACACCANTCGTCGAGNTANCGCCGGATCTCGCGAATAGTGGTGTCGTGCAGTGCTTTCTCGACACCGTATCCCAGAGCTTTGAGCTTTTCGACTGGCTCCGGCCAGTTCATGAGTGCACTGTCCAGCCTAAGCACACCTTCGAAGCGTGGATCCACCTCGAAACCTTCTGTCCAATAGGAACCTTCGATCGGGTCGATCGGGTCATTGGTCATGTAGACCTTGCCAACACCTGACTTCTCGAAGACCAGGTTTGTGTAGTCTTCGGCGCTCGTGTCGTTGTAGAACTGTCGGAACTCNCTCAGNTCGTCGGCCCGCGGGTTCAACCCGAGGGCCGACATCACGGTGACGACGCCGACCTGTGCTTCTGAGATCGGACTTGAGTCTCCAGTGAAGAGCGTCTTCCAGACGACGTCCGCCTGCTGGTCAGTCGGGAGGTTATTGAAACCCTCGACTTCAGTGAGTGGCAGGTGACGCGACGTTTCCGCCTTCAGGTAATGATATGTGATAAGTTCGTCCGGGCCGGCGAGATACATCGGGCCCATCTCTGCCGGATAGAGGTGGGTGTGGATGTCGACAATCTTGTGGTCTAGGAAGGCGTTTTTGATCGCCTCCGCGACGTTGATCGGTGCCATTACAACTCCTTCTTCTTGCTGAGTAAGTCCCGTATTAGCGCTTCAGGCCGAATAATACCAGTCAGGTGGACGGCGGTCAATCGAACGTGNCCTTTCTTGGCTACTCGGTCTCTATTCGTCTCGTAGTTCCGACGGATCGAAGCTGGCACCAAGACTCTCAACCTNTTTGAGTGCCGTCGCCTTGAGAAAGGGCTCACGGGGGACTCGACCAAAGACAACCNCTGCATCCACGATCTGATCCATCAACTATTTCTCGGTTTGTGCGGCTAAGGCTTGGCTACGCCTCGATACAGACTTGTAGTATCCGAGCCAGTTGGCCCAGATGCCGTCCATGATGATCAGTTTTACGTATACCTATTCTATAGGCCCATCCTTGGATACTGACAGGCCGGCGCATCGTAGCGTTCCATCAACTCCTTCATCTTCCCGGCCAGCTGCGATTCCAGATTTTTGTCACGTATTGGGTTCTGTTGCGTCGGATCCTTGACGACGTCAAAGATTGGGTTGAAGTCTGGTGCGTCGTGATGCCACTTGGAGTTGACCTTGATCCGATAATGCGGGATCCCGTATGCCGAATCGAGAAAGACGCCGGCCTCTGCGCGCTTCAAGCTGTCCCGCTTCTCAAAGTCGCTGAAGTTGCACGGATTGGCCAAGTGATTGTAGAGCGTCGAGTCCGGCAGAGCCTGTCGGCAGTATGTGTATCTGCCGTCGGTCAGGTTGATGTCCTTCCCGAAGTATCCNAACAGAATAGCATCGTGGTGGTCCTCGTCGGCAGAGAAAAGGTGCCGAATCGACTTACCGTGCACTTGAGGGGGCAGCTCACCATTGTGGAGATCCATGAACGTCGGCATCAGATCGATGGTCGTGGTGAGGCCCTTCCTCCGGCCCGTGTCCCCATCGGGAGTGACGGCGATCATGGGAATGTGGACCAGCTCCTTGAAGTCGAACATATAGTTCTTCGCCCAGTACCCGTGCTCGCCTAGCAAGTGTCCGTGGTCGGTAGTCATGATCAGGGTCGTGTTCTTCCAGGCATCCAGCTCGTCCATCTTGTCGAGGAGTTTTCCGAGCCAGACGTCCGCCATTGTGAGCGTGCCTGCATAGCACTTTCGGATGTGCGCCACGGCAGCCTCGTCCTGTTCGACAGGTGCATAATCGGGCCAGTCGAAATGGAACTCGTCCCAGGTGTCTTCATACATATCCCTGTATTTTCTGGGACAGGCGAACGGCTCGTGAGGGTCGAAACACTCCAGATGAAGGTTCCAGTTGTCGGTCCGGTGGTTCNGTTCGATGAAGTCGATCGCTCGCTCGAAGCATTGTGGCGTCGAGTAGTCCAGATCATTCTCGAGATCCATGAACTCGCGATTGACCCAGTATGCGCGTCGATTCTTTCCAGCGAAGTCCGGGATGTCCGGGTCATCGACAAGCGGACGCCATACGTCTCCCTCCTGCCCACGCTGAAACTCCCAACTGTTGAACCTCGTGTGGTAGCATTCACCGCCACTATGAAAGTAGTGGTAATGGTCGGTGATCATGTGNGAGTAGGTGCCATTCTGACGCCAGAGCTNTGGCTGTAGACAGTCGTCCCAGGGCTGGATCGGAGACCAGGGTGTTTCGAGGAAGTTGATCCGTCCCGTATACATCTCTCGACGTGCAGGCATGCACGGCATGGACCCGCAGTAGTGGTTGTCGAAAACGAGACCTCGTTCGGCGAGNCGGTCGATGTTTGGAGTCTGCACCCACGCNTTAGGGTCGTAGCAGTTCAGGTAGTGCCGGTTGAGTGAGTCGAGGGTGATAAAAATGGTTCGCATTGGGGCTCCATGCTTGTATCGGTCAGAAGGTCAATCGCGTCAGTCGAGGTTTGGCAGTTTGGGCATGCTGGGCTTGACGCTCCGATGATCGACGCGAACGGGATCAGGCATGTTCTTGAATTCGCGGCAGAAGGCGATGATATGATTCGATGCCGCTTCGACGAGAACCTTCCCCTTCTCTGCTGTTGCGAGCGTCGGAGCGCCCGATACACCGTTCGGCGTGGAAGAACTCGTCCACTTGACGACCTTGATTGGCCCCCAGCCCTTGGTTATATCGACATACAGGTACTTCGATCCCTTGCTTCCAGCAGCGCCTCCGTAGTGATCCTGGGCCTTATCCATCCGGACACGGTCGGGTTCGAGGTAGAGATAGGCCGAGGTCTCGAGTTCGCAGGCGTGTGCGGCGCCACCCATCTCAGAGTCTCGGACCTCTTCGAACTCCTTCTTGACGAGGTTGGTCCACATGGTTGTCGCAAACAAGGCGTTTGTCTCGAGCGTCGCACGTCTGGCGATGAACTCGCAGAGATGCTCGTTCGATCCGTGTCCGTCGACGATCATGATGCGTTTGAAGCCTGCGTAGGCCACACTCTTGCAGACATCCAGACAGTATTCGATAAAGTGCTCGTANGTGACGTGGACTGTTCCCGGGAAATCCTGTGCGTGCTCGTTGTAGCCGTACGGGATGTTGGGCATCACAAGGAGCTCTTGGGGTGTCTTTTTGGCTGCTTCGAGACACATGCTTGTTGCCAAGAAGTTGTCGACATCTAGAGGAAGGTGGTGCCCGTGCTGCTCCGTACTCCCTATCGGGAGCAACACGACTTTTTGTGCCTCGGCAGCTTCGTTGATCTCGGGCCACGTGAGGTATTCGTATCGATACTCGTCGAGTGAGGACATCCTGCTCTCCTTATGGATTGCTGATCTGGCCGGGTGACTCTGATCCGATTTTCTAAGTGGGGTCAGGCTCGTTAAAAGGTCTCTTAGGTCTCGAGGACGTGGTCGTCTGCGTCAGGCGTTTAGTCCACCAGATGGGCTGTTCCGAATCGCGAAGCCTTAGAGTTCGACGTATCCTTTTAGACAGATAAACCCCGCGCCCGATCTCCCGATTGGGATGGCTATCTATAGAAGGTCTCGATTTTCGGACGAGTGTTGGCCGGATGCACCTGCCTGCGTTGTGCGACCGTAGGGTTTCGTCTTATCCACAGCGACCTTGTCTTTGCCTGGTTACCAATCAGATAGTGGTTTAATGTCTGTCGTGGTTGGCCAATCAGCATCCGCCCATTCTGGTGAGACCAGAACGGTGATCATTGTCGTCCCGCTGTTGAGGATACTTCCCTCTAGACGCCTCACCCCTTCGTTGCTTTTGGCAGGAGGGTGTGTCTGAGGCGCATCGCTCGCTGTAAGCGTCACATTCGATGTCAGCACGTAGATGTTTAGTGCCTTGCCCGCTTGTGTCAGGCGTGCGTGCGTTTCGCTCTGGATATCGATATGAGCATCGGTGGTGATGCCCCACACTATCTGAGTCTCGCCGGACGTGGTGACCTCGTCCTGGACCAGNACAGCCCGTCGCCCTTCGACGATCGCAACACCTCGCAGCGTCTTCGAGGCATTGTCCCCGTGTGCCGCGGTTGTGTCGACGACTGCGGAAGCTCTGTCCGAAGAGGATTTGAAGTATGTCATGCGAGAGGTGCCTAGCGCGTGCTGGTTCTGGCCGTCGATGGTGATGACGTTGTGACTGTGTGCACCGAGCCTCCAGTATGACCATCGCCGGCCGCCGTCTTCTTTCTCCCAATAGTTCGGGAGGTTGTAGTGGTCGGATCCAAGGTCTCGGATCCATCGAACACCAAGCGCATCCAGTTCGATGTTGCCAATGTCCAGATGGGCGTGGTTGGCTTGGTTGTACCCCGCCTTGAACCCGACAAACAGGGCGTGCGGATCATCCCAGGCGCTTCGCATCAGGGCGACCTCTACGGGTCCCCTGAACTGCTTGTCCAATGGTCGTTCATCGTCGACGCTTGTTGGTCGGGGCACATACCAGACCAGGTGCTGTGCGGTGGGCCCGTGTTCATCGATGAGGTCATGCTCGTTGGCCGACATGAAATCGCTCTTGAAGACATCGGCCAACCAGAAGACCTGGAACATCGGGCGGCGCCCATTCCGCTCACCGCTATCAGCGTAGTTTAGATAGAGACCCGTTGGACCGGTCGTGTGGATCGGCGCGAACCCCGCCTCTGAGACACCTTCGATGTCGAGGAGACCGAAATCGGTGTCCAGCGCGGTCCGGAGGGCGGTGAACCCGTAGGCGGTGTATCGCGTCGCATAGCCCCAGTATCCGGGTCCCTCTGCCCACGCACCGTCCGGACCATACATCGTGAGTGCCCGCGGTAGAGACTCAACGGCCTCAGGTATGATCCTGCGCGCGTATTCGGGATCGGATTCGGCGATAGCGAGCGCACCGACAACCAGGCCACAGTTGCAGACTTGGTTCCAGTTATGGTCGCAGTCCTTCCACCAGCCAAAAGGACGATTTCGTTTGGGTTCGTTCTCTCCATCTCCGCCGTATGCATCGACTCCCACCTGCAGGCCGTTTCGGATCAGCCCGTTCCTGATCGTCTCGCGCTGATCTTCATCCAGGGCATGGTAGAACCAGTCGTATCCGAGACCCACGGCGTGAGACATTTCCGCCGTGTCCAGGAAGTGCGAGGGGTTCCAGTCCGGAAAATTACTAGCGCGAGTTATGGCGTCGACGGCTTTGTCGAGATATCTCTGCTCGCCGGTCCATCGCCACGCGAGACCTAGTTTGTAAACGCGGTCCACACAGTCACGGCTGACGCCGAGGAGTCGGATTCCGTCAGGAATTTCGTGTTCGAGAGGAGGGGCTTCGGCTGCTTTGTCTGCCTGCTCAATGATCTGTTCGATAAAGCCCTGTAGAGTCCTGTCGGTTTCTGCCTGCAGCTTCAGGCTCTCAAGCCTCTCCTCCGTCAAGATCAGTCTTGGGTGTTCGGTGCGGAGGTTGTCGAGTAATGTGTCTGGGTCGAGCTGTGTTGCCAAGATGTGCCTACTTTCGATGCGGGGTGTGTGGGCCGCTATTCGGGCCGCGTAAAGATCAGGTTCTGTACCAGGCCTTCCGTGAAGTCGGTGTCACTCTCGTTTGATAGGATGAATCCTCCTTCGGCGAAGCCGCTGCGGATTCGATCGGCGATGTCGCCGTGCATGAACACCTCAATCAGGAATGTCTTGAGTTCGGGCTGCTTGAAGAGGCGCGCTGCCCCGGCTACGATAATGTTCTCGATTCCGTCGACATCGACCTTGATATGTGTGGGGACTGGCAGTCTGAATTGCGTGGTTAGATCGTCGAGAGAGGATGCGATTGTACCCTGTCGGTTTTCAGGTTCGAAAGGGACCTCGCCCTGCGTGATCTGACGGCCCAATGCGTGCAGCGACGCGCCGACCACAAACGATTTCGTATAGAACGTGTCGATTGTCGTCCGGTTCGATAGTGCGATCGGGTAGGGGACGATCGTGTCCACCATCCCGTTGAGGACGATGTTCCGATTGAGTTTCGCGAAGTTTAGTGCTTCCGGTTCGAACGCCAAGACCCGGATTTTCCGATTCAGCCGTTTGGCCGCATACAGGGAATACTGTCCGATATTTGCCCCGATGTCGAAGACCGTGTCCCCCGGTCTGAAATGCGTGTCAATCCAGTCGAGCGTGTCGGGCTCCTTGCTGTCGTAGTGACCGACTCGCCACATCTCGTAGTTTCGGATCTTTTCTGATGGGTGCTCGGAGTCCACATCGAGAAAAATCTTGAGTCCACGCACTTCACAAGTTTTGACGACTCCCATATCTCTCACCAGTCTGGTTCTTGTATCGGGGTGATGCCCTGAACAATGTCGAGATAGCCGTCCTTCAACTTGAGAGCAAGGAGGAGACTCCCGCCTTTTCGGCCGTATCGCGCATCACCGTTTCCATTACCTCAGGTTCGAATACGATCGCCGTTCCGAACCGTTCGGATCTGGCTGAGTCGATAGTCGGTGTAACTGGATCAGTCGTAGATGCCCTAGGGGTGATCCGGATGGTAGGATGCGGTTCTCTTCTGTATTGAGACTGCGTGTGCTTGCTCTCAAAGTCTTTCGTAGAGCTCTTCGGGAAGTCAGGTCGCGCCGGCGACGGGTTCAGAGTTGTTGACCCCTGCCAACGTGCTGGTGTCCCCCAGCGCGGAGGCGGTTTCGATTAGACGGGTCCTCGCCCCGTTCCGGGGAGCCGAAACGGCGGCGCCCAATCCGCCGCGCCCACCACCCACGATGCAGACATTGACTGTTCTTGTGATGCTCAAGTTGTTGTAAAATTGGAAATTGCGGTGAAAAGAACTTCTTGGTATCGTCAACCACCAAGGGCAAGATAGGGCTTTTGTGAGTGAACACAAGGAGTGGCAGATGGCGCGGAAGTACAACGTTTATGGTGTCGGGAACGCACTTGTCGACGTGCAGTATCAGGTGAGCGGTGAGTACATCGACAAGATGAGCGTCGGCATGGGGACGATGACGCTGGTTGATGAGGCGAGGCAGCGAGAGCTCATAGAGAACGTTGAAAACGAACCGCTCGAGCGTGCCTCAGGTGGGTCGGCAGCCAATACTGTGATCGGGGTCTCGAACTTCGGAGGATCGGCCTACTATGGTTGCAAGGTCGGCATAGACGAGCCTGGTGACTTCTACTTGAGGGACCTGACTGCGGCTGGTGTCGATTCCAACCCGAACAACCGCGCGGACGGTATTACCGGACAGTGCGTGGTGCTGATCGGTCCTGACGGAGAGCGGAGTCTGAACACGTTCCTGGGTATCACCGCCGAGTTCAGTCCGCACGAAATAGAATTAGAGATCGTGGCCAACAGTGATATCGTCTATATCGAAGGCTACCTGCTGTCCGCCGAAAGCGGGTTTGAGGCCGCACTCCGTGCACAGGAACTCGCTAAGTCGAAGGGGACCCGAGTTGCGCTGACGTTGAGCGACGTGTTCATCGTAGACGCTTTCAAAGAGCGCGTAGATGAAATCCTTCGGAACGGTGTGGATCTTCTGTTTGGTAACGAGGCGGAGGCCATGACCTACACGGATCGGTCAGAAGTTTCGGGCGCGTGTATAGTGATCGGAAATGTCGTCGAGGATTTCGCGATCACACTCGGGGGTGCGGGAGCGTTGGTGACGGATAAGGGCAACGTGAGGACTGTCGACGGGAACGAGGCCGATGTTGTCGATACGAACGGTGCGGGAGATGCGTTCGCCGGTGCATTCCTGTATGGTATCACGAGCGGGCGATCCTCAATTGAGGCAGGAAAGCTCGGTTGCTATGCCGGTGCGCAGGTCGTGTCGAAATTCGGCCCTCGTCTCGAGCGGGACTTCAGTAGCCGGCAAGTGGAGGAGATTCTCTCAGTCTGATTGCGGGTTGTGTCTGCCGTACGCGTTCTTTCCGAAACGAACGTTCCCTTCTTGGATAACGGCTTTCTCCTTAGCTCCCTGGTAGAACCAGTTTCCACTCACTCGCACGGCTTCTTCCGAAACACCTCGAATCTTGATAGCTGGCTTCGGGCACCAGAAGGTGTTGTTGGTGAAGACCATCGTGCTTCCTGCCAGGTTCGTCCCGTCCTTCCTGTCCCGCCCTCCGTGCATGTCGAAGCAATGACTGAGCGACGTGCCTTGCTCGACATTGTGTCTGGCCGTATAGCCACATCCCGGAAGTCCGGTCCCGGCGATGGAGTGCCTGTTGTGGTTGAACAGGTTCCGCTCGATTAGACTTGTCGCCAGGTCGTGGCAGACACCATATCCTAGCCCTTGATACTGGTTGTGATGGATAAGGTTGTGATGGATATGATGTCCGCTGCCTCGGAGAAGGTGCACGGCTGAGTGACTCCATCCGGCGAGTTCGCAGTTGTCAACCATCAGATTCGGATGCTCGGTCTGGATGCCGGAGGAGACGGGGAATCCGTAGTAGTAGTCGTGTCCACGCCCCTCGGCGAAGGATCGGTGATGGTGTTCGAGGCTGCGGCGCGGGTTGGGCCCGGCGATCCGGATGCCCGTGACGCGAACACCAGAGCCCAAAGCACGAATAAGTGGTCGCGTCTGTAGACTGCCGCTCGTAAGGAGGGCACCTTTTGACCGCGCCTTTCCACGATCGCTCATGAGCGTGACGCCTGCTGGAATTTCGAGAACCATCTCTTCGATGTAGACCCGCTCGGTGCACTCGACTGTACAGCTCCCCGGTATAAAAATGATGTCACCTGTATGACTTGATTTAAGAGCTGCGAGGAGCGAATCGAGTGAATCCACCGCGTGTGTCGGCCTCGGGTATCCTCGATAGCCTTTGCCGCCTCCTACAGGTCCTCTTCGATCGGGTGAGGCTCCAAAGGTCTTACCATCGAAAACAACCGTGGTAGCTTTGACTCGCCGTTCGCGATATCCGAAGAGACCCAACTATCGATCCAATCTTAGGATTTCGGCAGCTACTCCGCCGGCGATCCGCGCGAGTGCGTCTTCGGATAAACCGAGCGTCGCAAGCTTGACACGTGCTGAGGCGACGTAAGAGAAGGGTTGATGGGTCCCGAAGACGAGATGTGTATCGCCGCCCTCATCGATCATGTTGGCCAGATCGCGGGCGTTCGCCAGACCCCAATGGAGGCTATAGTGGATTTCGGCGAGAGAGAGATCCACATACCACGGAAGAGATCGCAGTGCTTCTCGGCGCCACAGGGGCGATCGATAAATCGTGCGTCCGTTGTTGATGACGAAGGTTGTCTCAGGGAAGGCTTCCACGATGTCCGCGATGTCGCCCAGATCGATTGCCGATCCGGGGTCCATCCAGTGATGTTGTCTAGGATCCTCGATTCGGTGTGGTAGGAACACGGGGAGGCCGGTGGCCGAGATCGCCTTGATGACGGCGTGCCCTAGTGGATTGGTCAGTCTATAGTCGTGAGTCTGAGGAATGAGGCGAATGCCCCTGGCCCCAGAATCGACGGCTGTGGCTAGGTCCTGTTCCCACTTCGGGTAGGTCGGAGATACGGTTGGGATCGGAACAAGACGATCCCTGTAGTCGGCCAATGCTTCGAACAGCTGATCGTTAGCGGGCTGGACATTCCGATGGTATGCGGACTCGATCGAAGATACGGCAGCGATCTCGATCCCGAACCGATCCATGCGAGCGAGCAGGGAATCGGGTGTTGCCGCGACAGACCGAAAGGGGAATGAGCCGACCCAGGCGTTTAGGTCGATCAGCGGATCCGGCGTGTTCGAAACAGCCGACGGAACGACGTGCGGCCCGGCTCTAGCTGTTTCCTTGGGGACGAGGGGGGCTAGATTCTGTTCTTCGAGGATTCTGGTCGCGTTACCACGCCAGATCATCTGACGTTCGTCCTCTGATATGTCCGCTTCAATGACTTTACCGATGCTGCCGGCCATCGTGCCGTCGGTCCCAAAGAGGATGCGACCGGCACCCAGCTCCGAGACAGCAAAACCAACCTGGTCGTAGTCTAGATTGCTTCCACTGACGTCGATGTAAAGGTTCGGAGAGCAGTCTCGAATTGCCCTAATCGTATATTCCCAGTCGCCTCCGCCACCCATGTGCGCGTGGTAGATGATCGCGTCCGGGTATCGATCATTGACCTCGGCAAAATGGACACCGTGTGAGATAAGAGGCTGTCCGCCTTTGTGCTCGGCGTTGGGTGCACCGGCGTGTTCAAGAATCGGGACCCTTCTATCTAACGCCAACTCGATGATCGGTCGGACGACCGGGTCGTTGATTCGATACTGATTGTAGAGTTTTATTCCGATCATACCGGCATCGAGGCACCGATCGATCTCGGGAATTGCGTCGGATCCCGGGATCACAAAGCAAAGCCCGCGGATCCGGGTCGGGTGTCTCGAGATCGCTCCCAAAACGATGTCGTTTTCCGCGCGGACTTCCGAGCTGTCCGCCATTCTTCCGCCGACTATGGGCGAACAACACCAGACCTCGCTGATCCCGAGCTGGTTCGAGCACTCGACAAGGTGGTCAGAAGAGGCCGCCCAGTCGTCGGACCGGAAGACGTGACAGTGGACGTCGATCTTGGGTGTGTCTAATGAAGAAGCAACGGGGTCCATGATTCGGTATTGGGCGTGCTTCGCACGCCCTCCTTGCTTGGGTGTAGGTCTGGTTCCTGTGCTCCGTTCGGGGACGTGTGGTTTTGCCTGCAGCCTCAGTTGATTGAGTAATCCCGGCCTATTTCTGAGCAGGGGGACGAGTTACGTGGAAGAGGATGCGCCGGAGGAAGTCCGAGGGAATGCCACCTACTCGACAACAAATGTCGCAACACGCTCGGGGCTCTCCTGATATCCGATTCGTATCGCTTTAGCCCTGATCCTGTGCTCACCCGGCGGCAACCTCAGCGGTTCCGAATACAGCTGCCATTGCGCGTCCTCACCCTCTTCCTTCGTGTAGCCGATAGACGCGCCCTGAGATCCGACGTGCATCTGGAGGAGCACTGGTGCGCTGAATGTGCCACCTTCCGGTGCCGCAGCGTCCCCAATATGGCCGTCGTCTATCGGGATGAAGGTCGGTGTTCCTGTCACTGGCTGTTCCATATTCGGCCAGAGAGAGTCGACCATCTCGTCTTCAGAGGTCTCGCCCCGGTCACCGACTTCTTCTCGCCATGCATCCATCTCGAGACGGAGCTTGTTGAGGGTTTCGAGGTGATCGGGATCGTTTATCAGGTTGTTGATCTCCCATGGATCGGTCTCTGTGTCATACAACTCTTCTGGTGGGCGAGTGCTCTGCATCAGCAGTTTCTGAGGGCCTTCAAGGGCGTCTTCGCGGTGCAGACGCCACATCTCCTGTAGCATCGGGTGCTTATTGCGGTAGGGTATCCATAGTAGGTACGGACGCTCCGGGCAGAAGTTCCGTATGTATTTGTAACGCTTGTCCCTGANGGCGCGAACCATGTCGTAGGATTCGTCGTGACGGTCACGGGCAGCGTANACATACTCGCGCTCGATGGCGTTGTNTCCGAGGAACGGCTGGCCCTGCATGTGCGCAGGTATCGGGACGTCCGCAAGTGACAGCAGCGTCGGNCCGAGGTCGACGAGGCTGACCAGGTCGGACGTGACTTCNCCCTCGGGTATCGTTCCCGGCCAGCGGACGATCATCGGGATTCGGATGCCCCGGTCATAGGGCCATCTCTTCCCGCGCGGGAGGCCCTCTCCGTGGTCACTCCAGATGAAGACGATGGTGTTNTCGGCAAGTCCGTCCTCTTCGAGCTGAACAAGGATGTTTCCGACGATGCGGTCTGACTGGGCTAGGTTGTCGTATTGGCGTGCGAGCGCCATTCTACACCGTTCATTGTTCGGCACGTAGGGAGGGACCTCGACGTTATCCGGGTTCGTTTCAAGCTCCTCNGGNCGGCCGATACCCATGTAGGCCGCGTCACCGGGGNAGAACTCGTCTTCCCACATGCCGCTCTCGTGGGTCAGCGTGGGGTTGAAGACCGCTAAGAAGGGCTGATCCTGCGATGGTCGATTACGCCAGTGCCCGTGGCTGCCGAGCTGATCCCACGCCGTGAACGGTGGGTCGAACTGATAGTCCGTCTTGGAGTTGTTCGTGCAGAAGTAGCCTGCCGACCGGAGGTANTCCGTGAAGGTCTTCACNTAATGGGGCGGCACGGCTGAATAGGGGGTGGGAAGCTCGGGCGAGTTCCGGTTGGTGTGCCGGGTTCGCATGTGGTGTGTACCCATCGACGTTTGGTAGACACCTGTGATGATCGCGGATCGGCTCGGCGCGCAGACGCCTGCCGTCGAGAAGGCGTGTGTATATACGCGTCCCTCGCTCGCCAGTTTGTCTAGGTTAGGGGTTCGTGCAACAGTGTCGCCGTAGCAGCCGAAGCGAGGGCTTGTGTCTTCGAGAGATATCCAGAGAAAGTTGGGTCGCATCGGGTGTCCTGAATTAGAGTTCGAAATGCGCACAAATCAGGGAGTCCAAAGGGTTGCACTGATGTAGCGTTCGCCATCAGGGTTGTCATTCCAGTAATAGCAGGTGACGACCTCTCCATCGGCGTTCAGCACGGTGCGCGGGTAGCCGATGTCCGGATTCCCGCCACCAGTCCGGATGACGATTTCATCGCTCCAGNTCGTTCCGTCGTCTTCACTCAGCCGTGCACAGAGGTTGAAGGGCTTCGCCCTGTATCCGTATATCAGCACAATCCGACCGTCTTCAAGANTCGTCAAAGTTGCTGGGTTCCCNCCGCTACCCGTGTTCTCTGCGGGNCTGNNGATATGAGACCAGGTGANGCCGTTGTCTGTCGACTTCCACAGATCGATCCAGTGTCTCGATGTTTCGAAGGTCTCGAGTCTCTCGCAGCATCGTATGGCGACAATGATGTCCGACTTCGAGAGTCGCAGGCTTGCCGGCATGATGTTGAATCCAGTTGGCTCGGGGCCGATGAACGAAAGAAAGTCGAAGGACGCACCGGCGTCCGTCGANCGAGCGGAAAAGACTCGTCCCTCTTTNCCGCTCTGCTTNTTCGCGGTCAGGAAGAGCGTGCANGTATTCGAGTCATCNATGAGGTAGTCCGTACGTGCTGCGATCCCCGTNTGTTCGTACATGGGTAGCGTGTAGGGNCCCTGCCAGCTGTGACANCGATCCGAAGATGTATAGAAGAATGATGAGCATCCTTCGCTGAGCCCGGTTTTTGCACACATCAGGGCAAAGTCGGNGTGCGCAAAGTCTATCCCACCGGGGCACNGTCCAAGCGCTCCCTCCTGCTTGATGGCCGATCCGACCTTATGGATGTCGTCCACGTGTTCATCGGCAGACAGCCCTTTCCCGCCGGGCGTCCTCATGTTCGGGTCGTAGACTTCCCAGGTTCTCCCCCCATCGAGGCTTCTAGCCTGCTTGGTGACGAAAGGACGGGATTTGTCTCGGGCGTGAAAGCCTCCCTCCAGGTCCATGTAGCCGACTGTAAAGCTGACGACGATTTCGTTGCCCCACGACCAGATCCCATAGTTGGCGGGCCAACCGGCAAAGTGTCCTGGATCCCTGTAGACTACCGAGTGTTCAGTGTTCACGTATCAGTCCTCATCGCTACAGGATCTGTCGTTCNTTGCAGGCCGCACCTAGCGCCGTGNCATAGTAAGGGTTGATCTNCAGATAAGCAGTGCGGAAGGTATCGGTCAGCATCNCTTATTGTCTCTTCGTTCCCGACGTCCAGGAAGATCTGGTGCAATTGGATACGGGCCGCAATTGCCGCCCTATTTGCGGCAAGGACAGCTTTCGGTCAACCCAAAAGACTCAGTTGCGGTCAGGTGTCAAGGGGGCTCGCNGGTTCNCCGAAAGTTGCGCAGAAGCGCCGTCGTTACGAGACAGAGGATTGCGCAGGTGAGCGTGTGCGAGCCCAAAGCGAATGGCGCTCCAAAATGTTCCGCTAGCGCGCCGATTTGAAGTCGTCCGGGGGGACCGGCGCCGATGCCGAGGACGATGCTGCCCATGGCGCGACTCCGCATCTCGTCGCTCGAATTTGTCAGGACGATTGAGCTTTGCATCACGCTGAATGCCGCTTGACCCAAGCCTGAGCAGA
The DNA here is from genome assembly GCA_002714465.1 of Gemmatimonadota bacterium. Next base: position 101,791 of record PAXL01000012.1, on the reverse strand, counting down.
CGAGGAGTCCGAAAGACAGCCAGAAGCTCGTGGAGTGTGAGAAGGCGAAGAGCGAGATCGACTGGACCACGGCTCCGACACCGAACATCAGACCATTCGGCACCCGTCCTCTCAGGGTATTGATGACAATCATTCCGATCACGGCGCCGATGCCGTTTCCCATGCCTAGGTATCCGAGACCGACTGGGCCTTGATCAAGGATGTCGCGGGCGAAGACGGGTAGAAGCGTCATGTAGGAAAACGTGAGGTAGTTCATGAAGATGGTAATCAGGAAGCTGCCGAAGATCGGTTCGTTGTGACGGACGTATCGTAGCCCCTCGAGCACCGCCTTGAATGGGTTACCTTGAGACGCGGGTTGCTGGATCGGTAGCCTAGACAGTCGTGTCANGACTAGCAGGGCGACCCCAGAGAGGCACGCGAGCACCACGTAAGTCCCGGCAGGCCCCAGGTCGTGGATGAGCCTCCCTCCGAGAAATGGCCCGGCGATCCGAGAGACGATCGATGTCGCGTTCTCGAGTATCATNGCGTCGACCGTTCGAGTCTTGCCGACGAGATCGGGAAGGTAGCTGCGTCGAGCGGGCCAGTCGAAGGACCACGNCGTTCCCATTAGGAAGGCGGCCAGACATAGGTGCCAGAAAGCAAGGTTGTCTGTCCACAGCAGGACGGCGATGACTGACGAAGTGCCGAAGTTGATCGACTGGCTGATCAACATGATACGGCGCCGGCCCAGATGATCGATGGCCGGACCGGATATGAACCCCCAGATCAGGAGGGGGATAGAGCGATAGAACCCAACTAGGGCGATCTGGAAGGGCGAGTCGGTGAGTTCGAGGACCAGCCAGCCCACGACGATCATCTCCATCCACATGGCTTGCCACCAGAGGGTGTTCGAGGCAAGGAGACGGCGATAGTCGGGGATGTTTAGAGGCTGGAAGGTTCCAGTAAACCGGGAGGATTTTTGGGATGGGTCGGTCACGAACTCAATCGACCCTCCTGTGGGGAGTGGATCTCTATTACCGTACGCTTACGGACGGGTTTCATAGTTTCTGGCAGACAATCTAGTAACATCGTGCTTCAGCGCTTCGATGATCCGGAGCTTCAGGGACGCTCTATTGAACACGAGGCCGACCTCTCTTATTTGTTGCCCTCGCGCAAGCCGGGTGAGGCGCTTGNTGTTGNTTTTCGGCATGATTTCCTCAGAAAGCCGAGTGATCAGTTGTCGTGAAAATGATGCCGGACGTGCCCTGAAATTGAGTCAAAGTGTANNTCTGCTCTGATGGGAACTAAGTCGTTCCNAGAGCGCAATAACCTATGGCACCACGTGAGGTTCCTCGTTAGGNGACCGACCATCGGGGTTGTTCACCCTAGACCCTGAAGGGGCATAGANGGTGCCTGAATTCAACAGCGGATCGTTGGTTTCCCCCATCCAGCTCTCGAGTTTTCGTTGCATTTCTGTAAGGATTTCAGTGTAGGTGTCGCTCCCCGCGAGGTTGTTGGCTTCGTGTGGGTCGAACATAAGATCATACAGCATCTCCTGCTCCCTCTCGATCTCTTCCCAGCCTTTGTTTAAGATGAAGGCCTTTGAAAGGGTGTCGTCCGTATTCGGAAGGACGTGCTGTTCGCGTCCGTCGTAACGCCGGATATACTTGTATCGCTCCGTCCTGACCGATCGCATTGGCTCATACGCAGCGTGGTAGTTGACCTCACAGAAGACGTGATCGTGAAGGCCTTNGGTCCCGTTTATCAGCGGGGTCAGCGATGTTCCATCAACAAAGTCGGGACACCCGATACCCGCCAACTCATAGACGGTCGGCACAAGGTCGATTAGGCTGACGAGCGCGTCGACTACCTTTCCACCCGTGAACCCGCCNGGGCCCCTCGCGATCAAGTAGACTTGTGATCCNTGATCGGTCAGGTTGCACATGTTTCTAGGAAACTGAAGCCCGTGGTCAGCAAAACAGAAGACAAGCGTGTTGTCTTGCAGCCCATGTTCGTCTAGTGCCCGCAGGACCCGCCCATACTTCTCGTCCATGATCCGAGCGGCGGCCTTGTAGTCTGCGGTGTCCTCTCTTGTTTCAGGCGTGTCCGGAAGCGGTGACGGAGCGATNGAGTATCGAGCGTCTTCTGACGGGTNNGTTTCCGGGTCAGCCTTGGGGAAGGGGCGATGCGTTTCGTTTAGACCTACAGACANGAAGAATGGGCGNTCGTGCTTCTCGGAAAGGAAGGCCTCGGCACCCTCTGCTTCGTCGGGCTGATCGATCGTGTCCTGGTAGTTGGTGTCGAGAGACGAGACGACTCTGTCGTAGCCTACCGTGGACAGGTCANGAAACGNATGCTCGACACCGGAAAGGGCCGTGATGTATCCGTTCGTTTTCAGGACGTTCACGATGTGCTGGGCAGGATCGTTCATGCTGAACCCACGATGNGCGAGGCCCAGCATGCCGGCGGAGTGAGGATACATGCCGGACAGGAAGCTTGCCCGGCTGGGAGAGCAGGTTGGAGCAGTGGCAAAAGCTTTGCGGAAGGTGACGCCCTGTTCAGCGAGCTTCTGAAGGTTCGGAGTGGGGACTGCGTGACCGTAAGGCTGGACGAATGTGCCGGTGTTGTGCGAGTGAAGAAAGACGACGTTCGGTCGGTTCATGGGTGTTCCGTGTGTATGCGAGAGGAGTTTGAACGCCCCATCACGTGATGGGGCCCGTTTCTTCAAGTGACGACAAAAGCGAGTCTCTCATAAAGCTACGCGCCGGATTGATCTCGAGGACCTGAAGTTTCACGGATCTTCCTGTTCGTTTGGACTTCGAGGAAGCCTCCTGTATCAACTGCGTCTCGTAGCCTCNGTTCTGGTGAATAGGCAGGATGCATATATTAGTTGCCGCCTTCGACACGGACGCCTAGCAGACCTATGTCCTGTCCCTGGATCGTCACGATCTTGAATTTNCTTGGTTTGCAGCCCTAGTCGTGAAGGCATCTCTGCAAGCCTTCGTCCCAACNTTCGAGGTATTNGACAGAGGCCTTCTTCTTGATTTAGAGAAGAGATCCCAGTCTTGAGCTGNCGCTTCCCTCAGTTGTGGGANGCAAGNCGAAATTTTTCAGCTCAGCNAAGGGCTGNGAAAGTGAAGGTTGTAGCTCCCTTGAACTTGACCTTGTAGACAGGCCGGCGCGTTTCGGGATTACTCCTGTTGCCCTCCGAGTACGGGTTAAACGGAGCTACAAACCAGTCAAATTCACCTGCGCACTCAGACGTGACTTCCCAGTTTGGCGTCGCGATTCGCTGGATATCTGCCTTCCTATATGGTTTGTCTGTTAGGTCGATCTCGTGACCATTCAGTGCCACTTCACATTCCTGCTGAATCTCTAGGACGAGCTGGGCNGTGATCTCCTCATCGCCGTGTGCCTCGATCTTTAGACGAGCTTCTTCCCCTAGATCCCAAGCCAGATCGGCAGAGAAACCGNCNTAGTGAACCCTGACGGTCATGTCATTCGAGAGNTCACCCGTGCGAACGGGGTANGCATCGTCGCCGATACGCAGCGTCGACCAGTCCGGGTTTCGCTTCGACTTGATACCTGAGATCACCGTACCCGCTTCGTTGTGCGAGAGAAAAACGAGGGTCTGTCTGTCGAGCGCGTAGTCGCCGTCNGGAGAGATGACCCTATTTAGAGCACGCAGGCCTGAAACTCCGGCATGCCAACGCCCTGATCGCCTCACGCCAATGGGCAATCCGATCCTGAAGTTGCCGGTCTCACATGGTTCTGGTGTTTCTCCAGGTCCGGTTTCGGACTGTTCGATCTCGAAGTAGAGTCTCGACAGATACTCGAGCCTTCCGCCAGACGTGGTTTCCGGGCTCGTCTCCGGGTCAAGTGCCTTTCTAAGGAAGCCCCGTCCCTTGGCCGAAAGGGCGTGGAGCGCTATGCCATAGGGTCCTAGGCCTTGTGGGTTTGCTCTTTCATCGGCAAAGGGCATTGCAAGGAAGCGGCCGTCACAGAAGTTTCTGAAGAGGGCGCCGCAGGCGGCAAAGCGATCAGGATTAGCCTTGGCGCGCCATTTCTGGACGATGTAGGCGCAGCCGGCAGTCAAAGGGGTATAGACCAGGCTAGGACCACCTTCACGCTCGTCGTTNGTGTGTTCCTCAAAGTAGCCGTCCTCGTGACCGTAGTCGACGAGCCGGTCGATGAAGCCGCCGGCCTTGTCGCAGAGCTCAGATTCTCCAAAGACGTGCCCGGTTCGCCATATCCCTTCGGCAGCGATCGCGACGTGGTTGATCCCCGTGTTGAAGGCTCTGTTGTCCAGGGAGGGACAGAGCTCCTGAAAATGGTTGAAGTGATCGAGCATGTCCTGGGCAGACCGCAGGATCAGAGCACGCCACCTTTGAGCCGTCTCCCGACCCACAGGTTCGTGGAGAGTTTCGTATGCGAGGACGAGGTGGAGTTGGGATCGACGGAGCGAAGTAGCGATACCTTCACGCGATCGCCACTCGTCAAGGTAATAGTTGGCGTTGTCGAAGATCCGGCGTACGAGCATCTCTGCCCGGCGATCACCGCGAGATGCGAGGATGGCGAGCACGGAAACAGAGCAAGGCTGGTAGTCGAAATAGTTGACAGCCATTTCAGCGCGCTTGAGGTCGGGTGAGTTCTGCGAGTAGGCCGTCCCTCCAGGGGCGAAGTATTCCTCTGCGCCCGGNAGGACATGNGACTCTATCCGTGTCTTCAGTTCAGACACGAACGCTGTGCTCAGTCCTTCGGCGAACAGTTGGGTATCACTNCGGGTCATCGACAATTACNTTGCGCATTACACCATCAGGTCTCCACCGTTGATGTCGATTGCTGCGCCCGTAATATACGCGGCAGCGTTCGACACGAGAAAGGACACGAGATCGGCGACTTCACTCGGTTGACCGAGACGTTGGACCGGAAAACTGTCTGCATAGGCTTTTGCACGGTCATCGTCGATGGTCGCTCGGACCATTTCGGTGTCAATCAAGCCCGGGCAGACTGCGTTGACTGTGATGCCATAAGATGCTACCTCCTTCGCAAGATGCCGCGTGAACCCGAGCACGCCTGCCTTCGAGGCTGTGTAATGAGCGCCGCCAACCGTGCTAACGTTCTTGCCCGCTGTTGAAGAGAAGTTCACGATCCGTCCCCATCCGGCTTTCTTCATTGGTCTGAGACAGGCTTGTGCGCAGAGAAAGGTGCCCTTCAGGTTGACCTTGATGACGCGGTCCCATTCTTCCTCGAGAATATCTTCGACCGGAGTGGGGTATAAGATGCCCGCGTTATTGATCAGGATGTGAAGNCCCCCGAACCTCTGAACGGCCGCAGCGACTANGGCATCGACATCAGACTTGGATGTGATGTCTCCCGGAAGACCTACGNTATCATCCGTGAGGTCAGATAATGATTCTGCTGCCATTTTGGCGCGATCACCATGAACATCNTTGATNACAATGTTGGCACCNAGTTTAGCGAACATTCTTGCGACAGCCAGACCCATCCNCTGACCACCTCCCGTGATCAGCGCTGTCCTGTCTGTGAGATCCTGAGACATGGTTCCTCCTTAAAGGACGCCGACCTGCCGTGCCGTTTCCTCGAACGTCCCGATTGCCCGATCGAGCTGTTCACGGGTGTGAGCCGCGGAGATCTGTACGCGGATCCGTGCCTGTCCCTTGGGGACGACAGGGAAGCTGAACCCGACAACGAANATGCCCTGATCGTTGACCAGCTTGGCCATCTCTNCAGTTCGCTCCTCGGCACCGGTCATGATNGNAACGATNGGATGGATGCCCTCTTTGATCCCGAAACCTCGCGAGGTCATCTNGGACCGGAAGTAGCNCGTGTTCTCCTGCAGAGTGGNGACAAGCTGTGGCNTCGACTCGACGAGATCGATCGCCTTGATCGCTCCGGCTGCAACAGGTGGCGGGATCGTNTTCGAGAACAGATANGGACGGGAACGTTGTCGGAGNAGTTCNATGATCTCCTTCCTACCTGTAGTGAACCCGCCTGATGCACCTCCGAGCGCCTTCCCGAGCGTGCTCGTGATGATGTCGATCCGGTCTTGGACGCCGAAGTGCTGGGGCGTTCCGCGCCCCGTCTCCCCGATGAATCCAGTCGCGTGCGAGTCATCGACCATTACCAACGCATCGTATCGGTCTGCGAGATCACAGATTCGGTCGAGCGGCGCGAGATCTCCGTTCATGCTGAAGACACCGTCTGTAGCAATCACGCGAAATCGTGCATTTTGTGTGGCTTGCAGCTTTGCTTCCAAGTCGTCCGTGTCACCGCTCGTATACACCTGTCTCTGCGCCTTACAGAGACGGACNCCATCGATGATGCTGGCGTGGTTGAGGCCATCGCTCAGGATTGCGTCCTGGGGTCCGAGCAATGTCTCGAACAGTCCTCCATTCGCATCGAAACAGGAAGTGTAGAGAATGGTGTCATCCGTACCCAGAAAGCTCGAGATTCGAATCTCCAGCTGTTTGTGCAGGGCCTGTGTGCCACAGATGAAACGCACAGATGCCAACCCATACCCGTGCCGATCGAGCCCCTCGTGTGCTGCGGCTAGGATCTCAGGGTGATTCGCGAGTCCAAGGTAGTTGTTGGCACAGAAGTTAAGGTTGTCACCGGCATCGGTCTCGATCGTNGTACCTTGCGGTGACCTGATCTGCTTCTCGTTTTTGTATAGACCGCTGGCCCTTATGTCGGCGAGGACCTTCGCGGCTTCCCTCTGATATCGTTTGTAGGCAGGCATGGTGTCTCAGTTCTGGTCAAATGTGCCTCGTAATTATACGTGGCGACCGACAAAGAACAAGCCGCGCCGCAGATTCACGGTTAGAGATTGCGTACGACGAGCCCGGTTCGGATATTTTCTAGTTAGGCCCGACCGGGTGTCTAGATCGTGTTCTTTGGGTGGGTCCGGGCGAGTAACAGCTGAATCGGAATATCACATACTTCACCGGGATGCTAAAATGTGGGCTGCTGATCCCGTTTCATCTTTCGCGCGATACCGGTTGGTATTGTCCGCAGATAGAGCAGAAGTTCAGATTCGATGACTTCATACTTGAAATTTCCCTCGNGAAAATTGAGGACAATGGGCTANACGGANGAAGATATCCATNTGGTGACCGNGGAAANCTTGAAGCTCGCGCTGACNGTCGGGGGGCGCAAGGCATAGTCTATGGGCCGACCGAAGATTGCAGCAATAGTGACGACCTACTTTCCGANGTCGCACGCCGATGTGATAGTGACAAAGTTTCTGAAAGGNTTTCCGACCGATGACGGNCTGATCCCGCCTGAAGTCGATATCGTGTCGATGTATCTCGATCAGATACACGAGCTTGACATCGGAGTTGGNATCGCAAGGTCGCACGATGTCCCAATCTATAAGAGTATCCCTCAGGCGTTGACTCTAGGTGGAGACAGCCTTGCTGTGGATGGCGTGCTNCTCATTGGAGAGCACGGTGACTATGCCTGGAACGAGAAGGGGCAGCACCTGTATCCGCGAAAGTACTTCTTCGAGCAAATTTGTGCGGTCATNGCGACGTCGGGGCGTTCGGTGCCCGTGTTCAGNGACAAGCATCTGTCCTACAACTGGCACGATGCTCGGTGGATGGTCGCCCGTGCGCGCGATCTGGATATTCCGTTCATGGCGGGGTCATCGGTCCCCGTTTCCTACAGGAGGCCGTGGCTCGAATACGACCCTCCGACACCGATCGATGAAGCGGTCAGCGTTGCTTACTCGAACCTCGACGCTTACGGGTTCCACGCACTGGAGTTGCTTCAGTGCATGGTTGAACGGCGCGCGACACGAGAGANGGGCATCGTATCTGTCCGCTGTCTTGAGGGGGAGGCGGTTTGGCGTGGAGGAGATGAAGGATTCTATGATCGTCGTCTTNTGGATGCAGCGGTGGGGGCGATGGAGGTTCGGGAAAAAGGAAGGCCAGAAGATCACTGCGAAAATCCAGCTGTTTTCCTGATGACCTACCANGACGGTCTGAAATCCGCGACGTTCATTCTNAATGGATTCACCAAGGGNTGGGGGTTTGCGGCCCGACGAGGCGAAGACGTNGACGCTATGGAGACCTACCTGCACGATACGCCACACCCGCACTTCAGCTATCTCAGCCTGAACATTCAGCGCATGTTTCTAACTGGCTGTCCGGCGTATCCGGTGGAAAGAACGCTCCTCGTTTCNGGTGCNNTTGAATCCCTTCTNGACTCACGTCATCGGGGGCATGTAGACGTAGTTACACCTCACCTANATATCGAGTACNCTTCGTATTCCAANTNGCCCGATCGNCCGAAAAATCCGAGACCGATGGGCGCGAGCCTGATTCCCTTGGAGTGACAGTGGCAGCAGACCGTACCGACATTCTTAAGACCGTGGANAACCCGGACCGGGATCGCGACTACACGATCTCGCACTCGACGGAGGAGTTCACTTTCCTTTATTCACTCACGAAGCAACCGTGTTTTGCGACGATAGANATNGACTACTCGCCNGCAGAAACCTGTATCGAGATGATGTCNCTGAAGGAGTATCTGCGGATGTACAGGNAAGAGGCNTACTACTTCGAANCGGTGACAAATAGGTTGCTGGATGACCTCGTGTCGGTCTCGGCTCCGAAAGAGATGACCGTGACTGCTCGATTCACAGTCCGAGGCGGGATCAGTACTGTCGTGAAAGCGAGGGCCACCAGTGACTGACCCGAAACCTGAAACCCTGCTCGAAACGTTCGAGAACCCGCGACCGGATCGGCCGTTCAAGATCGAGTTCACGTGTCCCGAGTTCACCTCACTGTGCCCGTTGACAGGGCAACCCGACTTTGCAACGATCGTCGTGCGATATATTCCGCGTGATCGCTGCGTGGAGCTTCGTTCGCTTAAGCTCTACTTCCAGGCATACCGCAGCATGGGTATTTTCTTCGAAGGCGTTACGAATAAGATCCTCGATGATCTCGTCACTGCCTGTTCTCCGAGAGAAATGACGATCATCGGTCGCTTCAATGTGCGGGGTGGGGTGGGCCACGAACTGACCGCATGTCATTCAGAATGAGGACCTCTTGTGGAACTGCTAAGGGCACTGTGTGAGAGTTCGGGGATCCCCGGACAGGAAGGCCGACTCAGGGAACTGGTTACAGAGCAGCTAAATCAGGTTGCGGACGAGTTTCGTATCGACGGGCTTGGGAACTTGATCTTTCGTAAGGCGGCGACGAAGGGCAAGAATCCGAAGAAGCTGATGATCGCCGCCCACATGGATGAGATCGGATTCGTCGTCTCGCACATCGAGGAGACTGGGCTGCTTCGTCTCGTTCCGCTTGGTGGACACGACCCAAGGAACATGGTAGCCCAGCGTGTGACGGTGGCCGGCAAGCGAGGAGACCTCACGGGGCTTCTGTATCCTGGGGTAAAACCCCCGCACATCCAGACAGAGGCCGATCGTGCAAAGAAGCTGACTGTGACGGATTTTGTCGTGGATCTCCATCTCTCGGTTAGCCGCGTGAAGCGCGATGTCGAGATCGGGACGATGGTTACGCTTCAACGGGACTTTGCCGAGATCGGAAATGGGTATTCCTGCAAGGCGCTCGACAATCGGGTTGCACTCTACGTGATGATCGAGGGAATGAAGGTTGCAAAGTCCTTCGGTTTCGACACCTACGCCGTCGCGACGACGCAGGAGGAGATTGGGCTTCGCGGGGCTACGGTGAGCGCGTTTGGTGTCGAACCTGATGTGGGCGTCGCGATTGATACAACGATTGCTGCTGATATCCCTGGTGTGCCCGAACACGAAAAGGTGACACGTCTTGGAGACGGTGTTGCGATCAAGCTGCTCGATTCGTCCGCGATCTCACACGCGGGTCTGGTTAAGCATGCGAAGGTGCTAGCGTCTCGACGCAAGATCAAGCATCAGATGGAGATCCTGCCTCGCGGAGGAACCGACGCCGGTGCGATGCAGCGCATTCGAGCCGGTGTTCCTGTGATCACCATCTCGATTCCGACTCGATATATCCACACCTCTGTTGAACTGGTGAACAAGCGTGATGTGCAGGGCGCGGTTCGCCTGATGACAGCCTTCCTCGAAGACGGACACCAAGCGGATCTTTCCTTTGTTTAGCCCCCAATTCATCTTCGCAGTTCTGATACTGCTGTTCCTGAGTTCGAGTATTTCAGTAGCGCGTGATGTCGAGGTGCTTGTCGAGAGCCGAAAAGGAATCGGTCTGATTCCTGCCTCTTGGCGAGGAATCCGCCACGGCACGGATACGCTCCCTCTCGAAGGCCTCAGTTGGGTGCGAATTGATCCTTCGCTGGTCGTGACCGCCTGGCGGGAGAAGATCGGTGGGGGAGGACCCGGGTGGGTGGCGCTGGAGCGAACGATCGACAGCGTCCGAAGCCAGGGCGCGCGCGTTTTCTTGCCGCTGCCCACTGCGGCGGCCCCGAAGAGTCAAGAGACGTGGTGTAAACGGATCGAAGATACGGTTCGGCGGACCGCCGAACGTGTCGATCGTTTCGAGATCCTTGCGGATCCCACCCAGTCCGTTGACAGATACCTTGATCTGTATGAGGCGGGTGTCTGGGCTGCCTACCAAGGGTATCACAAAGCGTCGGTTGGTGGTCCGGGTACGGCACTCGGCACAAATGTTCTATCCCCGTTGATGCGGCGCTGCAGCGATCGAAACCTGCCCTTGTCCTTTGTGAGCTGGCGTGTGAAAGCGCAGACCGGTGAAGAGGCCGAGGATAGCTTTTCGCGCGTAGAGGTGTTGCTGGACCGAATCGATTTTAGAGAACGACCAGCCGCAATAGTGTCCGGTTGGGCGATGGACGATCGTCCGGATGCGCCTGCGGTCACGCTGTCCTTTCTGTACGGTCTGACAAAGGCGAACCTGGAAGCGTCCTTCGCTGAACTGGAGGGACTGACCTGGGGATTGGCTGCGATGCAGGCGTATGAGCATCTTGGACCGGTCGAGATACCGATAATGTTCGATCCGAAAGGTGAGCTGAGTGGGGTCGCTACGCTACAGGAAGACGATGTGCGGATTCTTCTGTGGGCGAAACGGATGTCGACTGCCAACATCTTCGTTAGCGGGATGCGGTGGGGAAGGACGTACGAGTATGTACGGTCGGTCGTCGGTTTAAGGCGGACGCAAGTTGTCGAAACTCTAGAATTGCGGGCGGAGGATCCGCTTCTGCTGGAAGTTAGTGTATCGCCTGGGAGCCCGGTGTTTCTGACTTTGACGCCGAGGAACTAAACGAGGGTGCGTAAAACTCAAAACCCGCTGAAATCACAGGGCGGACCTGTAGAGGTGCTCGAGGTCGGATTCGGCACAGGGGCGGGGGTTGGTGGCGTGGTTCGGGTCAGCGAGAGCTTGTTGGACCATTTCTGGGATTTGGGACTCGGTTACGCCGACCGCTGCGAGTGATCTGGGAATGTCGATTCGGGATGTGAGGTCGGTGACGGCGTCGACGGCGGCGGCGGCCTTCTCCTCAGGCGAGAGATCTTCTATCAAGCAGCCCATGGCCTGTGCGATGTCGCCGAGTCTGTCGATCGCAGAAGGCTTGTTGAAGGTCAGGACGTGAGCGAGGACGACGGCGTTCGCGAGTCCATGGGGGACGCCTGCGATAGTTGATAGCGGGTGGGCCAGCGAGTGCGCGACCCCGAGGTCCTTCTGAAAAGCAATTGCCCCCATACTCGAAGCGAGCATCATGTTCGATCGCGCTTCAATGTCATCTCCTTTCCTGACTGCGGTCTCCAGATTCTGAGCAGCCAACCGGATTCCACCAAGCGCCACGGCGTCGCAGATCGGGTGGTATGCCGTCGACAGATACGCCTCGATACTGTGTGTCAGGGCATCCATGCCCGTAGCGGCCGTGATGTGTGGCGGCAATCCGATCGTTAGTTCCGGATCGCATACCGCTACGGTGGGCAACAGCTTTGGCCCACAGATCACGGCTTTCCGATTTTCCTCCCTGAGCGTCACCACTGAGCTGCGACCGACTTCACTGCCTGTCCCGGAGGTGGTGGGGATTGCAATGACCGGCGGAACCTGCTCGGTCATGTTCCGGTCTCCACCGATTTGAATCTCGTATTCTGTGAAGTCCGCTCGATGGTTCAGTCTCAGTGCTGCAGCTTTCGCGGCATCCATCGCACTTCCGCCACCCATTCCGATCACGACTTCGCAGCCACTATCTTTCAGTAGATCCGCACCTGCATCGACGCAAGCCTCCGTCGGGTTCGGCTCGACATCAGTGAATAGGACTGTTTCAGCGACTGTGTCGATCTGCTTTTGCGCACGGTCGACCAGCCCTGCGTCCACAAGACCCTTGTCCGATATGAGCAGGACACGACTTGCAGAAAGTTCGCGCAGCAACTCGGGAAGCTGGCTGATTGCATCTGGCCCAAAGACGATGCGATTCGGGTATGAGAAGGTCGGCATCACAGTGACTCGTAATTAGATGACTTCGAAGTAGCGGTTGAGCTCCCAGTCCGTGACGGCCTTCTCATATCGACGAACCTCATACTCTCGTGTCATGGCATAGTGCTCGACAAAGACGTCGCCGAAGTACTCACGGACGGTCTGGGTGCTCTTCATCAGGCGCGTTGCATCTGAGAGGTTCGGTGGAAGTTCAGTCAGACCGTCGGTCTCGTATGCGTTGCCCTCGACAGCGACGGGAGCCTCGAGCCCTTTTTCGATACCGTGCAGACCTGCCGCAAGACATGCGGCCATGACCAGATATGGGTTCGCGTCGGCTCCCGGGAGTCGGCACTCAAGCCTTGTTGCTGTCGTGCTGTTGCCTGGGATAGCCCGGACCGCCGTCGTCCTGTTCTCGACACCCCAAGAGACATTGACGGGAGACCAGACACCAGTAACGGCTCGCTTGTAGGAGTTTATGTTCGGGCAGAACAGGGCTGTCATGGCTGGCATTAGTTCCAGCAGTCCGGCTAGGTAGGCGTTTGCTAGGCCCGAAATGGGCTCTGATTCGGACGCAAAGAGGTTGGTGCCGTTTTCGTCGATCAGGCTCTGATGGATGTGGCCACTGCATCCTGGAAGGTCGGCGTTCCACTTTGCCATGAACGTGGGGATTAACTCGTGTCTCGGAGACAGCTCCTTGACTCCGTTTTTGAATAACGCCCCTCGATCTGCAGCTGAAACACCATCGCTGTATTGAATCGAGCTCTCATAGACACCCGGACCCGTTTCGGTATGGATGCCCTCGATCGTGACGCCGAAGGCTTCCATCGATTCGATTATGTCGTGGACGAGGTCGCTGTATGTCGAGGCTCGGACGGCGCTGTAGCCGAACATACCCGGAGAGAGCGGTGTCAGGTTCCTGAAGCCTTTCTCGTAGATCGAGTGACTTGACTCTCTGAAGAAGAAATATTCATACTCGGCTGCCGCCCGGAAGGTATATCCGAGTTTGCTGGCGCGGTCGACTAGGCGAGAGAATAAGTGCCGTGGGGACAGCGGATACGGATTTCCATCCCGGTCGTACATGTCTATCAAGAAAAACGCTGTGTTCGGTTCCCACGGCACGACACGGAAGGTGTCGAGGTCGATCTTGACGAGGGCATCAGGGTAGCCGGTGCTCCAACCCGTCAGACTTTCGCGATCATACAGATCGTCGTTCATGTCCCAGCCGAACAGAACGTCGCAGAAGCTCATCCCGGAGCTAACGGCCGATTCGAACTTGTCGCGGGACACGTACTTTCCGCGCAGGATTCCGTCGATGTCGAAGGTGCCGAGCCGGATCCTCTGGATGCCGCTTGACTCGAAGGCGTTTAGGATGTCGGTCAGGTCCACGGTCTGTCTCCGATCACATCAAGTTGCGCAGAAAGGCCGCTGAACGAGATGCGGCTTCTTGGGGTTCGAGATCGCCGTCAAAGGCGTGGTGCACGGTGGCGTAACCTGTGTATCCGACCTGCTTCAACCCGGAAAAAACGCTTGCAAAGTCTAGACCCTGTCCCGAGTCGAGAGGGTAGATACGGGACGTGATGGGTCCGTTTACCCAAGTTGTCATGGGCCGAGGTCCGTCGGTCTCGGGGACGTGATTCTGAAGATACACATTGAACAGGAAGCTCTTGAAGGCTTCGAGGGTATCGCGTCCATAGTCCTGCCCGCATAGGGCAAGATTCGCAGGCTCGTAGATGATCCCGAAGTTCGGTCGACCAACTCTCCCCACGTTCTCGACTGTCTCCTCGACTGTTTCGAACAGGCTCTGCGTGTGTGACTGGTGTGCAAGCCGAATCGATCGCTCTGCTGCCTCATCGGTCGCGCGTGCCGCCCACTCGATGTCCTCCTCCTTCTTCATGCAAATCCGGATCAGGTCTGCTCCGACCGCCTCCGCGAGATCTAGGTAGGGGGTTATATTTCTAAGGCATCCCGCTCCTTCCTGTCCGTTCTCGGGAATGGAGAAGTCACCCGTGACCATAGAGACGTCAAGCTGATTCTGCGTTAGCGTTTCTCGAACGTGGGCAATTTTCTCCTGCGAGTCGTGGATACCGAGCATCGATGCACGTAAACATAGCGCGTCGTAGCCTGCTTCGCGCGCGATCGAGGCTAGCTCATCCAGCGGTATCCGTACTTCTCGCTTGTTGCTGAAGCTTTCAGCGACGCGTACAGATAAGGATAGCTTCATCTTGTACATTCCAGGTATTCGGCGTGGTCAATGACCAAGGCCCTTGACAGGGATTGCCAATCTATGTCGTGGTGCCGGGGTCGTCAAATACAAGACCTTGCGTATCTTTAAGTTTACTCTGGATTTACGAAAAACAATGGCCTAAAATTATCTCGCCTTTCGACAGAAGGTAACATCGATTTGGACGATCAGCATAGGCGCCAGTTGTAGCGATATGGCTCGCCTCCCTCAACTCGGTTGTTAGAAGCAAGTTCCGAGGTCCAACCATGGTAGAAATGAAAATTGTTAATCTGACCGACCAGAACAATCAGAGAATGGTCTGGCTTCAGAGCGTTGAAGATGACACGATGTTGCCGATCCTGATCGGCGACGCGGAGGCGATTGCGATTTCCGTCGAGCTCGCCGACAAGCAGATGGTCAGGCCGTTGACGCACGACCTTCTGAAGACGATCCTCGATCGGTTCGATGCAACGGTCAAGCGGATCAACATCGTCGACCTCAAAGATGAGATCTTCTACGCTGAACTGATCCTTAAATGCAACGAACGCGAAATCCGGATCGATGCGCGACCAAGCGACAGCATTGCACTCGCGCTGAAGTATGACGCACCGGTCTTTATCGAAGAGGAAGTTCTAAACATCGCGGGTGGCCGAGTCAAGACAGGCAAGACCGGAATCTCGTACTTCGAGAAGATGGACGACGACGGTCTCGACCTTGGCCTGGATATCGATATTTTTCCTGTGGACGAAGCCGACCTCGAAGAAGCGGTTCGCGACCTGATCGACACATCGACGATCGATGAAGAAGAGATCGAAGAAGAGCGACCCGGGGAAGCCGTGGCACGAGTCACGTTCCTTAAGCAGCAGATGGATCAGGCGATCAAGGAAGAGCGTTATGAGGATGCGGGACAGCTTCGAGACCAGATCGATCGGATGGAAGAAGAAAGTGAATAGAGTGGCAGCTGTTAGCGGGTAGGAAATCAGATGGCCAAGTCACCCTGAGCCGAGTCAAGAGTTGACTTGGCTTTTTTTGTTGCGGAATCTCAAGCCGGGCGGTTTGCCCATCTTGCTTTTGGCCGTGTTGAGATTGGGGTTTTTCGACTGCGCCGGTGATCGCAGCTGGAGAGGGTAACTGCCTCCAACTAGGCCAGTGCCCCTGCGTGTTCCTCGACCCAGCCTACGTTTTTGTCGACTTGCTGTTTTGATGTCATCCCAACGGTTATCGAATCAATCGCAGGAAGGTCGAGAACGTACTGGATGGCGTTTCGGACGTTGTGATTGAGCTTGCCGGCTCCAACGACCTTCATCCCGTAGACGCCGATGTTCATGGCATCCATATCCTCAAGCACCTGGATGATCTCGTCTGGGGTGCCGTCCATGTTGTAGCCTCCGTAGTTGATTCGGGCGAGCACAACCTCGACCCAATCGGTGCGCGAAGCTTCGACAAAGGCTCCGTAGTCGTGGCACGAGACACCATGCGACCTGATTTTACCGGCTTGCTTGGCGTCGCTCAGCGCGTCCATGGCTCCTCGAAACTTCTTAGGCCAATCATCCTTTACCAGACAGTGCAGCAGCACGATGTCCACACAATCGGTATCCAGCTCGACTAGAAATCGATCGATGTCGGCTGTCACATCATCGTAGTCGCGTGATGATGTTTTCGATGTGATGGTGACGTTCTCCCGGCCGACGACCTTTGCCGCACGACCGACGTGAGGGTGACTGCCATATTGGTCTGCCGAATCCCAGAACGAGACACCCTTGTCGTGTGCATATACTAGAAGGTCGATCAAGTTCTCAAGTCCGAGGTCCGTCTGGTTTGAACGACCGCCCCAGCCGTTCGTTCCTGTACCAAAACACAGTCTGGAGGTCGCGATACCGGACTTGCCGAGAATTCCTTGGTTCATGTCGTATCCTCAAGGGCGTCAAAGAGTTCACTTACTCTTGTATATTACTGACTTCGTTCACGGGTGAGTAGGGATTAGTAGATAGGCGAATAGGAAAGGAAGAACATGAAGCTTGGGTTGGTTGGGCTGCCAAAGGTGGGGAAGAAAACACTGTTCGAACTGCTGACCGGGCAATCTCCTGGAATGGACCGGCCACTGCCTGGACTGGCAGACGTGAGGGACGAGAGGTTCGAAAAGCTGGTGGAGATGTACTCTCCAAAGAAGCGAACGCCTGCGCAAATCGACTTTGTGATGCTGCCCGATTTGGACACTCAGGCTGAGCGGAACAGGGAACTGTTCCAGCATCTCGAACGTGTCGATGTGATCTGCTANGTNGCCCGTGTNTTNAAGGACGATACCGTGTTTCATGTCGANGGTGATGTGAGTGCTGAACGTGACATNAATACCTTTTCNGAGGAGCTACAGCTCGGCGACCTCATCTTCATCGAGAAACGTCTCGAACGGATCGAGAAAGAGACAGGTCGTAAGATCGATCCGGCCGTGGCGGAGAAGGAACGCGATCTCCTGACCCGAATGAAGGATCATCTCGAAGAGGGTAGTCCCCTCGTGTCTTTCGGTCTGGAGGAGGAAGACGAACGTATCATCGGAAGTTACCCTTTCCTGACACGGAAACCGGTTGTCGTTGTTATGAACGTTGGAGANGGCGAGCTTGCTGACGACCCCACGATCGCCGGTCTGACCGATCAGTACGAGCAAAAGGCGTATCGCTGGATCAGCATCTCGGCGCAGGTCGAACAGGAGATATCTCAACTGGATGATGAGGAACGAGCTGCATTTCTGGACGATCTCGGTATCGCATCGCCGGCGATCGATCGCCTGACGCTGCTCTGCTACGAGACACTGGGATTGATTTCGTTCTTCACCGTCGGGGAGGATGAGGTCCGTGCGTGGACGATTCGAAACGGATCCAAGGCGCCACAGGCCGGCCGGGCGATTCATAAAGACATCGAGCGGGGATTCATCCGGTCGGAAGTGATGGGCTACTCGGACCTCGTTTTGCTCGGAAGTGAGCAGAAGGTCAAGGAAGCAGGTAAGCTTACCCAGAAAGGGAAAGATCACGTCGTCGAGGATGGGGAGATCCATCACTTTCTGTTCAAAGTGTAGACTCTCACAACAGCGTGTATAGCCACGGTGCGTCAGATGTTGCACATCGATCACGCTCTCGAAAACGCCCATCTGCTTGATTCCGTGTGCAGGTCCTTCAAAGGATCTGGTGGAGTTTGGTCTGATGGCAGTCGAATTCGCATGCAATATGGATAACTCAAAAATAAAAGATTCAGCAGGCTCCCCTTTTGGCGGTGATCTCCATATATTCGTGTCGTTTACTCATGACGAATTATCGGAGGTTTCTGCATGGATGTGCTCGAAGCCATCAAGTCTCGCCGCTCAATCTTCAGCTTCAAACCGGACCCAGTCCCGAACGAGGTAATTGAACGGATTTTCTCATACGGCAGGTGGGCACAGAATCACCACCTGACCGAGCCGTGGAGATTTGTGGTGATTGGACCGGATACCAAAGAGTTGCTGGCTAAGCGGTATGCTAAGATTCAGCGTGCGAAAGCCGCTCCGAATGCCGATGACAATGCGAAGCAGGCGATCGCCGAAGCAGGCTACAAAAAGTTTCATTTGAAGCCGACGATCGTGGCTGTTTCGTGTCTTCAGGATGGTGACGATACTAAGAATCGTGAGGATTACGCGGCCGTTTGCTGTGCGATGCAGAACGTTGCGCTTGCTGGCTGGGCGGAAGGTGTAGGGATGCAGTGGACGACGGGCCCCGTGACACTCGAGGAGGAGACNTACGAGTTGCTGGGTATCGACAAGGAGAACGAGTACATCGTCGGTTTTATGTATACCGGTTACCCCGAGGAAATCAGGGAAGGGAGTAGGAAAAAGATGGGAGAAGTACTTCGGTATACGGAATGAGAGGCGAGTGCAGAGTGATGAAGTCGAGCACTTCATACGAAGGAGCCCTGATCAGTTGGTATTGATCAGGGCTCCTGCTTTTGGACGAGGCGAGTCTGGGAAGAGAAAGCGGGGCTCAGGGGAGTGGGTGATGATAGTTCTTCCGCTCCCTTCACCCTCGCTCAGTTGTCCTTGGTCCTTGCCTCTATGCCGGCCATATCCTCGATCACCGTTAGGAGACCTGAGTGATCGAGCTCCGAGCGGTCCTTGACCATCGCGGTGTTGAAGAGCTCGTGCACGACGCTGGTGACTGGGAGGGGAACATCGTAGTCCGTTCCTGTCTTCATGATGATGTTCAGGTCCTTGAAGTGAAGTCGGATTCGGAATCCCGCATCAAAATCGCCACGGACCATTCGGTCGCCTCGGTTTTCGAGGATGCCGCAACGAGCGAGTCCGCCGCCAAGCACATCGACGATTCGTTGCGGATCGACTCCGGCTTTCGCGCCGAGTGTGATCGCTTCGCTGACGCCGGCGATGGTTACCGCCACGAGCACCTGATTACAAGCCTTGACGATTTGACCTGATCCCAGAGGACCGCAGAGGACGCATTTGCCCATAATTTCAAAGATTGGCGTTACTTCGTTGAAGGTCCCCTCATCGCCACCGACCATGATCGACAGCGCAGCATTCTGGGCGCCCACGTCGCCGCCGCTTACAGGCCCATCCAGGCATCGAACGCCCTTCTTGGCCATCTCTTCGCCTACTTTGACCGTTACGCTCGGTGCGATGGTGCTCATGTCGACGTAGATCGCACCTTCCTTGACGCCTTCGATGATTCCGCCCTCGCCGAGAGCTGCTGCTTCCACATCCGGTGAGTCGGGGACCATGGTGATGATCAGGTCGCTCTTTTCCGCGACCTCAGCGCACGCGCTGGCTTCCTCCGCTCCCGCTGCTACTAGTTCTGCAACGGCTTCCCGGTTGATGTCGTGGACAACGAGTTCATAGCCTGCGTTGATCAAGTGTTTGGACATGGGTCGGCCCATGATACCGAGGCCGATGAATCCAATTTTGGGCTTGGACATGATAACTCCTTGTGGGTCGTTGTTTCTCTGCAAACGAAGTGTTAGTGCCGCGATAATGGCGTCACACTCGCTCGGCTTCCCGAGGTGGATGGCGAATTTAGCCCTGCTGGCGAAAACCTACAAGCAAGATAGGGGAGNGGGATGTGGTCGCTCCTGAGTATAAAGCTCGGCTGCTCGAAGACGGAGGAAATCCGCTTGACGAGTTTGCCAATTTGCATGGGACTGACTTGGTGGTTATCGACAATGGGTCCGAAATCCACAACGTGTTAGTCTTNACGCTCTACTTGTGCTATTCGTGGTCCGTTCTGGGGCTGCCCACACCCTAATTATGAGTGGTTCGCCTACCGATCGAGATCCGTGAGTGAACCGGTAAGCGTCCCGAAGAAATTCGGGCTCAAGCTTCCCGAGTAGACGGAGATTCGGGTTTGGGACAGTAATTCGGATATCCGGTATGGCGTCATCCTATTACGAACGATGTTTGCGGACTCTGAATCTCGTGGTGGAAGGCGCGAACTGCTCTTGGCTGATGAGGCCGGGATCTTGCAAACAGAGTCCGCACGATGATGACCACTCGGACGATTACGACCATCACCAAGAGCACTGACATAAATCAGTCGACGAATATCGATTCTTCTGAATCGGGAACGATCCCAGCACAGACGGCGCGGTCGAGCAGGTCTTTGATAGCCGCTTCCCCATCTTCACCATAGTCGATCGAATACTCGTTCACATACAGGTCGATATGCTGTTGCATGACAGCCTCGTCCATCTCCTGCGCGTGGTCACGGATATATGGTTTGATCAAGTCCGGGTTGTCGTATGCGTACTCGACGCTGGCCTTGAGCGAGGCGTCAATCAGCCTGATCATTTCGGCGCCCAGATCGCGCTTGGCCAGGATGCCCCCAAGGGGGATCGGATGGCCGGTCGACTCTTCCCACCACTCGCCCAGATCGATCACCTTGTCTAGTCCGTAGTCCGGGAAGGTAAAGCGACTCTCGTGGATGATCACGCCGGCATCAACCTCGCCATCCGCACAGGCTGGCATGATCTCGTGGAAAGGTTTTACGATGAAGTCGGACAGGTCGGGACTGTGGAGTCTGAGCAGAAGGGCTGCCGTGGTAAGCTCGCCTGGGATGGCTACGCGCTTGGTTGACAGATCATCTGGAGCTATCGGCTCTTTGGAAATGACGAGAGGGCCACACCCACGTCCCAATGCACCCCCTGACCTGAGGAGGCAATACGTCTCGCGCAGGTGCGCGAATGCGTGGAACGAAATCTTTGTCGTGTCCAGCCTGGCGTCGACGGCCAGACGATTAAGGGTTTCGATGTCCTCAAGGACATCTTCGAATTCGGGTGCGCCGTCGATNCGCCCGTGGACCAAGCCGTAGAATATNAAGGTGTCGTTCGGACAAGGCGAGTAGCCGAGGGTGAATGCCATGAGAATACCCTGCTGTTCAGGAACGACTCTCGAGATACGCGAGAGTCGCAGATTGTGAAATGCCGGTTGCTGTAGGGATGTCCCAAGAGGCCGGGTTACGAGCCTCTACGATGTTGCTTATTCCTCTGATCTCGACAAACGGTGTGCCGTAGAGAAGACATACCTGTGCAGCGGCAGCCCCTTCCATGTTCTCGGATATTACGCCAAAACGGTCTTCGAGCTCGGTGGCGAGTATGGCCGAGCCTGTGACGTTCTGAACCGTCAGAAACGGGCCGCTGGATATCTGACGTCCCTCGGAGTTGGCGATGCCTCTCGCTGCGTCGTACGCGGCGGAACTGCTCTCCTCATCGAGTTCTATCCGGTTGTAGGTGGGCGGCGACGTGTCGAGCAAAGGAATTCCGATCGTTTCACCCCCTGTCCACCCATCTTTTCCCAGCACGCCGAATTCACCGATGATCTCCTCCGTGGCGATCGCAAGGTCGCCGACACCGAGACCTGACCCGGGAAAGGCGCCGCCGATTCCTGTCTGGACGACTGTTTGGACTTCGTGGTTCTCGAGGAACGCTGTCAGGGATTGTGCTGTGTTTACAGCGCCGATACTGGCTTCAACAAGTGCGACGCGCAGCCCGAACATCTGTCCGAAGATTGTAGTTCGATGAGCGTGAGTCGTCCGTTCGAGACCACCCAGTCGGTCTCTGAGAAGCGTCTGTTCACTTGATGTCGCGGTGACGATAAGGCAGTCTAGTTTCTGTGATTCCACTTGATCCAGTTCGTCCTATTGTCTTCCTTGGTGCAACTTTGGTCCGTACCTAAAGCTCTCGGTTGGGTTTTTGTGCGCACTCATTAGTTGTTGCAAGCACGGAGAGCCGCTTTGGATACTGTCATCGTGTTGGATCCATGCGGTCTCGCCGGGGTTGCGTTTCTGAACCGTTCGATGTGTTCGTCCTCGGNCGAGAGGCCAACGCGGGTCTGGAGAGATACTTAGAGATCCGTTTGGGATATGGTTTGAGCCCGCAGCACACGGNTTAAGATAAAGTATTGACCTACTCGGTCCAAACAGGTGGGTCGCACTGCTAGCAGCAGGCGTGAATAGGCAATAAATGGCAGATTTTGCACTGACTGGATGCCAGGTCCTGCGATCCGGTGGAATTCTGGAGCGGGGAACTGTGGTCGTCGAGGAAGGTCAAATTTCACGGGTGGTCGACCCGAGTGAGCACCTCAGGATGCCCACAATCGACGCAGCAGGTCAGATCTGTGCTCCTGGATTCGTGGATGTTCACATCAACGGCGCAGGTGGGGCTTCGTTCGATTCCTGCGACCCGTCCGGTTTCGACACGATACTCGAGACCGGGTTTCGGTATGGAACGACGAGTGTTCTGGCTGCGATCAATACGGCGCCCGAGGAAGATAGAATCGCGCAGTTGGAGGCGCTCGCGAGCTATGACTCGACAGCCTGTGGTCAGGTGCTCGGGGTTCACCTGGAGGGACCGTATTACAGCCCGGCACAGCCGGGGGCTCACAGACCCGAGTGGCTAAGGGATCCAGATCCGGCGGAGTATGGAGTCTGGCTCGAGCGGTTCGCAGACCTCGTGCGAGTTGTGACGCTTGCTCCCGAACTCGAAGGGGGCATCGATCTGGTTCGAACGCTGTGCGAAGCCGGGGTCGTGGCGGCGATTGGGCACTCGATGGCGACGGATGCGCAGGTGGATGAAGCCATCGAAGCCGGTGCGAGTCTTGTGACCCACATTTACAACGCCCAGTCAACTTACACGCGAACGGACACGGACAAATATCTCGGTGTCGCCGAGATGGCTCTTCTGCGTGACGAACTGACCGTCGAGATGATCCCGGACAACCGTCATCTGACGCCGCGCATGCAGCAGCTGGTCCTGAAGGCCAAGTCACACGACAAGATCTGCATCACGACAGATGCGATAGAGGCCGCCGGACAAGGTCCCGGCAAGTATCAGGTTATGGGAGGCGTGGTGTGGGTGGACGAGGAAGTGGCTTACCGTGAGGATCGTACTCGGCACGCTGGATCGATTCTTACGATGGATCGAGCCGTCCGGAATATCGTCGCCGCTGGGGCACCTATCGGGGATGCACTGATGATGGCCTCCGAGATTCCTGCTAGGACAATCGGTGTCGATGATCGGAAGGGTGTGATTCGTGAAGGGGCCGACGCGGACCTTGTGATCCTGGACGAGGATCTGATAGTTGACGCGACGGTATGTGGAGGCGATGTTGTCTACTCGGCCGAGGGTTCGCCGTTGTCNCAGCTTCCGGAAAAGGCCTGAATCACTTCGAAGGCATCTCTCGCGATTAGAAGTTCCTCTTGGGTCGGGATGATCAGCACGGCCATCGATGACTCGACTTCCGAGATAATTCCCTCCGACCCTATTGCCTGGGCGTTTCTGGCATCATCGATCCGCAAAGCGAGTCCAGGAAGCATGCCGAGGATCCGGCCCCGCATCTTTACGGCGTGCTCACCGATCCCACCTGTGAACACGACCCCCTGCGGTCTGTCCAGGATCGCGATCCCGGCTCCGATAGCTTTAGCGATCTGATGTGCAAAGACCTCGACAGCCAGACGTGCACTCTCGTGACCTTCTTGTGCCGCTTCCTCGATCACCCGCAGATCATTCGAGACACCGGATAGCCCGAGTAGCCCACTTTCTCGGTTTAGCAGTTCGTCGATTCTGTCTGGGTCATATCCCAGTTGNCTCTGGATATGCAGAACCACCGCAGGGTCGAGGTCGCCCGATCGGGTTCCCATCGGCACGCCACCAAGCGGTGTGAAGCCCATCGTCGTATCCACAGACAGACCATCCTGNATCGATGCCAGCGAACACCCATTTCCTAGATGGCAGGTCACACCTGTAAAGGTTGGACGGTCTAGGAGCTCAGCGGCGCGTGCTGACACGAACCGATGAGAGGTGCCGTGGAATCCGTATCGCCGGATCCCGTGGTCGCAATAAAGATGTTGAGGAAGGGCGTATCGGTAGGCTTTGGGCAGTAACGTTTGATGGAATGCTGTGTCAAAGACCGCAACCTGTGGACACGTCGGGAAGGCATCCTTGGCCGCACGAATGCCCGCCACCTGTGCTGGATTGTGGAGGGGGGCCAGCTTGGAGAGCGCAGCGATTTCTTGCTCTACTGAAGGATCGACGAGTACGGCGTCAGGGAAGGTCTCGCCTCCGTGTACCACGCGATGCCCGATACCGTCGACCTGAGTTGCGTGATCTGAGAAGACGTTCTCCGCGACCCACTCGACGGCCTGATGATGATTCTCGGCTTGGCTGACTGCGTCTCGGCAACCGGAGCCAGTTGACCAGGTGGCGTTGCCTTTATCTCCAACTTGTTCGACCGATCCAGATACCCGAGATGAGCCTTCAGGCATGTCGTAGAGCGTGAATTTGAGAGAAGAGCTGCCGCAGTTTAGGACAAGGATTTTCATCCTTCGATCAGGGCTCAAGCAGGGATGCAGCGCTATCGTCTAGAAGGAATGTGCAGTCAAGGTGCTCTTGGAGGAAGCTCGCAGGACAGTCCGGGGAGGTTGGTCCTGTGACAGCCTCAGCAACTGCCTTGGCTTTATTGCTGCCGCATGCCAAGAGTAGGATGCGGTCAGCAGCCATGATCGTATCGATCCCGGCAGTAATCGCAAACCGAGGGACTTCGTCAGGCGAGTCGAAGAACCGGCTGTTCGCCGTGATCGTCTCGTTCGCCAGTTGGACGACACGAGTNCGGGAGTCTCGTGCGCACCCGGGCTCGTTGAATGCGATGTGACCATTGGGGCCGATTCCGAGAAGCCATATGTCCACGCCTTCGGCATTCGTGATCTTCCGCTCGAACCGCTCGCCCTCTAGGTTGACGTCTTCCACGTCGCCCTTGGGGATGTGTGTTCTCGAACGGTCGACGTCGATCTGGCTGAACAGATGGTCATCCATGTAGCAGTGATAGCTCTTCGGGTGCTCTGGAGACAGCCCGACGTATTCATCCAGGTTGAACGTGGTGATCTGCGAAAAACTGAGGCCGTGTCGATGTCTCTCTGCGAGGAGGCGATAGGTCTCGATGGGTGTCGANCCGGTTGCCAGACCGATCACGGCGTGCGGATTTTCCTCGATCAAATCCGNGATCGTGTCGGCTGCGGCGACCCCGACCTCTTCCGGTGTCGGCCAAGTGTGAACNGTTATACTCATGATCTGGACACCACCCGTCCTGGACGGGCAGGTGTTTCAAGACCATCCCGGATGACGAGTTCGCCGTTGACGATGACGTGCGGTATCCCGACCGGGGCAGAGGCCGGCTGTTCGAAGGTCGTGGTGGATGCGACCTCATTCGGATCGAATACCACGAGGTCGGCCGCGCATCCCTTCGCAATACGACCCCGATCGCCCAGCCTGAAGCGTTGAGCCGGGAAACCACTCATCTTGTGTATGGCTTCCTGTAGTGATATGGCNCCCCGATCCCGAACAAACTCCCCTAGAATACGGGCGAAGCAGCCCTGGGACCTAGGATGGGGGTGTGGAACGTTATAGATCCCGTCGCTGGCGACCATCATTCGGGGGTGGGTCACGGTTCGGTCGATAGTTTCCGCTGCGTCTGCTTCGTCGACCTGCCAAGGGAAAATGAATCCCTGGTATCCTTCCTCCTCAAGAATCAGGTCGTAGGCGAGTTCCTCTGGACGCTTTCCCAGTTTCGCTGCTATGTCAACAAGACGCTCGCCGATGTATCTACCCGTCCTCGTGAACCCAACGACCTGATCGCAGCGTCCTAGCCACTCCTTCATCTCCGGTAACGCGTTGGCTTTGATATCTGGCTTCTTAAGCCTATTCAGGACTTCAGAAGGCCTGCCCTGTTGCAGCACCATCGGAAGCATCATCGTCATGTGTGTCATGCCTGCGGGGTAGAGATATGACTCNAACGTAAGATCATCGCCATCCTGGTCGATCTGGTCCAGCATATCCACCGCTTCCCGATCCACGCGCTCGTGTGATATGTGGACAGGGATAGCTGCCGCTCTCGAGAGCTCGATGGTCTCTCGCCANGCCTCTTTTCGTCCGATCGTGTGATAGCGGACATGAGCCGCGTAGATTCCGTCATACTCAGCGGCGACCTTACAGAGCGCTACCAGCTCTTCGAAGCTTGCATTCGCACTCGGCTGGTAATCGAGACCCAGGTTCAGAGCACAGGCGCCCGCTTCCATCCACTCGCGCGTGATCGTCTTCATCTGTGCGATCTCTTCCGGTGTGGCCGGACGCGGATCCCATCCCANGACCTCCAGCCGAACTGCACAATGGGGGACCTGAGGTACGACGTTGGAGGGCGTCGTGCGATCGTACAGAGCCAAGTAGCTTTCGATGGTAGGCCACTCCGGCTGAATGTTGACGTCNCCGACGCCGAACCGCGTGTATTCCCACATCTCGTCCGCAAGTTGACCGGTTAACCTTGCCCATCCGAAACCGTCTGGTGCCATGAGCTGCGTCGTTATCCCCTGCCGTACCTCACCATACTGATCAGGTCCACCTAGCAGCGCTATCTCACCGTGGACGTGCACATCGATAAAACCAGGCGCGACGACCAACCCGGAGGCATCGAGCGTGTCATTCGNCGTCGCATCGCCAAGGTCACCAATGGCCGCGATCTTCTGGTCTCTGAGACCGACGTCGCTCTGATGCGGCGCAACGTTGCCCGTACCATCTACGATTGTGCCGTTCTTTATGAGGAGATCGAAGCTCAAGTGGTCCTGTTCTTGTCTTTAGTCATTTTCGTCCACCCGTAGAAATTTCCCATCCGGAAGTGCAAGGTGCCTTGTTCTGGTCCATTCTGGGACGCCCCTTCGGCGCCGAGGGTCGTTTGTAAAGCTGGCCATGATTGTGACGCGGTGCATCCTGAACAGCCACGTTGGTTACGCGGGCTAGCCAGCGGCAACTCTGGGCTACGTTTCCCAACGTCGTCCAGGTTGATGTCAACCTCGACGGCGTCTCGGAGTCTATCCAGGGCAGCCTTAACGCTCACTAGCATCGNTTCGAGGAATGCGGCTTTCGCACCACGCCCATAGCGATCTGGTTGACGGNCTTCCCCGCCTGATCGGAGCCGGATGGCCTCGGATCAGGCGGGGAAGACCGTCNACGCCGTCGAAGACCTGATCGCAAAGTGCGATGGCTTCGTCGGCACGGCTGATTAGCACGGCGAGTGTCCGCGCCTCTCTCGCCACAACTGACCGGCGTGTGCGATCCCGATAGTTGGCCTGTAAGAGGACACGATCACGCGCTCCCTGATACAGCGATCTTGATCGCGTCCTTTCCGTCCAGACTGTAACCGGAACGGAGTGCGTTGAAACCTTCAGCGATTCTGTCAAGCGGGATCACGTGACTTATCAAGTCTTCATACGGGACATCGCGCTTCTCNAGAACGGGAAGGGCGCGCACGAAATGCTCGGGATAGCTGGCCCATACGGCTTCGAAAGTCAGGTTCTTTCGCATGAACATCGTGTTCGGGTTGCACTGGAATGTGCCTACGTCCACGAAATGACCCATCTCGACGTATGTGCCGCTTTGAACGAGATAGTCGAGTCCCTCGGAAATCGCACCGAGGAAGCCGGCACATTCGAATACGACGTCCGCTCCCGCTCCGCGGGGTGTGTTCTCGCTGACGAGCTCTATGCGGTCCTTCGGGTCGGGTACTTCCGCGATATCGATCGTNAGGTCTGCGCCAAGCCGTTTGCCTAGNTCCAGACGACCTTGCGGTCCCCCGACAAGGATGAGCCGACCCGCGCCACTAAGCTTCGCGCAGACCAAGGTCAGCAGACCGATCGCGCCCGCGCCCTGGACCACGACCGTGTCACCAAACTGCATTTTCGACCGCATCACGCCGTGAACACCGATCGTAAACGGCTCTGTGAGAACGGCGACTTCGGGGGGCATGTTGGTCTTGAGGAATACGGTGTCCGGATTCCAGAGGTAGATATACTCGGCGAACCCACCCCTTAGGTAGGGCGTCTCTTCGGACTGGATGAAGCCGTATGCGCCACTGTTGGTTCCTGGGACTAGGATGACCCGATCTCCTTCCTGGANTNGTTGCCCGAGGTAATCGGTCTCTACACCGGAACCCAGCTTTTCGATGATTCCTACGTTCTCGTGTCCGAGGATGATCGAACCTGAAAGTCTCTGATGCTCCCAGTTGTGAAGGTCAGTGCCACAGATACCTCCGAGCTCCTGTTTCAGGAGGACGGTGCCTTCCTTTACATCGGGAATCTCGTACTCGCGCACCTCGAAGCGCTCCCCGACCATCACTGTTGCCTTGCCTGTCGCCCCCATTTTCTGCCCTTTCGTGCTTGCCCTGAATGCTAAGCGTTTGGGTTCCGACCGAAGAGCTCGAGATCGGAGTCCACCATCTCACGAATCAAGCCTTCGAATGTGATCTTGTTCTGCCAGCCGAGCTTGTCCCGTGCNTTNGTNGCGTCGCCGACTAGCAGATCGACTTCGGCNGGTCGCAGGAATCTCTCGTCGATCCTGACGTAGTCCTCCCAGTTCAGATCGACGTGCGAAAACGCGAGTTCGCACAGCTCGCGGATCGAGTGCGTTTCCCCTGTCGCGACCACGTAGTCGTCCGCTTCGTCTTGTTGGAGCATCATCCACATTGCCCGCACATACTCGCGTGAATGTCCCCAGTCTCGCTTGCTGTCGAGATTTCCTATCGAGACGTGGTCCGTCAGGCCCAGTTTGATACGCGCAACGTGTGACGTGATTTTGCGCGTTATGAATTCGAACCCTCGACGCGGCGATTCGTGGTTGAACAGGATGCCGCTCGAGGCGTGCATATCGTATGCTTCACGGTAGTTTCGGGAGAGATCGTATCCCGCAACCTTCGAGATACCGTACGGTGATCTGGGGTGAAATCTCGTCAACTCTGATTGAGGAACCTCCGCGACCTTCCCGAACATCTCACTCGATCCTGCAAAGTAGTAACGGCAGTCCGGCTGGAGGTCGTGNAGGGCGGCCAGGATGTAATGTGTTCCGTTGATGTTTGTGTTCAGCGTTGTGAAAGCATCCTGGAACGAGGTCGCCACGAAACTCTGGGCGGCAAGGTGATAGCATTCGTCGGGCTGAACGGTTCGAACCACGCTGTAGATACTCGGAAAACTCTCCATTGATGCTGGGTGGAGGTGCAGATCATCCGTGAGGTGCTGGATCCTGGACATGTGGTGGTCCGGGTCCTCGATGGCGACACGACGGATGATGCCGTGAACTTGATAGCCTTTCTCCAACAGAAGCTCGGACAGGTAGGATCCGTCTTGTCCGGTTATCCCTGTGATCAGTGCCTTTGGCAATGGAGTCCTCTCCTAGTGTAGAGCCTGCATGACTCGATTTGCTACGGCTACTCCAAGGTGATGATGGCCGTCCGCGTCGAAATGGATGCCGTCGATGTCACTCGTGTGCAGTACGGTCGCAACGTCGAGGAAGTCCACGCCCCGCTCCGCAGCTACGATCTTATAGGTTTCACCGAGGTGCTTCGATTTCTCCCGGCCGCCCTGGAACGTGTCTGCGAATTCAGTAAGGCGTCCAAGTGGGGGAGAGGCAAGCAGGAGAATTTTGGGATGGCGTCCGTGAAGACCGACGTCACTCTTCATGACGATCTCGCATAGCCGTCCCNTACTTCTGGCGATGTCGGCGGCCGGGACTGCAAAACGAGCCTTCAGGTAGTTGGTCCCAAGCATCAACGTGACNAGGTCGAGGGGTTTGTGTGTCAAGAGGCACGGCGTTAGGTAGGACATCCCGTTCTTGTGACCTTCGACCGGGTCGTCCCAGACAATCGTTTTCCGATTCAGCCCCTCCTCGGTGACCTTGAATCGGTCGCCCAGCTTGTCTGCTAGGACACCCATCCACCGGACATCGGGCCGAAACCGGTCCTTCGTTTCCGGATCATAACCCCAGGTGTTCGAATCGCCGTAGCAGATTACTGTTTGCATCGGACCTCGCTTTCATTGTCAGTGCCAGGTGTCGAATTGCTTGTTCAGGGTGTGGGAGTGCCACCCAGCAGGAATCCGCCATCTACGGTGAGACATTGCCCTGTCACATACGCGGCACGGTCCGAGAGCAGGAAAGCAGTGACCTCCGCGATGTCGTCGGGTACGCCAACCCGGCGNAGCGGAATCCAGGGCTCNACGGCTTCGGCGTAGTCGGGGTTGCCAATCGGGCTGGCGTCAGATGAAGGTACGCGGCTGTCTATGTAGCCCGGCGCGATCGCGTTGACCCGGATCGAGGGACCGAGTTCATATGCCATGCTTTCGGTCAACCGAGCGATGCCGGACTTGCAGATCCCGTAAATGGTGTCGCCAGGCCAAACGCGTGCACGATGAACCGAGCTGATGTTGAGTATCGCACCCCCGTCCGCATCCGACATGACTTTCGCGGCTGCCTGCCCGACGAAAAAGGGAGCCTTCAGGTCGACCGAGAGCATTCGATCCCAGTCCTCTACGGCCGCCTCCCGGTAAGCGGACCACGTCCAGGTTGCAGCGTTATTGACAACGGCATCGATTCGACCGAAATGGCCTGAGGTGGCGTTGACCAGAGAAGCTGCCGCATCGCCCTTCCCGAGGTCGGCCTCTACNAGGAAGCATTCTCGGCCGATTGATCTGATGTCGGACTCCGTTCGCCTCGCCTGGTCATCGATCTCGATGTCGTGAACGACTAAGTCGTATCCCTCCTCAGCGAGCTTCAACGCGATTGCGCGACCGATCCCTCTGCGGGCCCCGGTCACGATCGCGACCGGCCGTGATGCGGGCGTCGTCATCGGTTGTAGATCTCTGGTGACCAGTCGACGAGCTCTGTCTCCTGTTTTAGAATCAGAGCCTTGTGCGCGGGCAGGTTCTTCATCAGCACGATACCAGCGCCGACCATGCTGCAAGGACCGACGATCCTGCCGGGCATCATTAGGGCACCTACCCCTGTCCTGGCGTAGTCTCCGAACAGCACGCCAGAGAATCCGTTCGCGACCTTACGCTGCCCGAGAACCTCGACTTCGATTGGGCCATCATCGAACCGCAGGGTCCCACACTGCGTGCCGGCTCCGATTTCCGCGCCGAGACCGAACACCCCGCTGAGTTGGATCTGGTGCGTGACCCTTCCACCGTCGAGCATCGTTCCTCTGAACTCGCCTAGGTAGGTTATGTGGCAGTCGTTCCCGAGGAAGCCGTTTACTTTCGCATACGGGCCAATTACGCAGTCATCGCCGATCATGCTGTGTCGGCCGATGTGCGAGCCCTCCGTGACGTTTGTGCGATCGCCGATCCAAGCTGGACCCCGAATGTGGGCGTTGCGCCCGATCACTGAATGTTCGCCGACCACGATGGGCCCGTCGATATGAGCGCTCGGATCGACGGTTGCGGAATCCGAGATTCGGCTCTTAGAAAGCTNCGCGCCGAGCACCTCGACGAGACGATTGCTGAAGGTGTCCGGCTGCCAAGGGTAGTCCATGTCAAAGGCCGGGCCGTCAACAGGCACTCGAGTAAGGGACCGGCCATCGCGGTAGCAGATCGGGATGACTGCGGCGATTTCCTTGCCTAGAGGTGGTGCGATCCCAAATTGGGCCTTCTGAACNTCGGAGACGTTGGCAAGATCCTGAAGCAGGGAAGAGGAGAAACAGTAGATTCCGGTGAGAGCTGTACCTTTGCCTCCTCGCGGCTTCCACGCGTAGTCGGTCAGGGCTCCGTTGCTATTGAAGGATACACTTGTGACCTCAGAGATGTTGTCCACTTCGTGTGTGGCGGCGACTCCGCCGCCATTCTGCGCCCGGAAGCTGGACACGACTGCGGGCAAGGCGTCATCCGGGATCAGCAGGTCTCCGTGGATGACGAGCACGTCCTCTTGACCGATCCATTCGCTCGCGCAGACGGCGGCGGCGGCGGTGCCCTCAGGAGATGGCTGCTCGATATAGGTGATGCTGCACGCGAACTGATTGCCGTTCGAGAAGTGGCTGCGGATACTGCCCGCTTGCCATCCCACGACGATTCCGATCTGNTTGATACCAGTTGCGACGACCTGTTCAAGGAGCCGCTCGAGCAGCGGTCGGTTGCACACGGGGAACATCGGTTTCGCCCTGTATGCATCAAACGGGTAGAACCGCTCTCCTCTTCCTGCTGCGAGTATCAGAGCTTTCATACATTCACACCATTGCCCGGAATCGTGATTGTTCGACACCCATTTCGAAGTGCGTAACGAGAGGGTTCAGATCCGACCAGAAGGACTCCGGGATTTCGATAGATCCTGCTCTGGCGTCTTACGTCGTGTCCTCGCGTTTGGGATCGTTGTGCCGAGCGGAGAGTGTTGTGGCGATACCGACAAATGCGGTACTGAGCTCACCGATGGGTCATTCTAGGCCCATTCTTCTGAGTCTCTGCTTCTGCATTCGTTACCTATCGTTTCGTACTCTCAGCGCGCGTAAAGATAAAGGGGCCCCTAGCGCGTCGCAACCCGAGTTTGATATTGACTTGCCAGTCCTTCTTATTGAAAATAGTAGGGATACGTCGGTTTTCGAATCTCTGATTTTCTGCCTGAACCGAATGCATCTTCAGCAAGAACTTACTAGATCTGCATCGATCAGACGCCGAAGGGTGTTTCTACGTACCTTTGCGCTCGGGAGTCTGATTCTCTTGGTGGCCACTTTGATCACGCCGTCGAAGTTGGCCTTGTCCGAGCGGATTGACCCGATAGCTAGGGCGGAGCAGCTGATCGGAGACAAAGACTACCGTTGGGCTTCGAAGATTCTGGGCGAACTCAACGTCGATGAGCTAGATCCCTGGGATCAGAGAAGGGTCAGCATTCAGAGGGCGCTTTGCGAGGCCNTCATTGGCAACCATCGTAGAGCTCTGGAGCTGTTTGACGAGGACGACGATGGATTCCAGCCGATTGATGGGTATCTCAAGCTCTGGGTGGCCCGCTCTCTGAAGGCTCTGGGTGAATCGGACAGCGCAACTGCCCAATATCGTNCCGCGGTCGAAGGTGACNATGGTCGCGTGCTTTTCCNNAAGGCGACGTTCGAGNCGGGTAAGCACCTCGAAGCTCTGGAGGCGCAAGAGGAAGCAGCAGAAGTCTACCGCCGCGTGCTCGATCGTGGTGGGCACAACTCGGCTGCGCTCTTCGGCCTCGCTCGGACGGTCGAAGCGATGGGGGACTCGATCGAAGCGGACAAGCTTCGCCTGAGGCTGATCCGAGACTATCCACGGTCACGGGAGGCTCTCAAGGCCGTCCGGGAATCCGAACCCCTCGACGGGGAAAAAGAGATCTTTTACGGGGCGGTCAGCTACGCTCGGCACAGGAAGTACCGGACCGCCTCCGCGCTTCTCAAGCAATTGATCCGGTCCAGGGCTGATCAGGCTTGGAAGGGCAGGGCCCAATTCGAACTGGGCAAGGTCTACTACGGCAAGCGTGACTATAGGTCTGCAAGAGCCGCTTTCAGGAAAGCATACANNGAGTATCGTGTCCCGAAGGGGATGCTTGAGGAGGCTCGCAGCGAAATTCGGCTGGGAGCCGATCTAGGCGGGGCGAGACGGTTCGAGGCTTTTGCCAAGGCATATCCGTCAATCTCTGGTGCGGCCGAAGGACTCTGGCAGGCCGCGATGGCATACGAGCGTCGCGGGCATCCTAAGAACGCGGGACGCGTTTTCAAGCATCTGGCCAGACGATATCCCAAGAGCGACTTTTCGGAGAAAGCCCTATGGCGAGCCGGATACCTCGAATTCAAGCGGGGTAGATATGAGGAAGCCGCAAGAGATTTCCTCCTCCTAGCCAACCGGACCGAAGAGAACTACCTGCGCGATCAAGGCTACTACTGGGCCGGAAAGTGCTACCAGCGACTCGATCGCGAGGAGGAATGGGCCTACTGGCTGGGGCGTGCATCGGAAAGCTTTCCTGCATCCTACTATTCCGCGCGAGCACGGGCAGCACTCGGTGAAATCGACGAGACTTATCCGTATGTTCCGGAGGATAGGACAAGCGTAGAGGCGGGCTACGCCCCGACACCCGCACTCGTCCGTGGCGATCTCCTTGCCGCGCTCGGTCTTTATCGGGAGGCCACTTCCGAATATAGATCGACCGAAGACGCATATCGTCGCAACCGGTTTGCGCTGAACGATCTGCTCCACCGCTATGAACGGATCAACGCGATGGATCGAGCACTTCGGATTTCGAACTATCTTCTCAACCTAGATCGAAATAATGGTGTGCCGATGTCGCTGGCAAGCTTCCGACGGCTCTACCCCACCTACTATTGGGGATCCGTTTACAAGTCTGCCCAGGAAACGAACCTAGATCCAAACTTGATTCTGGCGATCATGCGCCAGGAGAGCGCTTTCAACCACCAGGCAATTTCGTCTGCGGGGGCGAGAGGGCTTATGCAACTTATGCCTGCTACCGGACGGGATATGGCGAAGAAAGTTCGCGTCAAAGGGTTCAAGGTGGATGATCTCTGGCAGCCGAACATGTCGATCAGGCTCGGGAGCGAACACCTGTCGGATCACTTGGCTTATTTTGGTAAGACGGATGAGCCCCGGCAACTGGGACTTGCGCTTTCGGCCTACAATGCGGGGCTTGAACCGGCCCGCCGGTGGTCACGCCGCCTGCCCAAGGACGATGTAGATGAGTTCGTAGAAAGTATCCCGTATCGGGAGACACGAAACTATGTGAAGCTTGTGTATCGGAACTACCAGGTTTACAGCTATCTTCAGGACGGTGAACCTGGCGAGATCGAAGCTGCTGTTCACTAGACTCTAAGGAATCGATGGAAGAAGAGAAGAAGCGATTCGGTATGGCCCTGGAGGATCTGTTCATCCTCCTGTCCGTGGTTGCCCTGTGGCCGGGTATTCTCGGGTGGGAGGGCGTGGTATGGCAGTATCTGCAGTATGCCGCACTTGTCGGGTTGGTGTGGATCCTGGTCCGACGGGTCAGCCGGTATCGAAACTGATCGGAGGATGAGGCAGGCGATTAGCGTCAGTCTGACAGGATGTCCAAGATGATCGACTTGGCCGCGCGGAGAGCTTGACCTCGGTGACTGACGCGGTTTTTCTTTGCCGGCGGAAGTTCCGCGGAGGTGGCGCCGTGTTCTGGGCTGAAGAAGAGAGGGTCGTAGCCGAAGCCGTTCTTGCCGCGGGGCTCATCTACGATGTAGCCTTCCCAAACTGCAGAGGTGGTCTCCGCTTCGCCACCCGGCGTGACCACGGCGATGACGCATCGGAATCGAGCCGTCCTTTCGACTTCTGGAACCCCCTTCACGAGGGATAGAAGTTTCTCGTTGTTCGATTCGTCGGTTGCGCCTTCTCCGGAGAAGCGGGCGGAGTAAACGCCGGGTGCGCCATCCAGCGTATCGACCTCAAGACCGGAGTCGTCGGCAAGCGTGATTTCTCCGGTGGCATCTGCGACCTCAGCAGCCTTCTTAATCGCGTTTCCTTCGAAGGTATCTCTGTCCTCGGCGACCTCAGGTGCATCGGGGTAGTCGTCCAGGCTCATCAGTTGCACGCCACCTCCGAGGATCGCCTCGATCTCCTTGAGCTTGCCCTTGTTCCGTGTGGCGAGGAGCAGTGGTTTCAAGCGCCTTCTCTTTCTTCGTCCGCTGCGCGCTCAATCGTGCTATTCTGAATGGCTGTAAGCTCGCTGATCCCTTTTGTAGCCAGTGCGATCATGCTCTGCATCTGTTCGCTGTCGAAGGGGTCACCTTCCGCGGTACCCTGAAGCTCGACGAATCGGCCGTCACCCGTCATGACGACGTTCATGTCAACTTCGGCGGAGCTATCCTCTGTGTAGCAAAGGTCAAGACAGGCGACGCTTTCGACGATTCCGACGCTTATGGCCGCAAGCGAATCCCGCAACACGGGTCCCTTGAGCTTGCCCCGTTTCTCTAGATCCTGGAAGACGAGCGCTGTCGCGATATAAGCGCCCGTGATAGATGCCGTTCGTGTTCCCCCATCCGCGCTGATGACATCGCAGTCGATCCAGATCGTTCGTTCACCCACGTTTTTGAGGTTGGCAATCCCGCGGATCGCTCGGCCGATCAGACGTTGAATCTCCTGTGTNCGACCCTTAGCGCCACGCGTTTCGCGCTGCGTCCGGGTGTGTGTGGACCGAGGAAGCATCGCGTATTCGGCCGTGATCCAGCCCTGGCCTTTGCCTATCAGGAACGGAGGCACCCGGTCCTCGATGCTCGCCGTACAGATCACGTGTGTTTCACCCATTTCGATTAGCACGGATCCTTCCGCGTGCTTCATGAATCCGGGTGTGATCCTGACCGGTCTCAACTGATCAGGCTTTCGTCCGTCAGCGCGTTCCATAGGGTCTCCCGTGTGATTGGTCGATCGCCGGGACCCGAATCTCGACCTCACTCTTGCCACGTTTCCGATAGTCTTCCGCGTTGAGATGGACCAGATGGCACATCTCGATAAACCTCGAATAGAGCCGGCCTGATGCCAGATCTTTCAGGTCGTGGACGCTGTCGTTGCCCGTGATGATCGTAAGCCTGCGGTTCGAGTAGCGCGCATCGATAAGGTTGTAGAGCATCTCGAGTTCCCAATCCGTGTTGCGCTGCACTCCGAAGTCGTCGAGAACGAGGAACGGGACGTTCGACAGCGCCTCGATCAGGGTA
Source organism: Gemmatimonadota bacterium (assembly GCA_002714465.1). The sequence goes on along the minus strand of PAXL01000012.1, from coordinate 65,148 downwards.
GACGCCTGCCCGCGCTGCGAGCTCTCGTCGTTGAAAGTATCCCGGATGCGCTGGAAAAACTGTGAGGAAATGCTCGTAAACCGGCCCGCTTTAAGCGTNCTGAAGATTAGGAAGTTAAGGGCGATGTAAGAGAAGTANGTCTTGCCCGTTCCGGGTGCTCCCCACAGGAAAAATCCTTTGGCAGGCTTTCCGGCTGAGACCGAATCTGCGGTCGAGCTGAGCATGCCCTTCAGCCGAAGGATNTCTTGGACNGGTTGGCCGCCGGAGGTGTTGTCGAAGTCCTCGAGGAACTTATAGCGGAAGGATACGGGGATCTGGGCATTGGCAATCAGCCGGTCGATCTGGCTGATCCGCAGTCTGTATGTCCGGCAGACGCACCATTCCGGATCGCCGTCGGCGCCCATTATCTGGAACGGCATCAGGCCACCGCAGGTGCAGGCCTTCTCAACGGCGTGGGACAGTTGGATCTGCCCGTGCTGACNGGCCTCNACCTTCGAGTCGTAGTAGTAGCCAGGGTCGTGTGGGGCGAGCTGTANCGTTGTGGTCTCCCCGTTACCCGTTGTTCTTGAGCTGTCGTTCATGGGATCGTTTGAAGGCGCGAATGCCTTCGAAGATAGCATCGGCCATGTCTTTTTGAAAGCTCGTCTTCTTNAGGAGCTTCTCTTCTGTCGGGTTGGATATGAAACCCATTTCCACGAGTACCGAAGGCATAGCGCCCATCGTTCCTCGCATGACGTAGAAGTTGGCTTGCTTGACACCCCGGTCATCCATGGACTTGAACCGCCGCGTCATTCGTGACCGAATGCTGGCGGCGAGGGCCTCGCTTTCCTTCAGATACTGACTCGACAGAATCTCTAGCACCATGTCCCGGAGTGTGTTGCCCGTGTCTTGCTCGAGATCCTCTTCGAGCTCGATTACGGCGTTCTCTCTTTCAGCGGCGGCGGCGGCTTCCGCTGTNTTGGCTTCGGAGAGGAAGTAGACTTCGATTCCACCGGCAGCACGCCGTCGTCCTGCGTTGCAATGCAGGCTCACGAATAGGTCGGCATCCGCCTCACGAGCGATCCGGGCGCGAGTTCTGAGTCTGGTGAAGACGTCTTTCGATCGTGTGTAGACGACCTCCAGGCCCAGATCCCTCTCGAGCTGCTTGCCCAGTCGTCGAGCGATCGCCAGCGTAATGTTCTTTTCGCGTGTCTGACCGGGACCGACGGCACCAGGATCCCGGCCGCCGTGTCCNGGATCGATCACGATCTTGTCGATCGCCCATTTCTGTCTGAGGACTTCCTCGGATGGCATCTCGAAGGTGCGCTGCTCGATCGAGGACGAAGCCGGCTCTTCGAGGCGGGCTGGTGGGGTGTTCGGGGTCGCCGGGGCGAGGTCGAGTAGGTCCATAACGTCGCTCGAGACGTAGAACTGCCCGTCTGCGGTTCGAGAAGGAACGGGCGTACGATACTGCACAGATCCCAGCAGGTAGTAGGATGAGAACCGCGTAAATACGAGGTCGGTCCCGCCGGGCCTCCGGAGGATGACCTTGTCCTTGAAGGTGACATACTCGATCTCTGCGCCGAGCCGGTGTGCTAGGTCTACGATCGACACGAATGCGTGCCCTTCAAGCTTTCGTGTCGATACCGTTTGTGCGGTCGCAGTCCGGTGGAGAGTAATGGCGACTAGGAGGATGACGATCCAGAGTGCGAGGGGAGGCACCGGATTCGTCGGATGTGGATGTGTCACTTTCTCCCCAGTGTCCTTTCCTTCAGCGCGCGTTCAACGTCACGTCGCACATCTCGTTTAGCGATGTCCTGTCGGCGGTCATATTCCCTCTTACCCTTTGCAAGCGCGATCTCGACCTTCGCCTTCCCCCTTTTGAAGTAGAGCTTCAGGGGGATGAGCGTCAGGCCCTTCTCCTCGACTCGACCTCGCAGACGGTTGATCTCGTGCCGATGCAGGAGCAGCTTCCGTTTGCGTGTGGGCTCGTGGTTGAAACGGTTGCCCTGCTCGTACTCGCCGATGTGCACATTGTGGAGGAACATCTCGTTCCCGTCAACCCGCGCGTAGCTATCCCGAAGGTTCGCCTTTCCGTCGCGGAGCGATTTGACCTCCGTTCCCTGAAGTGCGATCCCGGCTTCCCAGGTGTCGAGAGCGTGATAGTCGTACCTCGCCTTGCGGTTCTGAACGATAATCTTGATCCCTTCATCGTTCGCCTCGCCGAGGCCTTTTTTTTTCNTAATTCCCTTTGCCATTAGGCGCCTTGGAGGAGGTCGATGTAGGATTTCATCGACTCAGCTCTGGGCTCGTTACCCAGCGCCGTGTAGGTCATGAACAAGTTATCGATCGTCCTGATCAAGATCCTCAGGTTGGTCGCGACGGGGAGCATCTTCTGATCGGCTGGTTTGCCGATCATCTCACCGCACTCGTTAGCTGTAAGGATCCGTCCCTGGTGGAATGGATCAATATAAAATGGGTGCTCGCCGTCATACCTAAGGATGAAGTGCATGGGCATGTCGATTCCGACGATCGGAAGATCGAGCCGCCATGCCAGAAGCAGGTAGATCGACGAGAGCGAGATCGGGATCCCGGCTCGTCGGTCGAGCACGCGGTTGATGAAGCTGAGGTCGGGATCAGGATCCTTGTCGTAGTCCTGTTTGCCCCGGAAGCTCAGGTCGTCGAACAGGAAGCCGTTGAGCGTTCTGACGATTCTTACGGGATGGTCAGCGGGATCGACGTTCGCTGTGATGTCTGTAGCGTATCGATCGAGGCGCTCGGTGACAAGGTGTCGTTCGATCTCCGGGTAGGCCGAATTGGCCAGCGCGGAGAGGCCCGCTTCGAGGTCGATGTCCCCGATCGCCTCGTCGAGNAGCGTCTGGAGAGCGGCTTCCGGTTTCGGAGCCTTCAGCCAGCGGAGAATGCGACTAGCTTCCCTGTGTGCGGCGCTCTCCGTCGCTGCGTTCTTGAGGACGTGGGAGACCGCCTCGTTTCCGAGCTCGTAGAGCTTCCTCCGCATTCGNGANACGATTTCCGGATCCGAGTCGGACAGCAGCTCAATGATGATGGCTGTGTTCGTTGGGTTGAGTGCCATCTTCAGGCCGCCTGCTGCTTCTTCAGGACGACCATCAGAACCGAAATATCAGCCGGCGAAACGCCGGGGATCCTAGACGCCTGCCCGAGGGACCGAGGTCTGATTCTGGTGAATTTCTCTCTGGCTTCACGCGATAGTGCAAGGACGCCACTGTAGTCGAACTGCTCGGGGATGTGTCGTCGTTCGAGATCCTTCAGGCGGGCGACCTGGGCCTCCTGTCTGCCGATGTAGCCCTCGTACTTCGCCTGGACCTCGACCGCTTCGAGGACATCCCGCGGGAGGGGATCGGGAGGGGGNGCGATCCGATTGACGAAGTCGTAAGTGATTTCTGGTCGGCGCATAAGGTCGGACAGGCTGCTCGGCTGTCTGAGCGCGGCGGTCCCAGCATCATCAAGAGCGCTTTGGACTTCGGTTGTCGGTTTGATCTTCGTCGAGGTGAGGCGATCAACTTCCTTAACTATCTGGTTTCGCCGATTAAGGTAACGCGTGTAGGCGGCATCCGAGACGAGTCCGACCTCACGCCCGATTTCGGTCAGACGGAGGTCTGCGTTATCCTGCCTTAGCAGCAGTCGGTATTCGGCGAGTGAGGTGAACATTCGGTAGGGCTCTTCTGTGCCTTTTGTGACGAGGTCGTCGATGAGGACACCGATATACGCCTGAGACCGTTCGAGGATCATCGGGTCTTCGCCACGGACCTGCAGGGCGGCGTTCACACCGGCGACAAGGCCNTGGGCACCCGCCTCCTCGTAGCCCGTTGTGCCGTTGATCTGGCCGGCGAAGTAGAGACCTTTCACCGGTTTCGTCTCCTGCGTNGGGTGGATCTGNGTGGGAGGCACGTAGTCATACTCGACCGCGTAAGCCGGACGCATGATTTCGGCGTGCTCGAGACCGGGGAGGCTTCGAACGACATCGACCTGCACCGATTCGGGCAGGCTCATGGAGAGCCCGTTCAGATACACTTCCGACGTGTTGTATCCCTCAGGCTCTAGGAAGATCTGGTGCCGATCCCGATCCGGGAACTTGACGATTTTGTCCTCGACTGAGGGGCAGTANCGAGGCCCGGTAGACTGGATACGGCCGCTGTACATGGCCGATCTATCGAGGTTGGAGCGAATGATGTTGTGGGTGTTCGACGTCGTGTATGCGATGTGACAGGGGAGCTGTTCCTGCGCGATCTGCTCTGTCTCGTATGAGAAGGGAACAGGATCTTCATCACCCGCCTGTACCTCGGTCGACGCGAAGTCGATGCTGTTCGCATTTACCCGCGGCGGGGTTCCCGTCTTAAGCCGTCCGAGTTCGAAGCCGAGCCTGGCCAGCGCGTCCGAAGCCTTCTCTGCGGAATGTTCGCCGGCTCGTCCAGCCGAGTAGCTGAAGTCACCGACGTGAACGAGCCCCTTGAGAAACGTGCCCGTGGTGAGAATGACGGCCTTTCCGCGGAAGGTGGTATTGCCCTTTGTGACGATGCCCTGGACACGTCCATTATCGACGCGAAGCTCTTCGAGTGTGCCCTGCTTGAGGTCGAGATTCGGCTGGTCNTCGACGACTTCCTTCATGCGGAGTTGATACGCCTTCTTGTCCGCTTGGGCGCGTGGGGCTTGGACCGCTGGTCCCTTACGCCGGTTGAGCATCCTGAACTGGAGTCCCGTAGCGTCGATGTTTCGGGCCATTTCGCCGCCCAAAGCGTCGATTTCGCGGACCATGTGTCCCTTTGCTATCCCGCCTATAGCCGGGTTGCAGGACATCTGAGCAACTGTGTCGAGGTTCATCGTGAGGAGAAGGGTTCGGCATCCTATTCGGGCCGATGCAAGTGCGGCTTCGGTCCCTGCGTGCCCCGCACCTATGACGATGACATCGTAGTGGACGTCGTAGGTCCAGCCCACGCTCAGGCGACCGAAATGGCGGGTTCTATATCGAACGACTGACCCGTTGTGACTTCGAAGCCTGCGTCGGAGATCATCTGGTGGGCGTCGCTTGTGGCCTGGCCGTTGGTCGTTAGGTAGCCCTCCATAAATATGGAGTTGGCCGGGTAGAGCGCGAGCGGCTGGAGTGAGCGGATATTGCGCTCCCGGCCACCGGCAACACGGATCTCGCGGTCCGGGTTGATGAAACGGAAGAGGCAGAGCGTCCTGAGGCAGTCCCGAGGGGTGAGGTCTTCACGCCCTTCGAGGGGCGTTCCGGAGATCGGGTGAAGGAAATTGACTGGTATCGAGTCAGCGCCGGCTTCGTTCAGCTCGAAGGCGAGGTCGATGATGTCGTCGTGAGACTCACCCATCCCGACGATACCGCCCGAACAGATGTCGAGTCCGGCGTCTCGGACGTGCCTGAGAGTCTCCAGCCGGTCTTTGTAGGTGTGCGTCGACACGATCTGGTCGTGATGCGACTCGCTTGTGTTCAAGTTGTGGTTTACTCGATCGACCCCTGCATCGCGCAGGCGGCGGGTGTGATCTGCCGTGAGCAGGCCGAGACAACAGCAGATCTCGATGTCCATCCGATCCTTTATCGCCCGGACGGTTCCGCAGAGGCGGTCGACCTCCGATTCCGTAGGGGCCCGGCCGCTCGTGACGATGCAGTATCGATGCGCACCACCCGCGTGTGCGGTCACGGCACCCGCCAGGATGTTGTCCTGTGACTGCAGTGGATACTTCTCGATCGGTGCGTCCGAGACCGAGGACTGCGAACAGTAATGACAGTCCTCAGGACAAAGCCCGCTCTTGGCGTTCTTCAGGACGTGAAGCTGAACACCGAACCCAAAGTGACGGTGACGGATTTTGAAGGCGGCATCAAGCAACGACAGCAGGGCAGTTTCCGGACTGCCAAGCACGGAAAGGCACTCGTTTCTTGTCGGGGGCTTGCCGGCCAGCACGCGGTCAGCAAGTGCGTCAAAGTGCTTCCGCTCAGTCATCACTGTCTCCTGAGAGTTCGATTCGGATAACAACGTTCATCAAGCTGTGTACGACCACTCTGTGGCCGGGTTTGAGTGCTTCGAAGGTGCTTTCGAGCCCGATACGAGCCTGGAGAATTCTGCCCTGTTCGTCGACCGGGGAGTATGCGACCTGCACGTAACGCTGATCGTGGATCGCGATGTGTTTCACATCTCTGACGATCGCCTCAGTCGCGAGCTTCAAAACGCTAGCGGTAGACGATGACGCCGACCACGGCCGACACTACGATGGCCACGGCGGGATGAACGTTGAGCAGCGTGATCCCGGTGAAGGTGATGATGGCGATCAAGCCGGTGTGCCACGACGTCACGGATTTCGGGAACATCTCCCATACGACAACGAAAAGGAGGCCCACAACAGCTGGCCGGACTGCTTTCAGCGTAGCCTGCACGCTTGGGGAATCTTTATAGCTCCAGAAGAACACCGCTAGGAGCATCATCATCAAAAGCGAGGGAAGCACAGTGCCTAAGAGCGCCACGATAAGCCCGGGTATGTGCGCGATCTTGTAGCCCACGTAGGCGGCCATCTTTGTGGCGATCGGACCAGGCAGGGCGTAGCCCATGGCGAGCGCGTCGGCGAACTCCTCAATCGTCATCCACCCGTGGACGTCGACGACCTCTTCCTGCACAAGTGGTATCATAGAGGGGCCCCCGCCGTAAGCGAAGATACCGACTTTGCAGAACGAGATGAAGAGATCCAGTAAGAGCACTTTTGCGTTCCTCGGTGGAGGTCGGCGCGAATCGCCAGAATATACTGAGCACGTTTGGGGGGAACAAGCCAATTCCCCAGAAATCGCGAGCTCTTCTGCGAGCCAAGCCCCATATTTTTGTAGATTTATGGTTTCGATTGATTACATTATCGGCTGTCCTCTCTTGACCATTTTTAGAAGGATGATCGATTTCGTCAGCCAACTAAGAATACAGAGGCTGTAATAGTCTTCAGATCGATCTGCCGGTTGGGTTNATAATCGGTGCAGGTGTAGAGCATCTGAACCTAAAAATTGTTGATTTCTCTGCTTTGGGCATGCGGCTTCGGGGTGCTGACTGTAAGGCCCTAAAGGGTGGTTTTGATGCACAACACAAGGAGGCCGCCTTTGAAATCCGGATACGCGCCCGGCTCGCTAAAGCGCGTCCGGAAATATGACGGCGGTTTTGTGACGAGGTGCAAGTTCAACCGCGACTAACGCGAGCCCCAAATTGGCTGATCGCAACTGCGCAGTCGATACGGACAAAATCCCCAGCAGTAACAGCATCTCTCCCCTTTTTGGCCGACTGATTGACAGGCCTTTCCCCGTTTTCTATACTTGCGGTCTCTCAGCACTCCACATAAAAGAGGTGCGCGTGGAATTAGCGCGTCCAGATGGGACGTCCGCCGAGGGCGAAGTCTCACGTCTGAGCCGACTGTTCGAAAGGAATCCAACTTCCACGGTCTTTGCGCGACTGGCTGACGCCTACCTAGTTCTCGGACAGGCCGACAGAGCGATCGTGGTTTGTCGGAAAGGACTGAGATACAGGCCATCATATGCTACAGGCCACTTGATTCTCGGTCGGTCCTGTCTTTCGGCCGGAGATATCAGGGGGGCGGAAGAGGAGTTCCGAAAGGTGCTCCNGCTGGACCCCGACAACCCCTCCGCGCATCAGCATCTGGCGGGTATCGCTCAGCGGAACGGTGACGTGGCGGCCGCGCAGCCGCTCTGGAANAGGCTGGAAAGGCTGAATCCGTTCCAGCCGTTGTTCCAAGAAGCTGAAACCGCTGTGGTGGAGGATCAGGAGTGCAATGAAGAAGAGCCCGATGTTCTCGATCCGGAGGCAGCGGCAGAGTTTCCCTTCGTGTCGCTGACGCTTGCCCGACTCTATGCTAGTCAGGGGCACCAGAGNGAGGCTGAACGTGTTGTCAGGCTAGTAAGTCCGCTTGATGCGGAGAAGATTTTGGGCGATCTCGTCGAAGAAACTGCGAAATAGAGGGACTACGAGTCTATGGTTTCAACATCCGATTTTAGGAACGGGATGGTCCTCCGCATGGAGGGGCAGCTCTACTGGATGGCGGAGTTCGAACACTTCAAGCCGGGCAAGGGTGCTGCCGTTGTTCGGACGAAGCTGAAGAACGTGAAGACCGGGCAGGTGATTGACAAGACCTATCGCTCCGGTGACAAGGTCGACGACATTCGGCTCGAACGTCGGAAGATGCAGTATCTCTACAAAGGTGACTTCTACACATTCATGGATAATGAGAATTACGAGCAGTTCGAACTGAACGAGGACACGGTTGGCAGCGCTGTCAAATATTTGAAGGAAAATGAGGTCTGCGATGTGCTGGTTGCTGAAGGGAATGCAATCGGGGTCGAGCTTCCTATCTTTGTCCAACTCTTGGTGACGGAAACTGACCCTGGTGTTCGCGGAGATACGGCNAGCGGCGGGAGCAAACCAGCGACTCTCGAGACTGGTGCCTCGGTGCAAGTACCTCTGTTTGTGGAGAAGGGGCAGACCCTGAAGATCGATACACGCACTGATGCCTACGTCGAACGTGTCTGATAGCACATCGACCCGCGAGACGATTCGTCTCTGTTAAGGAGGGGCCGTTTGAAGCTTTCACAAGCCATTAAAGACAGTCTGAATGAGCTGATTGCCATCGCGGGCGATGAGATCAGCGAAGTGGAGGTCGAGAAACGCCTGTTCGGGTGGAGAGTCCGCGTTTCGCGGGGCGGATCGGCGCCGATCGTCCAGACGGTCGCTGCCGCTCCGGCGGCATCGGCTGAAGCTTCCGTCCTATCTCCAGATGCGGACGGTAAGTCCCACCCGGGTGAAGCGATCGTCTCTCCGATGGTCGGCACATTCTACCGGGCGCCATCGCCCGATGCCGACCCCTTTGTGAAGGAGGGCGATGTTGTCACCGCAGGACAGACCGTNTGTATCATCGAAGCGATGAAGATTATGAATGAGATCGAGGCCGAAGTTAGTGGTCGGGTCTCGAAGGTCCTCGTCGAGAACGGGGCGCCCGTCGAGTACAANACNCCCCTTTTCCAGGTTGATCCCTCCTGATCATCGTGACAACCTCATTGATCGAGACTTCTTTTGTTTGATAAGATCCTCGTCGCCGACCGAGGCGAGATCGCGCTTCGCGTGATTCGGTCCTGCAAGGAGCTCGGCATCCCGACGGTGGCGATCCACTCAGAAGCCGATGGCAACTCCCTCCATATCGGGTTGGCTGACGAGGACGTCTGTATCGGTCCTCCACCCGGTGATCAGAGCTACCGGAACTATTCTAGGGTCCTGAGCGCGGCTGACATCACGAACGCGGACGCTATCCACCCCGGTTACGGCCCTCTCGCAGAGAACGCAGAATTTGCTGAGCTCTGTCGGTCCTGCGGGATCACGTTTATCGGCCCCTCTGTGGAGTCGATCCGCACGATGGGGGACAAGGCCTCGGCACGCGCGGCTATGGAGTCCGCTGGCGTTCCCACGTCGCCGGGGACGGGGATTCTGCAGGACTTCGGTGAGGCGAAGGAGGCTGCGAAGGAGATCGGATATCCTGTCAGGCTGAAAGCCGCGGCCGGTGGCGGGGGACGCGGAATGCGCACGGTCGAGTCCGAGGGCGATCTCGAATACGCGTGGCAGGTCGCGCACACAGAAGCGGCTGCAGCCTTCTCGTCGGGACATCTTTACCTTGAGAAGGAGATCGTCAACCCTAGGCACGTCGAGGTGCAGGTGATGGGGGACCAGCACGGTAAGGTCCTGCACGTGGGCGAGCGAGAATGCTCGATTCAGCGTCGACACCAGAAGTTGATCGAGGAGTCGCCCTCTCCTGCCGTGGATCCGGAATTGCGCGCCCGAATGATGCAAGCTGCGGTGAAGGGTGCGGCTGCTGCCAGCTACTACGGAGCGGGAACCGTCGAGTTTCTGCTGTCCGACACGAATGAGTTCTATTTCTTGGAGATGAACACTCGGATCCAGGTCGAGCACCCGGTGACCGAGATGGTGACTGGTCTGGACCTGATCAAGCAACAAGTACAGGTTGCTGCGGGCGAGAAGCTTCCTCTCGAACAGGAGGATGTCGTATTTGAGGGGCACGCGATCGAGTGCCGGATTAACGCGGAAGATCCGGCTCACGACTTTCGCCCAAGTCCCGGGAAGATCACTGCCTTTCATGTGCCCGGCGGACCAGGAGTCAGGGTCGACACGCACGCATACACAGGATATCTGATACCGTCTCAGTACGACTCGCTCCTTGCGAAGCTGATTGTATACGGGCCGACGCGGGAAGATGCTGTGGCCCGGATGCTTCGAGCTCTCGCCGAATTCGTGATCGAGGGGGTGCCGACGACGATCCCTTTCCATCGTGAAGCGATCGCCCACCCAGACTTCAAAGCAGGAACGTTCTCTACTGAGTTTGTGCAGAACCTGAATAGCTAGGGTGAGGGGATACTATGTCGGAAGTCATCGAAGGCGTCTACTATCACGAAGCTCACGACTGGCTGAGCGTCGACGGAGACACGGGGACGACGGGGATCACAGACTATGCACAGTCTGAACTTGGCGATATCGTGTTTCTCGAACTCCCGGATGTCGGCACCCAAGTCGTTCTCGGTGAGCCTTACGGTACTGTTGAGGCGGTCAAGACGGTCGCTGATCTGATCTCACCGGTCTCGGGCAAAGTGGTCGAAGTGAACGATCAACTGCAGGAAGACGCTTCGCTAGTGAACACGGATCCCTATGGAGAGGGATGGACGATTCGGATTCGACTCTCGGACACCAGCGAGCTTTCGGAGCTGATGTCAGCGGAGGCCTACCGCGAAAGTCTGGAATAGCCGACATTAAGTGGGTGTGTTGCTGGGAGNGGCTGAACCCGTACGATCGAACCAGAGGAGTGAGCGGGGAGACGTGAAGAGCGGTACGGCAAACGGAGTATCTGTCCTAAGCAAGTCGGTTCTGGTGCTCAACCAGAGCTACGAACCTATCCACNTATGCTCTGCTCGGAGGGCGATTGTGCTCGTCTTCCGCGGACGGGCGGAGGTTGTGGAGACGCTGGATATCTGTATCCGATCCGTCAGCGCTGAGTTTCCAGTACCTAGCGTGGTGCGGTTGGACTTTTACGTGCGCATGCCACCGAAGCCGCTGACNCTNTCGAAGCGGAACATTCTNNANCGAGACAGCTTCCAATGCCAGTATTGCGGCACGAAGTCCGGATCAATGACAGTCGATCACGTGCTCCCGAAGACCCGCGGCGGGCGAGATTCGTGGGAGAACATGGTCTGCGCGTGCCTGAAGTGTAACAACCGGAAGGGGGATCGTACCCCGGAGCAAGCCGGTGTCCAGCTGGCAAGACGCCCAAGNCTGCCGAATTACGTGACGTTCATTAAGCGCTTTGTCGGGATTCCCGATCAGCGCTGGAGGCCGTATCTGTTTATGGACTAGAAGCGCATTCGGGCTGGGGATAGGCGAGAGTTCAGACTACTCCTCCCCACTCGATGTGCTACCGTTCTGAACTCTATCGAAATGTCCNACCCCAAGCGCATATTGACCGGCGACCGTCCGACGGGCCGATTGCACCTTGGCCACTACGTTGGCTCGATACAGAACCGATTGAGGCTACAGGATCAATATGAGTGCTATTTCATCATCGCTGATCTGCACACGCTGACAACGAAGCCAGAGAAGCAGCACATCGAAGCGCTTCGGGAGAACGTGNACGAGATGGTGACAGACTACTTGGCCGTCGGGATCGATGCGGCGAAGTCGACGATCTACCTGCAATCCTCGGTTCACGCTGTTTTCGAGATGAACCTGTTCTTCGAGATGCTGGTGACGCTCCCCAGAGTCGCGCGTCTGCCAAGCATAAAGGATATGGCCCGAGCGGCCAAGATGGATGACGAAGCGATCCCATTCGGTCTCGTGGGATATCCGATCCTCCAAGCTGCAGACATCCTGATGCCCCGTGCACACCTAGTACCGGTCGGGAAGGACAACGAGTCGCACGTCGAGGTGACACGGGAAATCGCCCGAAGGTTCAATGCCTACTACGGTGATGTTTTTCCGGTTCCCGACGTGCTGGTGGGAGACGTCCCAAGCTTGCCCGGAACCGACGGGCAGGCGAAGATGGGGAAGAGCCTGAACAACGCGATCTACCTGTTCGATGATGCGAAGACGGTTGAAAAGAAGGTCCGAGGAATGTTTACAGACCCGAATCGTGTTCGTGCCGATATTCCTGGTAACGTCGTAGGGAATCCTGTTTTCGACTACCACGACGCCTTCAATCCGAACAAAGAGGANGTCGCGGATCTGAAGGCAAGATATAAGGCGGGAACCGTCGGCGACGTGGAGGTTAAGGAGAAACTGACGGCCTGTCTCAACACGTTTCTCGATCCGATTCGGGAGCGACGCGAGGAGATTCAGAAAGAGTCTGGATACGTTGAGCACGTGATCTACGAAGGAACGCTGGAAGTTCAGGAGCTCGCGCAGGAAACGCTGAGCGCTATGCGCAAGGCTATGGGATTCACGGGCAACTGGAACCGTATTTCGCGCAAGGGCCGGGATTACGCGAAGAAGCACCAGGCCAAATAGCACCCCGCAACTGAGGATCGGGTATTCCCCGCCCGGCAACGGAGCATTTTGCCCCATGGTCAGCAACCCGTTTCAGGTGGACAAGCAGACCGACGAAGATTACGGCGTCGATCTGGAGATTTTTCAGGGACCGCTCGATCTCCTTCTATATCTGATTCGGAAGGAGGAGGTCGACGTCTACGACATCCCGATAGCGGACATCACACGCCAGTTTCTGGCGTATGCGGACGCGATCCAGACACTGGATCTGGAGCAGGCCGGTGATTTTGTCGTGATGGCGGCGACGTTGATGAAGATCAAATCCCGCATGCTCCTTCCTTTCGAGACCGAAGGGGACGAAGAGGTTGAGGACCCGCGTGACGATCTCGTTCGCAGGCTGCTCGAATACCAGCAGTTCAAGGATGTCTCGGGGTGGCTGGAGGACAAGCGTGAGCAGACACGGGACGTGTTCTACCGTGGGGCGGCATTCGATTCGGAAAGTCTTCTCGAGGATGTCCCGAATGGCTACGAGACGCTGCGCCCCGTCGGTCTCTACGACCTACTTGCGGCCTTCAAGACCGCGCTCGACGCGGCTCCGAAGGTCGATTTNCACGAGATCGGAATCGAGGAAGTGTCCGCAGAGGAGCGGACGGAGTTCATCCTTGAAGTACTGTCCAGGCGACGTCAGGTGCCGTTCTTTGACTTGGTTTCGAACGTTCCGCGGATCGTCGTGGTGGTCACGTTCATCGCTATACTTGAGCTGACTAAGCAGGGTCGAGCGACCGTCAGGCAGTCCGATTCTAAAGCTGGATTCTGGGTTTACCACAAAGAACAGCCGCCCGAGACCCTAGAGATACCCGCAGATAACCCCAGTTGACGAGCTGAGCGATGGCGAAGACACCAGAGAGTAACGGGATTCCGAGTGAACTTGCCCCGGACGAAGATTCGAAAAGCAGGAGTATAATCGAGGCTGTTCTCACTGCTTCGGATACACCGGTGACCGCGGGAAAGCTGGTCGAGTTGGTCGGTGGGAAGACGGGGGCGAAGGAAATTCGGCAGTATGTGGATGACCTGAACGAGGTCTACATCCAGACCGGCCGAGCCTTCCGTATTACGGAAGTCGCTGGCGGTTTCCAGTTTTCAGTCCACCACGAGTTTGCTCCGTGGATTCGTAAACTTCTGCAGGAGAANCCGATACGGCTTTCTCAGGCTGCGCTGGAAGTGCTTTCGATAGTAGCCTTCAAGCAGCCGATTACTAAGGCGGAGGTGGAGCATATCCGCGGTGTGGCCTCGGATGGCGTCCTCAGGCACCTGATGGAGAAAGGGCTGGTAAGGATTGCGGGCAGAAGCGATGGTGTGGGGCGACCGCTTCTTTACGGGACGGCCAGAGATTTTCTGAAGTTCTTCGGTCTCAAGACACTGGCCGACCTTCCAAAGGTGCGTGAGGTCGAGGATCTTCTNAGAGAGGATACGGAGTCGGGTGAAGGTGAGGGCGAGACGGAGGTGCCGGACAAGGGCATTGCTGAAGAGCTAGATCGCGACGATCAGGAAGAGGGAGAGACAGAGGCTGGAACGGCTGAACAGATATCTGGCGAGAGCGGGAGTCGGATCGAGGAGAGCGTGTGACCGGCTGATTGAAGCGGGTGAGGTGACTGTGAACGGGGCGCGGGTNGATGCGCCCGGGACTCGCGTAGATCCCGAGCGAGATCGGGTAACGTGCGGCGGCCAAGAAGTAGGGCCGCCGGATGCTTGTACNTACGTTCTTCTGAACAAGCCTCGCGGTTACCTCGTATCGGCTCGGGATCCGTTCCACGATCGGACGGTGTTCGATCTGCTGAAAGAAGTTACGGCACGTGTTTTTCCTGTGGGTCGNCTGGACATGGATACCGGCGGTGCTCTGATCTTTACGAATGATGGGGATCTGGCGCATCGTCTGATGCATCCCCGTTACGAGGTCGACAAGGCATATCTGGTCGGTGTGGGGAAGCAGCCCGGTCAAGACGTTCTGCAACGGTTGAGGGATGGGGTCGTGATCGACGGGCAGAGGACATCGAAGGCTCGCGTTAAGGTTGTCTACAGCGGGCGCGAGGGTAGCGAACTGGAGATCGTGATTCACGAAGGTCGAAACCGGCAGATTCGCAAGATGTGCGAGGTTCTCGGTTTCCCGGCTCAGTGGCTCGAACGAACCAGATTTGGGGGGATCACGGTGGACGGTCTGGCAAGAGGGGAATGGAGAAACCTGTCGGACAATGAAACTAAGGGCCTGAAAGAGGCTGTTGGGTTGGGGCAGTGAGGCCGAACGGAATTATCGTTGCGATCGACGGTCCCGCCGGGGCGGGGAAGAGCACGACCGCCAAGGCTGCTGCAGCGAAGCTCGGGTATCTGTATCTCGACACGGGAGCGATGTATCGCGCGGTCGCTCTGTCGGTGCTTCGAGCAGAGATCGATCCGGATGACCTCGACAAGGTCGGAGGGCGAGCCGAAACGGTCAGTATCAAGCAGGAGGCCGATGGCAATGGAACCCGGACTCTTCTTGAAGGTGAGGACATCTCGAGTGAGATACGTACTCAGGACGTGTCGAACGCCGCGTCGAGAGTTGCGGTGCATCCTCGTGTGAGGGAGGTACTGATCGCGCTGCAGAAATCGATCGGTAAGCAAGGCGGCATCGTATTGGAAGGTCGGGATACAACGACNGCTATCTTCCCAGATGCGGAGCTGAGGGTGTTTCTTGAGGCCTCGGTCGATGAGCGTGCACAAAGAAGATACAGGGAGCTCGAAGCCGCGGATCAGACCGTGAATCTGGACAAGTTGCGTCGCGAGATCGAGGAGCGGGATGAGAGGGACCGTCGCACGCAGTCGCGGCACGGACCCTGGCCTTCGCCGGAAGCGATAAGAATAGATACTACCGGTCTGACGATCGATGGGCAGGTCGACCGCATTTTGAAGCTGGCCAGAGAGCGAGGGGCGGTGTGAGAAGAAGCGGGTCGTCCTACACATTCTATCGAACCTGCTGGTGGTTTGCTTATGCCCTTTCCAAGCTGTTGTTTCGTATTCAGATACAGGGCTTGGATCGGCTCCCAAAGAGAGGGGGTGTGATCCTAGCCAGCAACCACGTGTCCTACGCAGATCCTCCGCTCATTGGTGTTGCGGCATTCCGTGAACTTTTTTATGTTACTAAGCGCGAATCGTTTGAGATTTCAGGATTAGGTTGGCTTCTAAAGAAGGTCAATGCCATCCCGATCGATCGCTCACGAGGCGATCGCGCTGCACTGCTCGCCTATGCAGGTGTTCTAAGTTCTGGAGGTGCGGTTTTCATTGCGCCAGAGGGGACTAGAAACAAGAGCGGTAGNTTNCGGAAGCCGAAGCCGGGCGTGGGTATGCTTGTCCATAAAACCGGTGTTCCCGTGATCCCGATCTATGTTGACGGCACCAAGAGCGTCATCAAGTGTTTGCTAGGGCTTGAGACGATTACGGTTCGTTTTGGAGATCAGGTCCACTATGGCCGGTCTCAGTTTGGCAGTGTCAGAAAAGAGATATACCGGGGCATCAGTCAGGATGTGATGACCCGGATTCTAGAACTGAAGCAGGGCAGGTCAAACGCTGGCGCGGCCTATCCTGCTTCTTCCGTATAAGGCGCCGGCAACTTACCCGGTCGGAAGTCCGTGACCGCACACGACTCCCCCAGCAGGCCTTACGGGGACCAGGAGGTCTCACAGCAGATGGCAGAAGAGACAGAAACGTTAGATCGATCATCCCTTCCCTCCCCAGAGGAGGCCCTTCGGGCTCTGGACGAGAGCGAGTATTCCGAGACGGAATTCGACGATCTCATGAGCCTGTATGAAGACACGATGACCAACATCCAGCAGGGCGAGATTGTCGAAGGTACGGTCTTGGCCGTGGATGACAATTCAGTCGTCATCGACATCGGCTTCAAGTCGGAAGGCTCGGTTCCGCTCGAGGAATTCGGCAGCTCCGAAGAGATCGAAGTCGGCCAGCAGGTCGAGGTGTTTCTGGAGACGGTCGAGGATCAGGAAGGCCAGATTGTCCTGTCCAAAACTAAGGCCGACTTCATGCGTGTGTGGGACCGCATCAAGGAAGCCCACGACAGCGACCAGATCGTTGAAGGTCGCCTCGTTCGCCGGATCAAGGGCGGGATCGTGGTCGATCTCTTCGGTGTCGACGCGTTCCTGCCGGGTTCTCAGATCGACATCAAGCAGGTCAAGAACTTCGACCAGTTTATTGGTNAGGTGTTCCCATTCCGGATCATCAAGCTCAACAAGAATCGTCGGAACATTGTCGTTTCGCGTCGGGTCGTCCTNGAAGAGGAGCGGGAGAAGCTTAGAAAGCAGATCCTGCAGACCCTTGAAGTCGGACAGGTGCGGTCGGGTTCGGTCAAGAACATTACGGATTTCGGTGGCTTCATTGATCTCGGTGGTTTGGACGGTCTGCTCCATATCACGGATATTTCTTGGGGGCGCATCGGCCATCCGTCCGAGGTTCTTACCATCGGTGACGAGGTCGAGGTCAAGGTTTTGAATTACGACCAGGAACGCGAACGTATCTCGCTAGGTATGAAGCAACTCCTGCCGCACCCGTGGGAAAACGTCGAAGAACGGTATCCGCACGATGAGCGCGTCCAGGGCAAGGTCGTGAGCATCACGGACTACGGCGCCTTTGTCGAACTGGAAGAGGGTGTCGAAGGTCTTGTCCACATATCGGAGATGTCTTGGACGCAGCANATCCGGCATCCGTCGAAGGTTCTGTCTATCGGTGAAGAGGTCACTGTCGTGATCCTCAATGTTGACAGAGAAGAGCAGAAGATTTCTCTGGGTCTGAAGCAGGTTCAGCCGGATCCATGGTTGTCGCTGGATGACAAGTATCCTTCGGGGACNAGTATGACTGGCACGGTGCGTAACCTCACGAACTTCGGTGCCTTCGTCGAGATCGAAGAGGGGATCGACGGCTTGGTTCATATCTCGGACATGTCGTGGACAAAGCGGATCCGCCATCCGAACGAGATCGTTAAAAAGGCGCAGGAGATCGAGGTCGTGGTCTTGGGTATCGACAAAGATCGTCGTCGGATCTCTCTCGGACACAAGCAGACGATGGACAATCCGTGGCCCGAGCTCGCGGTCAAGTTTTCCGTCGGCACCCAGACAGAGGGCAAGGTATCTAGAGTACTAGAGCGCGGTGTNGTTATCGATCTTGAAGGAGATGTCGAAGGCTTCATCCCGGCGTCGCAGCTCGGTGTGCCGAACATGAAGCGTCCAGAGGAACACTTCGGTGACGGCGAAGAGATCCCTGCCAAGGTAGTTGAGTTCGACGAGGATCAGAAGAAGATCGTCCTGAGCGTCCAGGAGTATCTGCGCGACGCCGAAGAGAAGGAGATCGACGCGTATCTAGAAGCTCACAAGCAAAGAGAAGTTGTAATCGTCGAGCCGCCGGAAGAGGAAGAGGGCAAGGATCCGTATGACGACTTGGCGGACGCGGTAGGNGAGCCGCCAGCAGCGGTAGCCGAGGAGGATGAGCCAGAGGCCGTTGCCGTCGATACAGGCGGGGATGAAGAGGCTGAGGCCTGANCCTACGCAATCACTATGCAGAACAGAAGAGCTGGGCGTCTATCTATGGACCCCAGCTTTTCTGTTTCTAAATGAGTAGATATGTCATCATTGACTGAAAAGAAGACCGTCGCCTTTCACACGCTGGGTTGCAAGCTCAACACCTACGACACCGAGTGGCATCGTGAGCAGTTCGAGCGTGAAGGTTATGACGTTGTTCCGTTCGGTGATCCGGCTGATGTGACCGTCGTGAACACCTGCACGGTGACAGGTCAGGGGGATGCACAGTCCCGACAGATGCTGAGACGAGCTCACCGCGCCTCACCGGAGGGGCTGGTTGTGGCGACGGGATGCTACGCGCAGATGGATCCGGACACGATTGCCGAGATGCCGGAAGTGGACCTGGTGGTCGGGACAGCAGAGAAGACACAGCTGCTGGATCTGATCAACGACACCTGCTCGCTCGGCAGAACGTTCGTTACACGCAGCCGTTCGACCGAATTCCAGGATATGGATATCATGAATTTCGGCGGTCGGTCGCGTGCGTTCGTGAAGGTCCAGGAAGGATGCAATGAGTTCTGCTCGTTCTGCGTCATCCCGTTCGCGCGTGGGCGGAGCCGATCCCGGACGGTTGAGAGTACGGTTTCGCAGGTCGAGCGGCTGGTACAGAGCGGATACCAGGAGGTCGTTCTGACTGGTGTCCACATCGGCGACTATGGAATGGATCTTGACGTGCGGTTCGTCGACCTGCTGGAAGCGGTCGAACGGGTCCAGGGGCTCAAGCGGTTTCGGGTTAGCTCGATCGAGGCGACTTTCCTGACTCCGGAGGTCATCGACTTCCTAGCCTCGACACCGAAGTTCTGCCGCCATCTTCACGTGCCGCTCCAGAGCGGTGACGATAGCATTCTGAGTGCGATGCGCCGTCCTTATCGTTCCGCCTTCTATGCGGATCTTCTCGACCGGCTGGCCGACCGAATCCCGGGGATCGGGATTGGGGCGGACGTGATGGTCGGTTTCCCCGGCGAATCCGAAGCCGCCTTCAGGAATACGGTGGGCCTCGTCGAATCGAGCCCGCTTGTGTTTCTTCACGTTTTTCCATACTCTCCCAGAGGCAATACGCCAGCTGCCAAGCTCTCGGATAACGTCGGCCCGGCGGTTAGGAAGCAGCGTGGGGCCGAGCTTCGGGAGCTGGCAAAGAGCAAGACCGAAGTGTTTCAGCGGCAGTTCCTCGGTCAACCCCTCGACGTTCTGTTCGAGGGGCGGCGGGAAGCGCAGACCGGGTTGCTTCAGGGAGTGACCGATAATTACATTCGAGTCTTCTCTCCCGGCCCGGATGCGGCCAAGGACACGGTGCTGCCCGTGACCCTGTCGCACATCGAAGCCGAGCGCGTGATCGGCGAGATCAGCCAAGGCTGAGCCCAGAACATTTAGTCACCCGGACGGGTGGTCAACAATCTCCCCAACAGTCCAACTCAATTCGATCAGAAGAGCACAACCGAGCGACTTTCTCGCGATCGCTGCGCTTGATCGCGAGGCATGGTCCGAGAGTCGTGAAGCGACGTTCATTCCGGATGGCGAGCACGCTTGGCGTCTGTGGACCGAGCACGGCATTGTGTTCGTGTATCAGCGCGAACACAATGCCGTGCTCGGTGCGTCGTTGGCGTTTCCGGCCCTCTCAGGTGTTTTTTGCCTCCACAAGATTTTTGTCGATATCACGTGCCGGGGGGAGGGCGTCGGTACCCAGTTGATGAACGCGACGTTAGAAGAGATCGATCGGCTTGACGTCTCCTGCTTTTTGACGGTCGATCCGGTGAACGAAGCTGCTATTCGTCTGTATGAGTCCTTCGGGTTCAGGGAGCGGCTATTCGTGAAGGGATACTACCGCGAGTCAGAGGATCGGTTCGTTCTCACCAGACCGAAACGCTAACTACTCAGATTAGATCACCAAATACACTAAGGAGTAACCATGGGGTTCGAAGCAAATGCATATGGAGGTGCCTTCTCGATGCTTCTCGGGGAACGGCGTCTGAACGCGCTGGACGGCGACACCGAAAACGGTGATGTCAGATCAGCGCTGGATGCGCTGTCCGTTTCGGCCGCCTTCGAAGGACAGAATGTCGTCGATCCGGAAATGGCTAAGTCCTGTGTGTCCGCCGCGTGGTTGTATCANAATTTTCTCGAAGATTCGCACCTGATCAGTCAAGGGATCCACACGAACACTGGCAGCTACTGGCACGGGATCATGCATCGACGCGAGCCCGACTTCTCGAACTCCAAGTACTGGTTCCGTAAGGTCGGAGATCACGAGGTCTTCCCGGCGCTCTGCGCGTCGGCGAAGGATATGGCTGCCGACTCGGGACTCGATGCCGCATTTCTACGCGATCAGTCCGCGTGGGATCCGTACGCATTTATCGATCTCGTGGAAGCGTGTCTGTCGGGGAAGGCGGGTGAAGAGACCCTTTGTCGCGAGGTGCAGCAGAGCGAATTCGAGCTTCTGTTTGACTTCTCATACCAGCAAGCTGTTGGTACGTAACGTGCTTTTCGTGGGCGCTTTGCTTCTGTCGCTGGTCCATGCTGAGACGCTCGAGCGCGTCGAAGATTTGCTAAAGGCCGGAGAAACAGCTGCGGCGAGGCGAGCCCTCGCCGCCACCGACTACGCATCGTCGGACAGCCGGGCGAGGTATCTAGCGGGCCTGCTGTCACGAGACAGCGGAGAGGCTCGGCAGCACTTTCAGGTCGCCTCCCGGGATGTGGGATCGAAATACGCAGATGATGCATTATTGGAACTGGCGGAGTCTGCATATGGGAATCCGATGGGCCTGTATCTGACCGCCCGGAAGGTTTATCTCGCCTTGATCGAGTCGTTCCCGAACAGCCCACACATTCCGCTAGCGCTCTANCGNATCGGTCGCACATNCCAGATCACGGCAGGNGCTGCGGGTACTCAGACGGCGCAGATGGATTCGGCACGTGCGCGCTATCGCGAGGTGATTGAACGGTTCCCGTCGACAGCACCAGCCAACGTCGCGAGTGTGGCCCTTGTCCAGATCCACGAGCAGGTCAGTGATCGTAGCGCGCTCGGACGGGATAAGAAGCTGCTGCCTCGCGAGGCGGTTTGGGAGGGCGAGCGCGAGGTCGTCGGCCGTCACGCAGAAAGCCCTCGGGTGAGCACTTCGACGGATGTGCAGTTCTGGGTGCAGGTCGGCGCCTTTGCGAAACAGTCTTCCGTAGACGCGCTGTTGAACAGGCTCAAAGCGCACCGGCATCCGGTCAGCCTGAGAGGGAACGGTCAGCTGTCGGTTGTTCGCGTCGGGCCGTTCGAGACACGCGAGCAAGCGGAGCGGACAAGCCGCTTCCTAACTCAGGTCGAGTCGTTGAAGTGCAGCATCTTAGAAGAGTAAGGGTATGAGCGCAGAACCGACACCGATGATGAAGCAGTATCAGCAGTTCAAGCAGGATCATCCCGACTCGATTCTGCTGTTCCGCATGGGAGACTTCTATGAGACGTTCTACGACGATGCGCGTGAAGCTTCACGGATCCTAGGACTGACGCTGACGAAGCGCAACAACGGGAAGGCGGATTCGATCCCTCTGGCAGGGCTGCCGTATCACGCGCTCGACACGTATCTGGCTCGGTTGATCAGGGCCGGCCGGAAGGTCGCGATCTGCGAGCAGATGGAACCGCCGCAGAAGGGCAAAAAGGTCGTTCGCAGAGAAGTTGTGCAGGTGGTGTCACCCGGGACGATTCTGGCCGAGGGTCTGCTCGATCACAAGCGGAATAACTATCTGGCTGGGGTCTACGAGGAGGATGGACAAGCGGGCGTCGCCGTGGCCGATGTCTCGACGGGGGAGTTTCGCGTTCTGCAGTGCCCGGTTATAGAGCTCTGGGACACTCTGGGTCGGGTGGATCCGTCGGAAGTGGTTGCGACGACCACGTGGTACGACGCGAATGAGACCCTGTTCGCGGAGCGACTGGAAGGGGTCCTGCTGACGCGGTGCGACGACTGGTCGTTCAGCCCGTCGTATGCGCGCGATACGCTGATCCAGCATTTCAAGACGAAGTCGCTCAGGGGTTTCGGGATCGAGGAGATGAGCGTTGCTACGGCTGCGGCTGGNGGCGTATTGAACTACTTGAAGACCAACCAGCGCGGAGCTATTCCGCAGATCACGACGATTCGTCTGGAGTCGCGGGATGTGCACATGACACTCGATCTCGTGACCCAGAGGAATTTGGGACTAGTCAGCTCGATTCAGGAGGGGAGGCGGGAAGGGACCCTTCTGTCGGTTGTGGACAAGACGCGCACGGGTCCAGGTGCACGGATGCTNAGAGAGTGGTTGTTCCATCCGCTGACACAGGTCGAGAAGATCGAAGAGCGGCTCGACAGTGTAGAAGAGCTGTCGGCCCAGGCGCGTTTTCGTGAGGATCTTCGTCAGGCACTCCGGAACGTCGGCGATGTGGAACGCATCATATCGAAGGTCTGTTGTGGACGCGCGACACCAAGGGATCTGGGCGTGCTACGAGATTCGCTGNTTCAGATTCCGGCGGTTCTGGCCTGCCTGTCCGACACGAATAGCAAGCTGCTGACGGAGGTCCGGAAGAAGGGGTTCCCCGATCTGGGGGAGGTCTCCTCGCGTCTGGCCAGCACTCTCGTGGACGAGCCCCCGGTCCAGATCGCTGAAGGTGGTGTTGTCCGGGAGGGCTGCCACGAAGGCCTGNACGAGCTGCGAGATGCGGCGTCCGGAGGGCGTGAATGGGTTGCCGGTCTGCAGGCTCGTGAGCGTGAGGCAACGGATATNCCTTCACTGAAGGTAAGCTACAACAAGGCCTTTGGTTACTACATTGAGGTCACCCGTCCGAATCTAGACAAGGTTCCGGAGTCGTATGTGCGGAAGCAGACCCTTGTAAACGCAGAGCGGTTCATCACGCCGGATCTGAAAGAGTGGGAAGCGAAGATTCTTGGAGCGGATGAGCGTGCGAAGACCCTAGAGAAGGAGATATTCCTGAATCTTCGGGAAGAAGTGGCCGAATGGGTGCTGCCGATCCAGGAGACAGCACGGTCGATTGCGACCCTTGACGTGCTGTGTAGCTTCGCGGAGGTGTCACGAGAGCAGGACTACGTTCGTCCGACTGTCGATGAAGGACTACGGATCGAGATTAACGGGAGTCGGCACCCGGTCGTGGAGACGCTGATCCCCGCGGGCACGTTTGTGGCGAACGATGTGATCGTCGATGGAGCGCGCGATCAGATCCTGATCATCACAGGACCCAACATGGCGGGTAAGTCGACGATCCTCCGCCAGGTGGGGCTCGTGGTCCTGATGGCTCAGGTCGGGTGCTTCGTGCCNGCAAGGGAGGCGAAGATCGGGATCGCAGATCGAATCTTTACGCGGGTCGGAGCCTCGGACAACCTGGCACGCGGTGAAAGCACCTTTCTCGTGGAGATGAACGAAGCCGCGAACATCCTTAACAACGCGGGGGAGAGGAGTCTCGTTCTACTAGACGAGATCGGGAGAGGAACGAGTACCTTCGACGGNCTGAGCATCGCTTGGGCCATGACAGAGTATCTGCACAACTCGGATGTGCGGCCGCGGACGCTGTTCGCTACGCATTACCACGAACTGACCGAGCTCGAAGACCTGNTGCCTCGTGTGCGCAACTTCAGCGTGGCTGTCCGGNAGCGTGGAGACGATATTGTGTTTCTGCANACGATGATACCGGGTGGATGTGACCACAGCTACGGGATTCAGGTTGCCAGACTCGCCGGGATGCCCAGCAGCCTAATCCAGGGAGCCAAACGCGTGCTGCAACGTCTGGAGCAGAATGACATCTCACTGATGCAGTCGACGGTGAGGCGGTCTAGAAAAGCTTCGATCGGTCAGATCAGTCTGTTCGAGTCATCTGGCGAGGTGTCACGGCACGCCGTGCTCGACACCCTCTCCGAACTGGATGTGGACCAGATTACGCCGGTCGAGGCGCTTGTCAAGCTGCAGGAACTGAAGCAGGAAGCAGACTTGGAAGAGTAAGGCAGGGAGATGTCGAGAACTATGGGGCGGGCTGATCGAATCGGCTCGTCCTTTTGCGTTCAGTCTGTCATGTCGATTTCGACTGTTCGGACCCCCGGGACGTCCTTGACCCGATCGGGAAGCGCCTTGAAGGCATCGGCAGAGCGGATTTTCAGCGCAAACCGGTCTGCAACCTTGTCTGCCTCGGTCGACAGGCTGGCACCTAGAATTGAGATGTCGAGGCTCGATATTGCGGAAGCAAGCTCGTTGAGCAGGTTGTCTCTGTCGGATGCCTCGACGATCAGCTGGATCTCNTGCGGGAACGTCTNGTCAGCCTCTTCCTGNTCTCGGACACAGCGCCGGATGTGCGAGCGGGCCTTCCGGCTGCGTGCCGTGCCGAGGCCAACCATCCGACCTCCGGTCTTGAGTCGGATTTCGTGATGATTTCGACACGGTTGCCCGTCTGCAGGACCGTGTCGAGGGGCGCAGCCCTACCGTCGACACGGACTTCGGCGCAGCGTATCCCCAAGTCGGTGTGGATGGCGAAAGCGAAGTCGATCGGTGTTGCGCCGAAGGGCAGTTGAACGGGGTCGCCGTTCGGTGTGAGAACGTAGATCTCGTCTGGGAACAGGTCGAACTTCAGGTCTTCAATGAACTCTTCGGCGTTCCGTGGCTCGCTCTCCCTGTCGAGCAGTTGGCGGAGCCAAGGCATGTGCTTGTCCAGGTCGCTCGGTACTTCGGCACTCTCCTTGTAACGCCAGTGTGCGGCGATTCCGACCTCCGAGGTCTGGTGCATCTCCTGTGTTCGGATCTGCACCTCCATCATCACGTTGCTCGGCGAGATGATGGTGGTGTGGAGTGACTGGTACATGTTGCTCTTGGGTGTGGCGATGAAATCTTTGAAACGTGCCATTACTGGTGTGTAAAGCGAGTGCACAAGACCGAGGATGGTGTAACAGTCTTGAAGGTTCTTAACGATGATCCGCAGAGCCATGAGGTCGTAGATCTCCTCGAAACTGATGCGTCGGCGAATCATCTTCTTGTAGATACTGTAGAAGTTCTTAGGACGCCCTGAAAGCGTTGCGTCAACCCCGGCTTTTTCGATCGCGTCCCGCAGAGGTCCGCATACTTGCTCGATCAGGTGCTCACGCTCGTTCCGGCGCAGGTAGATCTTGTCCCGGATCGTATTGTAGTGCTCCGGCTCGAGGGTCTTGAGGCTGAGGTCTTCGAGCTCCCAACGGATTCTGGCCAGACCGAGCCGGTGCGCCAAGGGGGCGTAGATGTCGCGGGATTCGCTCGCCATTCGCTGTCGCGTCTGGTCGTCGAGCTCGTCGACATACCGCATGTTGTGGAGGCGGTCGGCAAACTTGATTATCACGACCCGAATGTCCTCAGCCAACGCGATGAGGGTCTTTCGGTATTTCTCGGCCAGATCCTCTTGGGGAGCTTGGAAGGTCAGGTCTTTGAGCTTGTCCACGCCCTCGACAAGGTCTGCGATTTCAGCGTCGAATTCCTGACGCAGCGCAGGGAAGGCTTGGCCGTCCTCTACGGCCTCGTGGACGAGACCGGCGGCTATGGTCGTAGAGCCTTGGTTGGTGTTGACGAGAATTCTTGCGACGGCCACGGCGTGATCGAGAAGCGGTTTGCCGGAGCGTCTCGTGGCATCTCTGAAGGTGCGTTCCGCGAAATGGTAGGCGTCGGCGATCAGGGCAAGGTTGGCGGTCTGTCGCGCATCCAGAGCATCCGCCAGCAGGTCGTGGAGGAGATTGTCCCCGGATGCGTGTGCGAGAGCTGTTCTGTTCCTGTCTTCGGTCTGGATATTTGTGGTCGACACTTTCTGGCGCGGGAAAGTGGTGGGTTCAAGCTAGCGTAACCAATATACTCTTTTGCCGGTTTGGGAACCAGCTAGGCGTTGTCGTTCTCGCCTCCTTCCATCGTTTGCTGACGGCGTCTTCGAGCCAGTTCCCGCATATCTTCTACTTGATCTAGCTCGTCCACGATCTCGACGCCCAGGATCTCCTCTAGCACATCCTCGAGCGTCAGCACGCCGGCCAACCCGCCATACTCGTCGATTACGGCGAACATGTGCTGTCTCTTCTCGAGAAAGGTGTCCAGGATCCGATCGAGATCCGTTGACTCGGAGACAAAGTGGACGGGGCGCATTAGCACGGAGAGCTGGGTCTGATCGCGGTCGCGCGCGAGAGCGGCAAGGATATCACGTCGCAGCACGATACCGACGATGTCCTCGAACTCGTCCGCATAAACAGGTATCCGGCTGTGTGACCAGGTCCCGCTCTCACGACGGGCGGTCTCGACGGTCGAGGTTTCGGGGAGTGCGAAGACGACCGTCCGAGGTGTCATAACATCGCGGGCCTGCTTTTCCTTGAGGCTGAGCACGTTCTCGATGACACGCGCCTCATCGGCTTCGATCGCACCCGTTCTAGCACCCAGTTTCGCCAAGGACTGCAGGTCCTCGCCTGAGACATCATGCGCCTGATCCGCACCTCTGGAGACGGCCTGAGTGGCGAGTCCGGTGAGCGCGATCAACGGACGGAACAGGACGACGAGCAGGTAGAGAGGTCTCGCGATCCAGATCGTCATAGGGCGACTGTAAACGGCGCCGACAGTTTTCGGTATCACCTCCGATAGGAAAAGAACCGCGAAGGTCAAGCCAATCTGGAAGTAGATGTCATATCCGCCTTCGGTCCCGAAGACACGGAGGAAAGCACCACCGGCGATTGCCGCTCCCCCCGTGTTAGCGATCGTGTTGAGCGAAAGTATCGCCGAGAGCGGTCGATCCACTTTCTGGCGCAGACGGCGGAAGATGATACCGGCCTTGTGTCCGTCCTGGGCGAGCTTTTCAACGTGACTGAGGGGAGAAGAGAGGACAACTGCCTCGAAGAGGGAGCACGTTGCGGAGATCAGGACGACCGCGAGCACCGAGATGATGAGTTCTGCCATGGTTCCTTCCAGAAAGAGTGCGACTCGCAAGGGCGAGTTATTACGCCCATTTGGCGTGGCGGGTCAAGCCCTTTCAGTCAGGGCTTTTCACTTGCCAGCGGCCGGTTCATCCCCTACCTTAAATGAGGTGACGGGGAGATGTAGCCCCGTCTTTGTTTTTCGTAACTACCTGTTTATAAATGGCTAGAGTAAGATACGATACAGTTCGCGAGGTGACATACTCGCCAGATCAGTTGACGGTCCTGTCTGACACGCTGCAGAGCCTGGGACAGCTGTGCTCGCTTAGCCAGCTCATCAGCAGCGGACCCGATCCGATCCGGCTTGCGCAGGTTCGGGATGTGATTGAAACCGTGATCACCGGCCGCAAGTATCAGGTGCTCCTGCTGCGTTCACAGGGCAAGACTTTTTCCGAGATCGCGCTGCTTCTGGAGATCTCGAAGAGCGCCGTACAGAGCCATCATAGACAAGCGGTTCGACGCGTTCGAAGAGCGCTGGGTCTCGAAGTATCAGAGGCGTCGCTTCGGTTGAGTTAGACGTCGCTGTGTTTTGGTTATCGACCCGGGGCGAATCGCTCCGGTTTTTTTGTGTACAATTCTCTTGTGAAACCCCTTGCCTGACGTATTTTCAGGCGATTGTCTGAGGGCCCTATCAAACACAAGAAAGGAGCGGCAAATGCCCGCGTTTCTTCACACCCGTGTCCGGGTGAGCGACCTAGATGGATCGATCGATTGGTACTGCAAACACTTGGGCTTCGTGGTCAAGAGCCGAAGCGAAAAGAGCCCGGCTGGCAACCAGGTCTGCCACCTTGAACTGCCAGGGAACGAACATACTTTCGAACTGACGTATTCCGACGACTATAAGCTCGATGTTCCCGAAGATCTGATGCACCTGGCCATCGGTGTGCCGGATCTGATCGCCTGCTGCGACAAGCTCGAGAAGGACGGGGTCGAGATCTGGCCGGGCGACTGGCGGGAGACGTTCCCCGAGGGTCGTAAGATGGCTTTTGTCGACGATCCGGATGGATACGAGATCGAACTTCTCGAGCGCTCGGACTCGACACCGATAGACTCCTGACACGAGGTGCTTCTCAGAGACGTCTCCTTCAGGCCTGTCTCGTCCGAACCGGTCGAATGCATACAGAACTGGATCTGCCACCTGCTGTCCCAGGAAAAATTGGCCGATCTGCTAAACAGGCGGTTTCCCCTTTCGAGCGGGGACGGCGAGTTGGCCCTCCAGGTCGAGACGCCTGTCGGTCTGTGTGTCTGGCGTCAGGACGAGGCGCTGGCCTTTCTCGGACCGGTGGTTGTACTGCGCGACAAACGGAGATGGGGTCTTGGACGACAACTCGTCAAGCGGGCGGATATGACCCTTCGTAGCCTTGGCGTGAGGACCGTCGAAACTACCTATCCTGCAGGAGATCCTGCTTCCGAGAGGCTGTTCAAGGCGTGTGGCTTCAAGCGTCTGGGGACCGAACATACCAGCGGAATAGAATGGGTTCGCGTTGAGCGCATCCTAAAGAAGACATAGACATAACGATTCATGGACGAACTGGATTTTCCATTCGATGATCTGATGTCCGACCCATTAGCCTGGTCGAACGACGTCTCCCAAGGCGGGGAAACGGGTGTTCCATGTGCGGGTAGATGGTGGTCTGGCCGAGAGGCCTGCTCTTGCGATCGCGTTTTAATACAGCAATCGGTTCAAATACTGCGAGCGCCCGATGTTGGGAAAGGGGGACGAGCGGACCCACTGCATCGAGGTCTTGTGTTGCGGGGAACAGGCTTCGACCTACCGTTTCGGGCGGACTGAGGGGGACGTGACCTCCCAGGACGAGTCAGCTATTTTGCCGGGGAGGCGATCGACGAACTCGGCTCTGTGGACGATGGTTCTCGTAGTTGCTCTGATCGCTGCTATCGCCTACGCCTTGTTTGTCCTGGACGCTGGTGGGACNCTGAGAGTTCGAACTACGCCCCCGGGTGTCAATGTCGTGATCGATGGAAGCACCGTAGGTGTCACCTCGGACTCGGTCCTCGTCCTCGAGGTTGCACGGGGGACCGTGAAACTTGGGCTGCACAAGCAGGGCTTCGAACGGGTCCAATCTGAGGAGACGATTCGGCGGGGAGAAGTCATTGAGGTCGAGCAGGTGATGCAACGATTTGAGATGTCGTTCATCGGGGGTGGTGCATTCGAGATGGGCGACCGAAACGGCGCTTTCAGCGAAAAACCTGTCCACACAGTCGAGCTCGATCCCTACTATCTGGATCGAACTGAGGTGACGGTCGGAGCCTTTCGCGGATACGATCCGGGTTACCGGTCGGTTNAGGACGACAGGCAACCAGTGACCGACATCTCTTGGACCGAAGCGGAGGCGTATTGCAGGTCTGTGGGAAAACGTCTACCGTCTGAGGCAGAATGGGAAAGAGCGTGCCGTGGGGCCCGCGGTGCCCAGTACGGGTACGGCGACCGATATGACATTGCAGCCGGCAGGAGCGGACAGTCATTGGGTGCTGGGCCTGTCGCGGTTGGAAGCTACGCTACGGGGCACGGTGGACTTCTGGACTTGACCGGGAATGTCTGGGAATGGTGCTCGGACTGGTATGGTCGTGATTACTACAAGACAAGCCCACGCCGCAACCCGACTGGTCCGGCGACNGGGGACCGCCGCGCGATCAGAGGAGGGGCGTGGTTTAGCAACGCAGCTTTTTCGAAGTGCACTCATAGACCAGGGAACATTCGGTCTAAGCGGGATCCGAGCATCGGCTTTCGTTGCGCTCAGGATCTGAACTGACCGGAGTCGGAATGGCTAAGCTACTCGTCGTCGTAGACAACCAGAGCATCTGTAAACTAATCCACGACATCTTCAGCGACCTGAAGGGGTGCAGACGGTTTATATCACCCAAATGTCTTCGGATACACCTGATCTGCTCCGAGAGCAGGTTATTGAACTCGTGCTTCTCCATATCATGATGCCTGACATCCAAGGGTTTGATCTACTCAAACAGCTACGGGAGATAAAACCCGATCTCAAGGCGATCGTGATCACAGCCTTCGATGACGAGGACATCGCTCGAGAGGCGATGGAACGGGATGCAGTGGATTACGTGAAAAAGCCTCTGGACCTGAATTACCTCCGCATGCAGGTCAAATTTAACCTAAACNCCTAAGCGAACAGTTTGGCGCTTCCTACCCAAGATCTCCAACTCAAGGGCATACCCTCGACTCCAATATCTATCAAGTCGATCCTCTTCGGCCTGATTGTGGTCGTCTGGATTGGGTGCTGGAATACAT
The DNA here is from genome assembly GCA_002714465.1 of Gemmatimonadota bacterium. The sequence continues at coordinate 34,787 of PAXL01000012.1, read as the reverse complement.
ACTGCGAGTATATCGCGCATACGTCGCGCATGAACATTAGCCATTTCCNGATGGCACTACTGTGCACGTATGTCTTAATCGTCTTCCTGAATCAGCTTCTTAGACGCCACCGACCGAGAACGGCCCTGAACCGGGGAGAGTTGCTGGTCGTCCTCGCTATGGGACTCGTGGGGGCCGCAGTACCCGCCTATGGACTGACGTCTTTCTTTCTCGGGATGATTTCGGTCCCCTACTACCGTGCGACGCCCGAGAATCAGTGGGCAGAGCTCGTACATCCACACCTCCCGACGTGGTTGACCCCTAGTAACGAGGGGGGCGCAATGCGGTGGCTTTTTGAGGGGTTGCCTCCGGGATACCACATCCCATGGGATGTTTGGTATGTGCCGCTTTTCTGGTGGCTTAGCCTGATCGCGGCGATCACGATCGGTTCTCTGGCGATCGCGACTATCCTGAGAAAACAGTGGTCAGAGAATGAGCGCGTAACCTACCCNATGCTCGGCCCCCCCGTCGCTCTGGCTGACGCGGCCAATTCTTCATCGAAAGCCAGCCTGTTCAGCACACGGTTNTTCTGGGTGGGGTTTGCGATCGTGTTTACGGTCAAAGCTTGGAACATCATCTCCTACTTCGTTCCCGGTTTTCCGATCATCTGGCTAGGCCAGCAATGGCTCTACTTCGCTCGCTACTTTCCTCCCCAGCACACGGGTGTGAACTTCTTCACTATCGGGTTCGCCTACTTCGCGAACATCGACCTGTTATTCTCGATCGTCGTCTTCCACCTCATCTACATGAACGAGATTGCACTCTCGAGGCGGATCGGTTTGGCGATCACGGCCAAGACAGGTCCTGGAGATCCGGTCGCCGGACTACAATCGGCGGGAGCGTTTATTGCGCTGGTGTTCTGGACATTCTTCACGGCCAGACACCATCTGGCCGACGTGTTCAGGAAGGCGTTTCGGCGAGATGAGGGTGTTGACGATTCAGGTGAGATGATGTCTTACCGGACGGCGGTGATTGCGTTTCTCGTTTCACTCGCTTTCATCGCTCTGTGGATTCGGTCGATGGGACTTGAGTGGCAGATGGTGATCCCGATGACGCTCGGCCTTTTCATTGCCTATGTCGGGCTGGCCCGGGTGATTGCAGAGACGGGCGTGGTNTACATGAGTATGCCGATCAACGAGGCAGGGATAACGGATCTGCTGTTCCATCCAACGGACTATTCCGCAGGAGCTCGCACGTCGATCACCCTGTTCTCGGCGATCCGGACGCAGAGCAAAGCGATGTTTATGGTTCCGCTTGTCCACGCGGCAAAGCTGGGAGACCTGATCCAGAAGTCTCCNAGACGGCTTCTCNGTGCGGTTGTCGCGACGCTCGTGGTCGGGATCGGAGGGAATATCCTGTACACGCTGTATCTGAGCTACACTTACGGTGCATTCAACTTCAGCGATCTGCCGTTTACGGCCTACCCACCGCGTGTCTACGACGCCTTGGTCAATCAGATCAAAGAGGTCCCGGTGATGAAGCCCGAGCGGTATGCGTTGGTGGGGTCNGGGATCGTGCTGTTCAGCGTGATGAGCGTGCTCCGATATCGGTTCACCTGGTGGCCACTTAACCCGATGGGCATGATCGTCCCTGTCGGCCATGCCATGCATTCCACGATGTCGATCTTCCTCGCCTGGGCGGCCAAGTCGATCATCCTGCGGATCGGTGGTATCCAGCTCTACAACCGTTGTCGGCCATTCTTTGTCGGGATCCTGGCAGGTTACGCGATGGCAGTGCTTCTTTCCTTCGTTGTCGATTCCATATGGTTCCCGGAGGATGGGCACCATATGCATTCTTGGTGAGCCTCCGTCGCCCTGCTTTCCCTCACCGGGAGAGCGGTTGGTTCTGGCCGAGGTTTTAGTCCGAAAATTCAGTGAGGGCCCCGCGCTCAGCTGCATCCCCTCTAGCTCCTATCAGGGACTCTCCAGTTCGCATACCACATGGATGACTCCGGGAGTTCTTTCGCCTCTGACCAGCTCTCCTGCATCGTCTTGAACTCGCGGAACTTCGGGTGAATTATGTCNTCCCAGAGCTGCTCGACCTGCTCGAATGTTCTGAGCTTCTGAGTCGGTTTTTGCTCCGCGTACGCCTTGAGCAGTTCTGCCGCCTTGCTCCCCAGCCACTCGACCTCATCACGTATCATCCTTTCACCNATNCTGCGATCCGATTCCCGCGCGTTTCTGCCCATCGCGAAGTGCGGTCCCTCATCGTCAGGGTCAGGTAGCCTCGATATGTCCACACACTCTGGGTGGGTCGCCCACAGGAGAGAGGTCTCCACTCGGCCTGCGTGGTCACCCCCGCTTTCCCCGTCGTTTGCGAAGCCCGGGATGTTGGCCTCGAAGTCCGGGAGAGCATAGAGCCTAGTGCCGATGTAGGGCTGGATTAACTCGACCAACGTTTTAAGGTCCTGCCAATTGGGGCCGTAGTGACCGGTAATCAAGATGGCTGCTTGAAAGTCCAAGGTATCAGCCTGCCGGATCTGATAGCAGACGTTCTTGAAGTGCTGCCAGGGAGGCATGCACGTTAGCCACGATCGATCCGGTCGGCCGACCGCTCGCTCGGACCAGAGGGCGTAGCCGCCGATCTCATGGATGTGCCAGTAGTCGGGAGGCGCGACAATACCACCGTGTTCACTGGCCGCTCGGCAAGCAATCGCGTGCGCTTTGAGGCTGTCGAGTCCGACAGCATTGTGTGGACCGTGCGGTTCGCAGAGCCCGTATGTGAACCAGGCGAGTGGACACGCCTTGAATCTTGCCTCGAGTTGGTCGGGGAACATGCGTTCCCATCTGACTTCAGTCATCACACTTTCCTTCCTGTATGGTATGCTGCCTCGGCCAGTCATTGTCCACGTGGCCATAACGTCTCTGTTTCGTAGAGCCCACAGAACGTCGCGCAGGTTCGTGCTCATTCCCTTGATGCAGAGGGATCACGGACAGCCGCTCGCCGACCTCCGGCATGCCGATGTGACCGAGCTCGACGGATATCCCANAGATCGTCGCTCCAGAATATTCAACGACATAGTTCTAGGGTGCGGGCGGGTAACTCGTGAATGTCTTCTGTCCACCGTCGATGATCACGCGACCTCCAATTGGGATGCGTCTTGACGCCCTTTGGAGGGGCATCTATACTGTGCTCGATTTGCGATTTTCGCGCGTAAGATAGGAGAATCAAGATGGCGATCAAGGTTGGGTTTGTTGGTACGGGGGGGCGGGCCCGAAACCATATGAAAGTGATATCCGAGATGGAGGATGTGGAGTTCGCGGCCATGTGCGACATTTCGGAAGCCTCAGCTCAGGAGGCTGCCGATCAGTTCGGGGGGAGCGTCTACACGGATCACAGTGTGATGCTAGAGACTGAGTCGCTCGATGCTATGTATGTCGTGGTGCCGACGTTTGCGCACTTCGATGCTGAGACGATGGCGGCAGAGCAGGGCGTGCATCTCTTCTTGGAGAAACCGGTCGCGCCCACGATGGAGAAGGCGAACGAAATCCTTGAGGCGACGAAGAAATCCGATGTGATCACGTGCGTCGGGTATCAGCTCAGGTACTTTGGCGCTGTGCAGCAGGCGAAGGAGTTCGTGAGCGGTCGAACCGTGGGTATGGTCGTCTCCCATCGCTGGGGCGGTCTTCCGGGCACACCCTGGTGGCGAGTTATGGCACAGTCCGGCGGACAGATCGTCGAGCAGACGACACACCAGGTGGATATGATTCGGTATGTGGCCGGAGAGATTACTGAAGTGCAGGCATACTACGCCCTCCGGACGCTCGNCGATGTGCAGAACCTGGATATTCCGGACAATTATGCGATCACATTCANGATGGAAAGCGGCGCGATCGGGTCTCTCAGTTCGAGCTGTGCGCTCCGAGAAGGTGGGGGTTCGAGCGGGATCGACTTCGTCCTGAACGATGCGAGGCTGCACCTGACAGGAGCCGATGTGGCGCTCTCTCCAGAAGGAGATCTCGGTGAGGTGCCCGAGAACCAGGATATCGACCAAGTCTTTATGCACGCCGTTCGTACGGGTGATCGATCGTCTATCCTTTCGGACCTCGAAGACGGGATCCGGTCTCTGGACGTCACGCTGGCGGCAAATCGGTCGGCGGAGACAGGCGGGCCTCAGAAGACCGAGTATGCGCGCCAGAGTTGAGCCTTTCGCGCGACTCCGACGTGTCTGAAGCACGTCTCAAGAGGTCGTCGCCGGAGATTGCTGTTCGTGAGCTGGCCAAAACGGTCGGTTTCGTCGTTCTGCTCGTGATCCTGATTCGTTCGGTTCTCGTGCAAGCCTACCACATCCCTTCCGGGTCGATGGAAGACACGCTACGGGAAGGGGATTATGTGATCGGGGATAAGCTGACCTACGGCACACAGATCCCCGATCGCCTCCCTCTCTTTAAAACAAAGCTACCCTCGTTTAGGATGCCAGGTCTGACTGCACCTCAACCCGGTGATCTAGTCATTTTTGAGTTCCCGGGGGATCCCACGAAGGACTTTATCAAACGCTGTGTGGCGGTTGCGGGTCAAGAGGTCGCGATGCGGGATCGAGTCCTGTATGTCGATGGAAAGATCTTTCCGGAACCCTCGGGCGTTAAATACACGAGGCAGCGTGGTTCTCAAGCCCTTAGGAGAGACAGCTGGGGGCCTGAGACGGTGCCAGATGGCCACCTGTTCGTGATGGGGGATAACCGGGATAACAGCCACGATTCCCGAGTCTGGGGGACTGTTTCGCTGGACAGGGTGAAGGCTCACCCTCTTTTGGTATACTTTTCATGGGAAAGCGGGGCTTCATCCTGGAAACTCTGGGAGAATATCCGTTGGCGTCGCTTGGGTAGGATTGAATAAGAGGGCTAGTTGTGAGCGTAAAATTCGACCCGCGTGGATGGGTGATTTTCGCTTGTCTGGTGATGGCGGCAGCCTGTAAGCCTATACCGACTGCGCCCGAAGGGTCGGACGAAATTATCGACCGAACCTACACGAACTCTGATTGGGGCTTCTCGATTTCAGCGCCACAGGACTCGGTTTGGTCCTTGGCAGCTAGGCAGGTGTTTAACGTGCGCGAGCCGAATGGCCTGGCGCCCGTTCAGGTTATTCTTCGCCGAGCTAATCCTGGCTCGCGTGCGCGCCCGGTTTTCGAGCTCAACTCGTGGGGGCTCGCGTCTGGGCAGTCGCTGGATGACACAGCGACATATTTCGAAGAAATTTTCGAGAGAAATTTCACCAACTACATTCGGCAGGGCCAGAAGACAACTGGAATTGTGGCAGGGGTCCGATCAATCGAGTGGCGGTTCAGGTCACGCGAGCATACCGACATCCATTACTTGAACAACCGATTTCTGAGCGTGATTTTCGGCCGCGGTGATCAAGTATATCAGGTGCTTTGTTCCGGGCAGGATGGTGGATTCCCGGAGACCGAATTTCGCAGCATTATGGCATCATTCCAGTTCAACGAGTAGGCTCGATGCCATGTAGTATCAGGAGCTCAAGGTTGGCCTTGCGCGTGCCGATATATTCAATGACCAAGCGGTATCACTTGCTTCGACGAGGCTCTTCCGGGCTCCGCGGCCCGGAGAGCCTTTTTTTTCGAACCGAACGGCCCACGATCTCAGGATCGGGGGCCATCTTTGTTTATTTGCCTTTGCTAAGGCTGTCAGTCCAGTGGCTTACAGGCCTTCCTGATAATGATCATGCTGAACGTCTCGTTTTGAAGTGCCACTCTGAAGATCTCTCTCATCTGTTCATCCGAATCGTCGGGTCCGATCTCCCAGATCGGGTCGCATCCACAGACGGCACCGATTTCGCGAATTCCGACCTTCTGGCCCTTTCCGTCTGTTAGGGGCAGGCCCCCATCCGGAGTCGGCTGACCTCCTGTCGTGAGAGCGCCGCCGTTGTCCAGCACCATCATAATAGCGTTTGAGCCCGCTGCCCTCGCCTGAATTATCCCGTTGATGGAGGCGTGATAGAAGGCTGAATCTCCAGTGATGGCGACTGTACGTTCGGTTATCCCTGCGGCTTGATACCCTGAGGCGACGCCGATGGACGAACCCATACATAGCTTTGCGTCCAGGTATCTTGCAGCGGTGACGACACACCCAGGGTCCGCGGCGAGGTAGGGATTCTGGCCGAGTCCCTCTGCTTCCTCCCTGAACGCCTTGATGATGCCCACATAGGGGCATCCTGCGCAGTGTGCCTTTCTGAAGGGCTTTTCGTCTTCCCAGTTCTCTTCGGTATACGCGCGTCTGGGGGAGAAGTCTTGTCGGAGTTTGCGTAATGTTTGCTGGATGTGCCAGCGAAAAAGCTCACCCTCCCAGTTTACGTGTCCCGTCCGTTTACCCAGCACGCGGGCTGTCGCGCCGGCATCATAGCCGACGGTTTTGATCGCGTCCTCTAGGTAGGGGTCGACCTCCTCAAACACGAGGATCTCGTCGCAGGACTTCATGAAATCGCCAACTGTCTTTGAGGGGAGCGGATACAGGGTGTTGAGCTTCAGGATCTGGAAGTCCGAGAGATCCGCGCCATCCACGGCCTCGAGGAACTTTGAATAGACCATTCCAGACGTGATGATGCCTGTCTTACCGGATCCTGATCGTGTGTTTAGTAGTGACGACTCAAAGGCTTCTTCGATCGTCTTGAGCTTGCCGTGCAGACGAGTATGGCTTTCGTTGACTGTGACAAGTGCCGAGATGAATCTATACGGGTCCCGAGCCGGTTCCAGCGATGGCTTCACCGACGGTGGGGTCAGGCCTTCCATCTCCGCGACGGAGACGCTATAGCTGCGGGTGATCCGGATGACTACGATGGTCTGGTGCTCCTCCGAGAATTCGAAGGCCCACTTCATTGTTTCCCGGCCTTCTGCGGCATCGGAGATCTCGACCATGGGGAGTTCGGTCAGGAAGGAGATCGGACGCGTGTCCTGCTCGTTCTGCGATCCCCAGGCGCCAGGGTCGTCACCCATCAGGATGACCAGACCGGCGTGAGCCCCCGTCATGTTCAGGACCATGATGGTGTCGAGCGCGACGTTCATCCCGACGCTCTTGAGACAGACCAGAGCTCGCTTGCCCGCCTGCGACGCGCCCGCAGCCTGATCCAGAGCGATTCGCTCGTTTACGCACCATTCAGTGTGATGCCCGTAGTCTTTTGACGTTTCCTCGAGGGCGAGGAACGTGTTCGTTCCCGGTGAACCAGGGTATCCCGTGACAACCGAGACTCCTGCTTCAATCGCTCCCCAGGCGAGCGCCTGCTCGCCGTGTACGTTCTGTAAAGCCATGAATCGCTCCCTGATAGGTTTCTGGATACGATATCGATGTTAACGGAGGGCCCTGACAGTGTCAAGCTGGACGGGCTAAATCAGGCCGATCGAGCGCCAGTAGAGCAGGTTTAGCGGGACCAAAAGGACCAGGTTGACGACGCAGATCAGGATCATCACGATAGCAAACTGCCGCATTGAGACATACCCGTAGGCGTAGGCTATCATGAAGGGCGCGCCTTGGTAGGGCAGGAAGACCATGCCCGCTGCGACGGCGACGCTTAGTCCGACCTGTAACGGTGTCAGACCAGAGGCCACTCCGACTTCGACCAAGGGAGGGGTGAGGATGCCGCCGACAACGGCCGTATCAACCAGAAGGTTGAACGGGGTGACGGCGTAGGTGATGGCGGAAAGCTGCGCGAAAGGGTCGGTCTGATCGAGTAGCAGCCAGCCCGATAGTCCCGAGGCTAGGTGGCTGCTCGCGCCGGAGGAGACGAAGGCCTCGCCGAGGGCGAACACGCTTCCGATGTAGATAAGGATCGGATAGTTCACCTTCTGCAGATCCTTGGTGGTGAGCGGTCCGATTCCCGGGAACAGGCAGAGGATGGAAAGACCGAGGCCGACCATGACAGGATGGATCTGGTGAAAGGCATCGGTTGACCACGCGAGGACACCGCCTAGAAGCAGGATCAGAGCCTGGATCTCGCGACGGCCGATGGGAGCCTCCACGGATGCGTCGGTTGGCGGCGTTTTGAAGACCGGCCGAAAGATCAGGAGTATCAGGCCGGCTCCAACCAGAACGCGAACCAGACCGATCACCGGGAAGACATACAGAGCCCATTCCGCCCAGAAAATCGGATGACCAGTATCTTCGAGTACGCCCATGATCACGAGGTTTGGAACAGAGGCCGTCAGGATTCCAGTGCCGCCATAGTATGTTGCGCATACGACGGACAGAATGATCGCGGCGCTGACCGGTGATTTCGGCTTTTCGCCGAGGGAATTGATGAGCGATATCAGAATCGGTAGAACAATCAGGACGCGGACCACCCCTGACGGGATTAGGATCGCGAGAAGCAGTCCGATAAGTGACAGATCGAGAATGAATAAGGAAGGTCGTCTGAGGCGACCGATCACGATCCCCGTGAGTCTCGTCCCCAAGTTCGTCTCGGTGATGAGCTGGCTGATCACCATGCCTGCAAAGACAAGCCAGACTGCTGGCTTGGCGAAAGCCATGAAGGTCGACTCGAACGACGCGACGTCTAAGAGGGGGAGCGCGAATAGCAGACACAGTGCTGTTATTTCGATCGATACCGGCTCGAGTGTCCAGCAGACCGCCGATACCAGCGCCAATGCGATCACGATCCGGGCTTGAGGAGCCAGAGGTAGGGGCGCTAGAGCCGGTCCAGCAATCGACAGGCATAGCAGGCAGGCTGTTAAGATAGCTTTGTGTGACATAGTTGGAAGATAGGCACACGAAGTCCGCTTCGCAGGGAAGAGGACGGGATTCCTTGACGCGTTCAGGCGACAGGAGGATATTGCGGTCAAAATCGACCTGAATGGGAGGATACATGCTGATCAAAGGGTTCAATGGTGTCTATCCGGCGGCTGTCAGTCCAAAGGATGACGCGGGCAGGTTCTGCAGTCGACGGTTTGAAGCGCTTGCGGCAAGGCTGTATGGAGCCAACTGCCACGGTCTCTATATGTGCGGAAACACCGGCGAAGGGTATCTCCTGTCGACGGACGAGCGAAAGGAAGCCACTGAGGCGGCGGTGGATGTATCCCGCGAGAAGGGCAAGGTGATCGTGCACGTCGGGGCCCCCTCAGAGTCGGAGGCTGTCGATCTTGCCAAACACGCTGCCGATGTCGGGGCAGACGCGATTTCGAGTCTCCCCCCGTATGTGCAGGGATACGATTTCGAGGAGGTCTACGCACACTACACTCGACTCGCCTATGCAAGCGGATTGCCCCTGTTCGTTTACTACATACCGGTTGTGACACATCGAGAGTTCAGTCTGTCTGAAATGGACAGGTTGCTGGGCATAGAAGGAGTCGCGGGGTTAAAGTTCACGAACCACAATCTCTACCTGATGGAAGGGATTATAGATGGTGGACGTGATCCGCACGTGTTTAACGGCCACGACGAGGTCTTCTTGGCCGGGATGGTTATGGGTGCGCAGGCAGGGATCGGGACGTTCTACAACCTTCTGCCGGGTCATTTTGTGGGGATCTATGAAGCAATGGCGAAGGGAGATTGTGCGAAGGGGTTGAGACTGCAACGGGACGTAAACCGTCTGATCCGGGCAACACAGACCGTCAGGATGAACGGGGCCATCCACTCGTTGCTAAGGTGGCAAGGGGTCGAGTGTGGAGATCCCATACGCCCCGCACGACCGCTCGATTCGGAAGAGGCGGGGCGACTAAAAGCGGAACTCAGCCGGGCACGGTTGATGGAAGCACTTGGAATCGAGAATTGAGGGTTGAAGCGTCCCCGATTCTCAATCAGCCATGCTCAATTCTCGCCCATCAATTCTCTTGGTAGGCCAGCCAGAGTGCTCGGTAGTAATGCATCAAGCGTTCGGGATCGTCGCTTCCCGGGATCTCGGCCAGGGTGTAGCCGTCATACCCGATCCCTTTAAGCTTCGAGAAAAGCTCACGCCAGGGATACTCGGTCTTGCATAGCTCAGTTATGTGAACGAGCCCGATCTTGTGACCCATCAGGTCCCAGGCTTCTTGGATCGTTCCGTCATCCCCGACCTCGTCGAAGTTCGAATTCCAGCAGAAGAAAACGTTGTCGTGGTCCGCATGGTCCATGATCGTCCGCATCTTGGCAGGTTCCTTGGTGTCTCGGCCGTGGACCTCGACTCGGATGGCTACCCCTTGATCGGCCGCTGCCTCGCCGCATTCACGCAGAGAGAGTCCGATTTGCTCGAGTGTCTGTTCCTGCGGGATTCCCTTGTCCAATTGGAGACCGTTGGGTCGGACCTTGACCCCGGGGCATCCCAAGTCTGAGGCTAACTTCGCACACTCGATCGTCCCCGCGATGTTCTCTCGAACTTCACTCTTGTCCGCTGAATGGTATTCGAAGGCGGATCCGATTCCCGCGATCTCTACGCAGCCATCCTCAAACTGCTTTCTGATGGCCGCACGTTCTTCTGCATTCAGAGTGGACTCGACGCCGTGCGCGTGGGTCGTCCGGAGCTCGACACCTTCGAACCCTGTCGCTCGGCACTTTTTGATGATCTCTGGAACGCTCCAGTCTTTTCCGATCTGATATGTAACAAACCCGAGTTTCATTTGATCCTCACTTCTGGTTGGTCTGGTCGGCGTCAAGATAGACCGGGCATCGTGTTTGTCAAAGTATGGAGGTGATCTTGGTTGCAGACAGCCACTTGATTAGCTCATTCAGAATCGGTCCTGCACGGCCCGATGAGCTGGACACGATCTGCGAGATCGCGAAAATCGCTTGGGAGCCGATCCACGAGACAATGATCGATGCGCTTGGTGAGGACGTGCACCAAGCGGTGTCAGGCGACGATTGGCGAGATCGAAAGGCGGACCAGATCCGCTGTCAGTTTACGGACCAGCCAGACTGGATTCTGGCGATTCGTGAGGGCTCGAAGGTTGTCGGGTTCGTGACGTTCGTGTTCGATCGGTCTATCTCGGTCGGCACGATCCGGAACAACGCCGTTCATCCAGACTACCAAGGTAAGGGCATCGCGACTGAGATGTACAGTCACGTCCTAGGTCTGTTCAAAAAGGCAGGGATGTCGTTTGCGCGCGTAGGAACGGGTGGGGACCTCGGTCACGCGCCTGCGCGGCGTGCGTACGAGAAGGCGGGTTTCGATCTCCGACGAGAAGACGTGGTCTACTATAAGGTCCTTGAGTAACGTATCATATCTAGTCGATCGGTGTCGGGTTTGGTCTGAGCACGAGAGGCGCCGCTGAGAGTCTCTCATAATTGGAGGATGAAATCGAACCCACACGTTTCAGTCTCGACAGCACCTGTTGTCGTCGTTGGAGGATGTGAGCGGGTGCCCAGTTCGACTGTCCGCTGTCTATCCAACACAGATACAGAGCGAGCTCAGCGTCAGAGAGGGTTTCTGGCCTCCTTCCGAAGATTACGTCTGCCGTCTCATTCCAGCCGGTGATCTTCTTGGATCCTCTGTCGAAGCTACCGGAATGAAGGAGAATTGCTGCCTGCACCGAAGGTCCGTCGTGATCCAGCAGGATTCGAAGAGGCCATTTTGACGCGGCTGGACTTGTTGTGGCTTTCTGAAGCAAGACGCGAGCTGCCGAAGCCCCAAGGTCCTTTCCCGTGACGCCCTTGTAGAGACGCTCAATCCTTCGGGTCTCTGCGTTTTCTAGCGGGTCCGGAGCAAGCTCCCGATATCGGTCCAGGTTTCCAAGGGTGATGAGAGCACCAGCCAGGGCGAAGAGACTCACAAAGACCGCCAGTGGGTAGAGACGGTCGCGGTTCACTGTTTTGTGATCTCCCGCAGAGCTTCGATTGCCGCGGCGTGGTCGGATGCAACACACCTGGAACGAAGACCTGTCTCTTCAGCACTCGCGGCTTCTGCTGGGACAGTGAGAAGAGCCACAGACTCCGAGAGTTGGCAGCCGAGCGCATCTGCAGTGTCCTCAAATAAGATCTCGTCCTGTGAACGGCCAATCACGGCCTCTGTAGGGAATCCCTGTTCGTCGAGTTGCCCCATCAACTGGTCGACCCGCCGTTCGTGTTCGAGTCCTGATCCTCGTGGGGAGATGCCGATGGTGGACCAACCTTCAGCCGCAAGCTCACGGATTGTAGTAATCAAGTTGGCGTTCGGCATTCCCCCGAGCAGCGTCAAGTCGATGAACAGGGTCTTCCCCAGAGTGGTGGCTCCGATCGAGTAGTTCTCCTGTGTGACGCGCTCCTTGTCGATCGTGTAAATTGTGTAGGTGTGAGGGGGCTCGCAAAACGCCCGTGCCGTCGCAAAATAGGTTCCATCGACCTCACCGAGGTCTTCTCCCTTGTGGTAGTGTCCGCTCAGGGACAGGGTCACCTTGCCGGAGGATCTGATCTTCGACCTTAAGTCTTCTGCTTCTCGGTAGGCGTGCGGGTAGCCTTCGTTCCGCTCGGGATGGATCAGGTAGTGCTGAAGGTGTATCTGAGGTGTCGGGTCTCGGTCGGACAGGACCGCTTCGAATCTAGCGCGCTCAGATCCCAGTCTCTCCGCAAAATTGTCTGTCACTTCTTCATCTAAGAATGTGACGAATCGATAGCCCGATATCTTGACGTCTGGTTGTGCATCGGAAAAAATTCCGCAAAATGTATCAGGGTGATCGTGGTTCCCGAACAGATAGAGGACGGGGCAACCGACTGGGTCGATAAGGCGCTTCAGAAGGGTCAGATCCTGGCAAACTTGATCGGTTGTCGTCGGATCGTCCATCCCATAGAAGGGCACGTCGATTAGGTCTCCTGTCACCACTAGCACATCAGGGCATAATGTACGGATTTCATCGATGGCCTGAGGTATCAACTCAGGCATCCGGCGAGCTCGGCGTCTCAGCAGAAGGGGATGTCCTGGAACGTGCTTTCTCGCGTGAAAATCTGAAATGTGTGCGATTCGCATGATTGTCGAATGATCGGTAGCCGTTGGAGCCGTGTAAAGCACTTAGGTGGTCGAAAGTTCTGGATCTGTAACGGATTGGTGAGTAAACTCGTGCATCCTTCGGAAGGGATCGAAGGTGAAAACTTAAAATGGGAGGAGATTTCATGCTGAGCGCTGGAGACAAGGCGCCCGACTTTGAGGTCCTCGATCACGAGGGAAACACAGTCAGGTTGAGCGACTACGCAGGCAAGACCGTCGTTCTGTGGTTCTATCCGCGAGCGAGCACTGGCGGCTGAACGGCTCAGGGCCAAGGATTCCGTGATCGAATCCAAGACTTTGCAGCAAAAGACGTCCAGGTTCTCGGTTGTAGCACTGACGACGTGGCGAAAAACAAGAAGTTTGCAGACAACGAGTCCTTCCCTTATCCGCTGCTCTGCGATACAGATAGGGTAGTGTGCCTAGCATATGGAGGGTGTACGTCGCAAGACGATGGTGGTTCGAAACGGATCACTTATGTGATCGGGCCGGGTGGTGTAATTCAGGACGCAATCGCGGATGTGAACGCTAGCGAAAACCCGCAACAGGTGCTGGACTTGGTGTCCTGAGAGCGTGACTCGTAAACCCGGGTTGACTCGCCATCTATGGTGCGTTAGAGCACGAGCCATAAATGGCGATTGATCTTATTTGGCAGTCTTAGTAATTGGCCTAGGCCGAAGAGATTGTTGAGCAGGAGGGAACCCACGTCTTATGAAATCAGGACACTTGCAGCTGATTCGGGTGTCACTTTTTAAGGAAAGTGCCTGAAGGAGTCCCCAATGGCAGCTGATGAAGAGTGGGGTAGTGTCGTCTACGACGCCGATTCAGGCGAGAGCGAAGACATTGTTCAGGTTCTGTCTCGCGCACGTCTTTTTGATACACTTACAGGCTACGAACTCTGGAAGCTCGCTCCGATCATTCACCACCGGTTCTATTTACCTCGTGAGGTGATCGTTCGGCAGGGCGCTCCGGGAGCTGGGCTGTTCATCATACTCGACGGGAGTGCCGATGTAGTGCTCCAGGATAGCAATGGTGAGGATATTGTGCTTGCCGCACTCGGTGAAGGTCAGATGTTCGGCGAGATCTCACTCGTCGACGGCGCACCCCGCGCCGCCAGCGTCATTTCGACCACACGTTCACACATCCTCGGTTTCTTCAAGGCTGACCTGATGGAACTTGTGGAGCACTCACCGACACTAGGGTTCAAGATCCTGTATCGTCTGACCCAACTCTTGAACGAGAAGTTCTCAGAGTCTCTTACTGAATTTCGTGATCAGGAGAAACTGATTAGGCTATCGAAGAGAGCGACCGGTCAGAGCGGTTAAGCGAAGGCGACGAGTGCTTCGGTCGCCCACGGATGTCAGACGGAGGGTCAGGTCGCCAGTTGAAGTTCGTCCACTATTGAGGCTTGTTCGTACCTGCTGGATGCCTAAGGGTATCGATTGGAGAATGGAGTAACGATGCGGACACGCCGAGTATTCCGAACCCCTTCGGGTCTGCCAACTGTGTCAGACTAGTAGAGTAGTCGGGGGCAACAGGTCAAACGACAAGAGCCGGTGTCAGAGATGATACCGGCTCTTGTCGTTGTATTACAAAGAGCTGTGCCGATGGTAGCAAGAGCGATAGTAAGGTTGTCAAGAGGGGTGTAACAGAATTGTAACCTTGACGTAACCTGCCCTCGACATTCTAGCTCTAGCTTGAACACTGTTCGCCACACGTGGTCGAAGCGACCTAAGCTCCGATTACTCCACAAGACACGAGGTTTTCAAATTTCAAGAAAGGTTCTCCATGGAAAGGTTGGTTTTGCTGCTTTGCTTGCTGCTTCCCGGGGCCCTGCATTCTGAGATCAGAACAAAGGGCTACCTCTTCGGTGATTACTATTACGTCGCAAGCGGGGCGAACAAGGAGCAGAACGGGTTCCAGATTAGGCGGATCTACCTGACCTTCGACAAGAGGTGGGACAACCGGTTCACCGGGCGGGTCCGGCTAGAGGCGAACGACGCAGGTTTCGGGGTGGGTGAGAAGATGAACGCGGTTATTAAGGACGCCTACCTTAAATACAAGAAGAAAGGAAGAAGCCTCATTGTCGGGCTCTCGCCCACTCCAACTTGGAGTTTCACGGAGAAAGTGTGGGGATACCGCTCTGTTGAGAAAACCATCATAGACCGGAACAAGATCGGATCCTCCCGTGACCTTGGGGTTTTCTTCGAGTCGCCTGTGGACTCTGAGGGGAGGGTTAAGATTCAGTTGATGCTGGGTAACGGCAACAGTAATAAATCTGAGAGCAACAACGACAAGAAGGGCTATGTAAGACTGGATCTTGTCCCCAGCAAGACGTTCGGGGTCAACCTATATGCGGATTATGAAACACGGCCTGATGATCAGAATCGTACGACTCTGGCTACTCTGCTCTACGCGCAGAGCAGGAGTCGTGCCTTTGGGTTCGAAGCTGTGTGGCAGCAGCGCAAGAATGCCGTCGCTGGAACGGACTCCGCTGTTCGGGGAATCTCGCTGTTCGGGCGGGCGAAGAGAACCGAGGAAGTTGGATTCTTCGGACGAGTGGACTTTCTGGACCCGAGCGACCAGGCGTCTGGTGACGCCGTCACACGGATATTTGCCGGGGTAGACATCACGCCTGACCCCCAAATCCACATCATGCCAAACGTGATTGTCGAAACCTTCCAAGACTCGGCCGTGGAAACCGTGATCACGCCTCGAGTGACCCTGTACTTCATATTCTAAACGAGATTCTGATATACTTGCTGCAATTACTAGCAAGCACTCACGACATCGAGATCAACTAAGATCTTGTAGGCATCAACGATGCTCTGGATGCTTTCGTAAACCGGGATGTAGCCCTGGCAAACAAGGTTCGAAAGATTGACGATACCGCTGATGCGCTTCGAGATCAGGTGTTTCGGGAGCTTTTGAGATAATTGTACGACCAGATCGAGGATACTATGGTAGACCGTGCCATTCAACTGATCCCTGTGTCGCGCCGTCTGGAATAGATAGGCGATCAGGTCTCAAACCTTGCAGAGAACGCTGTCTACCTTGTGTAGGGGCGAATCGTCCTGCATAAGAAAGAAGAGCTCAAAGACATCCCCATCTGATCCGCTCCCGAAGACTCTGCTCAAAGCCGCCTGTCTATATCCAGTCAGGCGGCCTTTTAATAGCCCTCCTTTGGTTGCTGCCCTGCGATAAATGCCATAATTTACGTGAGTTGTGCAAGGCTTTCTCTCCTGTTGCTTTGTTCGGGTCGGTTAACGCCTCCACCTATATGTCGGTGCTTATGTCGAACTCCTCCAAAAAGGACACACACGTCCACAAAGCATTCTACTGTGAACGGTGCGGGGGACCCCTTACGTGGTCGTTGATCGAAGGCAGTGAGCACCAGACCTGCGCGAATTGCGGATGGGTTGTGTATATCGACCCGAAGGTTGCGGCAGGGGTGATTCTTGCTCTTAACGGTGAGCTAGTCCTTCTGAAGCGCGGCATACCGCCATCCGTCGGGAAGTGGGTTTTCCCAGGTGGCTACGTTGATGCCGGAGAGCCGACGGAGGTGGCCGCGATCCGGGAAGCAAGAGAGGAGGTCGGTCTTGAGGTCGAGATCGACGAACTGATTGGGGTATACTCGTACCATGGAGAGCGGGTGATCTTGGTAGTCTACTCCGGGAACGCGGTCGGAGGGTCTCTCAAGGGGAACTTCGAGTGTCTTGATCTTAAGACCTTCCCACTCGACGAGATCCCGTGGGAAGATCTGGCATTTGAGAGCACCCACGAAGCTGTGAAAGACTGGCTGAAACGAATCGAAACGGAGACAGTCTCTTAGAGTTGGTCGCCGCTGGGGCGGTACGGTTCTAAACTACACTTGGAAAGGACTTAAGGAGACGATGTTCAAGTCGATAGAGGATGTCGAGACGCAGTTCGCGAAACAGGGCTACATTGCTGACCGGACACTAGCGACCACCATCTACCTGGCCTTAGCACTAGGCAAGCCGATCTTTCTCGAGGGCGAGCCGGGTGTCGGCAAAACTGAGGTCGCGAAGGTTATGGCCAGCATCCTGGGAACCGATCTGATCCGTCTGCAGTGCTACGAAGGTCTCGACGCGAACGCGGCTCTTTACGAATGGAATTACCCTCGTCAGATGCTGGAGCTTCGACTCGAAGAGGCAAGGGGCCAATCGAAGGAGGAGATCGGGAGCAACATCTTCGGGCCCGAGTTCCTGCTCGATCGGCCACTCCTCAAGGCGATTCAGCATGATGGTGAAGCCCCTCCTGTCCTCCTGATCGATGAGGTGGACCGATCGGACGAAGAGTTTGAGGCCTTTCTCCTCGAGGTGCTTTCGGACTTCCAGATCACGATTCCCGAGATTGGGACGGTGAGTGCGAAGCAAGTTCCCTTCGTGGTGCTGACATCGAACCGTACACGGGAACTGCACGATGCGCTGAAGCGTCGGTGTCTCTACCTGTGGATCGACTATCCGACTTTCGACAAGGAGATGGACATCGTGGCCTCTCGGGTTCCCGATGCGCAGGATGAACTGTCGCGTCAGGTTTGTGGGTTCATGCAGCTTATGCGGACCCGGGACTTCTACAAGAAGCCTGGTGTGGCGGAGACGATCGACTGGGCTCTGGCTCTGATGACGATGGGAGCCACGGAACTCGACCCCGGTACGGTGGACGCAACGCTGGGTTGCATCTTGAAGTACAAAGAGGATATCGAGAAGATTCAGGAGGATGGCGTGCCGCAGGTGATCGACAAAGCCCGAATGCTGCGTGAACGGATGGCCAGGCAGACAGAAGCTGCAAGCTAGGACAGATCTCATGATTAAATCGACGCCTAGCGGATCGATGCTTGACAATGTGGTCGGGTTCTCACGTGCCCTGCACCGCGCAGGTGTGGAGGTGAACTCGGGCAACCTGATCGATCTGTGCAACTGCATCGGCCACATCGATGTTCAAAAACGGCCCGATTTCTACGCAGCTGCACGGGCGACGCTGGTTTCGCGGTTCGACGACTTGGAGACGTTCGACTACGTGTTCAACACCTTCTGGGGCGTGCAGATCGAGACTCTCGAGATGGATGTACCGCAGGAGGTAGATGACGCCGACCTGATGGACATGCTCGAGGAGGGCGGCGAAGATCCTGACAGCGCCGAGCAGGAAGAGGATGCGGCCGAGGGGGAGGGGGACTCGGACGAGCCGGGCTGGAGTCCCGATGAGATGCTGCTCAAGAAGGATCTGGCGGCGATGTCGGACAAGGAGATCGAACAGGCCCGGAAGGTGATCGCAGAGATCGTGAACATCATCGCGAATCGGCGGAGCCGCAGGCGAATCCCCGAGAATCAGGGTCCCGAGATCGACTTCCGCCGGACGTGGCGGAAGAACGCGGCGATGGGTCCCGATGGTGTCGAACTCGCGAAGCGCCGGAAGCGTATTAAGAAAACGAAGCTGATGGTGCTGTGTGATGTGAGCGGTTCGATGGACTGCTATAGCCGCTTCCTGATCCAGTTCATTTACGCGGTCAAGCGTGAGATCCCGGACGTCGAGGTGGGTGTGTTCTCTACGCGTATGACCGTGATCTCGCGGCTTCTGAAATCGAAGAGCGTGGAGGAATCGCTCAGAGAGGTGGCCGACGAGGTCCACGACTGGGCAGGCGGTACGGACATCGGAAGCTGTATACGGGACTTCAACGATGTTTTTGCGCGAGACATGCTCCGCTCTAGGACGGTGATGATGATCGTCAGTGACGGGTGGGATCGCGGCGATACTGGGTTGATGCGGCAGGAGATGGAACGGCTTCGGCGGCGTGTGCACAAGCTGATATGGCTAAATCCGCTTCTCGGAAGCCCGGGCTATCAGCCGCTCTGTCTGGGCATGAAGACCGCGCTGCCTTATCTGGATTACTTTATGGCTGCACACAATCTAGAAAGTCTGATCGAGCTGGCGAAGACGTTGCGTTCTGTCTGGCGATGACCGCTTCCGGGCTCGCGCACCGAGCAGGATGGCGGGAGATGGGGTGAGCCCGAAAGCGCCAAGGCTATGTCTCGGCAGGGAGCAGAAAAGGCTGTTTGTGGTATTTTTCAGGTGAATCATGGGGCTATCGAGGTTCTGAGATGACTGATGTGTTCGAAGAAGCGCTGCGGTTGATGGCTGCCGGTGAGAAGGCGGCGCTGTCGACGATCGTGTCTAGCAAGGGGTCTTTGCCGATGAGCAAGAAGGCGAAGATGCTCGTGACGACGGGTGGGCAGATCATCGGTACCGTCGGTGGCGGCTGTCTGGAGGCGGATGTCTGGGACGAAGCGCGTGATGTGATGGATTCCGGGGAGTCTTCTCTCCAGAGGTTTGTTCTGACGGAGGAGCACGCTGGCGACAGTGGGCTGAACTGCGGCGGAAACGTCGAGGTGTTTACGGAGCCCCTTGTCAGAGAAGATGCGGAATCGTTGTTCCAGGAGATCGCACGGATCCGGGCGGCGAGGGAATCTGCGGTCCTGGCGACACGAGTAGCGCCTGGGGCTCCGAGTGCGTCGAAGATCCTCGTACGCGAGGATGGGTCCACAATCGGGTCGCTGGGGGATCCTGATGCGGAGGCCACGATCCATCGGACGCTGGAGGAAGAGGGTAAGGTGCCCGAGGACCTGCTCGAGGTGATTGAGACGGGTGAGGACGCGGCCGGTCAGCCGCAGCGCGTGTTTGTGGAGTCGATCGTGCCCGAGCCGACGCTGTATCTGTTCGGAGGTGGTCACGTTTCACACGCGATCGCAAGGATTGCCGCAACCGTCGGCTTCCGTATCGTGATTGTGGACGACCGACCAATGTTCGCGAACAAGGATCGGTTCCCGATGGCTGATGAGACGCAGACGCTGGATCTCGAAACAGCCTTCGGCGAGTTGAAGATCGACGATCTGTCATATATTTGTGCCGTCACACGAGGTCATCAGCACGACAAGCCTGTTGTCCGGCAGGCTGTCCAGACAGACGCAGCCTACATCGGCATGCTGGGGAGTCGGAGGAAGATCGCGATCATGTGGAAGGAGTTCCTGGCAGAGGGGCTCTCGCCGGAGCAGCTGGATCGCGTCCACGCTCCGATCGGTCTGGATATCGGAGCGGACAACCCCGAAGAGATTGCTGTCAGTGTGGTGTCGGAGCTGATCAATATCAGACGGTCTGGAGGGAAGCCCAGTCACGACGTGAAGTTTATGTCTGGGGTTTCCTGACCTAGCGCTGGCCTCAGAGCGGCCGTCTCTCCCAGGACGAGGATCGGAGGCTTGCTGAGAGGAAGGGGATAGAAGAAGTTCATAACACGTGGCCGAAGCGAATATCCGCTTCGGCATTTTTTTGGGCGTCATCCACCACAATTTTGGGGTGATATGCCTGTGCTCTGGTGAAGCTGAAGCTTGGGCGGAAGGTCAAGAAACAGTTGGAAGAACTCAAGAGCCAGACAAAGAAAGAACAGAGGTGATTGCCATGTTGGCGAAGATTGCAGGTGTCTTGTTGCTTGTCCTCGGTGTTTCCATCGGTCTGAGCATCCTCGTGGCCCTGATTGGCACGGCCATTGGTCTCCTCTGGCTCCTGGTCAAGATCGCCGGTTCGCTGGTGCTCGTTTACGCGGGCTATCGACTGCTCTGTCTAGGTCGAGAATACGCCTGACAGCAGGAATTGCCGGAGCGGAACATTCTTCAGTTCCGATGAGAGTTCCTGGTCACTAGGAGTCCTTGCAAATTAAGCGTTTTACGACATTTTGGAGTGTGGTCCAGTGATTGCTAACTCATAGGCTGTGGTAACAATCCAGGCTCTTTGAGGAGGCGATTGATGTATACACCTGAGAATACTGTTGGTCAGGCCGTTGCCGGCCGATTCCGTACGGACCTGCAATCCAAGGGCAAGCTGCTTTCGGCGGCGCAGAGATGTCTCGATGACGAGTGCTGCTACCGATTCTTCGACATGCTCGCATCGATCTCAGAGCTGCCGGACGACGAGCGGCACAGCTACCTGGACGAGATCACCTCGACTGGTGACTACGACAATTACGAGATGGCGGCTTTGAGACGGCTGCTTCTCGAGGGTGGCGCAACCGCGTTCAAGCACCTCGTCGATGTCGTCCGCGACATCCGCATTAATCAAGAAATCGATCAGCTGATCGCAGCATAGTTATCGCATCTCGGTCGCTTGCCGACCAACCCTCCTCGATATCAGAGGAGCGGGCCCCTGAAACGACCTCGTCTATCCTAGGACGGGGTCGTTTTTTGTATGATGGAAAACACAAAGGGGGAATCGCACAGTTCTCTTTCTCCTGGGCTTTGGAGGCTAAGGAGAGCGCAGAAGACGCGGAAGTGGGATCCCTGAAGGGGCTCCGTACTACACGCCTAAAGTATGCCGAAGCACAGTGGAGACGCCGTTCCGAATTCTTGGGACTCGACCCAAGTTGTGCCGCTATATGTTAAGGTTCTTCGGAGCCGGATAGTCTTCGGCATACGTTCATGCCCACGATCTGCTCTGCGGTCTCCGCGATCTCTGCGTTGCGGCTTCTCCACGAGATTGGTAGCATTATGCCTGACGAGATATACTGAAACAGGAGGAGTCGATGTTATCAGATGAACAGATTGTGGCGTTTAAGCGGGATGGGTATGTGAACGGTGGGTTGGCGCTCGATGATGGAGAGGTCGAGGAGCTGCGGGATGAGCTGGCCCGGGTGATCAATGATGATGGGAAGGAGGAGGTCCGTCAGCCCGTTTTGCTGCGGAACTTGAGTCGGGACGACGATCATACTGTCTGGCAGATTGTGAACATCTGGGAGGCGAGCGGCGCGTATAAGTCGCTTACCAGGAACGAGAAGATCGTTGAGGAGATCGCTCAGCTGACAGGGGCGTCGGTGCTGAAGGTGTGGCACGACCAGATCCAGTATAAACCGTCGGAGACGGGCGGAGTGAACATGTGGCACCAGGATGCGCCGCTGTGGCCCATCATCCTGCCTATGACTGAGGTCAGCGCATGGGTTGCTCTTGACGATGTGGACGAATCGAATGGTTGTATGAGTATGGTACCTGGCTCACATCAATGGGGTAATCAAATGGACTTCATCCGGGAACTAGACTCCTATGAGGCGATGCCGGATGCCTTCGAGGATAAGAAAGTGAAGGTCATCCGACGTCCCGTCAAGAAGGGCGAGGTTCACTATCACCACGCGTTAACATGGCACGGGTCTCACGCGAACACGAGTGACAGACCGCGTCGAGCGATCGCGATTCACTACATGACAGACGAAACGCGGTTTGTGGCAAGTGGAGAGCACGTGATGAAGTCGTTTGTCGAGGTCCAGGATGGGGAAGTGATGAAGGGGGATCACTTCCCGGAGGTCTATCCCTGAGTTAAGGACGTTCCTTGTTCAGAAAAAGCAGAAGGCGCTTCAAGGGGTGTGCCTTGGAACGCCTTCTTTTTTGGCTGCTTCTTGATGTGGCCCGTTTTGCGAACCAACTCGAAGACGCGTTAGATCTGCCGATCCGAAAGAGGCATTGCGTAGTGAATTTGCCGGGCGACTTCCTTGAAGCCGGCGCTCGGGTAGAAGCTCTGACCGATGTCGTTTTGATCGAGAGTTTCGATCTTGGCGACCATCATGCCCTGTTCTTCGAAGTAGTCGAAGGCCGCTTGCATGAGGGCCTTACCTATCCCTTTCCCCTGATGGCCAGGAAGGACTGAGATGTTCGGGATCTGGCCGATCAAGGCATCTCTGAAGAGGCGTGTGGTGATATAGCCTATCACGCTGCCCTCGTCCTCGTAGACGAAGATGCCGTCCGAGTTGGCGGCGACGTCGTCGTCCATGTGAGCTGCCTTTCGGGCCTTCCAATTCGTTTCCGCGAACTGACCGAAATTCTTTTCGATGTTGTGGTCGATCGAGACACCCTCAAAGCAGATGACGGTGATATCCTTGATTTGTTCGAGGTCTCTGGGCTCGTATTTTCTGATCATCTTGCGTTCTCTGGACCGTTTCCCACCAGGGAAAGGAGACTAGCAGCAGCCGCTGGCTGGATCCCCGGGTGATTCGTCACATCGGATGAACTGATAGAATAGTGCACCACACAGGGCCCCTGCAACAGGGCCGACGATGTATGCGGAAAGGAGGTCGGTCTGCCCGGAGACGAGCGCGGGGCCGATGCTACGAGCAGGATTCATTGAGGCGCCGCATAGGGGGCCCGCGAACATGGCCTCGAACCAGACGGTGCCGCCGATAGCGAGGCCTGCGAGTTCACCAACTGCGCGGTAGTCGGTCGCAACTGCGACGATCACCATCATGAGGAAGAAGGTCAGGATGAATTCGTATATAACAGCCGTCGTCCATACGCCATCGATCGGCAGCGTTACACCGTAGTTGAGCGGTTTGTCGATAAGGGGCTGCAAGGTAACCCGGTGGATCGAACTCCCGAGAAGAGCCCCGATGCACTGCGCCACGATGTAGGGCAAGATCTGGGCGGGTGGAAAATGACGAGAGATTGCGAAGCCGAGTGTAACAGCAGGGTTGAAGTGCGCGCCGCTGATATGACCCGTCGCATAAATCATTGTCATGACGATTAGGCCGAAGGAGGTTGCGATACCGTAGTTGGTGATTGCGCCGTCCGAGATCTGGTTGATCGCGACAGCGCCGCAACCCCCGAAGACGATGGCGAACGTGCCGA
This sequence comes from Gemmatimonadota bacterium, assembly GCA_002714465.1. Next base: position 11,208 of record PAXL01000012.1, on the reverse strand, counting down.
TGAACTCGGCGAGACATTTTCTGAAGAGGTTCATGCTATCTGCCGATTCGAGAGGACGGGTGACTCAAAAATAAATTCTAAGATTTTACGGATCTGTGACATCGGTGTGCGATCTGCGATACTGGTCGGCGATCGAGGCGATGGTTGCGCCAATGAATCGCACATCTTCTGATTGCTGCAGCCGCTCCATGCTTTCGAGCAGGCTCAACAAGATCTGTGTCTTCTCTTCCTCAGCGTCAGAAAAGTCCCATACGTTGTGTGTGGCGGCGCAGATTGTCGGGACCTGTTTTTTCTGCTCTGCGAAGCGCTTCACGTGCTTGGATATGATTCCCGTGAGGGTTTGTGTGTCGCCTCGCTCTATCATGAGTTCCTGCGGCAGGTCCCACCCGAATCTATGTGGGAATCGAACTTCCCAGTCAACCGACAGAGGGATCTCCACGAAATCCAGGTCACCTGACAGGGAACGCTGAGCCGCGCTCGCTAGGTGTGCGTCGAGTAGAGGAGGTTGCCAGATCGCAGAGAGAACCGGCTCGTTGCGCCCCGGTGACGATACGCTCCCCTGGGTAAACCCGAGATCGACGAGGATCTGGAAGGTTTCGTCGTTCGCTGAAAGACAGCCCGGACGAAACGTAGCGGGCTTCTTGCCCAGAGCATCCGCCCAAACAGCCAGACCCTCCGTCAGCATCTCACGTTGAACCTTCCCGACATACTGACCCAGCTGACCCAGGCCGCGGGCACGTCCGTCTGAGAAGCTGTCCGGGTGGAAGTGCATGGCCAGCTCATGTCCTCTCGATTCGAGATCGCGTAGCCAACCGCGATGTGCAACGGCCGTTTCCGGACACAGAAAGAGCGTGGCAAGATGACCTGCGGCCTCGAGACGATCGGCAAACCCACGGATAGACCGGGCGCTGAACGCCCAGTCGGAGACACCCCCTACGCCTGATAGGGAGTCGAGGTTCTCGCAATCCATCGTGAATGACGTCCAGACGTTCAAGTCATAACTCCGATCTGATCGAGAGTGCCTCGATCCCGTAGAAGTATGTTAACGACGCCTCGAGATACCGATGCGGGGTCACGTGTGTGACCGATGGGATGTAGCCGTGTTGGTCCCAGATGCGCTCCGCCCAGGCGACACCTCTGTCCGCAGACTCTAGGTAGGCTGGTTTGTTGAATGACATGTACGCCAATAACATGGCCAAGACATCTTGAAAGATGCCGTGTCCCCACTGTGGCTCGCTGTCATACCGCGGAAAGCGCCAGGCCCCCTCCTCATCCTGAACGTCGACCATCCAGTCGCAAGCCTTCTCGATCATCCCAAGCCACGGGTCCAGATCGAGCGTCTGACGGGAGTCGAGAATCCCAATGATGTTGTAGGAGGACATCTCGGGTTTCTCCGTAGCCTCGATCGTATATAAGCCAGCCTGGTGGACATCGAGAGTCGAGGTAGAAACGTCTGGTTCGTAGTACTCGTACCAAGAGCCTTCCGGAAGTTGGGAACGCGCGACCTCATCGAGGATTTCGTGGGCCTTCCGGAGATAGGATTCATCGGAAGTCCTCTTGTACAGGGTCGCGAGCTCTCGACACGCGCCACCCTGTCTCGCGAACCGATCGGGGAAGCTCTTTAGCAGATACCGACCAATTTCGAATGCAGCTGAGTGGTACCGGTCGTCACCAGTAAGGTCGAACAGGTTGAGTAGGAAAGTCGTTCCTCGCATGGAACGCACACGATCGGGGAGGTTCTCGCGGTATCGCTGGCGTAGTGCGCCCCACGTGTCAGGCGTCTGATCCGAACGATGAATCGATAGATCCACAAACCGGTCTGCGTAGCTCGTTACGACCTGCAGAAGTCTGGGGTCGCCGGTTCTTGTGAAGTGNCTGAGCAGATACTCGGCGTAATCCGCGCGGTTTACGCCGAACTCGATCAGCCTGTGGTTGATATGGCATCGCCCTCCGGCCAGCAGGCCCTGATACTCACCAGCGGGAACGGTGAAGCCGAGTGCCCGTTCGAGCGTTCGGTTGAGCAGTGAGGCAGTGTTCGACACTTTTGCCGTCGGCTCGTCCAGGACATAGACGCTGAGACCATCCTCAGTCGCAACGAGGCGTTCTTCTGTCTGATCGCGTGTCCCGGCTATAAGAGAAAAGCTTGCCGATCTCGTCTGTCCTTCGTGAAAGTGCAGGTGCCGGATCGGAGCGTGCGAGGTGATCCCACGGTAGTGCCAGACCGGCTCGATTCGGTGGACGGTCAGATCGGTCGAATCTTGGTCCCGTCCAACGTTGGTCAGCGTCATCATNCCATCGTCGAAAGTGTCGAAGTCTTGCGTCGTGATCACAAGATCCGAGTTGTCCGCATAGCAAAGCCTGACGCCGGACTGGGACCAACCGGACCGAAGTGTTTGAGCGGAGAGGTTTACATCCACCAGGTGATCGAACGCTAAGTCACGAGCAAGGACCTCAGCGTGATCGGGTTTAGTGAGGTGCAGGGCGTGTGCAAAGTGGCTGATGTAGCGGGGGCCCCAACGATTNCGGAGCCGGGTGTGCACGTCGATTCGGGGATGGTGTTTATGGATCTTGATGTGGGTGTGAAACTCGAAGCCATCGTCGTCGCCGATCGTGCCACGAAGCACCCAGAACTCCAGCACCTCTCCCTGTGATAGAAGCTCGACGGACTGGGAGGACGGTCGTATTGTCTCGCGTCTTCGGCTNTGNGGGGCATTGGCCGATCCTGCGATACNCGAGCCCGATGCGCCGATGATCAGGTAGCCAGAAGGTTCGCAGAGGTATTGAAATCCGTGGACTGTGAGCTGGTCGAGTCCGTCCTGAGTCAGGTGCGAGTAAGGATGTGGATTGAGAGATGGGGGTTTCGGGGCCGGGGCAAGAAGGAGGGTCTTGCGCTCGTTTCCGCGGATGCTCTTCAGGATAGCGTCGATACGCAATGTGTGCGCATCGAACGCGGTATCAACGCNAGACGATTGGGTAGGGAGATGCTGCCCANCGTCTNTCAGTTGCCAGTTGCTGTCGCTCTGGCGAAGAGGAACCCGGACACCAAAGGTGATAGGGACATCACGGCGGTCCAGGCCGGCCGTTTCGTGAACGGCGACTTCAAACACGAGGAGGGGATCAGGCGCCGATTTGGGCGATGAACATGGTCAGCAACATGACCAGGATCACGCAGACCCACGCGACGATGAATCCTACCACTGTCTCTTTGTTGGGTTTTCGGATCTCGAGATCAAACATGTTTGGCTCCTGGTGTCTACTCGAGGACGACTTTGATTCCAGCTTCTCTGAGCTTGTGTTCTTCGCCGACAGGTGTGTGCAGGATCGTGTAGAAACGATCCAGCCGATCCTGGTCCGGCTTCGGAGTCAGCAGGCTTACGATGATCATCGCCGCAAATCCTCCGATGATGTAGAGCAGATACTGATCAGGCAGCTCCCATCCCCAGCGGTTGTTCGTGAAATACCAGAGGATACCTGATACAAGGATGCCCGCCCAGGCACCAGCGCTGTTGCACCGTCGCCAAATGATTCCGCCCCAGAAGGCGATCCCGAAGAAGGCCACGAAAGACCAGGAAAAGCGGATAATGTCGACGACCGATTTGAACTGATCCGCGACGAGTAGACCCATCCCAACGATCACAAGGGCTACGATTCGGCCCACGTTTAGGTAGTGCTTCTCCGACTCTTCAGGCTTTAAGTATTGTTTGTAGAAGTTGCCGACAAAGAGTGCCGCGCCGTCGACCATGAAGGAGTCACATGTCGACATGACTGCTGCGACCATCGATGCGAGCATCACGCCGACGAGGCCGACCGGGAGCAGGTCTCTAGAAGCGAGCCCGAAAGCGTGTTCTGGGTCCGCAAGGTTGGGGTAAAGAACGATGCAGGCGACACCNACGAAGGCCCAGGCGACAGTACACAAACGCTTGATCATGTTGCCAAAAGTCCAACCGACACGTCCTTCGAGTTCGGACTTGCCTGCACCACCGACCTCCATGTGGTGAGGCTGCGCGACGATCCCGACCAAGGCGTTGATCACGACCATCAGGATGAAGTACTCGGTGATTCGATCGTAGCCGGGAGGCGGATCAGCCGGTGCAACGAGGCTGAACATCTCGGCCGGGACCTTGTCGTGGAGTCCCTCGAAACCTCCGACCTGTCCGATCACGTAGGGAAGCAGGAGGAAGGAGAGGACNATGATGAAGATGCCCTGGATGAAGTCGGTTACGATTGCGGCCGGAAGCCCGCCCATCAGGCCGTAGCTCAGGAACAGGACGGTCATAATCCATATGGCCGTCCATTCGCTGATTGCGCCGCCTGTGATCGCGCTCGCCGTCTTGCCGGTACCGAGGANCATGACTCCAATCTGGAGGGCGAAGTACAAGAGGCCCCAGATGGTGTAGGTGAATTCGAGAGATTTGCCGAATCGATTGGCGAAGTAGTCGGCGGTTGTGATGTAGCGTAGGCGCCTGAAGATTGGGGCGATGATCCANTAGAAGGGCGTTGCGAACAGATACAGCCACTGATACCAGATCCCTCCAAGCCCGAGCTTGTAGGAAGCACCCGCAACAGAGACTGCCTGGTCCGTGTGCGTCCCGGTCCCGAAGGCGTGCATGATCATGAACGCTTTGCCGAAGGATCGGCCGCCCATGAAGTAGTCTCCGACACTCTTTACTTTGCGGGCCGCCCAGAGACCGGCCAAGATGATTCCGATCAGATACAGAGATAGCGTTGCGAAGTCCAACGCGTGCAGACCGAACATGTACCCTCCTCTAAGAAATTTGCCAGACAAGTATAGATCGGGGATTTGGGATTGTCAATAAAAGCCCGTAAGTAACTGTTTTTTCTTGTTGTGCCCCAGAATCAGCATTACTTTATGCCAGCCCTGAAAACGAACTATCCGGGAGGTGTCTCGACCATGGCGACTGTGATTGAGCGACGTGTCGAAGCGAAACAAACNGTTACAGTTACGTTCACGAANACCGGCCAACAGATCGAGTGCCCCAAGCACACGAATCTGCGCGAGTTGGCGATTCAGAATGATATCGATCTTTACAATGGACTCGCCAGATACACGAACTGTGAGGGCATGGGGCTCTGNGGGACCTGTGCGGTCGAGGTGAAGCCGCAGGATGGCGTCACAGAGAAAGGCGCGAAGGAAAAATTCCGGTTCCTCCAGCTTAAAGGAAACCTGCGACTTGCTTGTCAGTGCCAGGTGCTNGGCGATATCGAGGTGACGAAGCACGACGGGATGTATGGCTCGAAAGGATACAGTGAGAAGGGGTCAAGTGAAGAAGTTGCAAAGCTGTATGAGGCAGGGAAGACGATTGATGAGATCGCTGAGCAGTTCGAACAGCATCCCGCAAAAGTGATGCTGATGCTCGAGTGGGCGGGTGTGGAGGTGCGNAAGCCCGGTTTATAGTCAGGNTCAGNATGTTGCGATATCGCCAGTCCTTCACGCGGAAGGGCTGGCGTTTCTTTTTGTGNATTGGAAGGAAGAGGGGTAGNCGGTCACGGTAAGCGATGCAGGTCTCATCGTATTTAGTCATCATTCTGCGTTCCTNAAACCAAGAACCCATCTAGAAGTAGAGGATCGTTTAGACAGTGAACAAGGCGTATGCTGTCGCTGGCCTCTGGTTTTGCGAACAGGAAGATTGAGGCGAAGAGGAAGAGCTGGTGGCTGCAGATGGTTTAGGGACCCGTGGTTGAGAAGGTGCCAGAGTCCGCGAATTCTGCCCGAGGTCTGAAGCCGATGAAGACGCCTAAGTCGATTGAGCGAAGAGATTATCAGAAATCGACGTTAGAGGCGAGTTGAACGACTGGCAGGAGGTCGGTAGAACGGCCGGTGATGCTTTAGGAGGGTAGGCGAGTCCCGAAGGAAGTGGCGCAACGGAAGGAGAAGGGCGGTACTAGGAGAAGACTGTCCTGAGCCATATAGACAACCTGNTAAGCGCAGAGTAGAAAGANATCATTCACCGTCTTGCCGGATCTGTTCGTTCGCACCTGTCATCTGACCCGGTTCTTCGGGTATATCNATTCCGTGCTTTCCTATGAAACGGTCGACCTGCCGGCAGATTCTGTGGATTGTCGAAATATCGCGCTTCTCAAGGGGGATTCGGCCAAAAAAGCGCCGGACAGACCTGATGAAGGTCTCGGGGCGGTGGGGAGACTTGAACCCGAGGTTGTCGAGGGACTGCGCAAGATGTCGATACATNGCTTCGACCTGACCGACTGGAGCGATATCCCAGTTGGGGACCTCGCGCGGGTTAAGCGCGGCCTTGTGGAGCTCGTAGCCAAAAATCAATACGGCCTGAGAAAGGTTGTAAGAGGGGTATTTCCTGGCAGAAGGGATCTGGGTGATCAGCTGACAGAGTTGGATCTCACGGTTTGTGAGGCCGCGTTCTTCGCGGCCGAAGACGAGTGCACCTTCCCCCTCGTTTGGGATTGATAGGAGACGGCTTGAGACCTCCCCGGGACCGAAGATGACGGGGAAGTCCTTCCGGGTCTTGTGTGAGGTTCCCACGACGAGGAGGCTGTCCTCGACCGCTTCCTCCAGCGATCCGACGACCGTAGCACCATACAGGATGTCTCCTGCGCCGACCGCCATCTTTCGAGCGTCACCGCTAGTATGGTCGGCTCCCGGGTTGACAAGAACGAGTCTGGACAGACCCGAGTTGCGCATCGCGCGTGATATGGATCCGATGTTTCCGGCCTGCTTGGGCTCGACCAGTACGATGCGCACGCGGTCGAGAAGTGGTGTTGCTTCATCCGCCAAATTTCATACCGTTCTAAAGTTATGTCGTCAACCATACAGATCGAGGATGGTCGATCCGGATCCATCCTTCCATATCTCTGCTGGGTCGTGATCCTCGTGCTCGGGTTCTACAACCTCGTTTATTTGCGAGAGGTCNTGCTGTCCATTCTGATCGTGCTGGGAATGGGTTCCAAACTTCTGGTTCTGGCCGACAAGATTGGTTTCTTCCTNTTTGCGGTATTCGGACTGCTAATCATCCTGACAACGGAGCCGTATCTTCGGAACGGCTGGAAGCAGAGACGTCTCGCGATGCGATTCTGGAGGCTGATTGCGATCGGCTTTGGGTGGCTCTCGATCACCTGGTCGACTCTGCTCGGCTTGCCCGGGCTTGCCGAGGACGCGCGTCCATCTATCGAAAGACTGGCAGTGGCGGCTTTNCTGCTCGTGAGCGCTGCCACTCTGTATTGCAGATCGATCAGTCCTCCTCCTGAATCACCTCCGCAAGAAGAGCCGGGCTGACGCTTCCCCCACTGACTACACAAACAGACACTCCCCGGTAGCCAAAGTCTNTGTGCAGGGCGCCCGCTAGGGCGAGTGCACCTGATCCCTCCGCGACGACCTTGTTGCGCAGGGCTAGACTTCTCATCGCCTCTCTCACCCGAGTCTCGGGAACGACGACGATCTTATCGACGACCTCTCTCAGGAGCGGATACATCTCTTCGACGATCAGCGGGACCTTTGTCCCGTCACAGATCGTGTATGTAGGGGAGATCCACGTACCTTTCCCAGCTGCGAAGCTGGCCTGCAGAGACGGACACCCTTCCGGCTGAACAGCGATCACGCGAACCGACGCATTGCACGACTTGATTGCAGAGCCCACACCGGCCGCCAATCCGCCGCCGCCAACAGAAACGAACACTGACTCAACTTCTGGCACCTGTTCAAGGATCTCCAGCCCGAGTGATCCCGTGCCTGCGATCATATCCGGTTCGCCCCAAGGGTTTAGGTAACAGTATGGTTCTGAGCGCCATTTTTCCTCGAGCATGTAGGCAAACAGCTCATCAACCGAGACCTTGACCGGCTCGACTCCGTAGGACGTGATGGCTTGGAGTTTGGCATTCGGGACCGTTTCAGGTAGGAGTGTTTTGGACGGGACGTTGTAGTGTCGAGCCACGAACCCGAGAGCCTGCGCAGTGTTGCCTGCGCTCGTCGTGCAGATCCCTTTGGTGCGNTNAAATTCAGGAAGACGAGTCGCCCAGTTGTAAACACCACGCAACTTGAAAGAGCCGATTGGCTGGAGCGTTTCGAGTTTCAGGCGTATACCCTTGGCGTTTCCTATGTAAGGAACGGTTGGGGTTCTGGCCACTACGCCCTCGATAAGGTTGGCCGCCGCCTCGATCGCTTCCAGTGTCGGACGAGAGACAGGCTCACCACCCCAGCTGGGGTGTGGTCGGTTCACGAAGGTCCCCNAATTATCCAATAGTGGCGACCCATCCAGNAAGGAAGCAGNAAATAGGTCTCGTTATCCGATTCGCGTGATACATCACCATCGGNTCGAATTGACGCATTCATTCACTGAATGGTTGATCTCTGAAGTGTTTTTCGGTCNNGTTTGAACGCTCGACTTGAACNAGGCTTTCGCATGGTGTGTGGCACACTCTGTCGAAATNGATGGTTATTCGCGTCACCTGTANTAGGAAGCTCTACTGGNACACAATGGTTGACGGAAAGTGATTACCTAGAGGAAATTTCTCGCAATACAGGGTTGCCCGCAACCTCTGAAGCTGATTCGTGACTCGTGCCTTCTACAAGGTCAAAGAAGCGGGCACCGTCGGCAGCTTTGGAGGAGAGAGAGAGCTCGTGGGCAGGAGAGACGATCGTCAACGGGTGCATACANGTAAGGGTCCAGACGTGGAGATTGGCGAAGAGGATTGTGTTGAGAAGTCGGTAGGCGGTCACGATTGGGCGAGGATTGCANAGTGGGTCTAGGAAGCCCTTTGCGACATCCATAGTCCTGTCGAGGTCGAGGCTAGGNTCGCAGAAAAGTCTGGCCTCATCGATGCAGGCGGTGAGGAGCGCGGCTCTGATAACACGATCGAGATTTTCCTTGTCATCGTCTACCATAGAGAGTGTTAGGTCGACTGGCTTGTCCGGTGGTGANTNGGCAATCGTCTGGATCAGGTTGGGGGATTCCCAATGTGCGATCGAGACAACGGACCGGTGGAACGGATGCGCTGCGTTCGCTCGGGACACCGGGAATCCGAGGCGTGTTCTCAGGTGCTGTTTGCCGGCGACAGGTTCGGTGGGATCGATCGGGGCTACGGATACTTCGAGGGAGGTGTCGATTTTCGCTTTCATTTTCTGTGTCTTCGGCACTTGCATTTCAANACTATCGATCTGGTCCTCGATGTCCCTGACCCGNCTGCCGATTGTTGCANGATCGCGAGAAACGCAGATGGCAGTCAGTAGGGCGCCTGACTCCCTTAGAATCTGAAGACGAGGGTTCTGGTTGTCGTCCTCTATGTCTTCGATGGGTACGCGGATGTGGCGGAGCCCCATCTCTTGGCAGGCGAGAATGGGATAGTCATTTCGAACCGTCTGTCGGATCGTCGACGGGTAGGCTAACGGTATCTGAACGACCGGGGCTGGAGGATGTGTCAACGTAATACCCAGTCTTGCTTCTGGAAGTGACCGCGCTGTCCTCGTTATCACGCGGCGTCCCGAGGGTTTTCTGGAACGGCCCGAGGTCCGGACGATGTGGCGATCGAGGTATCCAGAGCCTGACCGGTAGAGGTAAAATGCGAGTTTCGGTGTGTCGTNTCTACCGTGCTCTGGAGGGGGGGCGGAGGTGAACAGGTGTGAGAAACCAGGCCTGGTAAAGGCAGGTGAAGGCAGGATGTGATAGTCTGCACCTCCGATTCTGTCAAAGAAAGAAAAATGTACGTGTGCTGCGCAGACTAGCTCGATCCCGTGCTTCTCGATCAATGCAATGAGTTCGCCTCGAGCGGGCTCGGCGATCACGTCGTAATTGCCGAAGGCCGGGTCCGACTTCTTGAACAGGTAAAGTGGAAGATGAAGAAACAGGCAGGTTCTTTGGCCAGACGAGGNCTCGAGATCCCGCGCAAGCCAATCCATCTGCCCATTGTTAATTGGCAGATCCGTGTTCAGAATCTGGGAGTTGATTACCACGAAGTGGTGCGTTCCCGCGTCGAAACTGTAAAAGGTGCTGCCGAATCGATCCTCATAGGCCGCGAGGCTCTCTGACGTGACCGGATGAGTCGGCATTGTCGGATCCAGTTTGTCACCGATGTCGTGATTGCCCACGCAATGACGAAACTGGACGCCAGTGTTCGAGATCTGCTCTTGGGCTTTGGCAAGGGCTCTCAGGAAGTTAGGTGACTCGGGATACTCTTGGGTGAGGTCACCCAAGTGGATGTTGATATCCGTGCCGAGGGAGTGCAGCATCTCTAGTGTGGCCTTGCTGCGTCGAGTCTGATGTCTACGCGACTCAAATTCGATCGGGCTGTCGCCCGGGTCAAGCATGTAGTGCGTGTCGGCGATGACCGTAAATTCAAGGTCGGAGTCGGGAAGGAAGGATCGATCGAACAAGATTACGCCTTTCGGTATAACACGATCTATCGTTCAGGCCTGAAGGGCTTCTGGTCGAAACTCTCGTAATGCTGGAAGGCGGGCAGTCCGTNCTAGCGCAGCAGGCATCTAGCTACTCGGGATGCGTGCGCATATTCAGCCGTGCTTCGCACACGGCTTATTTTACAGTCTAGCGTGCAGGAAGGATCCGACTACGTGACGCACGTCTTGAACAAGGATCCGAGTCGCACCTACGACGGCGCTTGAAGCGAGACAGAGAGAAGGCGGTNGGATTTCGTTGGGTTTGCAACCNCGAAAATTAAAGTTGTAGCGACCCTCTGGTCCTCTGCAAAGGCAAAGGTCTTTGTGAANTGAATCGACCATTGATGTTTGGATCATCGTATCTGCAACTAATCCTTTCGAAATAGAGTTCGATGAGGCCCGTATGAACTTTCTCCGTGACCTGCTACCGCGATCGATTTACTAACCAGCAGAGCGGGAAGGGTCGGCCGAACGGAAGCTTGTCGAAGGTATAAACCTGATTCTCGACGGCTATTTCGAATGTTCTTAGGCGTCTATTCCACGGGTTGGCCGAAGACNGCTGCGAACGACAGGAAGTCACTGAAACCGACAGACCCGTCTTTGTCCAGATCCAGACGNGAATCGTAGTTGGCGTCTCCTTTTGCGGCTCCAAAACCGCTGGCAAACTGCAGGAAATCCCCAAAACCGATCGTGCCATCCCCATCGAAGTCCGAGGCCTGCTGGGGTGTAAGAGACACATCCCGATTCCCACCGATCACCACATACTCCGCACCTGGACCAATTGCCAGGTCGTTGGATCCCAGCTTTCCGGAATCCAGCGAAATCTAAGC
>PAXL01000011.1 GCA_002714465.1 Gemmatimonadota bacterium | reverse complement strand
CTTGGTGCCGAAGGGGGGATTCGAACCCCCACGTCCCTAAGGACACTGCGCCCTGAACGCAGCGCGTCTACCAGTTCCACCACTTCGGCACTGCTTAGGATCCATAGAAAACTTATTTAACCTAACCCGTCAAGAATTTACCGATTCGTCATTTTTGTGTCAAGATAGAGGCAGGAAACCTGAGCGAGTGGAGGAAATTTTTCTCCCGCTCTGCCTCTAAACTACCGATAGGGCAGCAAATAGAGCCTTGATGTATCCGATCGAATATCCAAGCGCCGTGATCCCACCTTTATCCCCTTCCAACTTCGGGTGATGATCAGGATTGACACAGCCTGAGAAGCCGACGTTTCGGAGTTCCCTCAGGACCTTAAACATATTCATGTCACCGTCGTCGAGGAGTGTCTCCTCAAAGCCGCCGGCCGTGGCGAGGCTTCCGCGGACGTTCCGGAAGTGGACCATGAAGATCTTGCCTTTTCGGCCGTAATTGTTGATCTCGTCGAGAACGATCGGAGTGCCTCCGGATTCTGCGCGTGTCCCGCAGCAATAAAGGTAGCCGACGTTTCGGCTCGGGTAGGCGTCGATTATGCGGTGGAAACCGATGCCGCCGAACGGAGTGTCCTGGTTCGGTGTGTCGGAGGGATGAACGCTCAGCTTGATTTCGGTGTCCTCTGCGATCGGCACAAGGGCGTCGAAGATGGTCCGGAATCTGCCCCACCACGCGTCGATCTCCTCGAGGCTAGGGTACTCGGGTGCGGGACGAGCCAGCGTTTCCGATCGGGACTCGTAGTCGCCGCGATGCTTCGATCGGGCGCGGGCCATCATCTGCGGGAACGTGTCGCCAACGAATCTCTGGCGAGCGAGCGGACATCCGGCCTCGGCGAACACCCTCAGCGCATTGCACGTGTTCTCCAAGTCCTGCTCGTTCCCTGTTCCAGCCATGTACTCGCTGCTCACATCAGGAAGCGTGACACGGTTGATGTCGAGACCGTAGGACCGAATCTTCTTTCGAGCCTTGATCACGGCATCGAGATCTGGGTAGCCCTGCTCGGCCACACCGGGAAACCACGCACCAGATCCAAAATCGACAAACTCAGCTCCAAGCTGCGTGACCTGCTTCAGGTAGCAATTGCTGAGGTCAGCGTCGTTCCAAACGGATATATGCATACGGATAGCTTTCGTTGATTGGCTCGGTCAAAGAGACACGAGTAGGGTTTAGGAAGCTGAGTGCCTAGCGCTTCACTCATAAGGACAGTCTACTTATCGTCCGCGAGTGCTTCGGGGTCTTCTTTGGGCTTGAGCTCTCCATCGAGTTATTGGAGCAGCTGATGTTAAAGTTTGTTAGGGGTTCGGGATCTTCGCCCAAAAGAACCTTGTCAAGGGCGTGGGTAGAAATGTCGATGCCGCATGTAGCTAAGTAGAACTCGCGTGTCAGGCGAGTCTCTCGATACCGCCTCGACAGTATCGTGTCCTGATCTTTCCAGGGTTTTCCGCGTTACGAGTCGGACTCCACGCTCCTCATCGACGATCAGTATACGTGCCACAATGTTACTTCAGCTCTGTCTCAGGTGTCTGTGCTTGAACAACTCCCAGCCTCGTTGGCAGGCCGACTCTTCGTCTTTGGGATGGTTAATTTTGTAGGTGAAGCGGTGACGGACATTGCCATTCTCGTGCACGTACACCTTCACGAACCAGAAGTCGCCGTCATACTCTGCTTCCACCGAGAATGCCTGTGAATCCTCGACAATCCGCAACACGCTATCGCCTCCGTTTCGGACAATTTAGGGTTGCCCTTGAAAGCGACAAACAGAATTCATCCCTTGTCTGTTGCGTCTTTTTACGGATCTCGATACGTTTCTCGCGGCAGCAAACTAAGGGTCTATGCGAGGGTCTTGTGTTCGATCTGGTGAAACTATTCAAAGACGTGTTCCACCCAGAATCCGGGGAGCGGGTGGTGATCATACGGGATGAGCCACACAGTACGATTCCGGACAATCCACTTTGGGCGGACAGACGAGTGATGGCCGAAGAGTGGCGCGAGACTCTGAACGCGCACGCGACCGGTCTGGACATCGAGGTCGCGCCGTTGGTGACCTTCCCCGCTGTCGGTGCGCACAATGGCGACCTTCCTCTGGACAAGGGTTCTCCATCCCTGCTTCGGGAAGTCCTTGAGGGGGCGACGATCGGGCTCGCGCTGACCGAATTTTCGCCGACCGCTTCGATGGTCGCCTGGGCGAAAGAACACGATGACTTCCGGTGTGCGACGTTGCCGCAGGTCGCGCGTCGGATGGAAGAGACCGCGCTCGCTGCCGACTATGTGGAGGTCGCTCGTCGATGCCTGATTTTGAAGGGAGTGCTGGATGGTGCGGACTCGGCTGAGGTGCATTTCTCGACTGGCCATAAGTGGTATGTCGATCTGCGAGAGAATGCTGCTTTGATGGATGACGGACAGCTGCCTCGGGGCAGGGCCGGTGGCTCCGTGATCAACCTGCCAAGCGGAGAAAGCTTCCAGGTCCCATTTGAAGGGAATGGAAGCCTCACACAAGGCGAGATTCCGGTGCGTGAGGGGGATGAAGATGTTGTGTATGTTGTGGAAGAGAACAGGATTGTCGACGTGAGGGGTGGCCCTGCCGCAGGCCGGACCAGATCCTACTTTGGGGAGGATCCTGCCCGCGGAAACATCGCCGAGTTCGCTTTTGGATGTAATCCGCTCGCAGTAGTGTGGGACAACGTTCTCGAAGATGAAAAAGCGGGCTTTCACTGGGCATTTGGAAGGAGCGAGCATTTGGGTGGAGAAATCGGTCCTGACGCGTTCCTGAGCCCCAAAACGATCGTGCATCAGGACATTGTCTATGCACGTGAAAGCCCGATCCAAGTGACATCGGTGGTGCTGAGTGGTCAGGGGAGACAGACGGAGGTGATTGCTTCAGGTGACTACGTCGTTTTCTGAGGAGACGGTTTGTCGAAAGATGAAATGACGGATCGCATCACCGAGGCTCTGCAGAAAGGAATTCGGGATACGATCGAGAACAAGGACCATTCCGCCTTTGAGCGCGCGGCCAAAGAGGCTTATCGGATCCGGACCGGAGGGCGCGCACTCACTGACGATGATGCGATTATAAACCACGTCTTTCCTTCCGACGTACGCCAGACCGTTGCACTCGGCCTCCATCTAGTCGACAGTGACAAGGAGAAGGCGTCGGTCATTCTGAAGGGAGCACTGGAGGCGGTTTTGAGACGGCTTTCGGCAGTTCCGCACAGTAGTTGGCAGGGCGAGAGACCGACTGGTGAAGCGCGGGCGACGAAGCGCTCCTGGTGGCCGTTCGGCAGGAACCGGAAAGAGGAGCCCTCGTAAGGCTCCTCTTTCGTTATCCGATTTTCCTGATCGTTACATCTTTAGCTCAGCGATTTCTTCCCGGCACTTCTCGATCTGCTTCTCAAGCGCCTTCTTCTTGCTAGCCTTCGTCTTGATTCCATTTACGGCAGCATCGGTTGCCTGTTGGGCGACTTTTGCTTTCCCGCGGACTTTCCGAATCTCGGTATCAGACTTGGCTGCTAGCTTTCGCAGCTTCTGGATACTGCCTGCGGTGACGAACTTGGTGATGACGACCGCGACAAGGGCGATCACGGAGATGATTGCAAAGACCATTATGTGCCCTGAGTGAGCTAATTGATTGGCTACGAAGTAGTTAAAATGTGTCGCAATGATTTTAACTGTCAAGCGAGATTGAACAACCTTGAAAGGGTTGAGTGCTTGCCAATGTTTCGTTTGTGGTATGATACGCGTGGTCCACGCGCGCCCGCTCAGCTCTTGATAGAGTCTTTCTCACCCCTGAGGTAATCCCAGACTTGGCGGCGGATCCGACGTTCTTTGTAGTGGTCCGATTGTGAGACCTTGAGCGGATTGCCGAATGCCAGGGTGTTACCGGGGTCCTCGGATTTGTCGCGCTTGTTCCAATCTCGAGGTTGGTTCATACAGTCTGGGTCGTGGTTCCACGTGGGGCTGTCGTTTTCCCTCGTGCGACGGAACAGGAACTTGAGCATGTGGCGTTTCCGGTCCGACCGGTTTGCTGCCGTTCCGTGCCAGAGGTCGTAGTGTGTGAAGGCGATTGTCCCGGCTTTGACGGTCAGAGGGATCTGGCCCCGGATATTCGTGTAGGTGGCCATCCTGTCGGTCGGGGCGTTCCGATACTGGGTTCCGGGGACGATCATCGTCGGTCCCATGTCCGGTGTGATGTTGGTCGGGTAGTAGAGCCCGAGGAAGCGGTTGAGACGAATATCGCGGCTGTTGGTGCTGTCCTGGTGCCAGTTCATGTGTTCCGAGTTTGGCTGCTTGCAGTGCCAGTGCCGGTGTGGCTGCACCTCGTAGTCGATTCCCAGAAGGCTCGTGAGGACCCCCCTAACCTGAGGGTGATCAAGCACCTGCCAGAGTTCGGGTACAGTTTCGGTGATGGCGTCACCCGGGTTCGAGTCGAGTGTGTCCAGCCTCGCCGCGATCGTTTCGTTCAGCCCGTCCGGAAGGTCCGGCTCGACGATGTGGTATCCCGTGACGATGAAGTTGACGACGTCGAGGTCGGTCAAAAGGTGTTCCATCAGATGATGATCTCCATCTTTTGAAGAATGAATTCGTAGCCGACGATGTCGAGATCACGGTCGTCGTAGGGTGCCTGATGATGAGGGAACTGCACGACCTGCCATCCGTCCACGATCGCGTCGTGCACGGTGTCGTATGGCCACTTCTGGACCTCCGCGGCGATTTCGACGCGGTATCCTGCAATCGGTTCGATTGGTGTGTAGCCGATTATTTCAGAAAAGACGCTCGGGGTGCGTGCGTGTAGATAGAGTAGACGCTGCCGAGGTCGTTCCATCGCTCCTTCAGCCATTCTTCTTGATCCTGGTCAAGCTATGTGAGTGTTGAAGCACCCAACTTAAGACACGTATCATCCGGATCAATGCTTTTCTGGCGTCTGAATCTTTTGCCGAATTTTTGTCACCACGTCAGCGCGTTCAGATCGACTTCCTTTTAAGGTCAACGGCGTTCCAAAACACCAGAAATGGCCCTCCAAGTTCCGAGCACATCTTAGGAAGTCCGGTTCCTTTTGGGACCGCCTCGGGCAGTTGCTTGGGCCAAGGCGCCGAGACCGCCGGCAAGTTTCCCCTGAATCTTCTCTGCGCTCTCCGTGTCCTCTGCGTTTACGGTTCTTAGTTCGAGCTTTTTGATAATGGGACAAGAGCCAGCAGCAGGAGCAACCCCACAGCCGCTCCGATCATGGACACACCGATGGGGGCGGCTATTTCGTTGCCGTCGAAGAACATCGAGAAGGCGAGGAGGACGGCGCCAAAGGCGAGTCGGCCCATCAGGCTCTGCAGGGACAGATAGGTCGCCCGTCTGTCTTTGCCGACCAGAGGGACGATCTCCGCGTTCAGTGGCGCCTGTATTAGGCCGCGTGGTATGCTCCGAAGCAGTAGCAGGATTCCGATCAAGGGTGACGTAGACAGAGCCATACCGGAGATGATGACGGTCTGGATGAGACCCGCCAAGAGAAGCGTGCTCGAAGATCCAATTCTGTCCCGGATCCGTATGCTGATGGCTGCAGCTATCGTTGCCACACCCATCGTGAGAGCCGTGTGGATGCCTATGGTGAGTGGTGTAGAGATATCCGTGGCGTGTTCGAGTATCAAGGTCTTCAGAAAGGGCTGGTAGAACTCGTGAGGGATGTGGTTGATCACCGTCATGAAGATGAAGTAGGCCATCGCCCAAGCGAGGCGGGGATGTGTCGCGTCACGGAGACAGGATCCTATCTGTGAGACCATCGATTTGCGCGGGGACGATTCGACCGTCACGTCTAGGAATCCGGCGGCGATGGCGAAGGCGACCAGAGAGCTGGCCATCGTGAATAGGTAGGCGACTCGGAGGTCCATTGTGGCGACCGCGCCTCCAATCAGTGCCGAGGTCGCTTGCGAGATCAGGAGAGATCGCGCGGCCTTTGCTTCCCTCGATCCATACTCGTCAGACCGACCGAGCGCTGCTAGGACCGAGAAGTGGTAGGAGGTGTCGGACCCGGACCCGAGGGCCATCCCTGTGGCGAGCATGATCTGTCCGAAAGCCAGAACGGAAAAGTGGTCTGACGAAACGAAGGCGAGACACGCCGTCATCTGAGCGATCGAGCTTCCAATCAGGACGCGGCGGTGACCGACACGGTCGGCGAGGTATCCTGTTGGGATCTCCAGCAGCACGACGGTGATGTAGTAGATCGACTCAAGCAGCAACACGTCCGAAAGCGACAGAAGGCTGCTGAAGTAGAGGAAGAATATCGGTCCCCAATAGCTGGCCTTCTGGAAGAATAGGTAGACCGGGTATCTACGTGCGCTCCATTCGAGCCGGGTAAGGGAAGCGGAACCCGTCAACGGATGAACCTCTTGAGCGCAATTTTCAGGTCTTCAAGCGCTTCCTGGCTGCGGCCTTCATCTACGGCTTCGACAATACAGTGCTCTAGGTGATCTTCGAGGATCAGGCGTCCTGCTTGGTCCAGCGCAGCCCGGGCGGCAGCGACTTGAATCAGAACCTCGCTGCAGTCCCTGCCGAATTCCACCATCGAGCGGATGCTCTTGACCTGCCCTTCGATCCTGGCGAGCCGATTCAAGATACCCTTGTTTATATGTATATGGGTGTGTGCCAAAAAAACCGCCTCTCTATATACCCCTAGGGGGTATGTAGAGATTACTTGCTTCCCACTCGGGTGTCAACGCAATTTGCAGATCGAGGCTCGTCCGACCTCTACCTACCGTGTATATTGAAGCCCCTGTCCCAGAGTGACGCTCCTCTACTTGAGGGAGGATAAGTAAGTATGAATTCGAAAGTGGCAGCGATTCTTGTAAGCATCTTGTTGATCGCGTCGTGCGGAGGCCCGCAGGCGATTCAGCCCGGTGACGATGTCCAGCGCGTTGCGCAGAGGGCGCTGATCATGGCGAAGCCCGGAGACACGGTCCGCTTTGTTGAGGGGACGTTCCTGTTCAACAAGACCCTGTCGCTAGATGTCGAGAACGTGACGATCGCCGGTGCCGGTCCGGATAAGACCATACTCAAGTTCGCCGATCAGGTCACGGGGTCAGGCGGCGAAGGGCTGCTCGTGACCAAGGGAGGCTTCACGCTTCAGAATCTGGCCGTAGAAGATTCCCGTGGAGATGCTATTAAGGTTACGGGTGTGGATGGGGTGACGCTGCGGAACGTGCGTGTCGAATGGACCCGCGGTCCGAGTCCGGAGAACGGGGCCTACGGCTTGTATCCGGTGGAGAGCCGAAACGTCCTGATCGAAGGGTGCACGGCGATCGGTGCGTCGGATGCCGGAATCTACGTCGGGCAGTGCGACAATATCATCGTCCGAAACAACGTGGCGAAGATGAACGTGACCGGAATCGAGGTCGAGAACTCGGTCGGCGCGGATGTCTACAACAACGTGTCCACAGACAACACCGGCGGTGTGCTAGTGTTCCAGCTTCCGAACCTGCCCAAGAAGGAAAGCCGGCAATGTCGCGTGTTCAACAACGTGATAAAAGGGAACAACCGGGAGAATTTCGCGAAGGAAGGAACGCTCGTGTCCGGATTGCCTCCGGGTGGCGGGCTTATCCTTATGGCCACGGACGAGGTCGAGGTGTTTGGGAACACAATCGCGGACAACGATACGGCCAACCTTTCGATTATCAGCTTCCAGTCGACCAAGAGGAAGGTGAAGGACAAGGCTTTCGACCCTTTTTGTGAGAGCATCCACATTCACAGCAATACATTTACTGGTGGGGGAACGAATCCTGTTGGTGACTTGGGGAAGGCGATCAAGGCTGTCTTCGGGACGAACGGACCGGACATCGTGTATGACGGCGTTCAGGATCCCAAGAAACTCGTCGATGGCCGGATACCCGATCACCTTGGAATCTCGATCCACGATAACGGTGATGCTACGTTCGCCAACCTAGACCTTGAGTCGATGGCGGCAGGGAAGCAGCCGAACGTTGTGACCGACCTGAGCGGTTATGCAAAGGCGCAGGCGGCTCTTCCTGAAATCACGATCAAGGGCGTTCAATAATGCGTATCCAAGCCCTCGGGCTGGTCCTGCTCCTCGTTTCCTGCAGCGAGCGGGACTACCTCGCCGATCCCCCGAACCGTCTGTCCTCATTCGATCTGTTCGAAGGTGACGGGGCCACACAGCATCCTGTCCACGGTGTCGTAGCCTACAGGATCAATTCACAACTTTTCTCCGACTACGCTTATAAGAAACGCTTCATCAGGCTGCCCGAAGGTTTACCTGCGAAGTATCATCCCGTAGATACTTTCGAACTGCCCGTGGGCACGATCATTGCGAAGACGTTCTCCTACCCGCGCGATTTCCGCGACCCGTCACTGGGAGAACGGTTGCTTGAGACCCGTCTGCTGATCCACGGCAAGGAAGGATGGGGTGGTCTGACCTATATATGGAACTTCAAACAGACCGATGCCTTTCTGGAGGTTGCAGGTTCGGATATCGTCGCATCATGGATTGATCTTGACGGGAACATTCAGGCGAACGACTACCAGATCCCGAACACCAACCAGTGCAAGCAGTGCCATGTGAAAGATGGTCTGATGGTCCCGATCGGGATCCGTGCGCGTCACCTCAACCGCGACTACACATATGAGAGCGGCGAAGAGAATCAGCTCGATTACTGGTCCCGGACGGGCATGCTGACACGCGCACCCGAAGGGGACAAGGCGCCCAGGCTTTCTGACTATGAGGATCCCCTGAGCGGGACGCTCGAAGAACGCGCCCGAGCGTGGCTCGAGATCAATTGCGCGCATTGCCACACACCAGGTGGTCATTCTTGGAACGCCGGCCTCGACCTAATGGCGAGCCAGGAAGATCCGATGCTCTACGGTGTCTACAAATCTCCCACTGCAGCCGGAAGAGGAACGGGCGGCCGGTACTACGACATCGTTCCGGGGAAACCGGAGGACTCGATCATGCTCTATAGGATCGAGTCGACAGAACCGGATGTAGCGATGCCCGAGCTGGGTCGGTCGATGGTACACAAGGAAGGCGTCGCGCTCGTAAAACGCTGGATCGAACGCATGCCGGTCCAGTAACGGCGGGAACNAAGACACGAAGACACGAAGACACGAAGAACGTGAAGATTTACTAATGTGCATTAACCAATCACCTTCGGCCATTGTGAAGGCGGGCGAAAAGGCGAGTCCGGAGCAGATCAAGTCCTGGGTGGAAACATTTCAGACGCAGGGCTTTTTGTTTCTGGGGGAGTTGCTTCCACCGGACTGGTGTGAAGAACTCAGAGACGACTTGGAACGCGCTTTCGAGCANCGCGAAGACGAGCTCAACAAGAGCCGGCTTGGCTACGATCTGATAAACCGGATGTTCGAGAGCAGCTCAGCTAATCTGCGTTTGTTCGATATGGAGCCGATCGTCAGTTTNGCCGAAGCGCTCGTCGCGGAGGACTGTCACGTAATTCACAACAACTCGTTTCGCACCTACCCGGGAGGCGGTATCACGGGATGGCATCAGGATGACGAGCCGCACTACGTGGTGACAGATGGCAATCCTCCGTCGAACGTCAGGCTGCCCGTCCTCTTGTTCACGGCGAACTACTACCTGACCGATGTGACGGAGGTCAAACACGGAGGGACGGAAGTGATTCCGGGATCCCATCTGTTCGGGGCGCCGTCGCCGGTGGAGATCGAGGGCACCGAGTGGGAAGACCGCGTGAACTACATCCTGGGCAAGGCCGGAAGCGTAATCATGTTTAACAACCAGGTCTGGCATCGTGGCGGCCCCAACCGGAGTGACAGAACACGATACATTACCCAAGTGACTTACGCCCGCCGGCTNATCGGCCACAAGTATTACCCGTTTATGAACTACCAGATGCCGGCCCATGTGTATGCAGGTGCCGACGATCGACTGAGAAGGCTCTTGGGATTCTTGGATCACGGCGCCTACGGTTGATCAGGCTGAAACGTCTAGAAGCCCACGTGTTTCTAATCACGGGTTGAAAAAACGTTACATTCTCGGTAATTTACCTACCGGTAAATAAAAAAACAGAAAGTAGTGTGTTTATGGGGAAACTGGCGGTGGCCGTGCTGGTTGGTGGTCTGTTTGTGGGGAGTGCTGATGCTCGGGTGCTGACGCTGGAGTTGGCCGTTGCGCTTGCACTTGAGAACAACGACGAGATGCGTCTCGCCGAGCAGGACAGGCTCAGGGCAAGAGAAGAGATCNGAGAGGGCTGGTCGAACGTGCTTCCGGATCTTCGTCTGTCCAGCAATTACGATCGGTCGTGGGTCCTCCCCACGTTCGTGTTCGACACCCCTCAGGGTCAGCAGACTTTCACGATCGGCACATCGAACGCCATCACGAGCATTCTTCGTTTGCAGCAGCCGCTGTTTTCGAGCGGCAGGGTAGGTGCAGCTCTGCAGGCTGNGCGAGCGCTCCGCGATTTCACCTCGGAAGGCTNCGAGCTTTCGAGACAGTCGGTCGCCGCTCGCGCAGAGATCGCCTTTTACAATGCGATGCTCGCGGAGTCGCTGGTCGAGGTGACGTTNGAATCGCTTCGACTGGCGGGGACAAATCTGGACCAGGTCCGGTCGCTGCGGCGCGCCGGCCGGGTTTCCGACTACGATCTATTTCGGGCCGAGGTTCAGGTTTTCGATCTGCGGCCGGATTCGATCCAGGTTGCCAAAGGTTTGGAGGTCTCGCGGATCAATCTGCGCGACATCATCGGGATCGAGCAGACCGAAGACATCGAGCTGCAGGGNGTGTTCCGATCGACCACGGCACTCGACCTAACCGATCTGGGTGTGATCATCGAGGAGGGCATCCGAACACGTCCAGAGCTTCAGCAGGCCGCNCTGGAGGTGAACATCCGGGATGCGGCGATCAAGGCGCAGAAGTCTGAGATGCGTCCCTCGGTTGATTTTATCGCAACCGCTCAGCTTGCTGTGCAGAGCAACGATCTCAGCTTCTCGGGTGACGAGGCCCAAGAGAGCTGGGTTACTGGTGTGGCGCTGAGCATCCCGCTATTTGACGGGCTCAAGAACCGTGCACTTGTGAACAAGGCCAGGGTGGACAAGCGGAAGGCNGAGATCCAGGCTGAACAGTTGCATAAGCAGGTTCGGCTCGAGATCCGGCAAGCATGGTTCGACGCGAAGGAAGCGTCCGAACGCGTGGTTGCACAGGCGAAGGTCGTGTCGCAGGCGGAGAAGGGTGAGCGGATTGCCCGATCGCGTTATGGGAACGGGTTCGGCACACAGCTCGAGGTCCTTGACGCTCAGCTGATTCTTTCACGCAGCAGGATCGAGTTCGCTCGAGCGCAGCGAGACCGAGCGGTTGTGCTCGTGATGCTCGAGAGGGCGGTCGGGTTGAGGGTGAACGATGAGTAGGCTGTTTAGGATGACAAATTCATTGAGTTAGGATCGAGCTGCGTTAGGGTCTCGGGTTAGAGGGAGTCAGATGATGAAAAGGCGAATCGCGGTTGCTGCTTTCGCGCTGGTTNTGCTGGCAGGTTGTGGAGGCGAGCAGGACACCGTGGCTGCCACATCTACGGTNAAAACGGCGATCAAGGCCACGAACGTTGCGGCCGTGGATGTCGTGTTGGACTCACTGACGCAGGTCAGCCGATATCCGGCGTCAGTCGAAGCGTGGCGAGACGTGCAGCTTAGTTTTCTCGAGTCGGGGCCGGTGTCTAAGATCTTTGTTGATCTGGGCGATCGCGTCCAAAAGGGACAGATGCTTGCTACGCTCCATACGAGCCTGCTCGACGCTGCCCTGATCGAGATGGAGGCAGGTGAGAAGTTCCACCGATACAACTACGCGAAATCAAAGCAGCTGTTCGAAGATGGGACGATTTCAGAGCGGGACCTCTTCCAGTCCGAATACGATTTCAAGCGGGCNGAATCGAACCTGGCGACGATCCGTCAAAGGCTCCTGAATTGTAGGCTGCTCGCGCCGTTCGACGGTGAGATCGCAGGCCGCCAAATNGAGGTCGGTCACCTGACAGGACCGAGCCAGACGGCCATTCATCTCGTCCAGTGGGATCGGGTGAAGATGAGAGCGTGGGTTTCTGAGACCGAGATTACGGACTTTGCGCCGGGGAGAGAGGTGGACGTTCGGCTGGATGCGCTTTCGGAGCTCTTGTTTGAAGGTTCGGTTGGTCGCGTCGGTCCGGCTGCAGACACGAAACGACGTGTCTTCCCGATTGAGNTCTATATCGATAACACGGACGGTGTGATTCGTCCCGGCATGGTCGGGAAGCTGATTGTACGCCGCCGCACGCACGAGCAGGTTGTTGTGATCCCGAGGGAGGCACTCGTGGAGCGTGAAACGGGCCCCGTGGCCTTCGTGATCGAAGGCGATACCGTGACGTTTCGCCAGATCGAACTCGGTCCGGGACAGGGGAACAGAGTGATCGCTCGTAAAGGACTGAGGCCCGGTGATCGTCTTGTGATCGCAGGCGCCCGTGATCTGATCGATGGAGAGCGCGTGATCGTGAAGGAGATGCACGAATGAAAATCACACAGATCGCGATCTCGAGGCGGGTAACCGTTTATGTCTTGGTCGCCCTGATGGTCTTGGCGGGGACGTCCGCCTACCTGTCTTTGCCGCGTGAAGCCGCACCCGACATCGAGATCCCCTTCATCATCATCACGACGCCCTACATCGGTTCGTCACCTGCTGATGTGGAGAATCTGGTGACCCGGAAGATCGAGAAGAAGCTTCAGGGTCTTGAGAGCGTGAAGGATCTGTATTCGACGTCGGCCGAAGGAATCTCGACGATACAGATCGCCTTTGTCGCCGGGATCGACATCGACAATGCGCTACAGAAGGTGAAAGACAAAGTCGATCTGGCGAAGCAGCATCTGCCGACCGACGCGGACGATCCGATCGTTTCTGAAGTGAACTTCTCGAACATCCCGATCATGATCGTCAACGTATCGGGTGACTACGGTCTCTTGCGTCTGAAGGAAGTGGCGGAGGATCTGTCCGACGAGATCGAGGCCGTTCCCGGAGTCCTAGAGGTCAGGTTGGCAGGCGGACTTGAGCGTGAGGTCAAGGTCGATGTGGACCCGGACCGTCTCGCCGTCTACGGGCTGTCGCTAAGCGATGTAGTTGAGACGATCCAGCGTGAGAATGTAACGCTGCCCGGTGGGAGCATGGATATCGGGACCTACAAGTACTCGGTCCGTATTCCGGGCGAGGTTCAGCAGGTCGAGGAGATCGCGAATATGGTGATCAAGGGTGGGGACGGCAGGCCCGCTTACATCCGCGACGTGGCTAACGTGATCTACGGGTTCGCCGATCCGGCAAGCTACGCCCGTCTGAACGCGCAGCCGTGCGTAAGCCTGTCCGTGATCAAACGCAGCGGCGAGAACCTGATCGAAATCTCGGACACGGTAAAAAATCTTATCGTGTCGCTGCAGCCGACGTTTCCACTGGGGACGATGGTGTCGGTGCAGGGGGACCAGTCCGAAGACATCCGGATGATGGTGAAGGACCTAGAGAACAATATCCTTTCGGGTCTGATCCTCGTGGTCGCGGTGTTGTTCTTCTTTATGGGATTCCGGAACGCTGTGTTCGCCGGTGTGGCGATTCCGCTTTCCATGTTGATTAGCTTTGTCGTGATCGAGGCTATGGGGATGACTCTGAACATGGTCGTGTTGTTCAGCCTGATTCTGGCGCTCGGTATGCTCGTCGACAACGCGATCGTCATCGTCGAGAACATATACAGGCACGTCCAGAGTGGGATGTCGCGAGCCGAGGGCGCTGATGTGGGGACGAGCGAGGTGGCGATTCCCGTTATCGCATCAACGCTCACGACCCTCTGTGCGTTTGCTCCGATGATCTTCTGGCCAGGCATTATGGGCGAGTTCATGAAGTATCTCCCGATCACGTTGATCGTGACGCTGGCTTCCTCGCTCGTCGTCGGGCTGATCATGAATCCCACATTCTGTGCTTCCTTCATGAAGGTCGACTCTGCAAATGAGGAGTCCCGTCTGACGGAGGTTCTCGACCGGTATCAGGTCGTGCTTGATCGAGCGCTCGACAGCCCGGTGAAGACGATTCTTCTCGCAGGGGCTACGCTGATCGGTGTAATCATGATCTACGGAGTCTTCGGGCACGGAGTCGAGTTTTTCCTGGATGTGGCTCCCCGCAAGGCGTATGTGGATGTACGTGCACCGTCCGGTACTCGGCTCGAGACATCCAACCGGCTGGTGACTCAAATCGAGAATGTGCTCGGAGACATGGGTGACGTCGATACGTATGTTGCTACGGTCGGCTCCTCTGCCGATGCCGAAGATTTCTCGTCGACCGGCGGGTCCCCGCACAAGAGTCGCGTGACGCTTGACCTGCTCGACGAAAAGCTACGAGACCGTACGGGTTTCGCGATCATCGATGATCTTCGTGCAAAGCTGATGGACATCACCGGCGCCGAAGTCGAGATCACAAAAGAGCGAGTTGGTCCGCCGGCCGGCCCTCCGATCAACTTGGAGGTAGTTGGAGAGGATTTCGAGGTTCTGGGTAAGCTGGCCTCTCGGATCAAGCGAATTGTGGCGGAAGTGCCGGGTGTGGTGGATCTGAAGGACGATTACGACAAGGGACGTCCGGAGGTGCGTGTGGTTGTCGATCGGGAAGCGGCCGCTCTGGCGGATCTGAGCACCTCACTGATCGCCACGACGGTTCGTACGGCGATCTATGGGAACGACTCCTCGGAGTATCGTGTCGGCGAAGACGATTGCGACATCCGGGTTCGTCTCAAGGAGACCGCGCGCCAACGTTTGTCGGACCTTGAGAACCTGCTGATTGAGAAGGACGGGAATCAGGTTCCACTCGGGACCGTCGCTCGCATCGAAACAGGGGGCGGTCTAGGGAGCATCAAGCGGAAGGACATGAAGCGTGTCGTTTCAGTGAGCGGGAAGGTCGTCGGACGTACGACGGATGATGCGCTCAAGGAATGTCAGAGCGTACTCGCCAAATTCGAGATGCCTCCTGGCTACCGCATTCAGTATACGGGTGAGAACGAGGACCAGCAGGAGTCTGCGGAGTTCCTCTCACGTGCTTTTGTTGTCGCGATTTTCTTGATTGCGCTTGTTCTGATCACCCAATTCAACTCGATCGCGTTGCCTTTTGTCGTGCTGACTTCGGTGATTCTCTCTCTGATCGGCGTGCTGCTCGGTCTCCTGATTACGGCAACACCCTTCGGAATCATGATGACCGGCATCGGTGTTATCAGTTTGGCCGGTGTCGTCGTGAACAATGCGATCGTAATGATTGACTACATCCTGCGGCTCAGGCGCGAAGGGCTTGGAGATCGCGAGGCGATCGTGCAGGCGGCGAGAACCCGGTTCCGACCGGTGATCATGACGGCCATTACGACAATCCTCGGTTTGATACCGCTGGCGACGGGAATCAGCTTCGACTTCTTCACCCTTTCCCTCGAGATTGGTGGTCGAAGCAGCGAATGGTGGGGTCCGATGGGGAAGGCAGTTGTGTTCGGGCTGGCGTTTGCAACGGTGCTGACGCTCGTGATCGTGCCGGTGATGGTCAAGCTGATTTGGTCCGCCACGGACAGGCTGGCAGGTAGGACTGGCACTGTCCTCGGCGCAGCCGCGGACTGATATGGATCCGCCTTGGTCGATCTCACGATCGGCCAAGGCAGCCCCTCACTTGGTTGGCTGGTCCCAAGACCTGCCCGCCAATTTCCTTCTCCCGTTGAAATGGAGAGGGGTAGCACGGCATACGGATGAACGACCGAAAAGAGATAGTCAACGTAGGCATCATTGGTGCAGGTTTTCGCGGCGTGAACACACTCGCCGAGCGGATTGCCGAGGTGAGCGTCGAGACCGGTCTGCGGGTGTCGGCGCTATGCGACACGCGACCTGATCGGTTGGACGAATGTCGAATACATCTGACCAAGCTGTTCGCGGATCAAGGTGTCGATGTGGACATCGATGTATACACGGAATCCGAAGACCTAGTCCGGGATCGAAATGTGGATCTTGTGATGGTGACGACCCCGCAGTGTGCGCACAAGGGTCCGGCTATCTCTTCGATCGAATCAGGAAAAAAAACCTACTGCGACAAACCGATCGCGCACACGCTCGATGACGCGCTCGCCATCTTCGAGGCGGAGAAGCAGTCAGGGAATGAGATGATCCTGGGCTTTACCCGGCGGTATGAAGCCCCCTGGAGAAAGGCATATGAGTTCGTTCAGGCTGGCGAGATCGGGGATCTACACATGATGCAGATCAGGGATATCATCCCTTTCCACACATATTTTCACAGGTGGCATCGTCGCCGGACCTGGTCTGGCGATGCGATCAACGACAAGTCCTCCCACCACATGGACGTATTCAACTGGTTTGCCAATGATCGCGCGGAACGGGTGACGGGGATGGGCGGGAGACGCGTGTTTGTGGAGAAACAGGATGCGCCAAAACGATGCTTGGTCTGCGATCTGGAATGCCCGTGGAGGGTCAAACCCACACGTGGGCGGATGAAGAGCCAAGAAGAGTTCTCCCTCACGGGAGACTCGTGGATGAACGCGGAAGAGGAGTACAATCGAGTTGACAACTGCGTGTATCTACCGGGCGCGGACATTCTCGATCACGCGTCCTTCCAGATCCAGTATGGGAACGGGATCCTCGCGTCGCTATGGGTGAGTTTCTTCGGGCCGAAGGCCGACGATCAGGAGACCTTCGAGCTGATCGGGACAAAGGGCCGGATCATACTGACACGGCATACGGGTATGCTCGATATCGTGACGGACTATGGTGAGTCGCGCGAGACGATTGACTGCAAACGCGACGACTTCGGGTCATCACACTTTGGGGCCGATCTTGAGCTGGTTCGAGAGCTTCGCACTTTTTGTGACGGCGCAAAGCCTCTCGTCTCATCGCGAAACGGTCTAGAGGCTGCGAGGCTAATCGAGGCGGGGCTGAGGTCTGTGGATGCAGGCGGCGAGCGCGTTCTGATGTCCGACGTTGAAGATATAGGATAGATACGCCCTACTGCGCTAACCGGAGTCGAAGCGCGGCAAGACAGGGTAATCTCGACTCCGCGCGGGGTTATGTATGGCTGACGAGAGACCGAACATTCTTCTGATCATGACCGACCAGCAGAGGGGTGATTGTCTGGGAATCGATGGACATCCCGTCCTACAGACGCCGTTTCTCGACAATCTTGCTGAATCGGGTGTGCGGTTTTCAAATGGTTACTCCGCCTGCCCTGTCTGCACGCCAGCCAGACGTACAGTCCTAACAGGGCGAAAGCCCAGCCGACACGGTGTGCTGGTCAATCACAACGCGCCCCTGCCGTGGCCGACAATGGCGGGCGAACTCCAAGAAGCTGGTTATCAGACTCACCTCGTCGGGAAATCCCATTGGGGGCCAGACCCCTTGGATGTCGGATTTGACTCCGCGACAACGGCCGGGGGGCCCAGAGCACCGGGGCCCGGTCAGACCAACGATTACCAACAGTTTCTGCACGAGAATGGGATCACGTCACCCCGAGCTTCGGACGCACACGGTTGTTACGGGAACGGGTATCCCTCCAGGCCCTGGCACTTGGAAGAGCGGCTTCACTTCTCGAACTGGGTTGCGGACCGCACGATCGACCTGATTGACAACTGCGACGAAGACCGCCCGTTCTTCATCTGGGCAAACTTCATCCATCCGCACCAGCCCCTGACGCCACCCCAGTTCTATTACGACAAGTACATGGGTATGGATCTGCCCGAACCCGTTGTGGGTGACTGGGCGCGTGTGTTCGACCAGCCTCAGCGCGGTCTGAACCCGGAGCCTTGGCGTATCAGCGTGGAACCGGAGGTGACGAAGCAGATGCGTGCCGCCTACTACGGGTGTATCGAGCACATCGATCATCAGATCGCGCGTATGATCTGGCACGGTATGCTTCCGAAGAACACGGTCGTCGCGTTCGCCTCCGACCACGGTGAGATGCTGGGTGATCATCAGTGGCTGCGGAAGCGAAATCCGTTCGAACCCTCCGCGCGAGTGCCGTTTCTGGTGCGCTTCCCGGAGAGCTACGGGATCCAGTCTGGCCAGGTGATCGATAAACCCGTGGAACTGATGGATCTGATGCCCACGTTCCTAGATGCTGCCGGTGTGGACATCCCGGTCACGGTTGACGGAGAGAGTCTGGTTCCACTGATGAAGGACGAATCAAGTGCTTGGCGAGACTTTGTCCACGGGGAGTGCTGCAACGTGCCGTCATCGAACAGCGGCATGCAGTATGTGACCGATGGGAAGCGGAAGTTCGCTTGGTTCCCGGGGAAGGATGAAGAGCTGTTTTTCGATCTCGAAGAGGATCCGCAGGAGGTACGCAACCTTTCGAACGATCCGGATCGAGCGATCGAGGTGGCAACTTGGAGGGGGCATCTGATCGCTCAACTCGGTGATCGACCGGAAGGGTTCACAGATGGTGAAAAGCTGATTGAGCAGGATGGACCGACCGCTCCGGTCCTTACACGCGTGATTGAGGACGCGCAAGCATCGGAGGTCATCGAATGAGTTTTCGAAGTGCTATTTTCGTCTGTGCACTGGCTGTCATGGCTTTTCTCGCAAGTGACCAAGTCTCTGCTCGAACAGATGTGAACATCGATGGTGACTGGCACTTCACCGGTGGCAGCATCGATGGCTCCACGATTGACATAGTGGTCGATCTGCCACACACGTGGAACGCGATGGACGTCGCCTCCGGTTACGAATACTACCGGGGGCAGGGCACATATCGGAAATCGCTGACCATCCCGGCGTCGGATATCGGGAAGCGAATGTTCCTTCATTTTGAAGCAGCGCAGAGTGTTGCTGACGTGAACGTCAATGGGACACACGTTGGTCAGCATCGGGGCGGGTATACGGCCTTTGCCTTCGAGATCACCGATTTCGTTCACGAAGGGGTGAACGAAATCGTGGTCGAGGTAAGCAACGAGCCGCAGAAAGATGTGATCCCGCTGTCTGGCGATTTCCCTCTGTTCGGCGGGATTCATCGTTCAGTACGACTGATCACGACGGATCCCGTTTGTATTACCCCTCTGGACTACGCGTCACCCGGTGTGTTCATCCGGCAGAAGGACCTGAGCGACGTGTCAGGCACGATCGACGTGACGGTCAAGGTGTCGAACGGGGGACTTGCGGCAGAAGACGCGACGGTACGCGTAGTCGTTCGCGACGCTGAAGGCGTTACAGTCGCCAAACAGGAGACCCTAACCGGACTTGCTGCCGGCGAGACGATACCTGTCGTGGTATCCGCTACTGTTGCGTCTCCGACCCGTTGGCAGGGTCTGAAGGGGCCCTACCTCTACTCAGTTACTTCTCAAGTCTTAAAAGGTGGTCGAGTGATCGACGAAATCGTGCAGCCGCTCGGGTTTCGAACCTTCCATTTCGACGCGAAGAAAGGATTCTTCCTGAACGACAGGCACCTGAAGATCAGGGGTATTGCGAGGCATCAGGATGTGGCGGGGCGGGGCGGGGCATTGCGCCCGGAGGACCATCGTCGGGATCTTGAGCACATCCTTGACATGGGGACGAATTCGGTTCGCCTGTCTCACTACCCTCACTCCGAGTTGTTCTATGACCTGTGTGATTCCACGGGTCTGACGGTCTATACGGAGATCGCTTGGGTCGGATCGACAGCATCGGGTTTCAACGACTCTGAAGGGATCAAGACAAACATCCGACAGTCTATGCTGGAAATGATCCGACAGAACTACAACCATCCATCTGTAATCATCTGGGGTATCCAGAACGAGCTCCACAACCCGGATGAGCTCAGTCCGTTGCCCTACATCAAAGAGATGCACGATCTGGCTCGTATCGAAGACCCGGATCGTCTGACCGCGGCGGCAAACATGATGATGACGGACATGATTGGAACTGATATTACGGGCTGGAACCAGTACTTCGGCTGGTATATCGGTCACTCGTCACAGATAGGCGATTGGATGGACGAGACGCACGCCGAACTGCCTCACGTGCCAATGGGGATCACGGAATACGGAGCAGGGGGCAGTATCGAGCACCACGAGGAGAACATCCGGCGAGCCTTTCCGTTTGCGCATCCGTGGCATCCCGAAGCTTGGCAAGCCCAGGTACACGAAGAGAACTGGAAAGAGATCGCTGCACGCGACTACGTTTGGGGAAGCTACATCTGGAACATGTTTGACTTCGCCTCGTTCTTTAGGCGCGAAGGGGACGCGATCGGCATGAACGACAAAGGCATGGTGACATACGATCGCAGGGTTCGGAAGGATGTGTTCTACTTCTACCGAGCGAACTGGTCCGACGACCCAACTGTCTACATTGCGAACCGGCGCTATCAGCTTCGTGAGACGGACGATACGTCCGTGAAGGTTTACTCTAACGCCGACCAGGTTTTGCTCAGCGTGAACGGCACCTCTATCGGGAAAGGTAGGGGTGAGGGGCAGGGCATTTTTCGATGGGAAGACGTGAGGCTGAAAAAGGGGAACAACGTGGTCGTTGCGTCTGCCACGATCGACGGGAAAGCGCACGAAGATCGGGTTGTCTGGTTGTTTGATGACTCAAGCACGACCGATGCGGTCATCGTGTTCTTCCGTTACGGGATCAAGCCGACTGTGGTTATCAGCCTGCTTCTTGTCTTTGTCGGTTTTGGTCAGGGTTGGAGAGCTGGGTTGCTGGGCTGGAAGAAGTGGGCCTGGCGAGGGATTTTCGTCGTCAGCACACTTGTCTTCTTGGCAATCACCGGCGGATGGATATGGGCGATGACCTACCGGATCGACATCCTCGCCTATTCGCTGATCTAGGCAGAGGGAGAAGAATCGTGGTTGTTGAAAGGGAGAGCTTCGGCGAGTACGGGGGGAAGGAGGCGTTCCTCTACACGCTAAGGAATTCGGCTGGTATGACCGTCCGGATCACGAACTATGCTTGTGCCGTGGTCGAGATCCACGCGCTGGACCGGGATGGTCAGCCGGGCGACGTCGTACTTGGCTACGATACACTGCAAGGATATCTGGGCGATCGGGCGCATCTGGGCGCGGTTGTCGGGAGATACGGCAACCGAATCGCAAAGGGCCAGTTTGAGATCGAGGGGAAAGTTTACACGTTGGCGACGAACAACGGTGAGAATCATCTCCACGGGGGAATTCAGGGATTCGATCGGAAGGTCTGGGATGCCGAGTCTTGGCAAGATGGCGTGTGCTTCTCCCTTGCGAGTCCGGACGGTGACGAGGGATATCCGGGTAGTCTGGATGCGACCGTGGCCTACAGCCTGACGGAAGACAACGCGCTCCGCGTCGACTACCACGCAAATACCGACGCGACCACACACGTCAACCTGACCAATCACAGCTACTTCAACCTCGCTTGTGATGGCGATGTCCTCGGGCACGAGGTGACGCTGATGGCCGGTCGTTACACACCCGTGGATCAGGGACTGATCCCGACGGGTGAACTGCGCTCTGTCGATGGGACGTCGTTCGACTTCAAATCGGGAAGCCGGATAGGTGATCGGATCGAGGATCCGGACCCGCAGATTCAGGTGGGCGGTGGCTACGATCACAATTTCGTTCTGGATCGCGAAGGTGAGGCACTGGAGACGGTCGCCACTGTTGTCGATCCGGGGTCGGGGCGCGTACTAGAAGTCCAGACAACTGAGCCAGGTGTACAGTTCTACACGGGCAACTTCCTAGATGGCTCGATTGTCGGAAAAGGCGGTGTTCGATACGAGTGGCGATCTGGTTTCTGTCTGGAGACCCAGCACTTCCCAGACTCACCTAACAAGCCAGAGTTCCCATCAACGTTGTTAAGGCCGGGCGACAGCTACGATACCTCCACTGTTTTCAGGTTCACGACGGTTTGAGTTTTGAGAGGAACAAATTAGAAAGACGCGTGCTGGTGACGTGAGGCGATGGGATGTATACGGTGCGTTACAAGGTCAGGTAACTATGGCTGAGATCGACACAAGAGAAGCCCGTCGCGGGACGGGGAGACCAACAGACCTTGCCGTGGGGGAGGTGCGGGGAAGGATCATCACCGAGGCTGCTCGTATTTTTGCGGACAATGGGTATTCGGGATCATCGATCCAGGATATCGTCGAAGCGGCCGGGACGACCAAGCCGATGGTCTACTACTACTTCAAGAGCAAGGAGGGTCTGTATCAGGAGATCTTCCGATCCTTCCACGAGAAGGCGATCGCATCTCAGAACGAGATCGTGGCCAAGACTGACCTGACGATCCGGGAGAAGCTGGTGGAGCTCGTCGAGATCGATTTCAATTGGGCGAGGGAAGCGCCCGAGCGTGCCCGTTTCATGTTTGCCGCGCATTTCGGTCCGCGGAAGGCGATGCCTGCAGTCGAGGATGCTGATCACGACCACGCGTATTTCGGCGCTCTCGTCGCACTCGCGAACCAGGGCGTCGAGTCGGGCGACCTGAACGGAGATCCGGTGATGATTGCGCAGGCCCTCCTCGGTCAGATCCTGATCCACGTGATGTTCCACGTGTCGGCGCCGGATCCGATCCCGTTGACCGAGGACGCAGCGGAACGAGTTGTTGAGCAGTTGTTTCGAGGTGTGGCCGGGGCACCATGAGCAAGTTGCGGACATTTGTAGGTACTTACACGAAGAAGGAAGGTCACGTTGAGGGCAAGGCAGATGGTGTCTACAGCTGTTTGTTCGATTCTGCTTCGGGCGAACTGAAGGTTACTCACGACGCTGTTCCATCGATCAATCCCTCTTACCTAGCCGTCTCTCCTGATGGTCTTACGCTGTATGCGGCCAACGAGATGTTCGAGGATCTCTGCGATCCGCACGCTACTCTGAGTGCTTTCCGAATCGGAGGGGAGACGATGCTCAAGAAACTCAACGAGGTGTCGTCCAACGGTATTGCGCCCTGCTATGTGACGACGGATCGAGCGGGACGTTTTCTGTATGGTGTGAACTACAAGTCTGGAAGCGTTTTTGTCGTCCCTCTAGGAGAGGAAGGGTTGTTGAGGGATGTGATGCAGTTGATCCAGCACGAAGGATCTGGTCCGACGTCTGACCAAGACGGACCCCACGCCCATTCGATCTACCTCGATTCGAATGAGCAGCACGCTGTTGTTCCCGACAAGGGGGCGGATCAGGTTTTCGTGTACTCGATCAGGGAGTCGAACGGCAAGCTGGTCAAGGTGTCCAGCCTGCGTCTGCCTGAAGGGGCGGGTCCCCGCCACTTCGCTTTTCACCCGAGCGGGCAATGGGGTTATGTACTCAACGAAATCAACTCGACCATCACGAGCTGTCTGTGGAAAGATGGACGGCTCGTGCCTTTCGAGACGACCACGACGCTTCCCTCGGACTTCGACGGTAGAAACTCGACGGCGGACATACACATCTCCCCGGATGGCAGGTTCCTCTACGCTTCCAATCGCGGTCACGACAGCCTAGCGGCATTCCACGTCGATTTGACGATGGGCGGACTCGTACTGATAGGGTTCTTTCCGGCGCAGGGTCGCGTCCCCCGCGGGTTCGTGATCGATCCGTCCGGTCAGTGGCTTCTGTGTGCGAACCAGAATTCGGACAACGTGGTGACCTTTGCAGTCAACCAGGCGACAGGATATCTCGAAGAGAAACATCAGGTCGAGATACTTACACCCGTATGCATCAAGTTCGGGAGGACTTGGAATTGATCAGCCAGCATCCCCTTCTCAGGTGCACGGTGTCGAATGTTCTCATTCTCTGTTTGCTTCACCTGATCTTTGAGCATCGATGGTCGACTGTAACTGGTTGACGATCGTAGAACCGCGTGATACAACCTCGCTGAGTTGCGCCTCGGCACGGGGCAAGTCACCCATCGCCGCGAGCACTCGGACTTCAGCTTCCAGAGGCGCCAAAGTTGGGTGCCGCTGCTGCCACTCTCGACACTGTTTCAAAGCACGCTCGTATTCTCCGGTTCCGATTAGCGCCTGAATCAGTTTAACCCAGTTGTGGCTGATATCAGGGTAGACGGACACAAGACCAAGTAACAGGTCACGCGCAGCAACGTGGTTGCTGTCTTCGAGATACCGTGCTGCCACAGTTTCTGACTGTGCACGTGAGGCAATCAACTCAATCGCTTGGAAGCGGTGCTTTTTGGCCTGGGCATCCATATAGTCGGCTTTGAACTTGAGCCGTACTTCGTAGGGTTTGAGCCGTTCGTAGACTCGCGCCAGCTTTAGATGAGATCTTGCGGCACCGACGCGATCGCCACGCCGCAAGCGTGTGGAGACTTCGCGCAGGTAGATTAGACGACGATGCGTGTCGGCCCAGAAGGAGCTAGTAAAGTAAGCGTCGAACTCGCGCGTCTCGTCCGGTTTGACGATGTGTACGAGCTCCGCTTTCCCGGCTCGAATTGTGTGTACGATCTCACCCGGGATGGTTCGATGCTCGTCGTAGCGTTTGCTACCTATGTAAAAGTCTGGAACCGCTGTGTAGTCGACGAACTCAAGTCCAATCGGCATTTGCTCCTTGATCCAGATAAAACGGCTGTAGACTCGTATCTTTCGATCGTACTGGTTGCGATAGTTTTCAGCTATCCAACGGAGTGCCTGCTTCTGTGCGTGTCTCCAGTAGTCAGTTTCGTATCGATTCAAGACCTCATCAACGGACCCCGCGATCACGTGGTTGAAGTAGACGGCCTGATTCGGGTGAAGCCGAATCATCTCCCTTGCGACTACGCTACTGCTGCCGACAGCGACCGCAGCGACCANGACAGCCGTTTTNCCCTGCCAAGAGCTTAGNGCGTGATGGAAGGAGAGGGCCGATACTGTGACGAGGGGCGGCAAGACGAAGAGGAAGTGGCGCATGCCGTCNTAGAGGGACGGCTGTTTGATCACGCTGTAGGCGACGGGACAAGCGGCCGAAAAGACAAGCAGTCCATACATAACACCGATCCTGGAACGCCATTGGCGCCTTTTCTGCGCTACCTGCACGACACCGAAGAGAAGTCCCGCCAAGACAAACTCTGGCAAAGTGATCGTCAACCATTGCGGCAGGTAGCTTCGAGGTGTACTGAGGCTGTTCACATATAATCCGTCAAAGATTGACCAGTGTGATTCGGGGAACGCTGAGAAACGNGTCATAGATTCTAGCGGGGCGGTCAGTGGGCTGACAAAGGCNCTTGGCCAGAAGAGAAGCATCAGGCCAACGGCGGTCACCGCGATGACCCCGATGGAGACGAGGGGGAGTGAATCGTTGTTCGCTTTCTGCCTGAACAGCAGCCAGGTTAACCCAAGGAAAAGGAAACCATAACCGAACAGCAAAACACCTCCGACTCGAACGGCGAGCGTCAATCCAATGGTAACGCCTGTCCAGAGTGCCCTCTCTAAGGTCAGCTTGGGGAACGTCTCCACACATCTGAGCAGATTGTAGATGCTCCAGAGATAGAAGACGGCGAAGGGAATGTCCTTCGGATTGTTGAAGGCGTGGCCGTAATAGCGCGGCGTCAGGATCAGGGCAATTGCGGCGAACAGCCCGGCCCGGACGCCGCCAAAGAGGCAACCGATCCGGTAGGCAGCGATGATCCCGGTGAGGGCGAGGAGGGCGTTCGCCAGATGCTTGGTCTCGAACGGATCCAGGGGCGAAAATCGGGATAGAACGGCGCCGATCAGATCGAAGAACCCGCCGTAGTGGTAGGTTCGATCGTCGTGGATGGCCCGATCATCGGCACCTAGTGTGACGAACCAGTCGAGGATTGCATCCCCATAATTGATGTGCAGGTGCTCGTCGTTCGTGATCCCGTATTCGCGGAATGTCCCTAGAATTACAATCCCGTAGATAAACAGAACGGTTACGATACCGGCGTGTGGCTTCAGCTGTGTGATCCGCTCATTCACACGATCATCTATCCATTTCGTTTGCACTCTGCCTAAGGCGTATACACTAACCTGANCAAGTTGGATCCAATCCGCAACGTTGTACCGGAAACATACCACGGCCGGACGAATACCTGTTGCCAATTCANAGATTTTTTGGTTTCGATCGTTGGCCTTAAATGTTAGGACGAGATAGAGGCCGTTTGACAGACAAATAGTGTTAAACCAAGGAAGCAGGCTTTCATGAATGGGAAAGTGGACCTCGGGNNTACGGNCGTGAGTGCAGGGCTCACACGGCCCGAATTCGCGGCACANATGGTCACAGATCTGGACATATACCGGTTCGACCTGAACGGGTTCGTTGTTCTAAGAGGTGCGTTGAGCTCCGAGGAAGTGGGCAAGCTGAACGAGATTCTGGACGGCTTTCCAACGCTGGAGCCAGGTGACTGGCACGGGAAGGTGCACGGTCATAGCTATGGAGACGAGACTTCTGGGCTGAATCTCCAGCAAATATACGAAGCGGGGGAGCCCTTCGAGCGACTGATCGACCATCCATCGTGGATCGATCACGTCAAGCTGTTCGTAGGCGGCGAACGGACGTTCGACTACCACCACGGCCCTCTCTTTATTGATGAGAACCTCGCGAACTTCCGTCAGCCAGGCGAGGCGATCGGGATTCATTCGGGTGGGTATCCACCGATCCATAGGAACCAATTCCGGTATCACGGCGGGAGGTTCATGTGCGGACAGGTCAACGTGTTGATGGCGCTGACGGACATCCGTGAAGGGGACGGGGGGACAATGCTTATCCCTGCAAGCCATAAGTCCAATTTCCAGCATCCGGGGTATGAGAAGGCAAGGATGGGACCGGGACGNTCGGTCGACATGNTCGAGGACGCGATCGAAGTGTTTATGGAGGCGGGTGANGTGTTGGTGTTTGTCGATTCGCTCTGCCATGGGTCAGCAAAACGCGTGAACGAGGGCGCCCGAAGGATCTGTGTGTATCGNTACGGCCCTTCTTGGGGTAACTTCCGNCACGGATACCAGCCATCGGATGAGTTGCTTGCTAGGTTGACTCCCGAGCGACGACAGATCGTTCAACCCCAGAACCTGATAGCCAGACCTGTTACGAACTGATNNAAAAAGAACAGGAGAAGACGGCACTATGCAGATTACAGGTATTAAATCCTACATGGCCCGAGAAGGCTCGCGCTCGCGCGTGCTGTGCAAGGTTGAGACGGACGAGGGTATCTATGGTTGGGGTGAGTGCTACAGCCCCGGGCCTGATCTAGCGATCGAACCGACGCTCGACTACATCTTCGAGCTGGTCAAGGGAATCGATCCNCGGCGGATTGAGTTCATCATGATGAAACTGTTCCAGCAGATGCGGTTCCCCCCGGGATCGGTCGGACTCTCCGCGATGTCAGGGCTTGATCACGCGCTTTGGGATATCAGCGGAAAGGCGGCCGGTGTTCCGGTCTACCAGCTGCTGGGTGGCGCAGCACGGGATAAGGTGCAGGTCTATCGGTCCATCGGAGGGAAGGATGCGAAGGAGGCTGCAGACGTCGCACACAAACTTCACGACGACTATGGGTTCACAGCCTTCAAGACGAGTCCCTTTCGCCTGTCACCAGACGAGCATCGGTGGGGTGTTGTCTGTAAGAAGGCTGCAGAGTATTTCGAAGGCCTTCGGAAACACTGCCCGGAGGAATGGGAGTTCGCCTTCGATCCGCACGCCAAGATCTTCGAACCGATCAAGGCGCTTCAGCTGGCGAATGCGCTCGCACCCTATGATCCGTTCTTCTTCGAAGAGCCGCTGCGACCCGAGAACAGCGACGCTTGGGCCCGGTTACGTTCGCAGATGACCGTACCGCTAGCGACGGGAGAGTGTCTCTACACACGGTTCGAATTTCTNGATCTGCTGGCCAAGCAGGGCGCTGATATTATCCAGCCCGATATCTGTGTGTGCGGCGGTTTACTTGAGATGCGGAAAATAGCGGCGATCGCGGAGGCCCACTACGTATCCATCGCCCCTCACAACCCAATGGGACCCTTGGCGACTGCTGTGAATCTCCACTTTAGCGCAGCCACTCCGAACTTCAAGATTCTCGAATATCACCTACCCGATGACCGAGGTGGCGGCGACTGGCTTGANGAGGCCTATTGGCCGACAGATGGTTACCTGAAACTTCGTCCCGACCGCCCAGGTCTCGGCGTAGAGGTCAACGAGGAAGCCGTCCAGACAGAGTATGTCCTCTGGGAGCGGAAGAGCCCGGTCCGTCCCGACGGATCGACCGGGTATATCTAGAGAGCGAACAAGGAAGACACGGATTGAAGGATTTNATACTCCGTGTTTTCCTGGGGCGCTGCGGCTCTGATCAAGATGAAGTCCAACATTTTTTACCCCATTTCTGACGATGCCTTGCATTTCAGTTTGTATAGGCATCGGTTTGTGGATACGCCTTATGCCTACGTGAGCGATGTTCCTCACTTGTGGGCCAACTACGAGAAGGATACCTAGTGGCCCCAGCGCTACTGAAGGATGTCTGACATTAAGGACAGGCGGTTGTTGGCTATCGCGGGTGCTTGGGGATACATCGGGCACAAATTCATCGAGGCGGGTCTGAAATTGGGACACGATGTTTACGTCTATGATCCCGGACCCATTCCTGAGGATGTCGATGTCAAGGCTATCACGAGAATTGATTCGGAACGAGAGTTCTATGCGCTCAATGCCGATCTCTTCCACCTCGCACTACATCCCGAACATCGCAAGGCTGNACTAGATCAGCTTCTTCCTCGGGCTGCTGATCAGAACCTGATGATTCTGGATGAGAAACCCATGGCTGCACCAGAGCACCCAGAGGCGTGCTCAGAGCTGGTCGATGCCGTGGCGGCATCCGATGCNGAGCTGCTGTTCGATTTTCCTGAGCTCTTTGATCCTATCACGGAGCGCATTTTTGCGTATCTGGATTCCTTCGAGGATGTCGAAGTCTCACACGTCCGTATCCAGCGATCCAAGGACCGTGAGGACAAGGACAATCCGCGTAACGCGAAGAAGATGGTCCCGATACAGTATCAGGAATCNGTCCACTGTATCGCGTTCCTGNTAAATCTGGTGGGCCGCCAGGCAGGTTCGATCGAGTTGGGGCTGGCAGCGGGGGTTGAGCTCCGCGCGACATCGGATCCCTATGATGCGCCTAACCCGGAGGTATACCCGTATGTCGTNGATGGTCGNTGCGATTTCGACATGCGGATCGGGACGNTCGACGTGATTGGTCACACAGATTTCAAACGGGGCGCGCCCTGGCGAAAAGAACGGATCATCCGCGGCACGGGTGATGGGGAGGCATTCGAGATCCAGGTCGACTATCTGGAAGGGGCGAAATATTTAATAATCAACGGGGAGGATCAGNGATGCCCACCCTGGGGAGATTCTTATACGGCCGTTCTGGATGGTATGCATCGTCTGAAGTCAGATGTTCCANCGGACAAGCTGATGTCAGGTGTCTACCCGAACCCNATNTTCGCACGCTACGCCTACCAGCTCTCAAGTGCGACCTGGCGCGCGAGCTATGACGGCGAAAAAATTACGTTCGAGAATGCCGACGAGTTGAGCCGTTTCGACGCGAGGTTTGATGAGGAGGTGCCGAAGTTTCCCACATATGTCAATCGCGAGGGCTAGGGATCGATTTTTAAGGCAAAGTGCCCCAGCATAAAGAGAGAACGCAGCGCCGTCCGGCTAGCTGCTTTTCGTGTAGAGCTTCGAACCCTTATCCTCTAACTGATACTTTGGTGCCGCGATCACAGCCTGCTGCTCCTCGGAGAGTTCGTCGTAGAAGTCCGGGGGCACCCACGTCCCCATCAGATTTTCACAAGTGACCGCCGAGTTGTATCGGAACAGCACCGTTCTTCGCTGATGTTTTGCGCGCCAAGGCAGTGCACCGTGCATCAGCGTTTCCACAAATAGAATCGCGTCACCCGCTTTCGCCTCGATCTGACGTATTCGGTCCTTGTGCTCTTGGAACAGCCGAATCCCATCCGGACAGGGGTAGTTCGCCCTGTGACTGCCCGGCAGACAGGCGAAACCACCGTCCTCGGGTCCTACATCTGTGAGCTGGACGGCGACGTTGGTCATGCCCGCAAACGACCGGCCGTTCTGGTAGTAGTATCCGCGGGACCGGTCGTGTGGCTCNCCTCCCTCGTGAAACCAGAAACCCTCGGCACCCTCATCCATCGTGATTGCACTGCAAGCTTCGAGACGGAATCCGGGACCCAGAAGCGTTTCGAGGTAGGGTCTGAGCCGAGGGGAGACCATAAGGTCGCGGAAGACGTCACAGTGAGGCCTGTCCCAGGTCAGGAGCCCGCTGAGATCGCCGCGTCCCTGCGATCCGGCTAACGTGCTTGATCCGCGTGCAAGGTCGGTTGGTCGGATGTTGATCTGGCCCGCATACGTGTCGATCGCCGCGTTTGCCGCCTCTAGTTGCTGGTTCGTGAGCGCATTCTCGATCACGATGTAGCCGTGGACATCGAACAGATATGTCTCAGAATCGTGCAAGGTCAGTTGTCCTCACAGCAGCCAGTCTGGCATCCACCTTCGTTCGTTTGACAGGTCCCGCGTGCTTGGCCGTTCTGGATNTCCTCGGCATCCGCTTCGCGAAGGCTCTTGATGCTGACTGAAAAGTGCACACGCGTACCCGCAAGCTCGTGATTTCCGTCGACCGTGATCTTATCGCCGTCAACGGCAATCACTCGNATNGGTATGTGANCTCCGTCTGTTTCGGCNNGGAACGTCNTGCCGNCCTGGATGTCGTCAATCCNTTCGAAATCGCTCCTNTTGATTTCCTGTCTCAAGTCCTCGTCGNGCACNCCATAAGCCTGGTCGGGTTCCAGTGAAACATCGATCGTGTCTCCAACAGACTTCCCTACAAGCGCTGCCTCAA
This sequence comes from Gemmatimonadota bacterium, assembly GCA_002714465.1. Next base: position 36,757 of record PAXL01000011.1, on the reverse strand, counting down.
GTCCGCTGNTGATGTTCCCAAACCCGTGAATGAACACTAACGGTTCCTGGCCCTGTGACGTATCGACAATGTCACCCGAATCGTTCTTCAGTGTGTAGTGCATGCCCACAACTATCCCATCCTGAATTGTCATTCTATTCCTTTTTTTGTGCCTCATTCGATCGAAGCAATGATGTCTGCGGTATGCCTGCAAACAACATCCCTTAGAGGCGATTGGCCCGGTTCCTGAAGCTCATCTAGTCCGCTCCATCAAAGGCAAGTGTCTTACTGTCGAGCTAGATGGCAAACAGCTTGAGACCATCGTTGATCAGGAAGCAGTATTAGAACATAATCGGTTTCTCGTCCTAAACGCCGGCTCCTTGCGTTACGGACTTTGCAGAATACGACAAAATAGCTGTCAGGCTATTCGACGGCAACCTGATCCCCTTGAAAGACCACGGTTTGGTCTCCTATATAGAGGCATGCGGCCGATGTGATCGCGTGTTAGCTTGAGACTGACGCACTAACATCTATCGGGAGTGGGGAATTAAATGGAAAGACCTAACATCATCTACATCGTTGCACACGATCTCGGTCGAATGCTCGGTTGTTACGGTCGCGGATTCGAGTCACCAAACCTCGACCGGTTCGCNCGAGAGGGGGTCCTGTTCAANAGGACGTTCTGCACGACGACGGCCTGCAGTCCGTCNAGAGGGTGTGCGTGGACCGGGCAATATGCNCACACGAACGGGCTGATGGGACTCGTTAACCGCGGATGGAGCTTGCCGGTTGATCGAAAAACGATCGTCAACTACATGAACGATGCAGGCTACCACACGACGCTCGTCGGGCTNGACCACATCCGCAAGTTCCGGGAGGATCACCGGTTCAAGGAGTATCGGGACGCAGATCCTCGTACAGCGGTTGCTGTGGACAATGCGATCTCTTTTCTGCGCGACCAACAGGGTGAATCGANACCGTTCTACCTNAACATGGGNACGACCGAAGTCCACGGGTCGCAATGGGGCACGTTTTTCGCCAACCGTGAGGAGGGCGGCTCCAATCCACCGATCGATCGGTACGGGTGGAAGGACCTAGAACGTACACCCGTTCCGCCGACGTTCAAGGATGCGCCTCAGGTTCGGGAGGAGATGGCAAATTACCAGGAATGTATCCGCTACCTCGACTTCCACCTCGGCCGGCTGTTTAACGCGATCGACCGGCTGGGATACCGTGACAACACGATCATCATGTTCAACACGGATCACGGTATGGAGGGCTTGCGAGGGAAAGGAACGCTCTACGAGCTGGGCATGGAAATCGCGTGTATGATGCGTGGACCGGGAATCGAATCGGGCACGACGGTGGATCACATGATCCAGAACATCGATTACACGCCGACGTTCCTCGATGCGACCGGAGAGGATATACCCGAGATCCTCGAGGGCACGTCCTTCTGGCCTCTGCTCTCAGGAGGGGATTATACGCCGCGAACACACATATTTGCTGAGAGGAACTGGCACGGACCCAGCAACGATCCGATGCGTTCGGTTCGCACGGAGTCGTATCACCTGATCCGGAACTTCGATACTTCACTGAAGACCGCCTATACACCGGAGACCGTGCCAGAAATACGGGAGACGTTCGAGTCCTACCCGTCGAGCCTTTTCCCCGGAGGGGACGATCCCCGTCCAGAGTATGAATTGTTCGATCTGGAGAAGGATCCCTACGATTGGAACAACCTGGCTGAGGACTCGAGTCATCAGGATGTGAAGAATGATCTCGCGGAACGCTTGGAACAATGGATGCGCGATACGAAGGATCCTCTGTTGGATGGTGAGATTCCGAACATGTTGAATGGATGGCCGGAGAGCCCGACGCATCCACTACCAGCCTGAACGGGGAGCAGGAGACAAACTTAAGGCATGTGGATCTTGGAAAGTTGAGGGAGCTCTGTGTGCGAGAGTCGCCAGGTGGGCTTGGAGAGATGTATACGGAGTCTGTCGATGGCGATCTGAACGACTCGCTGCACGACGGTGATGTGCGGATGAACACTTAGTTCAAGTGGGCAGATGCGAGAATGAGGGATGGGGCTGTGTCGGACTATTAGATAACCAAAATCTGGTTACTAAAGACACGAAAAAACACGAAAGCGAAACGGCTGTAGCTTCAAGGAGTCCGGACCCCATTTTAGGTGAAGGACGTATCGCAAAGGTCGCGGCTCGGGAAGGGAGAACAGTGGTGGGGGCAACAATCGAATGGGTGTGTCAGGAACAATCGCAACGTGTTGATGCGCTTTTCGAGACGCTCGATCTGAAGAGCGAAGCCTTGACGGGCGTCAATGAGGCGTGGCGACAGGGAGACAAGGTGAAGGCTTGCCGCGTGCTGCTCGATCACTACGCGGGGTCTGATTTGGCCGAGAGATGGGGCTCAGAGCGTGTGGTGGCGGGTGAAGATACGACAACTGCCGCCGAGGCCATTCTACGGGATGAATACACGTTCCTGAACGTGACCGGCTCGCCGGATCGAAAGCCCGACGGATCGCTCGAATGGACGTATCGGGGTCCGAATGACGATGCGGAATGGGCGTACTTCCTGAATCGGCACGGTCATATAGAGATCCTCATATCGGCATATCGGGAGACAGGTAACGCGAAGTATATCGAGCGGGTCGACTCGGACATACGCGAGTGGGTGATCGTCAATCCCTATGGCTGGGAACAGACGCGAGACCCGAGATGGCGAGGGCTTGAGACGATGTCTCGCATCAATGTCTGGTCGAACTTGTTCTACGGGCTGATCGATGATCCTAAGCTGCAGGATGGGACGCGTATTCTTCTGCTTTCCAGCATCCCTGAGCACGCCCACTACACACAACACTTCCACAACAACACGGGCAACTGGCTGGCGATGCAGATGCGATCTCTCTCTCTCTCTGGTCTGGCGTTCCCCGAGTTCCGCGATCAGGAAGCTTGGATCGCGTACAGCTACCACGCTCTTCTCCCGCAGATCGAGAGACAGGTATCCCCGGACGGCGCGCAGAAGGAGCTCGCCAGCCACTACCATGGCTCGACACTAATGGCATTCCAGTCCTTCACCGATCTCTACGAGCAGGCGGGTGAGCAGCTGCCGCAGGCCTGGTACGACGGCCTTGAGGGTATGTGGAACTACTGGGCCTACTCACTGCGGCCTGACGGGCACGGTGTCCTGAACAACGATTCGAACCTTGACTACAATCGGCCGAAGCTGTTTCGGATGCACACGCGTTTCAGCCGACCCGACTGGGCCTACATCGCATCGAACGGAAATATGGGAGAACGCCCCGAAAGTCTTCCATCACAGATGTTTCCCTGGGCGGGGCAGCTGATCTCACGCAGCGGATGGGATGCTGATGCACACTGGAGCGTGTTCGATGTTGGACCGTGGGGGATCGGCCATCAGCATCAAGACAAGCTACACCTGTCGGTATCGACATACGGCCAGGACTTTCTCGTCGATGCGGGTCGACTCTACTACAAGAAGGATGCCTGGCGTGACTGGATCCAGGGGACGCGGGCACACAACACGCTGATTATAGACGATTGTGAGCAGAAGCCCGATGTGAAGGAAGTCGATGAGCCTCTCGAGGAAGGCAGTTACACGGTCCAGGAACAGTTTGATTTCGCAAGAAGTGCGTTCACGGCTGGATACGAGGGTCTCGAAGGAAACGCTGTTCACAATCGGTCGGTTATGTATATGCGTGGGATCGGTTGGATCGTGATCGATCGTGTGACGAGCGATGCCGACCGTGAAATAGAGGCGCTCTGGCACTTCCATCCAGATGTAGAGGTGGTGCTTGAGGATATGGTCTCCGTAGCCGAGCACCCATCGGGTTCGGTGTCTCTGTATCCGATCGGAGGGTGGAATGGAACGGCTAAGACCATCCGTGGTCAGGAGCCACCTTACATTCAGGGCTGGTATAGCAGGGAGTACAACCATAAGGCCCCCGCAACTTGTGTCAGTTACACAGGTAAGCGGTCAGGACAGTCGTTCGGCTGGGCAATCGTACCGTGGAAGAACTCGCTCGCACAGATCGAGTTGACGTTGTCAGACCAGGAAGACATTGTTCGTGTCAGTGGGACAATCGATGGAAACGGGATAGAGGCTTCGATCCCTGTGACTGGTGGGAGCCCGGAACTATCTCTTGAATGACCAACGAGGATGATATGCTGATACAGGATCAGATAAGCTGGGAAAACCTAGATAGTGACTGGCTCGATTTTTTTAAGGCGATCAGTGTCGATACGATTCATCTGGAGACTCGTGGTTCCGTGAATGTCGATGGCCACGACATGAACATCGCGGACGGAAGGAACAAGACGGAGCTGCTTGAGCAGGCAAGGGAGAAAATCGAAGCTAAGGGGCTGAAGCTGAACAACATTTTCTTCTCCTGTCCACGAGAAATTCCGCTTGGACTGGACGGAGGGGATGAGCAGGTGGAAAACTGGATCCGCCTTTTGGAGTCACTTGGGCAGGCCGGGATCCCGGCTCTTGGTTGGAACTACAAACCGATGGGGAATTTTCGGACGGAATCGGCGATCGGTCGCGGCGGGGTCAGCTATAGCACTTTCGACTATGATACCTACATGCGCGACCGCAACCAAGAGAAGGCGTATTCACCACAGGTCTCGGAGGCAGAGATGTGGGAGCGGATGGAGCGTTTTCTCAAGGCTGTCATTCCGGTCGCAGAGAAGGCCGGCGTCGTGATGGCGCTGCATCCGGACGATCCTCCGGTCCCGGAACCTCTTGGGGGTGTCTGGCAGGTCTGCTCATCGACGGATCAGTTCCGTCGCATCTTCGACTCTGTTTTGAGTGACAGCAACAAGATGTTGTTCTGTCAGGGCTGCATGACCGAGCTCCTGGGTCAGGGAGTCTACGGGTTCATCGAAGAGATGGCGTCAAAGAACAAGATCCAGTGGGTGCACTTCCGGAACGTGAGAGGCCGACTTCCCTACTTTGAGGAAGTTTTTCCGGATAACGGTGACATTGATATGAAGCGCTCGATGGAGATATACAGGGACAATGGGTTCAACGGTCCGTTTATGATGGACCACACACCGAAGTTCACGGGCGAGAACGCGCCACTCTCATCGAAGCTGGGGAAGGCTTACTGTATCGGGTATATCCGGAGGTTGATCGAAGACGTCTACGGGTAGAAAGGCTTGAACCACTAAGACACCAAGACACGAAAAGGACACGGCTACGTGTGGGTTAGACTTGAGAGAGCTTCTGAGGTCGGTAGTGCCGGGGAACATTTCATCCCCCCTTCGGTCCTCATTTCTTTAGTGCTTTTGTGGTTCAGGTCGGTTCGTTACCACCAGTGGACAGCGTGGCCTGAGCGGGGGAAGAAGATGAAGTCGACTAAACTGGAGACGGCAACGCCCGCGGCGTGACCCGAGAACAGACCTACAAAGAAGGGAATGCCACGCTGGAAGGCTTCCATGCCGCCGGTTCGGAGGAGGGTTGTCTTGATCAGCCACGCGATCACAAAGGTCGAGAACTGGTGTGGGAGGAGCGGGATCGCGAATCCGATAGAGTTCAGACGCCACCAGGGAAACTTGAATCGCATCCCCATCATCCCCGCCATTGCCACGCCCCCTATCGCCAGGATGGCGAGTCTATGCAAGTCAACAGGCCAGTGGTTGTTGAATCGGAAGACGACACGATGGTAGGATTGTCTTGCGTAGTAGGTGTAGGTGTATGAGTTGAAGTTGTAGGCGCCGGTCTCGTATCCCATCCAGATCACATACAGCATCGAGACGAGGTAGGCGGCAGCAAGTGCGCCCAAAACACCGACCAGAAGGTGTGCAGGGTTCAGATTGCCGCGGAGTCTTTGCAGCACGGTCAACTGCGACATGATCATCCCGCTATTATACCCTTCGAAGTTTCTGGAATATGTCAGCATCAGGACCGAGGCGGGACGCATCGCTGCTGTTCCGACGGCCGCAACGGTGAAGGCCTCCGCTCCCAAAGGGCTCCCGAGATAGGGCAGACCGACCTCTGCACTCATCTTAGAGATGCCGACGTAGGAGACGAGCAGGGCCAAGAGTATCGATGCCGCGACGATCAGCTCGACATCGGCGGCAACCAGCCACAACATTACATACGTCACCCCGAGAAGGATCAGAGCGAAGGCGGCCCTCGACGTTAGGAGTTCAGGATCCTGTCGGGGCCGATTGTGTATGGCATCTGAGAATGCCGATCGGATGTGGTCTCTGGCTGTCCAGACAGCCCAGGCGACGTAGACGAGGAACGCACCTGCGGTCTGCCAGCTGATCAGGGCACTCGAGGAGCCCGGATGATTCGCGCCGCCCGCGATCGGCAGCGTATAGCCGATACGGTTTGCCACCATGATCTCAGCGTGTTTGATGATGAAGAAGACGATGGTGCTGACAAGGACCTCCACACTTGCGAAATAGGAGAGGCCCAGAGTCAGGAAATTGATCTGCTTCGTAAAAACGTTCATACCGCCGGAGACCAACTGCATCCACCCGTGATTCAGCTCTATCTTCGGGATTTGGTCGTTGAAGAAAGTCACGATATTCCAGGCGATGACCCCGAACGACACGGCGAATCCGACCCAGAAGAGCGGGATTTTTCCAGAGGACCGAATCAGGTTCTGACGGTCTCCTGCCAGAATCTGAAGCGGGATCATCATCGGGTAGGTGAGCTTCTCGTTCTCTATCCATTGCTTCCGAAAGAGCGAGGAGAGCCCGATTGAGGCGGCGATCATGGCGAGACCGACGGAGGCCCAACCGACAAGGGGTCGGAACCAAAGGCCCCAGGGCAGATCTCTCTGATCGGGAAGCCCCTCGTGAAACCATCGCACGCCCTGGGCCTCCAGTGGCACGATCCAGGGCTTCAGGTAGGGATGGAAGGTTTCCCACTGGTTCTCCGGTGTGGCGAAATAGACCGGCATGGCCCATGACCCCATAACGTGGCTCATCAGACCATCGCCCGGGATATAGCTTGCGCCGAGGATCATCGAGGTGAGCAGGATGAGTCTGTTGCGGTTGATCCAGGTGGGACGCAGCGATCGGATGGCCACGAGAAGGAGGAACAGAGCCATCACTGCGACCGGGAGGTTGTGATTCAGGTTGAGTCTAGAGGAACGCAGGATATACTGGTTGTAGATGATCCAGAGGGCCATGAAAACGACCAATCCCAAACCGATAACCAGGGTTGATGCGGTCGCGTAGGCCGATTCTTTCTTTTCAGGTGACTCCAACTTTGCTCCCTTTTTATGGTGCTGAATATACTCGAATGGGCAGATTCGGGTGGTTGAATGACAAGGAGATTCAGATGGCGACCAGAATCAGCAAAGCTATAGAGCTTCTCTCGGAGGGCCAGACGGTCTACTACACTGGCGCGCATACGGGGCACGTCCTTACGTTCGAGCAAGGCCAGGCCGATGCGCAAACGTGGGCGGACTATATCAACGTGGGCATGGAGCACGGATGTTTCGACATGACCGGTCTGGCGAACTACATGAAAGGTCTGGTCGCGGGTGGCCCGACAAACAGCGGGCATCGAACGCCAACTGTGATTGTCGAGGTTCCCGTAGACGGATCCTCAGAGGACGTGATCCGAGCGAATGCGTGGCAGTTCCGTCAGGTCCTTGCTCGTGGTGTGCACGGAATCCTGCTTTGTATGGTCCAGTCAGCTGACGCTGTCCGGGCGTTCGTGGAGGAATGCCGGTATCCGATCAACCGCCAGGGCGTCGGATACGGTTTGCACGAAGGTCGTCGGGGTGTTGGATCCGAAGCTACGGCGACAGAGATCTGGGGTTGTTCACAAGACGAGTATCTGGACAAGGCGGATCCTTGGCCGCTCAATCCTAAGGGCGAGCTGTTGCTAGGGCTAAAGATCGAGAACGTGCGTGGGGTTTCCGTGACTGAGCAGTGTCTAAAGGTTCCCGGGGTCGGGTTTGCAGAGATGGGCCCGGGAGATTTGAGCATGTCGCTCGGATACAAGACGAGACCGAATCCGCTTCCGCAGGAGATGGTGGAGGCCCGTGAGCGGGTCAAGAATGCCTGCAAGGAGAACGGCGTCGCGTTCCTGTCGGGAGGAACACCGGACACGATCAAAGAACGTATCGACGAAGGCGTTCGAATCGCGAGCGGTGGTAGCGAGGAGACGGCAAAAACCGGGAGGGATTACAGCAAGCGAAGGATGCCAGTCTAGGGCAACGTTTCACGTTACTTGCGACTTTGCTTCGCAAAGTCGTGTGTAATAATTTTGAGTAGGCCACACCGACAATCCGGCGCGGAGTCTGGTAAACAAGGCAATTTACTGGCCGTATCGAGGGGCACGTTGGCATTGCGTTTGGACCCTCGATATGTCGCGACCAGAAAGGTCGCACTTACTGGGGAAGAAATATGGCCAAGTTTGCACCACTGAATCTGAGCGCAGAAGAGATCAAGGATTACACCCGCGAATGGACCGGGGATCGGTTCGATGACGGACGGCCCAGGGTGCCGGATGAAATTCTCAAACGAATGAAGGCGGTCACGATCACTGAGGCGTGGGGGGTGTTGAGGGGAAAGGGATACGAGTGGCAGTATGAGGACGGTTTTGTCTGTACGCATTCCGGAGAGACGCTTGTCGGCCGTGCTCTGACGGCGATGTATATGCCGCGCCGGCCGCAGATGCGAACGATCATGGAAGCGAAGGGAAAGGATGCGGGGTGCATCGGTGATCAGATCTCGTGGCCGATCGACTTGCTGGTAGAAGGGGATGTGTATGTGGCCGATGTCTACGGAAAGATCGAACAGGGCGCCGTAATAGGTGATAACCTCGCGACGTCTATTTACTCGAAGTCGGGGAATGGGGTGGTACACGATGCCGCTGTTCGCGACATCGACGGGATCAAAGAGCTTCCGGGTTTTGCCAGCTTTGTCCGCGGATACCATCCCTCGTTCGCTTCACCGACGATCATGCTTGTCGGCGTGAACTGCCCGACACGGATGGGTAGGGTGACGGTAATGCCCGGGGACGTCGTTCTGGGCAAAGAGGATGGCGTGGTGTTCATCCCAGCTCATCTGGCAGAGCAGGTTGTGCAGACATCAGAATTGGTTCGTTTCAGGGACCAGTTCGGTCAGCAGCGAATTCGGGAGGAGGTCTACACCTCGGGCGAGATTGATCGGAAGTGGGAAGACCATATTGAGTCGGATTTCTCACAGTGGCTTGAGGACCATATGGACGAGCTACCTGTCCCAAGGGAGGCGATCCAGGAGCTGTTGAAGAATCGGACGTGGTAGAGGCAACGCTTCGTGTTGCTTGAGAGTTTACGCAGCCAACGCAAAAAAAGCTCCAGGCAGTTTCTTGAATTCGAGTCCTTGGATCCTGCTGAGGGCAACCATACGTATTGAGGATAGTCGTGAGCGGAGTAAGGTCTTAAGAGCAGTGCCCTGAAGTTCTGACTCGGCTCGACAAATCGAGATCACGATGAACACATACAAGCTGGAAAATCCGATATCGGTGTCCTATCTCCAGGACAATCTGAGGGATGAATTGCCTCGCCTTGTTCTGACCCGGGAGCTCGAGGCAAATCTCAGAAACCGTCTCGACACGGATCCGGTCGTTCAGAACGTCTACAAGGCCATCAAGCTCAATGCAGAGCAGGTGTTCGAGGAGTCGATCATCAACCTCGATATCCCGATGGAGGAACGGTCACAGGACAACCAGCTGGATATCTCTAGGGATCTGCTCCTGCGGATTAACGTGCTTGCGATGGTTTACCGGATCGAGAACGATCGTCGGATGCTGGGTCGGATTGATGAAGAGGTGATCGCTGCCTGCAACTTCCCGAGTTGGAATCCGAAGCACTTCCTGGATGTGGGCGAGATGTGTCTGGGTATCGCGATGGCCGTGGATTGGGTCGGCCCCGATCTGCCGGCGTCAACGGTCGAGTTGGCGAAGCAGTCTCTGATAGAGAAAGGCATCGATACTAGCTGGCCGGAAGACGGTAAGCATCCACACTGGGCCTACGGACACAACAACTGGAACCAGGTCTGTCACGGTGGGCTCGTGGCTGCTTCGCTTGCGATCGCAGAGGTCGATCCCGAGCTTGCCGCTAAGACGATTCACCGAGCTATAGATGGGATGGCCAATGCTCTGGATTCTTACGGGCCCGACGGGGTCTATCCCGAAGGTGCGACCTACTGGGGTTACGGTACATCCTTCTCTGTCGTGACGGCGGCCATGTTCGAGAGTGCTTTCGGAACCGACTTCGGCATCCTCGAATATCCGGGTTTCAAAGAGAGTGCAGTATTCAGGATGTTGTGCGATGCCCCATCTGGCTTGCTCTACAATTTCTGTGACTGCGGCGAGACAAGTGGCAAGGCAGGGGATACGACTCTGGCATGGTTTGCTACGAAGACAGGGAACAAGCGGTTCCTAGAGACCGAGAAGTTCACGCAGGACCCTGAGAGTATGGGCAGGTTTTCTCGATTAGCAGGTCTCTCTCTCGTATGGATGTCACAGTTCGAAGAAGCCAGTGAAGAGGACCTCCCGACTGCATGGAAGGGGGATGGTCTAAACCCCATAATCTTCTTCCGAGGTGGTGTGTACGATCCGAATAAATACTACTTGGGGTGTAAGGGAGGGCGGGGGAGAGTGAGCCACGGGAACATGGATGGAGGCTCTTTCGTGTTTGAACTGGACGGTGTGCGCTGGAGCATTGACCCTGGTATGACGGGAAGGTATGGACGCATAGAGAGGACCGGGTTCGGGTTGTGGGATACCCGTCAGGAGGGGGACCGATGGAAACTGCTGAACAAGGGCAACTTTGGTCACAGCACGATCACCGTTAACGACAGGCTACACGACGTCGAAGGGAAGGCGGAGATCATCGATTACAAGCCGGGAGACCGGCCTGAAGCGGTCATCGACATGACGGCGGCTTTCTTCGGAGAGCTGAAGCGCGCCAGACGAACCTTCATCAAGGACAGCGAACGGTCCCTGCTGATCGAAGATGACATCGAGAAATCTGATACCGTCGACCTCATCACCTGGCAGCTCATCACGCAGGCTGATGTCGAGATCCTTCTTGGTGGGGCGATTCTGAAACAGGACGGCAAGCAATTGTCGCTCGAGGTGGCTTCACACCCGGAGCTTATGCCTTCTGTGGTCTCGCTCAATCCGCCACCATTGGAGCTGGACACTATGAAAGACGGTCTGAAGCGCTTGGAACTCAGGTTTCCTGCGTGGACGATAAAGAAAGACACGCTGTCGATTCGAGTCAGGTTGTCAGGTGAGTCTCTCTGAATACTGAACCACAAAGGCATTAAAACACCACCTCAACTCAGGTGCAATTTGGCCGGAGTCGAGAACTCGGCCAAGCAAAGACTGGTCGGACACTTGAGTATCTATCCAGAACCTCAGGGCTGGGTTGAAGTGGCCCTTATTTCCTTAAAGGAAAAGATATGATTCAGATTGCAGAAGCTCTTGGGCCTCACCCATCACCTCTATGGAAGATGGTCAAACAGAGCGGGGTGGATTACGTCGTCGGCGGCATGGATCTGAGCTTGATCGATACGGCACGTAGCAAAGAGGAGCTTCCTTGGGGATACATGTCCCTGATGCGTTTAAAGACTCAGTATCAGGATGCCGGTTTCCAGTTTGATGTGCTGGAAAGTCGTCCGCCCCTGACGAAAGCCAAACTGGGGCTGCCAGGACGCGATGAAGAGATCGATACTGTTATTGACCTGCTCACCAACATGGGCAAATTGGGTATCAGGGTCTGGTGCTACGAGTGGATGCCGGTGATGAATTGGCTGCGTACGTCGTCGACAATCCAGGCTAGGGGCGGTGCTCTTGTAACGGGATACGACCACGAGTTGATGAAAGATGCGCCTTTGACGGAATACGGTGAAGTCTCCGAGGAGCAATTGTGGGAGAACCTCGAATACTTCCTGAAGGCCACTCTGCCCGCCGCAGAGAAAGCGGGTGTGAAGATGTCGATGCATCCGGACGATCCGCCCCTTTCGCCGATCAGAGGTCTGGGCAGGATCATGCGCAGCGTCGAGAACTATCAGCGCCTGATCGACCTGGTGGACAGCCCCTGCAATACTATCACTATGTGCCAAGGAAACTTCACGCTAATGACCGAGGATCTGCCGTCTGTTATTCGTGACTTTGGGGCGCAGGACAAAATCACTTTCGTTCACTTCCGCGACGTCCAAGGCACGGTTACGAAGTATCAGGAGACCTTCCACGATGAAGGTAAAACAAACATGTTGGCTTGTATGGAGGCCTATCGAGACATCGGATTCGACGGCGTGTTGCGCCCGGACCACGTGCCGACGATGGAAGGGGACAGCAACGAACGTGCGGGCTACTCATCGATTGGGAGATTATACGCGATCGGATATATCAAGGGGCTTCGGGAATCTGTTTACGCTAATTGAAAGGGTTTTGCCCACGAATTACTCCACCCCGGCGATAGTCGTCAGACTACAACAACTGGGTCAATCTTACGGTGCCTATCGCTCGGCTGGTCCTGCAAAGAGATCGAAAGGGAAACATGCTTGTTGATAGATACACGTTCGACGACATAAAAGGGGCTCTGATACCTCGCGAGGACTGGCATCCTTTTCCGACACGGGACGAGCGTGAACCCTGGAGGAGATTGGATGCGGAGACGCGACGGACGCTGATATCGGGCGGCGAGAAGTATCTTGGTCACGAGTGGACGGTGTTCAGGGCGACCCAGTTCATGGAGATGGCTAGAACGGGGCTACGTTCGCTTTACGGGAAGTTTCGTGCGACGCACCGGAACGCCCTGTCTGCACTTGTTCTGGCTGAGTGCGCGGAGGGGCAGGGCCGATTCATCGACGATATTATTGACGGCATTTGGGCCGTGTGCGAGGAATCGTGGTGGGGGAAGCCCTGGCACCTGGTGCAACAGAAGGTTGGGGCCAATCTGTCAAATATCAACGATCCGCATATCGACCTGTTCGTTGCGGAAACGGCGAGTCTGCTGTCATGGACGTGCTACCTCCTCGAGACGCAGATAAACGAATGGTCGACAATGATCATGCCCCGTGTGGATCACGAGATGCAGGAGAGGATGCTCACACCGCTCCTGGAGCGTGAAGACTATCACTGGATGGGGTTCAGCCATCGGGATAAGAACCTTCATCGGGTCAACAACTGGAATCCCTGGATCATCTCGAACTGGATCACGACGATCCTTCTTATGGAACGGGATCCTGAGAGACGAGCCGCAGGACTGCACAAGACGATGCGGGCGCTGGACAACTTCATCGACCCTTATCCGAAGGACGGAGGTTGTGACGAAGGCCCCGGATACTGGGGGCGTGCCGGTGCTTCGATGTTCGAGTGTCTGGAATCCTACTACGGGGCGACGGACGGGAAGGTCGACGTCTACGGAGAGCCGTTGATCAAGAACATCGGGACGTTTATCACCAAAGTGCAAATATACGAAAACTGGTTCGTGAACTTTGCCGATGCCTCGCCCCTGGTCAACCCTGCACCGTTTCTCGTCTATCGATATGGAAAACGTATTGGTGATGCAGAGCTGATGAGTGCGGGCGTCTACTTTTCAACAAAGGTGCAGGGCTGGGACGGTAATGATTTCAGCATAGCCAGGCAGCTTCCAACCCTGTTCCACGGTTCTGAGATGTCAGATGTGGAGCCGACGCAGCCGCTACCAGCGTATTCTTGGCTACCGGAAATCGAGGTGATGACGGCTCGGGACAAGAGAGGTTCGGGTGAGGGATTCTTTGTCGCAGCAAAGGGCGGGCACAATCAGGAGAGCCATAACCACAACGACGTCGGACACTTCATTGTGTATGTCGACGGAGCCCCAGTCATCATCGATGCAGGTGTCGGACCCTATACTGGAAAGACGTTTAGCTCGGAACGCTACACTATCTGGACGATGCAGTCCGCCTATCACAGCCTGCCGACGATCAATGGGGTCATGCAGGATCCAGGGATCGATTTTGCCGCCAGAGACGCGTCATCGACCGACGATGGCCAAACCGCGACGTTCTCGTTGGATATAGCGGGTGCCTATCCGGATGAAGCGAAGCTTAAGATGTGGCACCGGACAGTTGCGCTTACCCGTGGTCAGGATGTTACCGTCAAGGACCAGTATGTGCTCACCGAACCTGCAAGCACGATCCAGTTTAGTCTGCTGACCCCGTGTACCGTTCAGGTGTCGGAGGGACGAATCGTATTGGGAAGACGTGTCCTGCAGGGCGAGCGATCCTCCGGGGAGGCGGGCATCGAATATGATCCAGAACGGATGACCGTGGATGTCGAAAATAGGGATCTCTCCGACGGGGGGAAACAGAGATACTGGGGTGATCAGGTTAGTCGGATTCTGTTTACTCTGGTCAATCCTGGTGAGTCTGGAGATGTGGAACTGCGGATTTCGCGATGACCTCACTAACAGCAATCAGGTGCTAGGCCGGAACCCGTTCATGAACTCTTGTGTGGGTCTGACTCTTTAGCATTCTACTGAATGAGCCCTTGGGAATACAGACTATCCCAACGGAGGCGGAGACGATGTCAAAGGAAGAGAGATTCGAAGAGCTAGAGCAACTAGCTTGGCAGGAAGCCCTCTACGATCCTGGGACCTTGGACTGGAAGGAGAAGTGGTTTCTAGACGGAAGTAGGTCTACTGTGGCGAACACGGAAAAGGGGATGATTCTTTCAGCGGGTCCTCTGGAGCAGGATCACGCGTGTCACACAGTGCTGTGGACGAAGAATTCGTTTGAGGGCGACGTGAAGATCGAGTCCGACTTTTGGAGGTTGGATACGGCAACCAGGAATGTCAATATCATCTATATCCAGGCAACTGGTAAGGAGGAAGGGCCGTATACCAAGGACATTGCCGAGTGGTCGCATCTTCGAGAAATTCCGTATATGGCGACCTACTTCAACAATATGAAGCTCCTTCACATCAGCTACGCCGCCTATGGTAACCAGGATGACGCTCGCGAGTATGTGCGGGCAAGACGATATCCGACGAGACCGGACCTCAAGTTCAACGAACTCGATATTCCGCCGGACAACTTCGAGACGGGTCTGTTCGAGCCGGGCATAAAGCACCGGTTCACGATCATCAAGAAGGGGCACGAGCTGCTGTTCAAGGTGGAGACCGAGGAGAAGATGTCGGTTTTTGCGTGGAATACGTCGGCATTCGACCTTATCACGGAAGGACGGATTGGGTTGAGGCACATGTGGACGCGGACGTCGCGGTATGCGGATATCCGTATCTCTGTGCTATAGAACTGAAGAGAACACGCGGGAACTTGTAGCGACTCGGGTGATGTGCATTCTATGGCCGAGATGAGCCGCAGGCTGAGCGGGAGTCGAAGTTCGGTAATGTGGGCCGGCAAAGTTCTCTAATTAAAACATCAGTGGTATCTGAGTTGCTATGTGGCTGTACTTCGATTACCGCTCGGGTAACGTCGATCGTAGAACCACATTGAACCGTGCAAGCTTGCAGATAGAGACTTACAACGAAAGCGAAATAATCGAGAAGCGTTCCAAGGGGGGAGCCACTGGGATGAAACGCTAAACTACCTGTTCGGCTTTTGGGAAGGGGGCTACGGGTCCCTTTTGTGCAGACTGGTCGAGTGGGTAGGGCTCGGGTGGGAAGTCAGTGCAGACCTTGCCCTCTTTGAGGACCCAACAGCAGTTGGGCAATCTGCGACGACGCGCAGAGATGATCTTCGGGTTCGTGTAGACACCGGCAACCCCAATTCGGCTCTGCTCGCTCGGGTTCGGTGGGCTGTAATGCCATAGGCTACTGTGCCAGGCGACCACATCACCTGGTTCCAGCTCAACGTGATGGACGCCGGTTTGTTCGATCTGGTCTACGACTAGATTACGAGGCAGTTCGCCGTGGATGCTGTCCTCGTAGAGGACGTGCTGGACGATATCGCCCTTGTGGGTTCCTGGCGCGAACTGCAGGCACCCGTTCATCTTCGTTGCCGGATCGAGAGCCATCCAGAAGTTGTATGGCGCAGTCTCTCCGTCGCGCCAGAGCCCGTTGTCCTGATGCCACGGCGTGGCGCTGCCAGTTCTGGCCGGCTTGACGAAGACGCTGTTGAACTTGACGATTACGTCGTGGCCAAGGTGATGTTTTGCCATTCTGAGAATCGGCTCGCCACAGTGGACGGTGTGCCAGATGTGGGGAGCCGTGATGCAGAAGTTGCTAAGCTTTCGGAACCGGGCGGAACGCTCTGCAGGCGAGTTGCCCATTGGATCCATAGGGTCGGTCTCCGGGCGCCCGTCGGGCTCGGGGAGGAGTACCTGGTTCTTGATGATGCCGCGTAACTCGGCCGCGATCTCAGTCGAGAGTGCGCATCGCTCGACGTAGTAGCCGTGTTCTTCCCAGCTTTGTTGCTGCTCCACGGTTGGTTTCCAGGATTTCATCGCGAGTTGATTTCTACTGAGGTCTGTTTACCTTTGGTCATCGCAAAGGCTACTAAACTGGATCCCCAACGGTGTGGGGATGACGGGAGGGCAAGTGTCGTGTATGACATACCCAAAGTCAAGCTAGGCAACTCGGACATCAAGATTACGCGATTCATGAGCGGCGGAAACCCGTTATGTGGCAATGCCCATTTCACGAAGGAGATGGGGAACGACATGCGGGAATACTTCACGGAGAAGCAGGTCGTGGAGTATCTGCACCAGGTCCAGGCACACGGGATCAACACGCTTCAGGCCCGCGGGGATTTTCATCGTATTCTCTACTGGCGTGAGCAGTTCATAAGGGAAGGCGGCGAGCTGTATTTCATCGCGCAGACTGCCTCGGAGATGCACGATATCTTTTCGAACATCCGTGTGATCGCGGCAGCCGGCGCCGAGGCTATCTATCACCACGGGTCCCGGACGGACAACCTGTGGCTGGACGGGCGGATCGACGAGGTCGAGGATTACCTGAAGTGCATGCGAGATACGGGGGTCCAGGTCGGTATCGCGTCGCACATACCGGAGGTGCTTGATTACGTCGAGGACAAGGGCTGGGATGTGGACTTCTATATGACCTGCTTCTACAACCTGAANAAAGTGAAGCGGGAGAGCGCTCTGGTTGATCCGTTCAATGCCGGCGCGATGGAGGAGTTCAGCGAAGATGATCCGCCGAAGATGATTCAGTTCATCAACCAGACGGAGAAGCAATGTCTGGCTTTCAAGTTCTTGGCGGCCAGCCGTCGCTGCAAGACGCAGGAAGATGTGCGTGAAGCTTTCGAGTATGTGTTCGGGAACATCAAACCGGGTGATGCGACGATCGCAGGAATGTTCCCAAAATACCTAGACCAGATTCGTCTGAACGTCGAACACACACTGGCGGCGATTACTAAGGCCGAGGAAGAGCCAAGAGCCGTCGCTGCAGACGATTGACGTCAAAGGTGGAATACACGAAGGCTAGAGCGATCGTGGGTTAACACNGAAGAGCACAGAACGTTTAGAGAGTCCACGGCTCACTGCTCTTCGGTGGCGTGGTTGATAGGACGGACATGTTGTAGAGTGAAGATAGGGGTAGCATACGTATTTGTATGGTTGCAGAGCCGTGTCGTTGGCTTCCTAAGGAGCAATTACAAGCGTCTTCGGGGTGATATCCCCTTATGGTTAGGTTACCTCTATGGTTCACGGATTTGTATCCGTGAACCGTTTCTATTTGAGTCCAGATCTCAGAACCTCTCTGGTCGATTGGTTCTCGTTGTATCCCGTCAGTTTTCGGGTCAGGAAGTAGCTGATCACGAGCAGTACCTGCAGGCTTGTGAGATACACGAGCTCGGCTGGGTAGCCCTGCCAATAGGCATCGGTGTCGACGAGATAGCCGAATGCCCAACCTCCACCGACACCTCCCACGATTCCACCGAGAGAACCCGCATACATAATGGCGTTGAACCCCGCGACCTGATTATCGTTAGGCACGGCATCCATCATGGCGCGGCTTCGTGCGAGATTCTGGCCACCGTCTAGAACACCCCAGGCAAGGTAGAACAGGCCGGCCCAGATGTGCAGGGGCGTGGATTCGGTTGGAAGTGTTAGCCACGCAAGTCCGATCGCTGCTTTAGAGAGAAGCGTCAGCGAAAGGGTGCTCCTGGGACCGTGCACGTCGACGAGTCGTCCCCACACGCTCAGGCTGATTACTTGGCCGAGCGCCGCAAGCGAGCCCATCCAGACAAAAGCCATCGCGCCCAGTCCGTGGTTACTGAGCGCGACAACCCACATCG
The DNA here is from genome assembly GCA_002714465.1 of Gemmatimonadota bacterium. The sequence continues at coordinate 18,512 of PAXL01000011.1, read as the reverse complement.
ATCCTGNTGCTGCGTAGAGGAGTTGGTAGGTTGACATGAAGGCCGCTAGCCACGCGACGCGAGGCAGTCTGAATGCGCGACTNAACTGCCCGAACGCNCCCTGCGTCTGAGACGCGGGTTTGCCTTCCCGAACGCCGAGCGACCAGTAGGCGCCCATCAGACCTGTGACGATGCCCGCGACGAACAGCCACCCGAATCGGCCGTGAACAGGTGATGTCCCAAGATACCATCCGACAAGGATTGGCACGACAAGGCTTGCCCAACGCTGACGGACTCTAAGTCTGGCCATGAAGGTACCGAAGGCATCGCCCGCCGTGTTGTCCTGGATCAATGCCCACCAGACCGTGTTGCCAACCTGTCGAATGAACTCGCGAGCTGCGATAAGGATGAGCGCGATGAGAATCGCGTAAAGACTGGGTGTTCCCCAGAGCGNGAGGACGGTCAGGCCGAATACTGGTAGGACGGCGAGTGCCCGTGATCCGGCCATGAGACGCCCTTTGCCTGTACGTGAGACGAGTCGAATCCCCACGAATCGAGCGATTTTCTGGATGTGCTCGGTGGTGGCCAGAAGTCCGATGTAAAGGGGTGTCGATCCCAGGGCGAGTATGAAGAGCGGGGCAACCGATGAGACAAAGGTGTCGCCGACAGCACCGAGTACGGCCATTCCGATTAGGTTGCGCTGGCCCTGTCGACGGTCTTCTTCTGGTAGGATCGGTTCAAATGTGTTGTTTTTGAGCGACGATTCGGAGATGGCTCAGCACTCTCGGATACAGGACGGCCCACGCCTCCGATGAGGCGTGGGCCTTGTTGTTGTCAGATGTCTGNATAATCTAAGCGGATGTTTTTGCTTTCTTCGCCCGCCGTGTCATGACCTTGCTGGCGTCCTTGACAGCCTCTGTGATCTTCGTGTAACCAGTGCAGCGGCAGAGATTGCCCGCGAGAGCCGTTTGGATCTCGTNGTCTGAAGGGCTCGGGTTATCCTCGAGNAGAACCGCTGAGGAGACGATCAGACCNGCCGTGCAGAAGCCGCACTGCAGACCNCCTTTNTTNACAAAGGCATCCTGTACCGGGTGAAGTTTGTCACCCTCCGCGATCCCCTCGACCGTCTTGATATCACGTCCGTTCGCTTCGACACCGAGTACGAGGCAGGAGGTGTAGGTTTCGTCGTCGATGATGACCGTGCACGCTCCGCAATCGCCTGTNCTGCAGCCCTCTTTAGTACCTGTGAGGTGGAGCTGGTCACGAAGCACGGCCAAGAGCGTTTTTCGCGGCTCGACGGCAATGTCGTATTGCTGTCCGTTTGCAGTGAATGAGATGTCGTGTTTCATGCCGCCCTCCTTTTTGCGATCGGAGTGCGGGCATTGTCCGCTGCTGCCGATACCATTCTCTGGGTCAGAACGCGAACCAGCTCACGTCTGAAGTCTTCCGAGGCTCTGATGTCGCTGATTGGCTTCGCCTCGGCTGCTGCAGCTATTGCTGCCTCGGCGATTCGCTGATCCGTCAGTTCGCTGCCTCGGAGGATGGACTCCGCTTCTACCGCNCGAAGCGGAATGGGAGCAACGGCTCCCAGGCAGATCTTGACGTCTTTGGCCACGTTGCTTTTGGGAGCGAGTGTCACCGCGGCTCCCACACCCACCACGGCGATGTCCATGGCGACACGCGGTGTGTGGCGCACATACGCGGAACCCGTCCGGGCTGGCGGTGTCGGGATCGTGATGCCGGCCGCAAACTCTCCTCGCTTCAGGTCCCGCTTGCCGGGACCCTTCATAAAGTCCTCGGCCAGTATCGACCGCCGACCTTTTGGCCCCACGATGTTGACCTTCCCGCCGTGTACGATCACGCCGGGCGCCGTGTCCGCTGAAGGAGCCGCGTTGCAGATGTTGCCGATGACAGTTGCTCGGTTCCGGATCTGAACCGAGCCGATAAAGCCCGCACCATCCGCAAGGGCGGGGTAGCGCTCAAGCACGACTGGAGAGCGTTCGGTTTTGCGAACGCTGACCGCCGGACCGAGTGCCAAGCCTGATTTGGCCGAGAACCGGATCTCGGCCGCATTCTTCAGTCCCTTGATGTCGATCACCACGGAAGGGCGGAAGATACGGGCCTTCATCCTTACGAGGAGGTCCGTTCCGCCGGCGAGAATCATCGCGTCAGGGTACTTCTTCAACAGCTGCGCCGCTTCTTTGGCCGATTTGGGCAGGTAGTATTCAAAGGCGTTCATTCTGCTGCCTCTTTCTCCTTCAGAGCTTTGACAAGACGCTCCGGTGTGATCGGGATTTCGGTGACCCGAACACCTACGGCGTCGTAGATAGCGTTCATGACGGCAGCCGCACCTGGGATGATCGGNGGTTCGCCGACACCCTTAGCNCCATACGGCCCGTGCTGGCATTCCTGCTCGACGAGTACAGTTTTGANCTTTGGTACGTCACCAATTGTCGGGATCGCGTAGTCGAGGAGGTTCGGGTTCCCGACGCGTCCCTCNCTGTCGTAGACCATCCCTTCCATCAGGCCGTATGCGACTGACTGTACGGCTCCGCCCTCGACCTGACCTTCGACGAGCATCGGGTTGAGCGCGCGACCGACATCCTGAGCGGCGACGAGGTCCAGCAACTCGACGCGACCCGTTTCCGGATCGACTTCGACAGTCGCGATGTTGACTGCATACGACGGGTAGCTGGGGATGGCACCGAGGACCGATGTGCCGACGATCGGTCCTTCTGCGGATCCGTTTGCGTAGTCGGCGATATCGGCGAAGTCGACGTTCTTGTTGGGTGAACCCGAGACGAAGACCTTCTCGTCAGCGATATCGACGTCGTCCTCAGACGCTTCCAGGATCGTTGCACCAACGTGAAGTAGCTGCTCGCGGGCACTGATTCCAGCTCGGCGTGCCGCCGTCCCAGCGGAGTAAGCTGCCTTGCTGCCCGCGCTGAGTGACGTGTAGGGCACCTTGTCCGTGTCACCGAGGGTGATGGTAACCTTGTCGACCGGGATGCCCACCTCTTCGGCCACGATCTGTGCCATGACTGTGTGTAGACCCGTGATGTCAACCTGACCGGTCAGGACCGTGACCGATCCGTCACCGGCTACTGTGACAAAGGCACTGGTAGCTCCAGATCCGTTTCGCCAGTCACCTGCGGCAATGCCTCGTCCCTGATTCTTCTTAAGCTTGCGCTTGCCCCAGTTCGCCGCGTCTGAAGCGGCGTTTAGCGTGTCACGCAGCCATTCTTGTGGGATTGGCGCACCGGTGGGGGAAAGGTTGCCGGGACCGACTGCGTTCTGTCTGCGGAGCTCAATCGGGTCGATGCCGAGCTTCTCTGCGAGCATGTCTAGGTTGCCCTCACGGGCGACTGCCATCTGAGGCGCGCCAGGCGCCCTGAAGGCACCCGGTGCGGGCTTGTTGGTTCGCACACCGAAGGCCTCGAGCTTCGTGTTCTGGATGACATAAGGACCGATCAGTCGGTTGACCGCTCCGCTTCGTCCGGAGACTCCACCATCCCAAGCGATCCTCCCCTCGACGGCCGTGATCGTTCCGTCCTTCTTGCCGGCGGTCTTAAGGCGTACCCAGCATCCCGGAGCGGGACGACCATCGAAGAACTCTTCTTCTCGGCTGAGCAGCATCTTGACTGGGCGACCCGTCCGAATCGCGGCGAGCACGGCGTGCGGCTCGACAAAGGTCCCGTTTTTCGCGCCGAATCCGCCACCCATCTCGAGCGGGATCACGCGAATGTTGCCTTCAGGGATCTTGAGAGCACCCGCGACGGCGTCACGTATGTTGAACGAGCCTTGACAGGATGTCCACAGGGTGATCCGACCATCCGGCTCCACGCGAGCCGTGCACGAATTCGGTTCCATGTAGGTCTGGTGCCAAAAAGGCGTGCGATAGGTCGCCTCCACGATCGCATCGGCTTCGGCGAAGGCTTTATCGATATCGCCGTCCGTGTGCTCGCTCCGTGCCGCGATGTTCTGCAGCCGACGGCCATCCGGTTCGATCACTTCCTCGGTCGGTGCGTCCAGCAGGACTGGTGGTGCATCCGGCTGCATCGCATCGAAGGGGTCTGTTGCGGAAGGGAGGACCTTGTAGGTGACTTCGATCAACTCAACGGCGTCCTCGGCGATGTCCGGGTCCTCGGCTACGACGAAGGCGATGCGATCGCCCTGGTATCGAGCCTCCTTCTTCACGAGCAACGGCGTGCCCTTCGTTTCCTTTGCTGTGTAGACGTCGACCACACCGGGAAGCGCCTTCGCCTTGGACACGTCGATCGATTTGATGATCGCATGTGCGTGCGGGCTGTGCAGCACTCGTCCGTGCAGCATCCCTTGTAGGTGGATGTCGTCAGCGTATGTTGTCCGGCCCGTAACGATTTCGGGACCGTTCAGCCGGCCTGTACGCTGTCCGACGGAGTTCAATATCTTATCGGGCATATGTGTCACTCCGTAGGTTGNANTAGCTACGTCACGTNGACGCACATACATAAATAGTCATTTATGGATGCCCAGAATACGGCGGACCGTCCGCAAAGTCAAAGCGCTTAGTTGTGACGGTGGCGAGCGAGTGTTGCAGACCGCTAGGAAATCGTTCGATAACGCATATAGGAGAGAATGTAAAGTAAGCCTCCCCAGTCAGCGCAAATCGCTATTTATTTTGGGCTTGAAGGTTGCGTTGGTGTTCCAGTATATATTATGAAAAGTACCTTCAATCCAATCCCTGAGACCCGCGTGTTTCTGATGCGTGGGCTTCATTGTCGTAGACTGTTCTTGGCCAGAAGAAGCCGCGAAGGCCGTCCTTACGGTTGCGCGGAACGACGTGAACGTGAAGATGCGGAACGCTCTGGCTAATCTTGTTGTTTATGGCGACGAAGCTGCCGGCAGCCTCCATCGCTAGTGGGACGGCTTTCGACATGACCTGGACGTTCAAGAAGAACGAGGAGATGATTGACGGATCGACATCGGGGAGCATCTTGAAGTGTGTCTTCGGGACGATGAGGACGTGTTCCGGGCAGATCGGGCGCGTATCGAGTAAACCTATGGAGATGTNGTCCTCNTATACGATGTGCGCCGGGATGCTCTTGCTTATAAGATCACAGAACACGCATTTGACAGGCATGGCAATCCGAGGAGAGAGTGAATGGACGTAATAAGCAAAGAAGATAGGGCGTTCTGGGAAGAGAATGGGTATGTGATCGTGAAGAACGCGGTCCCGCAGGAGAACCTGGACGCGATGATCCAGGCAATCTGGGATTTCCTGGAAGTGGATGGGTCGGATCCCGAGAACTGGTATTTGCGTCTGCCTAGGGAACGCTGCAACGACCACGATTCCCCGATCTCACTTGCCGGTATGGTCGAGATGTATCAGCATCAGGCGATCTGGAACAACCGACAGTTTCCTCGAGTTTACGGAGCGTTCCGAGATCTATTGGGACGGGAGGATCTGTGGGTTAGTCTGGATCGTGCGAACATGAAGCCTCCCGTGCGTGACCAGAACCCCGAGTGGAACCACCANGGCATGATTCATTGGGATCACGATACGTCGCACGACCCGATTCCGTTCGGTGTACAGGGAGTAATGTATCTGACGGATACGGCAAGCGATCAGGGTGGCTTTCAGTGCGTGCCCGGATTCCACAACACTTTTCCCGAGTGGGTGAAGAGCCAGCCCGAGGACCGGAATCCCAGACAGCCGGATCTCGACGGGTTGACGGTTGAGGCCATCCCCGGGGAGGCGGGNGATCTGCTGATCTGGCATAGGCTGCTGGCGCATGGGAATGGGCATAACAGATCGCGTGTTCCCCGTCTGGCGCAGTATATCACGATGCGTCCGGCGCACTTCGAGAATGAAGAGGCGAGGGAAGCACGGGTTTCTTCTTGGCGAGAGGTGCGGCCGATGGGAGGGTGGCCAGGGGACGCTCGGGGGTGGGAGGCCGAGCACTACGGTCCGGCGACACTAACCGATCTGGGGGAGAAGCTGCTGGGTCTGACTTCGTGGAACTAGACCTTAGTCACGAAAACACGAAAGTCGACTGTCGCGTTTTTGTGACGGAATCTGGCGGCTTTGGCCAGTTTTGTCTCGGGGTCGACGAATTCGTTCAACTTGTCGAGTCGGTCTTTTAGATAGTTGCTCTACGCAAATTTAGGGTGGCTATTTCCGGATGAAGATTTGCTCGTGGAACACAGGACGGCTCCAACCAAGGAANGCATTGTCCGCGACGTTGTCTGTGGGAACGTTCCCTAACCGTGTGTTCGCACCCCAAACATTAAAGACAGACCCGATCGTGATCAGGGGAACGTTCTCCGAGTGCAGGTCGCGGACTCTCTGCATGTGCAGACGCAAACTGTCTGGCTCCGTCGTCGTCATGGCGAGCTGAATGGATTCCGTCGCCTCCCAAAGCCATTTTGGACCTTCTTTCGATGCATTCTGATGCCAGTAGGGCACATTCGATCCGAGGATGCCCCAGCCGATGGCATAGGTCAACGGGTCGTTCGGGCCCTCCAGCCCCCAGTAGTGGACTTCGAACTCGTTGTTGTAGCGTCTGGGTACGATGATGTCTCTGAGTCCGCCGTTCAGGTGAACTTTGACACCTATGTCCTTCCAATGATCTGTCAGGAGCTCGGATACGGGTCCACCGTTGAACATGCCCCCGGGGTGGACGAAGTCGATCGTCATCTCGAACACGGACCCGTCGTGGAACTCGCGATACCCATCGCCGTCTCGGTCCACGTAGCCGGCATCGTCCAGCAGAGCACGTGAACGTTCGGGGTNGTAATCGACATACCGGTGGTATGCTTCCTCCGAGAAGTATGGACTAAGCGGTCCGAAGGAGTATCCGGAAGGCTCAAGCAGGCCGTGGAAGACGATCTGATTCATCTCCTCCCGGTTGACACCGTGTGACAGCGCTATCCGTACTCNTTTGTCACGGAAGGCGGCCCGGAGCTTCGGGTTCGGCGCGTCCCAGTTGAGGTGGTAGGTGGGTCCTCGGTTGGGTCCCGTGATCCGAAGCTTAAACTGACCTTTCACCTCCTCGGACTTGAGGACCGGGAACATGTCGATACGTGTGTATCGTCCGAAGAGGTCGATCTCGCCGTTGATGAATTTGAGCAGGATGACCTGTGGGTCCTGGATGACGTTGAAGACCAGGCTGTCCGCGTAAGGAAGCTGGTTTCCTTCGGTGTCGACCTTGTAGTAATAGGGGTTGCGCTCGTAAACGATTCGTTGGCCTCGAATCCACTCCACGGGCACCCAGGCTGACATCGACGGGATCCCCGGCTTGATCCGTCTCATGGCCGCCGTTGTGCTGTCCCTGAATACATCGTATGCGGCGTTCTCGTTGTAGTCCGGATGTAGGTGAGAGAGCGCGTGTTTTGGGGCGGCGGTCAGTTCACGCGCGAACTGATGGAGTACGCGGCCCATCGGTTTCGTCGCCGAGACACGAAGGGTCAGGGCGTCTACCTTCTCGAACACCATCGGTTTACCCTCGACTATCCAGCCGGCAGGGGGGGCAACACCTTCACGGGCATCTGCGTTCATGACTATGTCGTTATAGAAGAACAGGATGTCGTCTACGGTGAAAGGATGGCCGTCTGACCAGCGCAATCCTTTTCGTAACCTGAATTGGGCGACTCGGCCACCGTGGGAGAAGGTGACCCTTTCTGCGAGCTGAAGCTCGAGGCTGTCTGGAAGCGGGCGCGAATAGCCCATCAGGTTCTCGGCCATGGACTTCGCGGGGCCTGGTGTCTGGACGATGTCACCCGTGAGGGCTCTTCGCAACGAGCCACCGTATACCCCGATCCGGTTGATNGGTCGTATGACGAGCGGNTTGTCGGGGAGTCGATCAGACACGGCGGGAAGCTTCCCTGCGTTGACCATAGCACTCAGCATCGGCGCTTCCTCGAACGAGCGCTGAGCCAGGATCTTAGTATTGATGATGGCGGGTGCAGCCGAAGTCGCAATCGTCTGGGTCTGCTTCTGTTCCGTCAGCTCTGATGGACGATCTCCACCGGGGTCGGGAGCAAGACATCCTGTCGTATACAGGCTCAATATGAGCAGGATGGCCCTAAACAGAGTGAGTCTTGAGATCCGCAGTGACATGGGTCGATCGGAACAGGATTATTGGCTTCGCTCGAAATGACGGTTGGCCAATGTAACACTATCTTGTGGACCAAAGGAGCGAGAGTTTGAGGCGAGTGACAGCGCAAAGGCAGCCGTTCGTGCAGCCCCTGACGGAGGCGCCGGTCAGGTCGCTTGGTACTGCAGATGCCCTGAACCAGTCATACTTTGAGACAAAGCGGACTCTGTCGATGCCATCAGGCAAAAGCCCTGTCGCGTGGCAGGTCTGGCGCAGAAAGCTGAGACAGGCCTTGCGAGAGGTGCTGACGCTGGATGCCCTCGGGAAGGTGCCTGNTCCTGAGTTTGATGTTCTGTCTGAAGAGGATCTGGGGTCCTACGTTCGACGCAAGATCGTATACGAAGCGGTTCCCGGTCACAGGATCCCGGCGTATCTGCTTTGCCCGAAGATCCCTGGGCCACGGCCTGCCGTTCTGTGCCCTCACGGTCACACACAGGGAGCGAAGGATGCCGTCGTCGGACTAGCTGATCCGGCTGGGGTGGCCTATGGACACGAGATTGCGGAAAGGGGCGCAGTCGTTCTGGCCCCCGACAATGCAGGGATGGGGGAGCGAGACATCGACGCGGNCAGGAAACTCGCGGACAGTCACGGTTGCTTTNTGGCGTGGGCACGACTGAACCAGATGGGCATTGATTTGACCGGTCTGAGGGTGTTTGATCTAATGGCCGGAGTGAACTTGCTCGCTTCGCTGCCCGAGGTCGAAGACTCACGGATAGGGTGTGCGGGGCTTTCCGGGGGGTGCTGGTTGTCGCAGGTTCTGACAGCTCTAGATCAGAGAATCCGATCCGTCGTTCTAAGCGGGTTCTTCACTACATTCGTCCAGACCACGTGGCACGGTCATTGTATCTGTCACCATCCGTTCANGATCGGGCTCCTCTGCGACATGCCAGACATCTCGGCGCTCATCGCACCAAGGGACCAGTTTGTCGAGTCCGGGCTGTCGGACACACGCTATCCTCACGAGCCTGCTTATTCTTTGGTGTACGGTGCATACGACCGCTTGGGCGTCGCCGACTCGATCGGTTTGCATCGGTATCGGGGTGGTCACATGTTCAACGGCAGGAAGTCGATCCCGTGGCTTATCGAACGTCTTTCAAGATGATGCGGTGACCGTATGAAATCACGCGAACGCTATTTCGGGGATCTCACGGAGTAGCTCGTCATGAAGCGGGTGATCTTGCCGGAGGAAATCCGAGAGGCGAACGANGCGATNGATGCGTATTCGGCGCGACTGTTGGAAGAGGGACACCCGGACTCGCTTGACGGCTAGGAGCAGGTTTTCGAGGGGGACCGACTATCAAAGAGGCGATTAAATTGGGCCAATTCAAAGGCATCGTACCTGCGCTAATCACGCCGAGCGACTCGGAGGGGAATCTGAACGAAGAGGCGCTGCGTCGAGTTCTTGAGTTCAACCTTGATGCAGGCGTTCACGGTTTCTGGGTGGCGGGTGGAACGGGTGAGAGCGTNCTGTTGTCGGACGAAGAGAACCGGCGTGTGGCAAGTATCACCACGGATGTGGTCGGGGATCGAGCGAAGATCATCATGCACGTCGGTGCGCCGACGACGGATCGTGCCGCGGCGCTGGCGGACCACGCTGCGGCTGTTGGCTGTCATGCGATCTGCTGCGTTCCTCCATTTTTCTACAGGAGGTCGGATAGCGAGATCGTGGCGCACTACAGGATCGTGGGAGCGGCGGCAGATCTGCCTTTGTTCGTCTACAACCTGCCCTCTGCCACGGGTGTCGAGATTACGGTTGATCTGATGAGAAAGATCCAGGAAGGTGTCACGCAACTTCGCGGCCTTAAACACTCGGCGCTGCCGTTCGCGAATGTCTGGACCTTTTCGAAGATGGGATTGGATTGCATGACGGGCAACTGTCTGCTGATGCTGCCAGGCCTGACGATTGGTGCAACGGGGTGTGTGGACGGACCGCCCAACGCGCTCCCGGAGCTCTGGGTCGACGTCTGGAACGCATACAGGGCAGGGGATTTGAGATTGGCCGAGCAGGCGCAGGATCGGGCTCGACGTGCCTGGGAAGCAATCTCGATCCCGGGCCGCGGTTTCCACGCCACGATCAAGGCAGCGGTCGGGATCCGAATTGGCGTCGATTGTGGTCCTCCGAGGGCTCCTGGAGAGCCCGTGACACCCGAAGAGCGAAAAAATTTGGAAAAGATGATCGAAGGGTTAGGGCTATAACGAAATGTTAGAGATGCGAAAATGAGCACGAATTCNTCGACTACCGAGTCCAAGGATGTCCTTGATCTACCGGATTTGATAAAGATCGGTCAGCCGGGAAAGTCCCATTTTAAGGGGTTTTTATGGAAATTTCGGGTCACAAGTGAATTTTGATCTCGCGCAGGTCCCGGAATTTGGTATGTTAATCCCTTGGAAACCGGCCTCAATCCTAGCTTGACTTTAGCGTTAATGCGCTGCATTGTTTTCAGGCTCTGGGGGAGTCTCATTGGTCAGCGGTTTCCGGAGTAAACAACGATCAGAAGGGGGCTTCATGATTGTAGAGGTCTACGGCAACAACGTTGAAAAGGCGCTCAAAATTCTCAAACGCCAGATGCAGAAGCAGGGCATCACAAAAGACGTCAAGAAGAGCCGCTTTTACGAGAAACCTTCGCTCAAGCGCAAGCGCAAGCGCGAGGAGGCGATGAGACGCCGAGCCAAAGCAGAACGGATGGCCCTGAGAGGTCCGAGATAGTAAAACCCCCGCAGATAACCTCTGCGGGGTTTTTTGTTGCCTGCATCCTGCAGGCGACAAATGGTAGCTACCTACGAAGTGCAGTCCCAGAAAAGGGGCGGTTTTCCGCCTTCCTGAGCGCGCAGGAACCCGAACGATCACTCCTGCAGTCCCAAACCCTTCTAAGATTCGCNTGCTTTTGGCAGCCCACCAGGACGCCGCATCGAATCACAACCTTCCCTGAAAGAAAGCTCGACGGGGCGTAATTCTTACTGATCTCCCAACCGACGGCTAAGTGACAACCATCGCCTTCTCGCAGTCACTGAGTCTGGCGTTTGGTGCAGCACCCCTTTGTCAGTTCAGTTGCCAGATGCCATCAAGAATTTTGGTGCAAAGATTGTTTCAGGCCTGCGCTGATGGTATGGCGCGTGTTGCCACTCAGCCCAAGATCACTGAACTGAGCAATCAGGAATTCGAGCAGCCCTACAAGGCAGAGGCGTGACTAGAGGCTGGTGACGTCGCTATCATTCGCTATCGCACAGCTTTTGAAATGGATCTTCGCTCTCAGTGTGGATCGTATACCGATGATCTTTTCTTACGCNCAATCCACTCTGGTCCTTGTGGATCTTTACTGTCGCATATCTATGCAAAATGGAAAGAATGTGGTGAGACTCGCCTATCAGTTTGGAGAATACTGCCTAAAAGGGAACATTGTGCGAAGTTTGGGGTAGTTTTAGTCTTGTTTACAGGCAGGATTAGATCCTATTTAAAGGTGATCGCCGTTAGTTTGTCCATCAGTTATGGAGGGGGCTATGAATATCTTGGATACAATTGTGGGATTGGCCAAGAAACTGACCGAAGTGGGTATCGCATTGATTGCCTTGGCAATCGTTGNTCAGGTTCTGTTCGGGGCAGATGCGGCATTTATCCCCGGAGATGTTGTAGGAAACATTCTCAACATTTTTGGNGCCCTCGGCGGACAGGGCCTCGTTGGTTTGGCGGCTGTTTGGGTCATCTACTCTATCTTCAAGAAGGATTAGTGGCTTAAAGCAGGTATTCAGACGCTTAATCACAACTGTCAGAAAAGGTCAAGGACTTGAGTTCACGCTCGGAGTTCCTTGGCCTTTTTTAATTTGGTCGGCAGATGATGCTGACGGGCGTGAAACGGCTATGGGGACCTCCTGAGGAGAAGATACAGCGCGATAGCTCACGTGGTTGTGGGATTCCCGCCTTGCCGGAAATGGCTGTCATCTCCTATACGCCCAAACCAACGCTCCTCGCTTTGTCAGTTTGAGAGGGGGAGCGGCTTTTTTCGCGAGTTCCGCCGCTTCCTCACGCGACTTCCGTCTGCCACGGAGATAGGCGAAAACGGCTTCCTCGTCCGGTAATCTGACGGCGTGCACGTCCCATCGATCGGCGTGCACCTCTCCAAACACTTCCCCGACCAATTCTGCGGCAACCTCAGAGTCGAACGGCGTCGGGGTCGGATCTGGGAAGAGATGCGCCATTTCAGGGTCATTGTACTGGCTGGGNGCACAAGCGACGAACAAGCCTCCTGGGCGGAGGACCCGGTAAACCTCGCGGATTGCCTGGAGGGGCTCGCTAACGTGATACAGGCACCAGAGGGCTGAAGCACTGCCGACACTCCTATCTCGAATCGGGAGATGAGTCATGTCCGCACAGCATTTAGGATGTGGAGCCACCTTCAGCACGGTCCTGGACAAATCAGTTGAAATCAGGCCCCTATCCCCAAACGCACGCTGGAGCCGCCCCTCACCGCAGCCCAAGTCGAGTGCTGGCCAGAGATCCTCTGCCGTGATCCGGGCAGCAACCTCTTCGTGTACGTCACCAACCAGTCCGTATCGCTCCACGACCGAGACGTTGGTCCGAAACCGATCCGGATCCTCATCATAGTCGAACGGTTCCGTAACAGACCCTTGACGCGTGTTCAATTTTTTCNTCAGATGTCTGGCTTCAAAAATTCAGGATTTGCGTTGAATGNTTTTCAATCGGTTACCTGGGGCTTTGCACCTTCCCATCCCTCATCCATCATCTTCGCCAGTTGTTCCACCTTTTCCTTGTTCTCCGCCCGGTTCGCTACATTCGCGTTCTCGTTTGGATCGTTAACGTGATCGTAGAGCTCTCTCGCACCCACTTCTCCGGTCTCTCGNTCCACCCATTCTGTGTACCGATAGCGATCCGTCCTCATCGAATACCCCATCATATTCTTTGGCCGCGGATACTGACTGAATGCCGCTAGCTTCCAGGCTCTGTCCGGGTTATCTAGCAAGGGCAGCAGACTCGTGCCTTCCAGATGGTCGGGTTGCTTGTGTCCGGCTGCTTCAGTGAGCGTCGGATAGATGTCAACGAACTCGACCAGCGAGTCACTGGGTTTCCCAACCGATGCTTGACCAGGTACCCTGACGATAAGGGGTGAGTGCGTATCCAATTCGAAGTTTGTGTGCTTACACCACAGCCCGTGTTCGCCGAGTTTCCAACCGTGGTCACCCCAAAGCACGATTGCCGTGTTCTCCCATAGCCCCAGAACTTTGACGCGATCAATCAATTTTCCGATTTGCTCGTCGATGTAGCTGACACACGCGTAGTATCCGTGAATCAGATGGCGAGCCTGTGCCTCCGGAAGAGGTCCCTCTGCAGGTATATTGTCATATTTCCTCAACTCACCCCAGTCAGTGGCCGACCACTCGGTCACATCTTCTGGCAGATAGTCATTTTCCGGGAGCGTGATCTGAGAGGGATCGTAAAGATCCCAGTATTTCTTCGGGGCACAGAAAGGGAGGTGGGGTTTAACTAGCCCTACTGCTAGAAAGAATGATTCATCCTTCAACCGATCCAGCGCTTCCAGTGCCCAGTCTGTCGTAATTCCGTCCTTGTAATTGTCGTCGTCTACATCTGCGATTTCTGATGCAGGACCATTCGAAATACCTGCTGNCTCACCGCGTTCAACGCGGGCTTTCGACGCCTCTATATTTGCTTGGAGGATCGCGTTACTCTCGTCGAGGGCGTAATTGCTGATGTCCGGTACGCGATGTGGCACGGACCATGACATTGGATCATCCCGATTCCCGTGACCCTGGTGGTAGATCTTGCCGACGCCTTCAGAGTGGTAGCCATTGTTCTTGAAGTGCTGGAACAACGTCACAACATCAGGATTCATATCCCTGAAGTGTGTTCGTAGATCCCACACACGNCCGCTATCGGGTCTCAGGCCCGTCATCACACTGGCACGGGATGGGTTACACACAGCTTGTTGACAGTAAGCCCGATTGAATACCGTCCCGCTTTCACCCAGCGCATCGATATTCGGGCTGTGTATCTCATCCTGACCGTAGCAACCGAGTTGGGGCCTCAGGTCGTCAAGCGTGATGAACAGGACATTGATTTTGGAATCGTTAGTTTGCCCAGGGTGCGTTGATTGCACACCAAATCCTTTCTCTGAATGCTTGCATTACCTTGANTTCTCCGCCTGTGTGGNGNCCAATCTGGATATTGGGAGTAAGAGTGACGCCTGCACNATCCACGTGTGGGATATTCGCCCGGAATAAAGAACCGCATAAGAATTAAANGAAATGTTTAGGAATGATTGGGCTATTTNNATTCCTGAAAAGCCCCTGCNTGCTTCAGGTTTCGCCAAATTGCCGGCTCTTCTGAAATATCNGCTCCCAACTTCATTGTCAACAACACATCCTCCGTAATCAACGTGGGCGGCGTTGCTCCCAGTCGCTGCTCAGGTCTGTTCGATATGTTCGACACTATCCGGGAGTCGCTCGCGGGTTACTTCCTCAGCCGCCCACGGCAGATGCCATCGCTCAATCTGCGATCCGATCCGCGTTTGCACCGCGACATCTCCATCGGCACGACCGTCTTCGACGGTCATGCCCAGGTCGTGGGTCTCGGTGCTCCACAGCGACATAAACATCGCCTGGTCTCCTCTGGATCGAACAATGAGCGCACTCGGACGGGGAATTGGCTCCAGTGCGCCCAGGGTCTGCACTTCTTCTGAAATCGGATCATCGGCAAGTATGAATTCGGATCCGTACCCGGCTTGCACCACGGCACGCAGCTGACCGCACGCTGTTTCCCAAGCGAGATCGGCGGCGCCGGTCGGCGCCTTGATCGCTCTCACATTCTCGAAGTGGCGATACCCGGCGTCCCGGAAGGATACTCCGCCCTGACTCTCCGTTGTTGTGGTCGGCGTTCCCAGAATATGCATCGCGTAGTCGTATCGGTGCGGGTCTGCTCCGACGACCCGAAACAGGTCCAGGACAATGCGGTTGGTGAGAACCAGCGTTCGGTCCAGTCGTATGCCCGGGTACACGGCCTCATTCGAAGCTCGGCACGCCTTGAAGAGACCTTCCGGCTGGAACAGCTCCAGAACCCCGTCGGACTCTATACCTCGCGCCCTGTCCGTTTTCCAAATCGAATCGGCGTTCCTGTCATAAGGGACCATCGGCCGCCCATCTACGGTCACCGTGTTATGAGCGATTGTCGATCGTAGCCAAGTAAGGTGCAGTGGATCCTCGTACCCGGCCGTTTGTGGGGACGCGCTCAGACAGCGGCCGTTGGCATACAGGTCCAGGCACAGCGCCGCAGGGCTCTGATGCCCGGCGCTGTGCGGCCCCCAGAACATCTGCACGGCGTTGCCGTTTGCATCCTCCGGCCGACTTCTCAGAATCGACACCCCCGTCATCGGGAATAGCGTGCAACCCTTGCGGTGTACCCCCGCCAGGGAGATGCTGCAGTCCTCTGCAAGGGAGAAATGCCCCGACGGGTGCTCGGCGTCTTTCAACAGGACAAAATCCCACTCTCCTGCCGGAGACTGCAGTGACATGGGTAGGTGCGGATACTTCCGCTTGGGCCAGTCCGCGTATTCTCGCTCGATCCGGGCAAGCAGCCACGCGTACTTCGGATCGCCATAGGTCTGGTACGCAAGCTCGTAGAGTGGGCCCCACGTCCACACACCCCGCAAGTTCGATAGCCCCGAGTCGTGGAGCAGGCTGAAGTCACCATTGCCCAACGTAGCGTAAAATGGGGCGTCGAAAGCAGCCTTCAAACACTTGCCCCCTTCTGGTCCGTAAGCTCGATGCAAGTCGTGTCCGTCATCCCTCATTTGGGCGGGCAACTCGGCGTGCCAGATGTCTACGCCTGCGTTGGCCAGCATCGTGGCCGCACTCGTAAGCGCCATCAGGGTGTAGAAATGGTATCCGGGCGTGCGCTCCCAGTGCAGCCCGTCAGACAGGATGTCGTGTCGGAGCTGGTGTATGAGACCGTAGCGGGGTACGCCGTTGAACTCCCAGCCGTAGAGCGCATCGTGCACGAGGCTCCTCTCGCCGCTCGACAGGCCTGCCGCAAGGCGGGCAGCGAGGTTCCAGGTGTTGTGATTTCCGCAGGTCGTATGGCGGCACCGGTCAGTGGTCTCCTGGGTGAGGGCCAGAGCCTGCAGGAACAGCTTGCGGTCGGAATCGGCAAGGCCCTCCGATGCGAGTAGATCGTAGACTCGGGCCAGCGTAATGGTAAACCTGGATTCGCCCAGTCCATAAGCGGCCCCACGAGTGTGGTCGTCCACGAGTGGCCAGCGCAGATAGGCCTCAGAGACTCGCCTGAATGCTGCGAGAGCCGAATCGCGGTACGACCCTCGGTCAGTAAGATGGAAAGCGAGAATCTGGCGGAAGGCTTGGTTCAGCATCTCCGACCCATGATCGGGGCGCGTGGGGTCACCCCATTTGCACGGCACATCGGCCGCTTCTAGCAGGCGGCTCAACGCGGCCTGGGCCCAGACGGCTTCCTTGGTCAGTGAACGACAACACTGTAAGCCTTCCCCAGTGACGAATACGCGTGGGTGTGGTGGCAGATCGACTGGCGCCAGATCATGGATCGATTGGGGCTGCACGAAGATTCCTCTCATTTGCGCACGCCGGGACGGGGGCAGCGTGAGCACCTTGCAACCCTCGAGACCATCCCGCCTACACGTCGAAGGAGGCTGTGTTTCCCCGCCTCCGATATCTAAATTAGGGGCTCTGAAAAAACGGGGCTACTTGGGTACTTACACCAACCTCTTACACATAACTCCCGATCTACTGGAACGCCCGTGCGGCCCGGAAGGAGAGACTGACCCCTTGCCTGGGTGCATGAGAAACGGCCCCAGGAATGACATCCCAAGGCCGTAACACATTGTATTTAAAGAAATGGTGGGCGATACTGGACTTGAACCAGTGACCTCTTGCATGTCAAGCAAGCACTCTAACCACCTGAGCTAATCGCCCACTGAGCGGTTAATATACTAAACTGAACGTTGATGGTCAAGCAATTTGGGGGTATGCAAGGCTAGAAAAAACCTAATGTTACATCGGAAACGGGCCCTTCCTACGTACGGCTATTATGTGTCGAAAATCACGTGGTTCTGTTGACTCTGATTACGGTGACTTGACCATCAAGAGAGGATAATTCAAGCAGATAGCGAACCGGGTATCGGATGAGATCCGGTTCCTGTTCACTCTGCTTCGCGGTCGGGTTGTGGCAGAGAAGTCGAAGCACGAAGATCGCATCACCTAATCGAACCTGCCGAGATGGGTGCGATAACCGACTCGCCCCACTGCTCGGGCCCGATGGCGGATGAAGATGTCGTGAGACGGCTTCGGTCTGGCAACAGTGGTCTAACTGCAATGCCCAGCGCATCCGATGATGTAGAACCTGTTTGGAACCGCTGTGGTCACGGGAGTCGTCTTCAAAATCATCCGGGTGTGATAGGTAGAGATCCCGCCACTCGTCACCGCTAGAGCCACGGCTGTCGGGGGGAAGTGCTTTGCTGGGGTGGGCCATTCTTACGCAGAGGATGGCCCGTTGCTTTTCGATCGAATGAAGGCTGGACCGGGAAGAGTAGGGGGTTACATTGTGTCTGGCCAGCTGGGACATCAGAAGGGAGGACATACGTGGCGAAATATACGGCGAGCGTTGAGAAACGGTTCAAGAGCCCCGGACCTCAGCCGAACGGACTTCAGGCGGCGGAAGACGGTCTTTGGTGCATCGATCAGGTGAACCTGAAGGTGCACAAGATGGATTGGGATTCGGGTGAGGTGCTCCACGAGTTCGACACCGAGACAGAACACTCTAGTGGTATCACGATCGGTAATGGGGCCGTCTGGATCACTTCTACCTTCGAGCTACAAGTGGTGAAGATCGATCCGGAGGATGGGAAGACAATCGCACGGTATCCGGATCCGGGCGTCGGGCTTACTGCCGGTCGCGAACTCGTGGGTGGCGACACGAAGAAAACCGGGTCGCACGGTATCGAATGGAAGGACGGGAAGGTTTATGTGGCAGGACCACCGACCCAGCGGATCCACGTTATGGATGCGGAGACTTGGGAAGAGGTTGGTCAGTTCTCGACGGGTGGACTGCGCGTGCACGGGATCGGGTGGGACGAGAGCGGCAGGCTCTGGGTGTCGGATACGTCCTCGGGTACGGTGATGCTGATGGACGCAGAGAGTGGTCGCATCTACGATGTGTTCCGGGTGGACGAGCCGGATGAAGTCCACGGGATGACGGTCCGGTCAAACGGTGAGATCTGGTACTGTGATGCTGGGACTTGTGATATCGGGGTTCTTAAGCGGTAGAGGAAGGGCGGGACCACGAAGACGCGTCCCACGGAAACACGCCGCCGCAGAATGCGAAAGAGTCTTCCGTGAGAG
>PAXL01000002.1 GCA_002714465.1 Gemmatimonadota bacterium | reverse complement strand
CGCTGCTCGATCGATAGTAGAGAGTGTCGTCCGCAGTAACGAAGGCCCATTGTCCGTGACTGGGCGACGGGTTCGCTGTGTCTCTGGCGGTGGTCGTTGCGTAGACCTGGATGATTTGGTCTTGGAGAAAACCTTGGAAGTTGGACGCTGAGACGGTGTCGCCCGTTGACCATTGTTGCCAGCCGAGTCCGGCCATAGTGTCCTCCTTTAGAGGGTGACTGGTAGAACGCCTCGATCAGGATCGTCCAGGCGGAAGCCGCCAGTCACGAGCCAACTCGGAGCGAGAATTGTTGGGAAGGACCCGAGGACGGTGTCGCCCAGAATCCAGAAGCCAGCATCTGCCGACGCTGTGTTGTAGATGCCTCGAATCTTTGAGGCGTTGGTTGCCATGTCTCGAACTTGAATGTCGAGATCGACTCCCTCGATGACGTACTCGCCAGTGAGAGTGGTGGAGCTGCCTGGTGGTAGGTAGCTCAGGGAGAGAGCTGACATGACGTGAACGTGAAGCATTTGTTCAGCATCAGCTGTCGTCGCTGAATCGATGTCGACCATCACCGAGGACGCTCGAAGCGCTGGCTCGTTGTGGAGGTAAATGAAGTAGGTGCCTGCTTCATCTGACGCTGTTGCATCAGAGAGCAGGGTTCGCTTAATGACTCGCTCGCCGTACTTGGTGATCGACGAGCTGGCACTTCCTGTCTGGATCGAGCTGTCAGAAGCTGTGAACTCGTAAGAGTTGAAGAGCTGCTCGCTGCCCCATTCGAGCTGGAGCTTCTTGGCTTCGACTGATCCTGATGGAAGAGTCACAGCGTCGGAGATCGTGATGCCTGCTTCGGTGGCATTGTTGATCTCGAAGAAGCTGAGGATGCCGCCTTTGTTGGTGGCGCTCGGTGTTCCTGCGTGATTGACCAGGAATCGACCGTTCTCAGTTCGTGCGAGCTGTTTGCAGTAATCGAGAGCTGTTGCTGTGACTGCGCTCGATGTTGCTGTTGCCTTGATAGCTCCGAGGTCGATGGATCGGTCCTCGGGGTTCGTCGAGTTTGGATAGTTGACCGAGGCCAGGTCGAGGATCTCTGCGATCCTGACTCCTGTGTAAGCCTCGGAGAACGATTGATTGAAGATGGATGCTTTGGCGAGTTTGTCGAATCCGTCGACTGTGCGAATGACGACAGTCGAGGTCTGTTGTCCAGCTGTGTAGTCGACGTCGGCGATGAAGCCTCTCCAGAGGTAGGTGGAGTGGGAATCGGTGCCGCCTGTGACAGCTGTCGAGACTCGGACTTCTCGGTTGATGAGCTGAGTGTTGCCGTAGGTCGAGTCGCTGTGTCCTGGCGTGAGGAAGTTGTCTCTGTTCTCGATGGTGATCGAGGCGGTGCCAGTGGAGAACTCGTCGAGGATTCTTCTTCGTCCGTACTTGATGCGGACTTTGGTGGTCCTGTCTGAGATGTCGACGAAGATTGTCCCGTCGAAGGCGATTTCGACTGTGGTGACGATTGTTGCCATGACTAAGCCGCCGAGGTGTCGACTGGGATTGTTCCGTTCGCTCGTTGCCAGGCTGTGAGAACCTCGACAACTTCGTCTCCGATAGCGACGGGATCTCCGACGCCTGTGGTGACGTTGATGTTGACGACGGTTCCTCCCATCTGGCCTGCCTTGCTCAGTGGGATGATCGCCTCAGGTCCTGCTTCGCCGACGAGTCCGAGGGTCGGCTTCGTAACGATGCCACCTTTGGCGAAGGGTGAGATGGCTCCGAGGAGGCTTTTGGCTTTGCTTGTTGCTCCGCCGACTATGGAGTCGACGATAGACCCGACGTCTGGGACGAGTCCCATGATGAAGGAGCTGATCGCTCCGCCAGCTCGTCTGAGACCTTCGACGATTCCGTCGATGATCTTTCGACCGAAGTCGATGCCCATTTCGAGGAGTGCAGATGCGATCTGGATGCCTGCGTCGAGCAGTTGTTTCGGGAGACCTATGAAGAAGTCGACGATCTTAGTGATGATTCGCGCCACCTTTTCCAGTAGGAACTGGCTAAAGGCTTTGGCGATGTCCATGAGAGCGAAGATGATCGGGGGGAGTGCTTTGAGTAGTCGCCCTGGGAGTTTCTTGAAGAAGTCGACAATGAAGCCGATGGCGTTGCCGACCATCTCTGCGAAGATCTTGGTGGCTTCTTTCCAGTCGCCGTCGAAGATTGCTCGAACTAGGTCGACGAAGAGTTTGATCTGTTTCTTCAGGTAGACGAACAGGTCGACGACGAAGTCGATGATGACCTGGACTGCTGGCCCGAAGGTGTTGACGAGATAGTCCTTGATCCTGGTGAACGCTGCGACCACTCGGTCTTTCATCTCGATGACTGTGTCTTTGACCTCGATGACGATCGGGATGAAGTCGTTGCGGAAGAAGTTAAAGACGTTGTCGACGATCTCTCTGACTCGCTCGAACCTGAAATAGGCAGCGACGAGAACTCCGATCAGAGCTGCGAATGCTGCGACGACGATCATCACAGGGTTGAGAGCCATGATGGCTGTGAGCACAGCTGTTTTCGCTGCGACAATCGCTGTCCAGGTGGCGGTGATCTTTTGCCAGACGTTGTACAGCATGAGGCCAGTGACTAGGCCNCCGATTGCTCCTGCGAGAAGGATGAAGGCGTCTTTGTTGCGTTCGATNAACGCTGTNGCCTCTCGGAANTTGTTGGGGATGTCTCGGACGAAGTCCATGACAGCTGCCCGAGCTTTTTCTGCGAACTCTGCGATCGCCTCGAACACTTGGGTCCAGGGGATCGAGTCGAAGATCTCTCTGAGTTTGGCGAATGCGTTTTCGGCTAGGTCTCTGACTTTGTCTGCGAGGTCTTTGATGCCTGGTGCGAGGTACTCGTAGATCGCCGACCAGACCTGCATGGTCTTCTCTGCGACGATGACGAAGATGTCTCGGAGTCTGCGGAGGATTGGGAGTGCTCGTTCTCGGATGTTTTCTGCGAGCTCTGTTGCTCGTTCTCTGAGTTTTTTGAGTGTGGGTCCGAGTTTTTGGAATCCTTTGAGGATTGCTGCTGAGGCTTTAGCGACGAACGGTGCGAGGCGTGATCCGATTTCGATGGAGAGGACTTTGAGGTTCGCTTTGATCTTCTCCATGTCGGCGGAGAAGCCTTTGTTCATTGTCTCGAAGGCTGTCTCAGTGGCTCCAGCTGAACCTCGCATAGCTTCGAGGGAGTCGCTGAATGCGGCTCCTCCATCTGCTGTGAGAGCGAGGATCGCCTGACCTGCCTCCACACTTCCGAAAAGGTCAAGCACGCTGATGCCTGCTTTGTCGGCTCCTTCTTTGAGTTTGACAATGGCCTCCTCGAAGGAGCCACCATTCTTCAGGAACGTCTGTAGACCTTGACCAGTGAGGTCTCGGAAGGCGACGTCTGCTTTTGTGCCTTCTTTGGCGAGCTCCGCCATCGCTCCCTTCATCTGGGTCGCTGCGACCGAGGTCGGAACGCCTTGGGCGGTGAGGTTGGCGAAGGCTGCTGTCAGGTTCTCGAAGTCGATGCCTACTGCTGATGCGATCGGAGCGACTTGGAAGACAGAGGCGCTCAGTTGAGCGAAGTCGGTTTTGCCGAGCTTGACAGCTGTGAAAAGAAGGTCGCTGGCTTCACCTGCCGAGAGGACCTCTGAGCCGTAAGCGTTGACGACGGAACTGATGCCGTCGACTGCTGTCTCTAGGTCGGTGACGCCGCCCTTCGCTGCTTTCTGTGCGACTTCGAGGAACTCGAACACATTGTCCCGAGGTACACCTGCCGAGATTGCTTGGTACAGGGCAGGAATCGTTTTCTCAGGTAGGACGCCGAACTCTTTGGAGAAGTCTTTGACTTGTTTCTCTAGTTTGTCGAAGGTCTCTTTGCCTGCGTCAGGGATGAGGGTGAAGACCTCCTGCATACCCTTCTCGAACTCGCCGAAGGCCTTGATGCCTGTGACGCCTACGGCTCCAGCTGTAGCAGCGAAAACGGTGCCAGCCTTGACGCCGAGCTTGCCGATCTTCTTGGCGAAGCCGTCGACTCGACCTGCTGCGCCTTTGAGGACTTTCCGTAGGTTGGAATCGTCGCCCTGAATATTGATGACGATGGGCTTGGTTCCAGCCATAGGAGCCTCCTAGCGGCCTGCTCGCTCGTTGATTCTCTGTTGGTTTTGTTCCCGTTTGATTTGTTCCATGAGGGCTGCCAACTCCCAGAGCTTCATGTGTTGCATATCCGCCCAGGAGAATCCGAATCGATGGGCGACGAGCGCCATGTTGACTACTCGTCGCCGTCGGTAGGGTCCGCGTCGCCTGAGTCCAGGTTGATCTTCAGAGCTCCGGCCTGTTCATAAGTGAAAGATGAGTCGGCTCGTCGCTTCGTGATGTAGGCGAGAGCTTGAAGCATCTTCCCCTTCGGCTTCTCGGAGTCGCCCATTGCGTCGAAGGGCAATCCTGTGAGCTCTTCGATCTCGACGATCTCAGCAATAGTGAGATCATTGATGTCGAAGTTGAGTGTGTCGTCGGCGTCTGTCATTTCTGGAACCTCCCAGTGACTCGGTGTGCGCCATGCTTTTTTCTGAATTTGTCGGCGACCCTGTTGAGGCCTTTTGTGTAGGCCTTAACAAGCTGAGGCCATGCCTCAGGGATTGCCTTCTTGATGTAGGGGACACCTTTGGTGCGTTGCCCTGTTGCTCTGACGTAGCGCCCTGAGTGGATCGCCCTGGCATAGGGGACCCGACTCGGGGAGCCTGCTTTGATCTTTGCGATCGATCTTGTGGCGTCAGCCTTGATCGATGCTCGGAGCTTTCCAGATTGAACTGGAGCTCGCCTCTGTGCGTAGGGGACGACCTCCTGGGCTGCTGCTTTCGAGGCTGCCTTCATCTCAGCGGAGAGCTCTTTGTCGCCGAGACGACGAAGAGACATCGCGAGCTCTTTCGCTCCTCCAGCTGCGATGAGTGACTTGTTCGAGCCTCGAACTGTTGGCAGCGTCCGCTGGGTGGTGATCGTCCTAGCCACTAGAAGCTGGTGTCGGTGCTCATGTATTCGATCTGGACAGCGGCGTCGGAGCCGTTGAAAAGAACGGTGTAGGGCAGCGAGATCGTCGTCATGTCGTCGAGCGAAGCGACCGGCGTTGAGCCTGTCCACTTGCAAACGGGAAGAGTGACATGAAGCTTCGGATAGTAGGAGCCAGATATCGCCGTGGGATAGGTGCAGATGAATTCGAGCTTGAATGTCGTTCCAGCTGCGTAGGCGGCGAATTGTGTCAAGTCCTCGAACTCGCCCTCGATGGTGCCTGTGTAAGCAGGGACCGAGGAACGCTTCGGCTGTGACTTGATCGCTGATCCTTTGAGGAATCGTCGGTCGGTCTTCATGCCGAGATCTGCGTCCAGGCTGAAGGACGTAAAGCTGGAGACAGCTGAGTCGTCGATCTCGACGGTTGCCATCGTGAAGTCAAGCACGTCAGTCGAGGCTGGGTAGCTCGGAGTCGCTTCGGACTCGCTTGTGACTTCCTCTTCGGCGTCGAAGTCGACGGTGAGCTTCAGAGCTTCGTCGAGATTCTGGGTGATGTTGAAGCCAGTGGGGACGCATCCGTTGTAGCTGAAGGTCCGCAGGGTGCCACCTGCGTCGACTCGGGACACCTGAGTAGTCAGTGATCCAGTCGGGCCTGTGTCATCAGACGAGAAGGTCTGAAGATAAGCAGCTGTGGCTCCTTGCTGGGTGGGTCCAGCTGAAGTGCCGAGAATGTTCTTCATCAGCAGGCCGTGGCCTTTTGTGAGAACGTCGGTCTCGATAGAGCCAGTAGCTCCGAGTGTGATTGTGTCGTTTCGATCTGAGCGGATCGTCTGAAGATCTCGTCTCATTCCGATCGATTCGAGGTAGGTGGTGTCTCGTGTGAAGGTGTCAGCCTGGGCCTCGTATGCCCGAGTCGGGCTGACGAATGTCCCGTAGGTCGACTCTTCAGCAATTTGGACAACCTGGTCAAGAATTGAACTCATGCTTCCTCAGTCTCCTGGGGGGTTGGGTCAGCAGGAGCAGGGGCGCTACCTGCTGAGATGTCTGGATGGTTGATGTCTTCGACGTCTTCAGGACAGACCTCGACGGATTCGCCGTTGTTGAAGACGTAGGTGTGGTTGGTTGCGTGGACCTCGATCGAATCGAGGCCACCTGTATAGACGAAGGACTTGCCCTTCTTTGCTCTGGTCACTGAAGCCTCGCATTCGCGTTTATGAGGAGCCTGATGGTGCAGACGGGAGCGTCTGCCTGGACGGTTGTCATGGTCATCGATTGGAGTTGACACCACATCAGCTGCGAGAGATTGTCCAGCTGTGGATCGTCCGCCAGTACCGTCTCGACGGCGTTGGCAAGTTCGACCGCTCGTTCCTCGCAGGTTTGCGGCGTCGGTTTCGATGAGACCTCGACAAAACATTCGAGAGTGAATTCTTCGATCCGTCGTCGACGTCCTGAGGACAGTGACTCGGCGATGTGGTCATTCGTCTCGATATCTCCTAAGAAGACCGACTCTCGTCTCTGACTTCCTCCTGGGTCGCCGTAGCTGACCTGGATTCCGCTGAGAGTGGCGTTCGCTTGGAGTTGTGTGAGGAGGCGAGCCTTGAAGGTCGCCATGATCGTCCCAGCCATCTATAGCTCCTCGACGGTTTCGACTCCGACGGGAGCGAGATTGAGTGGGACGTAGTGTGTGTCTCCGTTCTCGATGGGTGGGAGTCCTTCGAGAGCTCGGACTTCGTTGATGGAGTAGATGCCGTTCATGATTCCCGACTGGTAACTGTCCCAGCGTTCGTTCGTTCCTCGGTTGAGTGAGGCGAGATCGAACTTTGCGTAGGCCACGCTGACACCTGTCGAGCGCATCATCGAAGTGATTCCTGCTTCGAGTCTGGTGATGTAGGGCCTGAGGGAATACATCGAGAAAGCGACGTTCTGTTCGTGGAGTCCCGATCCCCAGCTAGTCGAGCCTGAGGCGTCGGCCAGGAGGTGGGGTGGGATTCCGTAGAGTCGAGCGACGTCTCCGACGCTTGCCATCTTTGTTTCGAGAAACTGTGAGTCTTCGGGATTGAGTGAGACTTTCGAGAACTTTGCGCCCTCTGTTAGAACGGCGAGTCGGTGGCTGTTGGATGCTCCTCGATGAACGTCGTTCCAGGCTTGTTTCAGAGCATGGACACCGTCCTCGGAGAGTTGTCCAGGGACCTCGATCATCGAGCCAGGGAGCCCTCCGTTGCCGAAGAAGGCGGCTCCGTATTTCTGAGCTCCGAGTCCGAGACCGATCATTTCCCGAGCGGCTCGAATTGGTGAAACTCCGACGATCTCGCCAGGCTTCATGAGGCCTCGGAAGTGAGTGATGTCCCTGCTGGAGAACTCGTCTCCTGGGACTTTCTCAGAGTGGAAGACAAGAACTTTCCGTCCGTCTTCGTCTCTGAGTTTTGGAGTGATGTCAGTGGGGTCGAGTGGGGTGACTTCGAGGATGCGACCTGTGTTGTCTCGGAGTGTGGCGAGGTAGGCGTTGCCATCGAGGAGGAGACTCATCATCACCTGGCCGAGGACCTCGTTGTTCCTGAGGTTCGGATTCATGGAGATGATCCACTCGGGGAGAGGACGAAAGACGTTCTCTGTTCCTTGACGTCGAAAGAAGACGTCGAGGGGGAGAGTGGAGATGGTGTCGCTCAGTAGTCGAGTCGCTGCGAATACAGCTGACAGGGCGAGGGCGGAGTTGTAGTCGACGACTTCGCCTGCTGCTGTCCTGGCGTCAGTGGTGTCGAGGCCACGTTTCCAGATGTCGGAGAAGGTGAGGTCTCTGGCTTCGGTTTGTCTGATGCCGAAGAGTGATCGAAACATGGCGTCTCCTAGAAGGCGACCGGCGCTCGATGCCGGTGCCTGTTGAGGATCACGTTGACGTCAGGAATCGGGGTCGGTTTGTTCATGCCTGGCTGTGCTAGCTGGATGTTTCCGAACTCCGACTGGACGCTGATGGCCCTGTCGGGGATTCTGCTGACCTGTTCGAGCAGGTGATAGCGAGCCAGGGTTCGAGCCGCCCAGGCGATGTCCGAAGGCGGAGTCTTTGATACTCCTGCTTCGTAGTTGATTTTGATCTGTCCGCCTGGATTGGCGTAGGTCCAGCTGTCATCTTTGAGGCGAAGGACGCCGCTCTTGTATTTGTTCAGATTCGAGATCTGAGTAGCGGTGAGAGCAGTTCCATCGATTGACCCTGAGATGATGACCTGAGGGAACTTCTGAGACAGTTGGATCTCGGGAGTGTTTGTCCCGTCGAGGATGTCTCGGTGGAACCTGTAGACGAAGCTCGCTCCGCAGTAATCGTCGATGACATCCATCGACCAGGTGATCGCTTGGACGATGTCAGCTGTGGGGAACGTGCTCGACTCGCCATTGATGGAGTCCATCGCTCGAATCTCAGCTGGTGAGGTGTAAAAGCCGCCGATGATTTCGTGCTGAGTCGTGAACTCCATAGCGTTTCCGCCGAAGGTTCCTGACCAGGTAGCGGTGAGCTCGTTGAGGTCTGATTGTCCGGCGAGGGTATAGGTGACGATGCCTGTGCCAGCACTAGTGGTGGCGGTGCCTGAGGCGACGACAGTCGATCCTTCGGCGTCGACGATCCCGATGGTGACTGCACCGTCGGCGTCGATCGCAGTTTCGCCAGAGTAGAACGTGACCGAAAGCGACTCCGCCGAGTTTCGTTGTATGAGAGCAGACTCGGATGATGGGGCTGCGTAGTAGGCCACGAGGCGCTCCTATTCGGTGGCGGTTTCGACCGACTTGGTCTCCTGAGCGGTCTCGACCTTTTTCTTGGTGCGGCTAGAGCCTGCGACTGCTTCTGCGACGCCTGCATCTATGAGGCGCTTCGCATCTTTGGAGTCGGGCCAGTCGGCGATGTCGCCAGGGGCGAAGCTACCGTGGACCGCTGAAATGGATTCGAGGATTTTGATCTTCATAAGATCCCTTCGGTCGTTGAGAACTAGGCCAAGAGGCCCAGGGGCAAAAGCCCCCAGGCGTCTCTCGGCTGGCAGTAGTTAGGGCTAGGCCTGGACTAGATGCCGTAGGGCGTTCGTGTCGATGATGTTGCCACCGCCTCGAACAATGAACCTCGTGGAGATGAGGTCAGTGGTGAAGGCTGGAGCGTTTGAGCTTTCTACTCTTACGCCGCCAGCGATTCGGCAGAAGTAGCCACGAGTGAAGTTGCCGTAGACGACAGTTTTCTTTCCAGTAGCGATCTCTTCCATGTTGGTATCGGTGTAAACGGGAGCGCCGAGCAGTTCGTCAGGATTCGAGACTCGAAGTCCTGGTTGCCAGACGTATTGCCCATTCGAGTCGACGAGCTTCCTGACAGCTTTGAGGGTGCTGTCATTCATCGCCCAGGCTGCGCCGATCCGATAAGGAGCGGTGATGCTGTGCTGGAGATCGATGAGCTCGTTCGCTGTGATAGCTGTCGCTGATGCAGCTGTGACGCCTGCGGTGCAGTTGTCATAGCCGTTCGGCTGTGAGCTACCTGAGCCAGCTGTCCATGCTGCGGAAAGAGCACGAGCTACCGCTGCGCCACCTTGATCGGCGACGAAGTTGAGCACGTTGAACGATCCGACGCCATTGTCTTCGATGAGCTCGGAGCTCGCTTCGACGATGGCGGCGTACTTATAGACGCTGATCGTGGACTGGCCGAACGCTGGGTCCGATTCCGAGATGCTGCCACCTTCGGCGACGAGTGCGCCGGTCGAGTAGCCAGTGACGGTCGGGACGAGCATGTCTTCGCCAGACGCTGTCTCCAGAAGAGTTGCGCCTGCTGCGAGAGCTACGCCTTCTTCGGTGAACTTGTCGACGACTCGTTGATAGAGCGTCGAGGTGACGAGGTTGCCGCCAGCGGTTGCTGATCCTTCGGTGAGGTCACGGCTTTCGCCTTTGGACTCGAAGGAACGGATCTCGCCGTTCATTAGGGCTCGGAAGAGCTCCTGATCGCTTTTGCCTGGGTCGACAATGGCTGCTTCGGCTGGCTCGGTGACGTCTGACAAAGAGCGGAATTGTTCGATGGCCTCGGTGGCCTTCGCTTCCCGTTCTAAGTCTTTGAGACCTGTGTTGATGCGAGCGTCGAGAGCGTCGATGTCCGCATTCTGGCGCTCATAGGTCTGAGTTTCCTCAGCCGTCATGTCGCGCCCTTGGGTCTCGTCAGCGAGCTCTCGAAGTGAAGCCACCGCAGACTGGCGAGCGTCGAAAGCTGCCTGAATGTCTGATGGGGTCATAAGAACCTCTGTGAGTTAAGGGTGGATAATGGGTGCTGACGGTGTCGCCGATCAGCGGATGAAAGAGGAGCGCCGAAGTCCGGTCGAGTGAGGGCTGCTCGGCTCGATGTCGGATTGGTCTGACTCTTCTTGGAGAAGGGTGCGGAGGTCGTCTGCTTCAGCTGCCTCGACGAGTCGGTCGAGGTCGAGCTCTCGGCTCTTAGCTAGAGAACGAAGAGACGCCTCGCTCTGGGTGTAAGCAGGGAACGTCACAGGTCCGACGTCTCGAAGAGCGACTTCGGTAAGTCGGCGGAGTGGGTAGCCGTCGTCTGTTTCGATCCATTCGTCTCCGATAGTTCGGAATCCGAAAGAGCTCCCTGTGATGTCGCCTCGACGAAGGAGCTCTCCGACGTCTCGTCCGAGTGTTGTGTTGGGAAGGTCGATCTCGTATCGGAGACCTTTGTCGTCTTCCATCATTCGGAGAGTGCCTGATGACTTTCGACCGAGGAGGTGATCTGCCTCGTGATTGAAGAGAGCTCGGACGTCTGCTTCCTGGATTGTCTTGCGGAACGCTCCAGGAGCTACTCGCTCGACGAAGCCTCCGAGGTTTTGTGATGTCTGCTCGAAGACTGCGGCGTATCCGACGGCTGTCAGGGTGTCGCCTTCTTCTCGTAGCTCGACGCCTTCGGTGGCGGTGCGTCGTTCGATGTTCATTTCTTCGCTCCGATCGTGAAGCTCGGGTTCGTAGAGGTCATGCCATTCGTCGATGAACTTGCCCCAGGTAACAGGTCGAGCATCTTTGGCTCGTTGGTGGCAGGTGTCTCGGTCGGCATAGACCAGGCGGATTGATGTCGTGAGGTGTTCGAGCTCTCGGCGCTGACTTCTCAGTGGAGCTCCGGTGATGATGTAAACCGAGCCAGGGTGGTCTGGGACGTACCTGAGCAGAGCGCTCCAGGTCTCTTCGATGGCTCTGGTGAGTGCTGGGTCGTGATCGTGCATTTCCAGCGTCGAGAGTGCTGCGTGCATGGCATCTCGATCGAGAACTAGGTCGCCTCGTTCGGCCATCTCCAGAGCGAGGCTCGTCTTGCCTGCACAAGGTGGCCCATAGATCAGGACAACCTGTCGCTCGTTTTCCTCGTAGGAGATGTTGAGAGCGGTGAGTTGAGCGTTCGCTTCTTCTTGCGTCTCGTGACATCCCATGAGGGAGCCGTCGTCGTCTTTGGTAACTGCCCAGCCTGAGCAGTCAGGATGGTTCTCTTCGATGCTGTAGGGCATAGGAGCTCCTAGATGACGAGCAGCTGAGTCTCAGGTTGAGGCTCGCTGTCTCTGTAGAACGTGGCTCGGTGGAGAGCGAGGACTGATGCGACGCAGAGATCGATTTTTCGAGTGCTGCCTCTTCGATCCTTGACCAGGCGAGAACCTCGTCGAGGATCTTCTCGGAGGACAGCGTTGGCGAAGTGTCGAATGAGTGCTGGGTCGCCGTTGTGGGAGATGTCCCCAGCGATGATGGCGTCGTAGGCCAGCTGCGTTGCTTGTGTCATTCTTTGGATCGAGTTGGTCGAGAACTCGACGACAGGGAGACCTTCGTCGCTCAGTTCTTGGAGTGTTTGTTCCCACCGCCAGGGATCGGCGGCTAGTTCGAGAACTGTGAAGCGCTGGAAGGCCTCGTTGATTGTTTCTTTGACTTCGTTGATCGGGGTTCTCCAGTGGGGAGATCCGTCTGGTTTTTCCCAGAGTCCGATGACTTCGAGGTGTCGAGGTTCATCGACGGAGCAGGCGACGAGCGCTGTGCTGTCGTTTTGCCATGCACCATCGAAGCCGAGGACGACTCGTTCGCCTGCTTCGAGGCGTCGGTCGCTTCCGAGGTTCTCGAAGACTCCCGAGGGAAGCCAGGCAGTTTCGGATCTTGTCCATCCGTTGAGTCGGTATCGAATGAAGGCCGCCTCGTGAGTGCGGAGGTGGGCCGATTCCATCTCTTCGTGCTGGAGGAAGTGATCCCAGCCTGGATTAAATTTCTCCCAGGCTGCTTTATCTGCTGGATCAAAGTCCTCTTCTTCTTGTGGGCCGTACCAGGTGAAGCCGAAGCTCTTGTCGACTTTCTCGCCGGTCTCGATCTGTCTGCCGTATCGGTAGAGCTCTCCGAGTGGAGATTCGAGATCGAAGCCAGCTGTGGAGATGACCAGGGTGAGTGGTTGTGATCTGGTTGCTGATCCGAGCGTGAGTGCGTCGAAGAGATCTTTCGTCTTGTGGACGTGATACTCATCGACGACGACGAAGCTCGGGTTGAGACCTTGCTGGAGTCCAGCGTCAGCTGAGACGCAGCGGAAGATCCCTCCGTTGATGTTGCATCGGATCTCGGATCGGTAGACGTCACAGACCTCAGCGAGGTCGGGCGACATTGAGATCATCCGACGAACTTCGTCGAATACGAGTCGAGCCTGTTGTCGATCACCTGCGGCGGCGATAGCGACGGGTGCCTTGTCTGATTGATCCGCTACTAGGTGGAACACTCCGAGGGCTGCCGCGAGAGTTGTCTTGGCATTCTTTCGAGGTAGCCCCAGGAGGTAGGTGCGATGGAGTCGTCGACCCTCGTCGTCGGTCTTGTAAATGTCCCGAATGATGTCTCGCTGGAAGTCGAGGACGTCGAACGGTTCGCCATAGAACGATCCGCCCAGAGTCAAGAATGACTCGATGAAGTCGACCACTGTGTCGCCCTGTGTCTTCATGGTGGGTCACCTGACTGGGCAGGCTCCTGTCGCGCATTCGTCGAAGTCCTGCCCTACTTCAACCTGAGCTCCTGCTGTGAGCTCCTCGAATGTCTTGGCGTCGATCCGCTCGTATGGCGACTGGGGCCGTGAGAGATCTGGAAATACTGTCGAGCCTTTGAGAGCTTCGAGCCACTTGCTGAGGATCGGAGCGAGCTCGTGAGACTTGGTCTCGGGTGAGATGTTTGCTGTGAAGCTGACGGCGTTGTCTGCCCAGTGTTCCTGGAAGAATGCCTGGGTGCGGAATAGGTCGTCCAGGTGGATCTCTGAGCAGTCTTCGATCAGTTCTGCGTCGAACTTGTCGAGGATTGCGTTCCGAGTCGGGACTGAGACGACTTTGGTTCCTGAGGAGTAGAGACAGTCTTCGACGTGGCGTCCTTTGTCGATCTCGACTTGTAGCGACGAGTCTGTCTCGGCGTAGCGAATCCGCTGGACGAAGTGCCTGGCATAGATGGGGTGGATGCCTTCGGTGACTCCTGGGAGTTTGGCGATCGTTCCAGTGGGGGCGATTGTTGTTGTCTTGATCGGTCGGTTGATGCCGAGCTCTTTGGCGTAGGCGGTGGCTTCTGCGTCGACGACTTCTCGCATTGTCTGGAGGAAGTGAGCGAGCTCACAAGAGTTTCCGATGTCACTCCAGGGAGTGTCGTGAGCGGCTGCCCATTCTTGAACGCCGAAGAGACCGACTCCGATTCGTCGATTCCGATCGAGGACGTCTCGTTGCCGAGGGTCTTCGACATCTCCGAACGTGGCTCGGATCAAGAATCGAGTCATCAGTCGAGCGGCTTCAGCTGCGCCGACGAGGTCGGTGCCGAATGCTGCGAGGTTGACGTGACCGAGGTTGCATGGTTCCCAGGGTTCGAGAGCAATTTCTCCGCAGGGATTCGTCGATCGGACGTTGCCTGTCTCGCCTATTGCAGCGAGCGACGAGTTGAAAATTCCAGGCTCGCCGTTTTCGATCATGCCTTCGACGATTGCCTCGAAGACTGCCTTGCCGTGATTAGGGCCTGGCGTTTTGAGTCGGTCGAGAAAGACAGAGTCGATCTCGACGCTGATGTTCGTCGACCAGTGGTGCTCGGGGTCGCTTTTGCATGAGATGAAGTCGAAGATGTCTTCGTCCATCCAGTGTTTGATCGACATTCTCGCCGACCGTCTGACGTTGCCAGCGACGACGCAGCTGGCGATCGCATGATCGATCTCCATGACGTCGAGCGAGGAGAGCTCGATGCCGACGCAGTCGTTGAGGATTGCTGTGACTTTGGTGAGCATCTCGACCAGTGGTCCTGGCCCTGATGCTGTACCGCCGAAGCCGTGGATGAGTGAGCCCCTCGGTCGAACCTGAGAGACGTCGATGGTGATAGGTCCGCCGCCTGATTCGGAGAGGGCGATGACCTGTCGGAGACTCTCGACCCATCCTTGACGGGAATCGGGAACCTCGAAGACCACACCTGAGTCGGCAGGGAGGGGACCGCTCAGGTGGGCAAACTCCGGTCGGTCTGGATGGGAAGGAGTGACCATCACAGAGAGCTCGACCCTGCCTAGTGGCGCGGGGAGCTCATCGATCTCGGAGTTTGAGTAGTTGCTCCCCAGGCCGCCGCCTTTCATAAGCTCGTCGAAGAGGAAGCAAGAGTGATCGGCCAGGCTGTCGCCGAATCCTGCTCGGTGACAGTTAAAAAGGAACTGTCGTCCTGGGACGCCGCTGACCCAGAGGTGTCTACCTGCTGGAAGTGCGGAGAAGTTGTCGAAGTGAGAGGCGAGGTGGCTTGCTTCGAGTGGTTCGATGTGACTGTCGTCGACGAGGTTGAGGTTGCCTTCGACGACTCGGCTGATTGTTTGTGACCAGTCTTCTGATCCTTCAGCTGTGGGCCGTGAGTAGGTGCGGTTGAATACTTGCTGTCCTAATGGTCCCCAGCTTGGCATGGTGCCTCCTCGGCAGTTAAGCGCCTCCTACTTTTGAGAGGAAGGCGTCGAGCTTTGATTGGTGCTCGACCGAGGAGATTCCAAGACGCAAACGGGACTCAGGGTTGAGGCCCAGTCGATCTTCGAGAGGGGACAGTCGTCCCTCTACTTCTGCCAGCAATTTTGCTGCTGGATGGGTGACGGTTTGACCCGTCGACCCGACTGCCAGCCAACCTTCAGCCTCGATTATTTCGAGGAGCTCTTTCCTGCGTTCTTGAAGATTGCAGTAGCGCTCTAGGACGAGGCTGTCGGTCTTTGGCTGATAGAAGTTTCTCCCTGCATCCCATAGCTCCGCCCAGAGGTGCTTTCCATGACTCTTCAGAGTCTGGGGAGCCTGAGGCGTTTCTACTGCTGTGGGATTCGGTCGGAACTCGGGGAGGGTCGTGGAATGACCAGTCCTGAGATCCGTCGGTTTCGGTCGAGACATGATGCCTCCTTCGGAGGCTAAGAACTTACGGTTGGCAAACCCAGAATCGCCAGGAGCGTTTTCCAGTGAGCCAGATGTGGTGAGCGACCTCGACGTTTGTTGCTGGGTCGAGGATGTTGGGCCAGAGCTCAGGTTTGGCTGGTTGCCACACTGAGTTAATTTGAAAGATGCCGTGGTCGTAGGTGCCGTTCGTATTGCGTCGAACGACGTGGGGTGTCAGCCAACTCTCGCAGTGGGCGACGGCTCTGGCTTCTCTGGGGTCCCACTCCCATCGAGGGTCGGAGATCAATTCTTCGATCTGCATCAGTTGAGCAGTTCGGGGGGATGGTGACCATCCCACCTGCGCTTCGACTGGTTCGTACTGAACCGAAAGACCGAAGCCACAGACTGCGATGACGATCGAAATGCAGCTGAACACATTTAGTCAGTGGACCGAGAATTCTCGATTGGGGAATCATTTAAAAAAATGACGAGCACTCGGCTCGATTCTTCGAGCCT
>PAXL01000001.1 GCA_002714465.1 Gemmatimonadota bacterium | reverse complement strand
GTGCTGGCGGCCTTATTTCTCTGAACTTCTGACCGACCTTCCCCCCTTTGCAGACTCAGGCCTTTCTTCGGCGCTTCTCTGCGTCTTTTGCCGTCTTTGTTTTATGGCAGGGGGTACATAACGGAGCAAGATTCTCGTCGACGTCTAATCCTCCGAGGAAGAGTGGGAGAACGTGATCGACCTGGATCAAGCTGGCTGGAAGATGTCGGTGACAGGCGAGGCATATGGCGGAGCCATCCCTCGTGATCTTTCTGCGGAGACGAGCAGCTGCCCCATCTCCTGTCTGTAGTCGTTGTCGACGTCGAGCGTTGGAATGTCTATCCCAATAGCGACGGACTTGGGTGCCACAGGGTTCGCATCTCGAATGGCCTGGCTGTGTAAGTCGGCCACAATCGAGACAGGGTCGCTGAAGTTTCATAGCGATCCCTTATTACGAGAGGCCCCCCTGAATTGATAGGCCCCCATGAGGCGAATGCCCCCTATGGGAGTTTCCTATCCCTACCCTTTTCAGTGGCCCACGCTGTGTGGTTTTGGGGAATTAGAGCGTGCCAATTCCGAAACCGAAGTATCGGATGCAGTCGACGATGAACTTGATGTCGGTGCCGACTGTCTTGTGATCGCATCCCACCATTCTCGCGATGTCTCTGTTGGAGTAATCACCGCCCGAGATATAGAGAGCAGCGACCTCTCGCTGGCGCTCGTTGAGCTCTTGCTCCCAGAGGTGCGACGTCTCGAAGACCTGCGTGATGGCTGCTCTGTCGTCGATGCGTTCTTGTGCTTCGTGATCGCCTTCGACTGAGCCGAACTCGAATCCATCGAGGCTGCCCTGGCCTGACATCTCTTGACGTTGTTTGTGCAGATTGTCGAAGTCTGCTCCGTCATGCTTTAGATCCTCGACCCATGCTTCTCTCTGAGCTTTTAGGTCGTCGGGATACAGATAGCGAACTCGCTTGATGTCGGTGTTGTCTCTGCGTGAAACAGAGAAGTCGTGCTGGTTCCTTCGTTTAGGGAGATGTTTGATGCTGGTCCAGACGTAGATCCCCAGATCGCCGACGTCTTTGTCGTACTTGTTAAGACATCGCCATCCGACCAGAAGCGCGTCCTGCTTCAGGTCTTGTCGGTCTTCGTCCGGTAGTCGTTTCGCTTCCGCTGTCCCCATTAGCGTTTCGACTGCGTCGAGAAGTGTCTCGACCTCTTGGTCTCGATAGTTCTCGTGGTGTCTGATTTTTTGTTTGATTGCAGGCACGGAATGCCCCTCCGCCGTATCGTTTTGCATTTTTCTGTTTTCCTACTGTCCCCTCCCTGTATGGACTCACACCCTAATCGATGCAAGATTGGTCAAGCCGAAATATGAGTCAACAATTCCTTCCAGTTGTTGATGGACTCTCGATCCGCCCGACCGATATTTCCAGTCTTGTCGTGTAGTTACAAGCCTGTCAAGCATCTGTAGTGCCGAATAGGTTGAGATGCAAGTCATGGGATCGAAGAACCTAGTTTTGGGGAGTGACAGCGTGAAACAGCCGATAGCTTTCGAGGGTTTTGCTCCGATTATTCGAGAGAGCTCCTTGGCTGATTTTGGCGACCTGGTGGGGCGAAATAGTGCTTTAAGTGCTTAATGGTTGAAAAGTTCTTGTTTATCTGTGCAAGATTGAGCAAGTCGGATATAGGTGACATTTATCCGACGGGCCATGTATGAGAAATGGGGAGCAAAATGAACAAGTTGAGGGAGGCTGTTCGTGTTCGCTGTGGATTACATCCTGAGATAGACAACCAGGTCAAGCTGGCTGACCATCTCGGAATCAGCGAAAGTCAGATCAGTCGGGTTTTGTCCAACCGACGACGACGTCTGACAGGACAGCAAATAGCAAAGATGGCGGAGTTTCTGGAGATCGATACAACCGAGATGATCCAGTTGCTCGCCGCCGATGAATCACAAGCCGTGGAAGATAACAGTGTCGAGCAGATGCAGGCAGCGATCATGGAGCACGAATCGAAACACATAGAGCAGAGCTCTCGTCTTCGAGACATGGTCCAGCGGATCGAAGTGCTAGAGCGAGCCATAACCGAAAAAGAGCGCCTGATTGCTGGGGGGACCGAGGGTGTCAAAAGGACGGATAGATAACGAATGGGGCCGTGTCGAGCCATCTCTGGATGACTGGACTCGGTGGTTGCATTTCAATCAGGCAACCGAAGACAAGGCGGCGGAACGCATCCAACGATCGAGTCAGCAAATGGTGGCTCTTCTCGAAGTGATATCGCAGGCTCCGCTGGCTTATAAGTATGTAAATGACGACTGGTCGAAGACCATGCACTCGCAGGGTGGGTGGAAGTCCTCGCTCGAAGACTTTTATCCGACGGCGAGTTGGATGGCTCGTTGTGAGCGAGTGGGCGTTTCGGTTGTGCCGTGGAACTGGCCGACGTGGGTCGATGCCTGGAGGCAGATCTGGGACGACTTGTTCGCTTCTGGGATAGCGGTGGACATCTCGGTCCCGACTTCGCAAATGAACAAACTTCTCCGAGTGTTCGTCATCACGGGGACCTATATCGAATGTTTCGCTTTTGAGGTTTCAGCGACGACAGCTGGACTCGTGAAAGAATCCATCGAAACAGCGTCGACTGGTCCGATTTTGATTGAGCCTGAGGACGTTCTCTTCTTAAAAGAGGAACGGATGAGAAGGTACGAGAAAGTCTTTCTCGACCAGATGCAGCTGGACTGGGATCAACTCGGCTAGCCGCTAGCACTCGCTGACCAGTAGAGAGCCGCCTTCAGATTTTTGAGGGCGGCTTTCGTGCTTTTTCGAGCCTCTTTGATCTGTTTGTTTCGCTGTGAGCGTCGAGGATCACTTGCCATGTTTCCGACGGGATCTGAATAGCCAGAGGACGTCGAGACCTGCTCTCCGTACTGCGTGAAGCTCGGAGCGATCTCAGCAATCTCGACAGCTGCTGCGTAGAGCTCTAGGACCTCAGGGAGGATCTCCGACATCAGCTGGAGTGACTTGATGATNTCTCGGTCGTAGGTCGGNAAGTCGTCGGCTTTGATCGGAGCTCTCTTTGGTT
The DNA here is from genome assembly GCA_002714465.1 of Gemmatimonadota bacterium. The sequence goes on along the minus strand of PAXL01000001.1, from coordinate 11,376 downwards.
CGACTTTCTTTCGCTTCTTAGTTGCCACTTCGTCGTCCTGGCCTCTTACCTCGACGAGGTTGAGCTAGTGGTCCTCCGACGTTTGGGTAGGTCTTGCCAGTCACGATGCGCTGGATGATCGGTTGCCCTGAGCCTGNTCCGAGAAACATCTCAGCGAGATCGCCCTGGCTCCAGCGTCCCGTGGCGTAGCAGTACCTGATGGCCCTGATGTCCTCTGTGCTCGGTTTTGGGAGAACTCTGGTCCGTCCATCTCGNTGACGNTCTGCCATGTTCTCTGANTGTGTTCCGAGCTCGAGGTGGCTGGGNCGGACGCAGCTGGGATTATCGCAGCTGTGGCGAATGACGTGGCCTTCAGGGATGACTCCGTTGATGAGGGACCAGGACAGTCGATGGGCGTAGTGGGTGTTGCCCTGGCTGTCTTTGAGGGTGCCGTAGCCAGCTGGAAGTCGATGTCCGAGCCAGTGAGCACAGGCATCAGATCGTCGAACATTGAATGGCTCGACTCGGCTCCAGAATCTGACCGTGAGGTCGATGGTGTTTTCGTCAGTGAGGATCATTCGATTCCTTGCGGTATGGGTCCCCCCAGGTCGTGCCGATGACGTCGGCCTCAGCTACGACGGGGACAGGTCCGAACTCGCCCGACATCGCATCAGCGACGGCGAGGGCGAAGTCTTTGGCGTCTTTGGTTTCTGCCTGGGCGATGATCTCGTCGTGGACTGGGATCAGCAGCTGATCGGATAGTCCGAGTCGATCGAGCTCCAGGAGTGAGCCTTTGAATAGGTCAGCGGCTAGTCCCTGGACCATGTAGTTCGTCGCTCGATATCCGAACTTTCGCTCGATAGGTATTCGTCGATTTGTCGGGAGGGTCACAATCGGCTCGCCGTGTGTGACTTTGTCCGTGAGTGCTGCCGACCATCTCTTGACTCTGGGGAANGCTCGGTTGAATGAGGCCATCGCTTTTCGTGCTTCGAGCTTCGAGACGCCTGCCTGGCGTGCCAGGGTGTCTGCGCCTCCTCCGTAGACCTGACCGAAGCCGACGCCTTTGGCGAGCTTNCTGTGGGCCTTGTTGAAGTCTGATCCGAATAGCCGCTCGGCTGTGGCGTCATGGAGATCTCCGCCGTCGAGGAACGTCTGGATCATCGAGGGCTCGTTCGTTAATGCAGCGAGGACTCTGAACTCGATCTGGCTGAAGTCACAGGCGACGAGACTCATGCCTGGGTCTGCCACGAGGCAGGTCCGAACGTGATGGTCGCCCGATGGCAGCTGCTGGAGTGGTGGGTCGGTGATACTCATCCGACTGGTCCTGGCTGCGAGNGTCTTGATTCTGGGATGGACTCGACCGTCTCGTCGTCCATGCTCGATGATNGGCTCGACCCAGGAGGTGATGGCTTTTCGAGCTCCTTTGGCTTCGAGCACNAGNNGAGCGAGCTCATCATCGAGTCCTTCGAGGACACTGCGATCGACTTTCCAGTTTCCCGACGGTGTCTTCTCTTTGAGCTCGATGCCCCTGACNAGGAGNGCTTCTGCCACCTGGGCGGTTGAGTTGACGTTGTGGACGCCGTAGAGCGTGGCTCGTTGTTCAGCTGCTCTTTGTTGTTCATCGAGCTCCTCGACGAGGTTGCAGCTGTAGTCGAGATCGACAGCCATGCCTCGCTCTGTCATNGCCGTCGTCAGCGCCTGGACNTGATGGTCGAACTCTGAGAGCTCTTCGAGTCCATGTTTGGTGATGAGGNGCATGAGGGGAGCGACGAGTCGAGCCGTGAGTATTACGTCGAGCCCTGCATAGAGAACGAACGTCGGGTCCCATAGATCGATCTGAGCGAAGCCGTCGCCNATCTTGAAGCCGAGCTCCTTGAATCNGCGCTTNAGCGCTGTCTGTCCATCAGGTGCGTCTGGGTCGATGTAATGAGCCGCGAGCTCTTTGAGGCCTCTGCCTGTCCCTCCGTCGAGTTTGTCTCGTGGATCGACGAGGTGNGCGAGGATCATTGTGTCGAGCGTTCCCTCGATGACCTGAGCGACTGGTCGACCTGTGAGTCGTGCNAGGTGTAAAGCGTCGAAGGGTGCGTTGTGGCAGATCTTGGTCGGATGATCGGCNAGCTTGANTGCGAGCTCNGGGAACTGATGAGGGTCGAAGACGNAGGCGTCTGTCTCNTCTCCGAACTGGACCAGTCTGACGTCATCGTGGAAGTCGACGCCTGTNGTCTCGGTGTCATAGGTGAGAGCTCTGTCGTCCAGGAGGCGATCNAGCGCCCGAGAATGGTCCTCGACGTCGTGGATGGGCCAGACGTTGGCCTCGGTGAGTGGGCCTCTCAGTGGGTCAGTCATGGCGAATTAATGACGAATGACGATGACGAACCTCTTTTTCATAACTTCCCCTAAGGAAGAAAAAAGAGAGAGAAGTATAAAGAAATAGATATGGCGACTTTTTCATCATTCGTCATTCCTGAGACTGATGCCGTCGAAGTGGACGCCGAACTGGGTTTTCTTCTTTCTCACGTTAGGAAAGCGCTCTGTGACAGCTGCGAAGAGGGCCTGGCGACTCATCGGCTTGATGCCTTCTTCCATNGCCCAGTCCCTGAANGCNTCATAGACGTCCCTGCCTGAGACATCGCCGTCGTCTGTTTGAGTGACCACCATGTCGACGAAGCCAGCGAGCTCATCGCTCGTGTCTCGATANTCGGACATGCCCTGCTGGATCACAGGAGGATCGGAGAGTCCCTCGGTGTAGTAGCGAATCGCTCCCTCGACNGCCCAGGCGAGAATGCCCTCGGCCTCTGCTTCGAGTTTGTCTTGAAGTGCTGTGTCTCTGTTTGCTCCGAGGAACTGTGCGTCCCAGGGGACGAGCTTGATCCGTCTCCAGAGTCCGTCGTCTGTTCCTCGAAGGCGTGGCCTGTAGTTCGTGGCGAGAATGAGTTTCCACTTCGGGACGAAGGTGAAGTGATCCTGGTAGAGGTGGCGGACTGTGAGNGGATCTCCGCCTGTCGCTCGCTTNAGGAGNGCCTCGTTCATCGGAGCATTCCGTTCGCCCTCCTGTGCCAGGACGAGACGCTTCTCGGCTATAGCTGCGAGATCAGCTGTGCTCGACTGNCCGTTCTTCTTCTCGAAGGTTGAGTAGGCAGCAACACCAGTCAGGTCCTCGAAGACGTGGCGGATCGCATTGAGGAAGACCGACTTGCCATTAGCTCCGCCGCCATGAAAGACCGCCAGGATGCTCTCAGCTGTCGATCCGCTGATCGAGTAACCCATNAGCGTCTGTAGATATTGAGCGAGCTCAGGGCGTCCCAGGGTGACCTCGTCGAGGAACTGTTCCNATCGAGGAGCCCTGGCCTGTGGGTCGTAGTTGAACTCGACTCGGTGGGTCATATAGAGGAGAGGCTCGTGAGGAGTCATCTCTCCCGTCCTGAGGTCGACGTTGCCGTTGTTGACGACGAGAAGATGGTCATGCTCATCGAAGTCTTCGTGGGGCATATCGACGAGCTCGGCGCATCGCTGATGGACTCGCTCGAACTTCGGAGAGTTTTCGCAGACCTTCGACCATCGGATCAGAGCGTGACCTCGTTCTTCGAGGAAGTCTGCGACCTCGTCGTCGAGGTCTTGGTTCTGAGCTACCTCGACGAGTGTCATGCCGAGAGCTCTCAGGTTCANAAGCATGAGAGCCGTGGCTCGACCGATGCCGATCCTGTTNCGTTCCCAGGCTCCTCGCTCGTATCTGAGCCATCCGAGGGAGCTCGTNTAGCGCCAGTCGTTGCCGAGCGTGGATGCCAGTCTCTGAGCGTTCCCTTCGTCTGTGAGCTCCGCAGCGTAGAGAGGGTCTGTCGGATCGAAGAAGTCGGCCTCGTCGACAGGTGGGGGAGGCGGCGGTGGTTGCTCGACGTCGATTCGGGTCGCTGCCCGTAGACCTTTGGAGAAGTTCTCTCTGAACTCTTCGCCAGCGTGAGCTCGCCAGTCTGTGAGATCTCCGCCCTCCTCGATCTGGAGAGTGTGAACNTGTCGTCCTTCAGCTGCGAGCTTCGATCCGAGCGTGAGGTTGAAGTCCAGTCCGCTCTCGTCGTTATCGCCTGCCAGGATGATTCTCCTGCCGTGAGTTACTGCGAGCAGTGTCGCTAAGGCGTCGCCGTTGCGTGCCAGGGCAGCACCTCGAATCAGGATCGCTCCCGTCTGGTGCCCGAGGGCAGTCAGGGCGTCGCCTGGTCCCTCGGTGATGAGGATGTTGGCGTCGTTCTCGGACCAGAAGTCGAAGATGCCGACCGTGGCCCAGCGGTGTCCAGGAGGATTTTGTGGACCGCACCATCTGACCTTTGCTTGTGGGTCAAGTGCGCGAGCTTGAAGACCTCNGATGATCTCGTCGGCTCCGAAGAACGGAACGACCAGTCGAGGGGCTTCTCGATAGGCAGGCGTGAGCCACTCGAAGGCGATGTTGCCTGGGTCGTATCCGAGACCTATTGCGAAGCCGAAGTCTGGATCGATGCCGAAGCGCTCGACTGCGTAGTTTGCAGCTGGCGAATCCTTGAAGAGATCGTTCGCTCGGTTGCAGTAATCGCTGACCGCTTGAATGTGAGCAGCTGTCGGCGGTGATGGTGGGCCAGCAGAAGCGATCGGTGCGTCCTCGATGTCTGCGTCGATGTCGAATAGGTCTGACATCTGGAGATTGAGAGCGTCGAGGACTTTGGTCTTGCTGCATCCTGCTCGACAATGGATCAGCAGCTTCCCGTCTTCTTGAAGCGTGAGAATCAGGCTCGGATGAGAGTCCTCGTGTGCTGGGCATCGTGCCAGGTAGGAAGATCCTTCNGTCCGTACCTGTTCGAGTTTGTTGAGTAGATCACTGAGTTTCATCTTCGTCCGTAGAGGTCCTGGAGTAACTGAGCGAAGGTGTCNAGGTCCATGACGACGTAGCCGTCGGCTGTCTTCTTTCCTCNTGCCTTCATCACAGCCACTCCATATTTCGAGTGCTTTGCTTTGGCTCTGTTGTTGGCGTCTTTGACGTTCCCAGCGAGGTCGAGCTTCGCCCTGTCCCTGCACTCGAAAGCAAAGTCAGGCAAGCCTCCCAGGTCTCCCTGGTCGAACTCGCCTGTCTGTGCCATGCGCCAGACATCGAAGCCGTGATCCTGTAGGTGGAGAGCTACGGCTGATTCCCATCTGGTGCCTTTTGCCTTGTTCGGATTTGTCAAGCGGCGACCTTCGTGAGCTCGACGATCNGCTTCGTGAAGGCTCGGTTCTCTCCAGTCTTTGTGGTCCAGCTGACTTGCTCCAGACGTAGGGTNGCTGGGAGCGAACTGTCGGAAGCCTTGACTGCTTCCTCGACGGGATTGATNGCCTCGGCGAGTTGCCACGATCCCGANTNGAACTTGAAGATCCCGAGATCGTGATCGTCGGCCAGGCGGAAGAGGAGTCGAATGCTCGGAGAGCAGGCAGTCCCAGCTTTCGCTGCTGCCTTNTGCTCCTTTAGATCAGAAGGACAGACGCAGGGAGAGCTCGTNTCGTCTNNNTGTGTAATGCCATCGCAGCTGCGGATCGGAGTTGTGCCTCGTCCCCAGAGCGTGAGACCTGCGTCGACGTTCTGAAGATGGATGTCGATCGAGTTGATGNTCGTGAGGCATTGAAGGTTCTCTTCGGTGGCTGTTTCCCATTCTTCGATCTCTCCGCCGTAGAGCTTCGAGATCTTTTCCATGACCTTCGGATCGCCTGACGTGACTCGCCACTCGGTGAGTGCCATCGGTCGATTGCCTAGCTGCATTCCNGATCGGAATCGTCCGACGATGTCATCAGCGCCGAAGTTCTTGGGGGCCTCNTTAAATATTTTGTGNAGGGGCATTTCTATCTTTCTGGCGTCTGGACAGTTCCTANGACGCTCTTTTTCTTTTCGCGTTCCCAGTCGGAAACGACGGTGAGTGCTTGAAAGACCTCGAAGAGGTCATCGCCTAGACGAACTGGGATGAGCTCGTACTTCTCGGGGCGTACCGATACAGCTGCTGCGCCGTGGATCTCAGGCATNTCTCGCCTGGTNCCATCGGGNTCGATGAGACAGTCGGCTTTTGCGTAGGCGTTNAGTTGAAGAGCAACGTCGGGCCAGACTCCNCTCGCTCCCGTCTTGATGTCGAGAATGATGTTCTCTCCGCCAATCGTGGCGATGGAATCCAGCGTCCCTGCGTAGCCATGCTGGTCTGACCAGACGGTGCTCTCCACTTCGAGGAANTNNACCTCGAAGTCCTTGATGAATTGCTCGTACTGCGTGACGAAGCCCTGGTGATCTGGATGNAGACGTCCGACGTCTTCTCCCAGGGCAACCTTCTCGCAGAGATCATGGATCTCAGTTCCGAGAGAAGCTGCCTTTCCAGAGTTTCGTCCTGGTGCTCGCTTTAGATAATCGATGGCCCCGGAGGGGTTACCTCCGGCGACCATCTGCGCGAGAGTCCCGAACTCTTCGACAGCACATTCGGCGACCGTCCTTGCCGCCCAATATTGCAGCGCNGGCTTCGGAGCCGAGCCTGTGATCGAAGTGACTGAGGGGTGTTTGTCACCTGTCACGGGGTCGACATAGAAGCGGCTGCCCTGTCGTTTGATTGTCGAGACTTTCGGCTGAGTCATGCCAGAGCCACCATCGGCTCTTCGTCTTCAGTGGCTGGCGGAACTTCTGCGAATCCGAATCGAGCGAACGGGTGAGCCTTGACTGGCATGACCAGAGCGGAGAATCCGTTGCCCTGGCGAATCAAGATCGGAGCGTTCGGTTGTTGAGGGTTCGCATAGAAGGCGAGAGGGTGCTCGGCGTCAGCCTTAGCTACNTGAGCCAAGAAAGGGAGGGTCTGAGCGCCGAGCGTGTAGAGAGGATCACCATCGGCGATGCCCTCCACAGAATCGAAAAGGTTTTGATAGTTGGGGTANCGCATCTCTCGTGGCGAGATGAAGCGTCCCAGGTAGTCGTCGATCTCGTAAGTCCAGGCACCGTTCGGATCGAAGTCGAGCTCGATGCCATGCTTCCTGATCTCTTTGGCTTTGCCGCTGACTGTTTCGGCGAGGTCCTTTGCGTCGACGTAGGTCTCCCAGTTCTCCGTGGACTCTTCGCATTCGGCCTCGATGACCGCAGCTGCGAGGACGTAACTATNNGTCGAGAGGAATCTGAGAACTTTGGGTCCTGGTCCTTCATCGACTGACTCGATCTTGACGACGCCGAGTGCTGGGCGGTGTTCGTCTTTCGATGCTGCTGCTGTGACTTGTTTGACGACTCGGAGATAGTCGTCCCCCTTGAAGGTGAACTTCATTTTGGGCTCCTTCGTTGTTTGCCTCCTCAGTGGACCGCCGATCAGGGTTTGGGGAATAAATGGAGGAATTTGCCGAAAAAGCTCCGCACAGGAAGCCNTCTCCTGCGTTTTTAGAAGTGGCCGTGGGTGTTGATACCTGGTGAAAACGACGAAAAGGCCCCTCCGAAGAGGGGCTCTTTCCTNGGGTCAAATTGTCAGTCGGCTTCGATGAAGATGCACTCGCCAGGACATTCCTCAGCAGACTCGATCGCTGCGTCGATGTCNTCGTCGGGAACGGTTGCCATGCCTGTCGCCATCTTCAGGACGGGATCGCCAGCGCTTCTGATTTCGCCGTTCGGGCCATAGATGTTCGGCCAGTCCGCCTCTTTGACGTAGGCAAGACCGTCTTCGTGCATCTCGAAGACCGAAGGGCAGATCTCAGCACAGAGTCCGTCGCCTGTGCAGAGGTCCTGGTCGATCCATACCTTCACCATCCGAAGGGAGGTCCTCCGAATTGTTCTCGAAGGAGCTCCTCTCCCCAGGGTTGGGATCGGATGGCGTTGAGGATCATGTCCGTTCTGTAGAAGAGATCTCCTAGTTGATAGGTCAGGTCTTCCTCTAGGCGTGTCTCGATCTCCTCGATGAGCTCTTCGAGGTCGAGGACATCTTCTTCGATGTCTTCTGTGTCGAGAGGTCCGATGTTTGAGATCTGAGTTTCGAGAGCGTCTAGTCGAGCGAGTACAGCTGCATCGGCTCCGTTGTCTTGTTGCTGGATGATTTGGACTGTGTGCTCCAGGTCTCCGATTCGATTGGCAACCTGAGCTCCNTGCCAGACGACCACTCCAGAAGTGATCGCTACCGACATGATGAGACCGAGGGTGAGCCGACTGATTTTGATTTGCTTGAAGTCCTCGGCGATTTCGTTCATGGCGTCTTACGCTTCACCTGTTGGCCTGTCAGGACTGCGAAGATCCCGAGGACGGCGGCGACCTGAGGTCCCGATAGAGGAAGAAACAAACACACCGCAGCGAGAAACGCCTCGATGAGTGAGTAGATAGTGGCTGGATGTTTGAGGTTCAAAGTGCTGCTCCAATGAGAGAGGAGATGGTCTTGTTGCCTGCGAGGCCGTCGACGACGAGGCCGTTGTTGGACTGGTAGCGAATCACTGCTGCTCGACAGAGGGGTCCGTAGATCCCGTCGATTTTGAGGTTCGCTCCGTGTTTGTTGAGTTGGTATTGAAGCCAGGCAACCTCGTCGCCTCGATCGCCTCGTTTGAGGAGTCGATTCGGGACGGGGTAGCCAGATGTCGGAGTGGTTGATGGAGTTTCGCCAGGCATCGTCTCGCCTGGATCGAAGACGCCATCTCGAATGAGCGTGTGGATGTAGTCACCAGGGCATTCGGTTCGTTTCTTGACGTCTCGATGGCCGACGATTTCGAGTGCAGCTGGGAAGAGTCGACGGAAAGCTGAGATGGCGTCCCGAGTTGCGTGGATCATCTCGTCCGTCGGCTTCTGGCCTGGACCTACGAGAAGACAGAGAGCGGCGTGGCTGCGATTCGCTCTTCCTGATCCGTTCGCTCCCGATCGGTTTCGGAAGCCTCGACCCTCGTAGCCTCGACCGTCTTGTCCGATCGTGGCGTTGTAGGCGATCTGCCACCATCCCTTCGTCTCTCGGTGGTAGCGATCGATCGATCTTGTGATTTCTGCGGAGTCTCCGTTCACCTGGACGCCGACCCAGTGGATCGCGATTCCCTTGACGGATGACTTATGGAAAGGCCTCGTCTTACGAGGGGGGAGTGCTCCCCATTTATCGGGAGTGATGAGTGCCATCAGGCGACCTCCATTGGGCCGCCCGATGGATCAGACGGCTAGTTCGTATTCAGTTCGCTCGACATCGATGAAGCTCGCGTAGGCCTTGGGTGCTGGCTTGCATGTAATCCGAGCGAACGCTGCCTTCAGAATTTCCCGAGCCTCGTCGAGGCCTCCAGTGACTTTGATGAACTCTTCGACCAGGCGAAGCTGACACTGGCCGTGATCTGACTTCTCTTTGATCTGTATGTGAGTTTCGATCTCTTGGAAGTGGGCGAGGTCGTTGGCTGTGTCTTCCAATGCCTGAGCGATGAGAGCGACCCAGGTGACAGGAGTCTCGTCGATTTCTAGTGTGTCGAGTTGCGATTGAAAGTTTGCTCGCTTGCTACTGATTGCCTTGACGCCAGCTGCGAATGCGACGGGATCGCTCGCTGCGAGAGTTTCAGCAAGTGTCTCGATCGAGGTGTCGCAGACTGCGATCTCTCCTTCGAGGCGACGTTGCTCTGCGATGGTTGCCTGATCTGTAGTCGTTCCCCAGATCTTGCCAAGTTCTGCGAGCTTTTCTTCGTTGCCGTCTTCGAGGAGTGAAGTGCAGAAGGAGTAGAGAGCCTGGACGATGTAGGCATCGGTCCCTCGCTTCTGGTTGTGTGCTCCCACTTCGCAGACGCCAGTCGCTCGGTCGTTGCAGCGATAGGCGACTTCAGTGTTTCCTGATCCCATTCCTTTTCCGCAGAGGCAAGTGGCGATCCCTGAGAGAAGTGACTGTGGCTTCGGTCCCACTGAGGAGCGTTCCATCGATCCGTTGTGTCGTCTTCTCTTGGCGATGGCGTTCTTGACTTCTTGCCAGGTCGCAGGGTCGAGGACAGTCTCGTCGACGATCTGCTTCATGGTTCCGTCGGGGAGCTCGGCGAGTCCGACCATCATCGGAGCCTGCATCAGTCGAGAGAGCGTGGTCGGTGTCCAGTTGGTAGCGCCTCGGACTGTCTTGACTCCTTCTTCGGAAAGTCGGATCGACTCGGACCTGAGGCTCGCTCCCTTGATGATGTTCTTGGCGACGTTGCGGAGAAGTGTTGCCTCCTCGATGTTGAGAGTGAGGACTGCTTTCTCCTGGTCGTAACCGAAGGGGCGTCGACCGAGGTGACGTCCTGCCATCTTCGAGCGGTAGTGACCCTCTCGAACTGCGTGGCTGATTTGTTGTGAGTAGTGCATGTCGGCGATCCACTTGTAGTCGAGCGCTTGACGTCCAGCCATTGTCTCGGAGGTGCCGCCTTCATTCGTGAGAACGATGCCGCCAGCCTTCTCGATGTCGTGCCAGCTTTCCTCGTGGTTTCGAGAGATACGAGAGGTGGCCCAGCCGATGACAGCTGTGCCTGGCTCTAGCTCGACGAGCATCCTGTCCCACTCGGGACGGTTGCCAGCCTTGAAAGCTGACATGCCCTGACCTTCGTTGTATTCGTCGACGATCTCTAGTCCTGCTCGAAGCGCTGTCTCGATGCAGCGATTCCGCTGAGTCTCGATTGTCTCTTGGCCTCTATCTCCGCCTTCACCTTTGACAGTTGAAAGCCTTAGATATGCGACCGCTTTGCCGTTTGATTCGATGTTTTTCTGCATAGTGGAAACATTATCTTAACTCCAGAGTGAGGATCAAGTTTCCATACGAGATATTTCCTCGATGAATAAAGGCTTTCGTCGAGGTCGAGGAGTGCTAGTCCCAGTTATACCGCGGACGCAGCGTGCGAATCGAGTCTTCGGCGAGGATTCTCTCGGTGCAGAGCTCACATCGACAGACGCCGAGAAGATAGGTAGCTAGGAAGCCGTGGCGAGTGAAGCCCTGGTCGATGGTCATGCCCTAGATCTCTGTGTGCTCGGGATTGATGACCCAGTCCGATCCGTCCCAGATGTATTTAGCGACGCCGAGAGTGTCCTCAGGGATGGGCCACTCGGGAGGCGCTTCTTCGGGAATCGCCCCATAGGTGTCTGCGTCGAAGTTCGGATTGACTGCTAGTCCGTCCCAGCGGCTGTCGTCTAAACCAATGAAGGCAGTCGTAGGAGCGTTTCTTTGTTCGTCGGTGAGATAGTCGAAGGGGTTGTAGTCGTCGCTCATGGATTTGTCTCCCATGTTGTGCCACTAGTCACTTGGGCATCTGTGGACGCTCCAGTCGTGGGGTTACCAAACGAAGATCCGAAGTTAATTTCTGGAGGATTACTTCCTGCGGTGCTGGAGGTGTAGGACGAAGTCGTCAGCCCTGACGCTGTGTAGCTGATCGAGAGAGCTCCGCCTTGTTTGCCTGTCATGCTGAAGTTGTAGGTGCCTAGCCCTCCGCCGTCGCTTC
>PAXL01000003.1 GCA_002714465.1 Gemmatimonadota bacterium | reverse complement strand
CTGCGTCAGGGATGAGGGTGAAGACCTCCTGCATACCCTTCTCGAACTCGCCGAATGCCTTGATGCCTGTGACGCCTACGGCTCCAGCTGTGGCAGCGAACGCCGCTCCAGCCTTGATGCCGAGTGTGCCGATCTTCTTGGCGAAGCCGTCGACTTTGCCAGCTGCGCCTTTGAGGACCTTCCGCAGGTTGGAATCGTCGCCCTGGATATTGATGACGATCGGCTTTGTTCCAGCCATGAGGGCCTCCTAGCGACGCTGAGATCGCTCTTGGATTCGTTGTTGATTCTGTTCCCTTTTGATCTGTTCCATGAGAGCTGCCAGCTCCCAGAGCTTCATGCATTGCATATCCGCCCAGGAGAACCCGAATCGGTGGGCGACGAGCGCCATGTTGACTACTCGTCGCCGTCGGTAGGGTCCGCGTCGCCTGAGTCCAGATTGATCTTCAGAGCACCTGCCTGTTCATAAGTGAAAGACGGATCAGCTCGTCGCTTCGTGATGAAGGCGAGAGCTTGCAACATCTTCCCCTTCGGCTTTGATGAATCGCCCATCGCATCGAAGGGCATTCCTGTCAGCTCCTCGATCTCGACGATCTCAGCAATGGTGAGATCATTGATATCGAAATTGAGGGTGTCGTCGGCTTCTGTCATCTGAACCTCCCAGTGACTCGGTGTGCGCCGTGTTTCTTTCTGAATTTTTCGGCGACCCTGTTGAGGCCTTTTGTGTAGGCCTTCACAAGTTGAGGCCAGGCCTCAGGGATCGCTTTCTTGATGTAGGGCGTGCCTTTGGTGCGTTGCCCTGTTGCTCGAACAAAGCGTCCCGAGTGGATCGCCCTGGCGTAGGGGACCCGACTCGGAGAACCTGCTTTGATCTTTGCGATTGATCTGGTCGCATCAGCTTTGATTGAGGCTTGGAGCTTTCCAGATTGCTTTGGTGCTCGCCTCTGGGCATAAGGGACGACCTCCTGAGCTGCTGCCTTCGAGGCCGCCTTCATCTCAGCTGACAGCTCTTTGTCGCCGAGACGACGAAGAGACATCGCTAGCTCTTTAGCTCCGCCAGCTGCGATGAGTGCTTTGTTTGAACCTCGGACTGTTGGCAGCGTCCGCTTCGTNNTGATCGTCCGAGCCACTAGAAGCTGGTGTCTGTGCTCATGTATTCGATCTGGACNGCTGNGTNNGTGCCGTNGAAGAGGACGGTGTAGGGCAGAGAGATCGTCGTCATGTCNTCGAGCGAAGCGACNGGNGTTGTGCCNGTCCATTTGCANGCTGNNAGAGTGACGTGGAGCTTCGGATAGTAGGTGCTGGCGATCACTGTGGGATANGTACAGATGAACTCCAGCTTGAAGACGGTTCCAGCTGTGTAGGCCGCGAACTGTGTGAGGTCCTCGAACTCGCCTTCGATTGTCCCTGTGTAACTGGGAACGCTCGAACGCTTTGGCTGTGACTTCACAGCTGAGCCTTTTAGGAATCGTCGGTCGGTCTTCATGCCGAGATCAGCGTCGAGGCTGAAAGAGGTNAAGCTAGTGACAGCTGAGTCGTCGATCTCCACNGTGGACATTGTGAAGTCGAGCACGTCAGTCGATGCTGGGTAGCTCGGGGTCGCTTCTGATTCGGAGGTGACTTCTTCTTCAGCGTCAAAGTCGACGGTGAGCTTCAGAGCTTCGTCGAGGTTTTGNGTGATGTTGAANCCAGTGGGGACGCANCCGTTGTAGGAGAACGTCCGAAGGGTTCCGCCAGCGTCGACTCGGGAGACCTGAGTGGTCAGTGATCCCGTCGGTCCTGTGTCATCAGAGCTGAAGGTCTGAAGATAGGCAGCTGTTCCGCCTTGTTGTGTTGGGCCAGCTGACGTGCCGAGAATGTGCTTCATTAAAAGGCCGTGACCTTTGGTGAGCACGTCGGTCTCGATTGAGCCAGTGGCTCCGAGAGTGACTGTGTCGTTGCGGTCTGAGCGGATCGTTTGCAGATCTCGTCTCATGCCGACTGATTCGATGTAGGTGGTGTCTCTGGTGAAGGTGTCAGCCTGGGCCTCATAAGCCCGAGTCGGGCTGACGAATGTCCCATAGGTCGACTCTTCAGCAATNTGGACAACCTGNTCNAGNATNGAACTCATGCTTCCTCAGTCTCCTGGGGGTCGGGATCAGCAGCAGCTGGAGCGCCACCTGCTGAGATGTCTGGGTGATTGATGTCTGCCAGGTCTTCTGGACAGACTTCGACAGCTTCACCATTGGTGAAGATGTAGGTGTGATTGGTGGCGTGGACCTCGATTGCGTCGAGGCCGCCCGAATAGATGAAGGANTTGCCCTTCTTTGCTCTGGTCACTGGAGCCTCGCATTCGCGTTGATGAGCATTCGGATCGTGCAGACGGGGGCGTCTGCTTGGACTGTTGACATGGACATGGACTGGAGCTGACACCACATGAGCTGATCGAGATTGTTCAGCTGTGGATCGTCAGCAAGGACTGTCTCGACAGCTCTCGCCAGCTCGACAGCTCGTTCTTCGCAAGCCTGAGGAGTTGGCTTCGAGGAAACTTCGACGAAGACTTCGAGCGTGAACTCTTCAATCCTGCGTCGACGTCCTGAGGACAGCGACTCGGGGACGTGATCGTTCGTTTCGATATCTCCGAGAAAGACTGACTCTCGACGCTGTGCTCCTCCTGGGTCGCCATAGCTGACCTGGAGAGAGCTGAGAGTCGAGTTGGCCTGGAGCTGTGTCAGGAGGCGACCTTTGAACGTCGCCATGATTGTCCCAGCCATNAGATCTCCTCGACGGTTTCAACTCCGACGGGGGCCAGGTTGAGTGGGACGTAGTGCGTGTCGCCATCTTCGATCGGTGGTAGTCCTTCGAGTGCTCGGACTTCGTTGATCGAGTAGATGCCGTTCATAATTCCTGACTGGTAGCTGTCCCAGCGTTCGTTCGTTCCTCGACTNAGTGTTGCGAGGTCGAACTTGGCGTAGGCCACTGAGATCCCNTGGCTTCTCAACATCGAGGTGATGCCTGCTTCGAGCCTGGTGATGTGGGGCCTTAGCGAATACATCGAGAAGGCCACGTTCTGCTCATGGAGTCCTGAACCCCAGCTCGTCGAGCCAGAAGCATCAGCGAGCAGGTGAGGTGGGATGCCGTAGAGTCGAGCGACGTCTCCGACGCTCGCCATCTTGGTCTCTAAGAATTGAGAGTCCTCAGGATTGAGTGAGACCTTCGAGAACTTTGCGCCCTCGGTGAGGACTGCGAGGCGGTGGCTGTTGCCAGCTCCTCGGTGGACGTCGTTCCAGGCCTGCTTCAAAGCGTGGACGCCTTCTTCTGAGAGCTGTCCAGGCACTTCGATCATCGAGCCAGGGAGACCTCCGTTGCCGAAGAATGCNGCTCCGTATTTCTGAGCGCCGAGTCCCAGCCCGATCATTTCCCGAGCTGCTCGAATTGGTGACACTCCGACAATCTCGCCAGGCTTCATCAGCCCTCGNAAGTGAGTGATGTCTCGACTGGAGAANTCTTCNCCAGGGACTTTTTCNGAGTGGAAGACCATCGTCTTCCGCCCTTCTTCGTCTCTGAGCTTTGGGGTGATGTCGGTGGGGTCGAGTGGAGTGACTTCGAGGATGTTGCCAGTGTTGTCTCGCAGNGTTGCGAGGTAGGCATTGCCNTCGAGGAGCAGACTCATCATCACCTGGCCGAGGACTTCGTTGTTCCTCAGCGTCGGGTTCATGGATTGAATCCACTCGGGGAGCGGTCGAAAGACGTTCTCGGTGCCTTGACGTCTGAAGAAAACATCGAGAGGGAGCGTCGAGATGGTGTCGCTCAGGAGTCGAGTGGCAGCAAATACAGCCGACAAAGCGAGCGCTGAGTTGTAGTCGACCACTTCGCCAGCTGCTGTCTTGGCGTCGGTGACGTCCATGCCACGCTTCCAGATGTCTGAGAATGTCAGGTCGCGGTTTTCTGTCTGTTTGATTCCGAAAAGTGAGCGGAACATGGCAGCTCCTAGAAGGCCACAGGCGGTCGATGCCTGTGCCTATTTAGGATCACGTTGACGTCAGGCAACGGGGTCGGTTTGTTCATGCCTGGCTGTGCGAGCTGAATGTTGCCGAACTCCGACTGGACGGAGATCGCTCGGTCTGGAATCCGAGAGACTTGCTCGATCAGGTGATAGCGAGCAAGTGTGCGAGCTGCCCAGGCNATGTCNGAAGGTGGAGTCTTNCCGACTCCTGCTTCGTAGTTGATCTTGATTCCTCCGCCTGGGTTTGCGTAGGTCCAGCTGTCATCTTTGAGTCGAATGACTCCGCTCTTGTATTTGTTCAGGTTCGAGATCTGGGTCGCTGTGAGAGCTGTGCCGTCGATCGAGCCTGAGATGATGACCTGAGGAAAGAGGTGGGTGAGTTGGATGTCGGAGGTGTTGGTTCCGTCGAGGACGTCTCGGTGGTAGCGGTAGACGAAGCTCGCTCCGCAGTAGTCGTCGATGACGTCCATCGACCANNNGATCGCTTTGACNATGTCAGCTGTGGGGAACGTGCTGGTCTCGCCACTGATGCTGTCCATCGCTCGGATCTCTGANGGCGCTGCGTANTAGCCACCGATCACTTCGTGCTGNGTTGTGAACTCCATCGCATTCGAGCCGAANGTGCCACTCCAGGTGGCTGTCAGCTCGCTCAGGTCTGTCTGAGCTGCGAGGGTGTAGGTGTAAACACCAGAGCCAGCTGAGGTGGTAGCTGTGCCTGAGGCGACAACTGTTGATCCTTCAGCGTCGGTGATTCCGATGGTGACAGCTCCGTCAGCGTCACCAGCGGTCTCGCCCGAGTAGAACGTGACCGAGAGATCCTCAGCTGAGCTGCGTTGTATGAGCGCCGACTCCGATGAGGGGACTGCGTAATAGGCCACGGGGCGCTCCTTTATTCAGTCGCAGTTTCGACCGAGTCGGTCTCCTTGGCGGTCTCGACCTTCTTCTTTGATCGAGTTGATCCTCCAGCTGCTTCAGCGACGCCAGCTTCGATNAGTCTTTTGGCGTCTTTGGCGTCAGGCCAGTCGGTGATCTCCCCAGGAGAGAAGCTGCCGTGGACAGCTGAGATGGATTCGAGGATTTTGATCTTCATGGAGTCCTTCCAGGTGATGAGAACTAGGCCGAGAAGCCCAGGGGCCGAGGAGTAGCCCCTGAGCGTTCTCGACAGGATGGGTCAGGGTTAGGCCTGAACCANGTGCCTGAGGGCGTTGGTGTCGATGATGTTGCCGCCGCCTCGCACAATGAACCTGGTNGAGATCAGGTCNGTGGTGAANGCTGGAGCATTTGAGGATTCGACTCGAACTCCGCCAGCAATTCGACAGAAGTAGCCACGAGTGAAGTTGCCGTAGACGACAGTCTTCTTGCCTGTNGCGATTTCTTCCATGTTGGTGTCGGTGTAGACGGGAGCGCCGAGCAGTTCGTCAGGGTTCGAGACTCGAAGTCCTGGTTGCCAGACGTATTGTCCNTTGGAGTCAACGAGTTTCCTGACAGCTTTGAGGGTGCTGTCGTTCATCGCCCAGGCAGCGCCGATCCGATAGGGAGCGGTGATGCTGTGCTGAAGGTCGATCAGCTCGTTGGCGGTGATTGCCGTGGCTGATGCAGCGGTGACGCCTGCGGTGCAGTTGTCGTAGCCGTTGGGCTGTGAGCTGCCTGAACCTGCGGTCCATGCTGCNGAAAGNGCNCGAGCNACAGCTGCGCCACCTTGATCGGCGACGAAGTTGAGGACGTTGAATGATCCGACGCCATTGTCTTCGATCAGCTCGGAGCTGGCCTCGACGATCGCTGCGTACTTGTAGACGCTGATCGTGGATTGTCCGAAAGCAGGGTCAGACTCGGAAATCGTGCCACCTTCAGTGACGAGCGCTCCAGTNGAGTAGCCAGTCACAGTGGGGACGAGCATGTCTTCNCCAGAAGCTGTTTCCAGAAGAGTTGCGCCAGCTGCGAGAGCTACGCCTTCTTCTGTGAACTTGTCGACGACTCNTTGATAGAGCGTCGAGGTGACAAGGTTGCCACCAGCTGTGGCGCTGCCCTCGGTGAGGTCACGCCGTTCGCCTTTGGATTCAAAGGAACGGATCTCGCCGTTGAGGAGTTGACGAAAGAGATCTTCGTCAGTGGCTGAAGGAGCGACAGCTGCTTCGGTTGGCTCGGTGACGTGGGACAGAGCGCGGAATTGTTCGATGGCCTCGGTGGCCTTCGATTCGCGTTCCATCTCTTTAAGACCACTTTGAATGCGAGCATCGAGGGCGTCGATCTCGTCATTCTGGCGCTCGAACGTCTGAGTCTCCTCAGCGCTCATGTCGCGGCCTTGTGTCTCGTCAGCGAGTTCCCGAAGTGAAGCGACCGCCGATTGGCGAGCTTCAAAAGCTGCCTGAATGTCTTGGGGGGTCATAGGAACCTCTAAGAGTTGAAGGGATAGGGGTGCTGATGGTTTCGCCGGTCAGCGGATGAAAGAGGAGCGAGGAATGCCGGTCGAGTGAGGGCTGCTCGGCTCGGTGTCGGCTTCTTCTGGCTCGTCTTGGAGAATTGTTCGTAGTTCGTCGGCCTCAGCTGCCTGGACTAATGCGTCGAGGTCGAGGTCTCGGCTCTCTGCTAGAGAACGGAGAGANGCTTCGCTCTGGGTGTAGGCAGGGAACGTGACGGGGCCAACGTCTCGGAGAGCGACTTCTGTGAGTCGTCTGAGTGGGTAGCCGTCGTCGGTCTCGATCCATTCGTCGCCGATGGTTCGGAATCCGAAGGAGCTGCCTGTGATGTCGCCTCGACGGAGTAGCTCGCCGACGTCTCGTCCGAGTGTGGTGTTGGGGAGGTCGACTTCGTAGCGGAGACCTTTGTCGTCTTCCATCATTCGCAGAGTCCCTGAGGACTTGCGACCGAGAAGGTGGTCGGCTTCGTGATTGAAGAGTGCTCGGACGTCTGCTTCTTGGAGAGTTTTGCGGAAGGCCCCAGGAGCTACTCGCTCGACAAAGCCTCCGAGGTTTTGTGATGTCTGCTCGAAGACAGCTGCGTAGCCGACAGCTGTCAGAGTGTCGCCTTCTTCTCGCAGCTCGACGCCTTCGGTGGCGGTGCGTCGTTCGATGTTCATGGAATCGCTCCGATCGTGAAGCTCTGGTTCGTANNNGTCATGCCATTCGTCGATGTAGTTGTCCCAGTTGGGAGGTCTGACATCTTTGGCTCTGGCTTTGCAGGTGTCTCGGTCTGCGTAGACGAGACGGAGAGAGGTTGTGAGGTGTTCCAGCTCTCGACGCTGGTTCCTGGTGGGTGCTCCTGTGACGATGTAGACCGAGCCGTTGTGGTCTGGAACGTATCGGAGCAGAGAGTTCCAGCTGGCCTCGACAGCTGCTGTGACAGCTGGATCGTGATCGTGCATTGAAAGATTCGACAGTGATGAGTGGATTGCGTCTCTGTCGAGAATCAGGTCGCCTCGCTCTGCCATTTGTTGAGCTAGTTCGGACTTTCCAGCACACGGTGGCCCATAGATGAGCACGACTTGTCGCTGATAGTCCTCTGTCTCTGCAATGTTGAGAGCTGTGAGCTGGGCGTTGGCGTCTTCTTCTGTTTCGTGACAGCCCATGAGAGCGCCGTCGTCGTTCTTCGTTACTGCCCAGCCTGAGCAGTCGGGATGGTCTGTCTCGATGCTGTAGGGCATAGGCAGCTCCTAGATGACGAGCAGCTGAGTCTCTGGTTGAGGTTCGCTGTCTCTGTAGAACGTGGCTCGGTGGAGAGCGATGACTGATGCGACGCAGAGGTCGATCTTTCTGGTGCTGCCTCTTCGGTCTTTGACCAGGCGAGAGCCTCGTCGAGGGTCTTCTCGGAGGACAGCGTTCGAGAAGTGTCTGATGAGAGCTGGATCTCCGTTGTGNGAGACAGCTCCGTCGATNATNGCGTCGTAGGCCAGCTGGGTTGCNTGGGTCATTCGCTGGACTGAGTTGGTGNNGAACTCGACNACNGGGAGACCTTCGTCGCTCAGCTCTTGCAAAGTTTGCTCCCAGCGCCAGGGGTCAGCTGCTAGTTCGAGAACTGTGAAGCGNTGGAAGGCTTCGTTGATTGTTTCTTTGACTTCGTTGATCGGGGTTCTCCAGTGTGGAGATCCGTCAGGCTTTTCCCAGAGTCCTATGACTTCGAGATGTCGAGGTTCGTCGACTGAGCAGGCGACTAGAGCTGTGGAGTCGTTTTGCCAGGCTCCGTCGAAGCCGAGGACTACTCGTTCGCCAGCTGTGAGTCGTCTATCGCTGCCGAGGTTCTCGAAGACTCCCGAGGGGAGCCACGCTGTCTCGGACTTTGTCCAGCCGTTGAGCCGATACCTGATGAAGGCTGCTTCGTGGGTTCGCAGCTGAGCTGATTCCATCTCTTCGTGCTGGAGAAAGTGATCCCAGCCTGGATTGAATTTTGCCCAGGCAGCTCGATCAGCTGGGTCGAAGTCTTCGTCGTCTCCTGGTCCGTGCCAGGTGAAGCCGAAGCTCGGATCGACTTTCTCTCCTGTCTCGATCTGCCGTCCGTAGCGGTACAGCTCACCGAGTGGAGATTCGAGGTCGAAGCCAGCTGTGGAGATGACCAGGGTGAGTGGTTGTGATCTGGTCGCTGAGCCGAGTGTCAAAGCGTCGAANAGGTCTTTCGTCTTGTGGACGTGGTANTCGTCGACGACGACGAAGCTCGGGTTCAGGCCTTGCTGNAGTCCNGCGTCNGCTGAGACNACNCGNAAGNTGCCTCCGTTGAGGTTGCATCGGATCTCGGAGCGGTAAACGTCGCAGACCTCAGCGAGATCTGGTGACATCGTTATCATTCGTCGAACTTCGTCGAAGACGAGTCGAGCCTGTTGTCTGTCACCAGCTGCCGCTATTGCGACGGGAGCTTTGTCGGCTTGATCCGCTACTAGGTGGAACACTCCGAGGGCTGCTGCCAGTGTTGTCTTTGCGTTCTTTCTTGGTAGTCCGAGGAGGTAGGTCCTGTGCATTCGACGACCATCTGCGTCGGTCTTGTAGACGTCGCGAATGATGTCTCGCTGAAAGTCGAGCACCTCGAACGGTTCGCCATAGAACGAACCTCCGAGCGTCAGGAAGGTCTCGATGAAATCGCAGACCTGGTCGCCTTGGGTGTTCATTGTTCCTCACCTAACGGGGCAGGCTCCGTTTGCACATTCGTCGAAGTCCTGCCCTGTTTCGACAGCTGAGCCAGCTGTCAGCTCCTCGAATGTTGTGGCGTCGATTCGCTCATAGGGCGACTGGGGTCTTGATAGATCTGGGAAGACCGTTGTGCCTTTGAGATGTTCGAGCCATTTGCCGAGCACGCTGCTCAGCTCTTCGGCTTTGGTGTCTGGGTCGATGTTGGCTGTGAAGCTGACAGCGTTGTCGGCCCAGTGTTGCTGGAAGAATGCCTGGACTCTGAAGAGATCGTCGATGTGGATCTCAGAGACGTCCTCGATCAGCTCTTGGTCGAACTTGTCGAGGATGGCATTGCGAGTGGGGACTGAGACGACTGCGGTGCCTGCGGTGTAGATGCAGTCTTCGACGTGGCGTCCTTTGTCGATCTCGACTTGAAGCATCGGATCGTTTTGGGCGTAGCGAATTCTTTGAACAAAGTGCCTGGCGTAGATCGGATGGATTCCTTCAGTGACTCCTGGGAGTTTGGCGATCGTTCCAGTCGGTGCGATTGTCCTGGTCTTGATTGGTCGAGGGATGCCTAGCTCTTTGGAGTAGGCGTCGGCTTCAGCTTCGACCACTTCGGACATTGTGCAGAGAAAAGCTGCCAGCTCTCGACTGCTTGCTATGTCTGACCAGGGGATGCCGTGAGCTGCTGCCCATTCTTGAACTCCGAAGAGTCCGACTCCGATTCGTCGATTGCGATCGAGGACCATTCGTTGCCGATGGTTCTCTACGTCGCCGAAGGTTGCTCGGATCAGGAACCTGGTCATCAGTCGAGCTGCTTCAGCTGCTCCGACGACGTCTGTGCCGTGAGCTGCGAGGTTGATGTGGCCGAGGTTGCATGGCTCAAAGTCCTCCAGGGCGATCTCTCCGCATGGATTCGTCGAGCGAACATCGCCGACTTCTCCGACAGCTGCGAGCTGTGAGTTGTAGAAGCCAGGCTCGCCGTTGGCGATCATGCCGTCGATGACTGCCTCGAAGACTGCTTTGGCGTGGTTTGGTCCAGCTGTTCGGATTCTGTCGAGGAACAGTGCGTCGATCTCGACTGAGATGTTCGTGGACCAGTGTTCATTCGGGTCTGACTTGCAGCTGATGAAGTCAAAGATGTCGGGATCGTTCCAGTGCTTGATGCTCATTCGAGCTGAGCGTCTGACGTTCCCAGCGACGACGCAGCTGGCGATCTGGTGATCGATCTCCATGACGTCGAGACTGTTGAGGTCTCTGCCTGCTTTGTCGTTGAGAATGTCGGAGACTCCGACGAGCATCTCGACCAGTGGTCCTGGTCCTGATGCTGTGCCACCGAATCCCAGGATCGGTGCGCCTCGGGGGCGAACGTCTGAGACGTCGATGTTGATGTATCCGCCACCATCCTCGAAAAGGGTGATGACTCGACGAAGTGCCTCGACCCAGCCTTGCCTGGAGTCGGGGACTTTGTAGACCGCACCATCTCGCAGGGAGGGGACGAGATGGTGGGCGAACTCATCTCGATCTGGATGGGAAGGAGTGACCATCACAGCCAGCTCGACCCTGCCAGCAGGGGAGGGGAACTTTTCGAGATATGAGTCCGAGTAGTTGCTCCCGACTCCGCCACCTTTCATCAGCTCGTCGAACGTGAAGCAGAAGTGGTCCGCCAAGTTCGGGCCGAAGCCTGATCTGTGGCAGTTGAAGAGGAACTGGCGACCTGGGACTCCCGAGACCCAGAGATGCCGACCAGCTGGGAGCGCTGAGAAGTTCTCGAAGTGGCGAGCCAGGTTCGTCGCTTCGAGTGGTTCTATGTGTTGGGCATCGACGAGATCGAGGTTGCCCTCGACGACTCTGCTGACTGTTTGCTGCCAGCTCTCCGATCCCTCAGCTGTGGGCCTTGAATAGGTGCGATTAAAAACTTGCTGTCCTAGTGGTCCCCAGCTGGGCATGGTGCCTCCTCAGGCGTTAGCGCCTCCCATCTTTGAGAGGAAGGCGTCGAGCTTTGATTGATGCTCGACCGAGGAGATCCCGAGCCGCAGTCGGGACTCAGGATTGAGACCCAGGCGATCTTCGAGAGGGGACAGTCGTCCCTCTACTTCAGATAGCAATTTTGCAGCTGGATGGGCGACAGTTTGACCTGTCGATCCGATTGTCATCCAGCCCTCGTTCTCTATGACGTCGAGCAGCTCTTTCCTGCGTTCTTGGAGATTGCAGTAGCGCTCTAGGACGAGAGAGTCCGTGGCTGGTTGATAGAAGTTCCTCCCTGCATCCCATAGAGCCGCCCAGAGGTGCTTTCCGTGAGTCTTCAGACTCGGGGGAGCATCAGGAGCTTCGACTGCGACGGGATTCGGCCTGAACTCGGGGAGGGTCGTTGTGTGACCCGTTCGAGTATCAGCAGGTTTAGGTCGAGACATAGTGGCCTCCTTTGGGAGGCTGAGTTCTTATGGTTGGCAGACCCAGAATCGCCAGGAGCGATCCCCAGTGAGCCAGATGTGGTGAGCGACCTCGACGTTCGTCTGAGGGTCGAGGATGTCGCTCCAGGCTTCAGGCTTGGCCGGCTGCCAGACGGAGTTGATCTGAAAGAGGCCGTGATCGTAGGTGCCGTTGGTATTGCGCCGAACGATGTGAGGCTTCAGCCAGCTCTCGCAATAAGCGACAGCCCTGGCCTCTTCACAATCCCACTCCCATCGAGGGTGACAGATCAGCTCTTCGATCTCCATGAGCTGAGCAGTTCGTGGGGATGGTGACCATCCCAGCTGCGCTTCGACTGGTTCGTTCTGAACCGATAGACCGAAGCCACAGACTGTGATGACGATCGAGATGCAGCTGAACACATTGAATCAGTGGACCGCTGTTTCTCGTTTGCGGAGTCTTATTAAAAAAAGACGAGCACTCGGCTCGATATTTCGAGCC
>PAXL01000078.1 GCA_002714465.1 Gemmatimonadota bacterium | reverse complement strand
TGTTGGCATCGCCATAGCTGAGCGGCACCTCGTTGCATGCGGTAATGGCTAGAGCCGACGCGATGACGAAGATGGGCCGAGACAGGCTGCGTGCCATGATCATGGAATCTCCTAGAAGCGTGTTCATCGATTAAGATGATAGTTGATCGTAGTACCTCCGTGGGGGTCTAGGTTCGGAATCAGGTCTTATAGAGTGCCCAGATTCCGTTCTAGAAGTGCTCTTGGATTAGGGTTCCGGCCCATAAACTCAAGGAATAGGGTGTCGGGATCATCGGAGTCACCGCGTGACAGGATTGAGTCTACGTAAAGGCGTCCCGTTTCGCGGTTGAAAATCCCCTCGTTACGGAAGCGCGTGAAAACATCGGCGTCGAGTACTTCGGACCACAGATAGCTGTAATAGCCCGCAGCGTAGCCACCTGCAAAAAGATGGGTGAACGAGGTGAGGATATGGAATTCGGCAAACTCGGGCTCAGGTGCGAAGTCTGTGAACCTTGAACGGGCGAACTCCATCACCTCGTTACCCTGAACGGCGTCGAGTTCATCGCTGACCGGTTGTCCTTCCGCATCACGGCGCAGCTTCCGAGCCAGCTGTTCGTGAAGTTCTAGGTCTATTGTGCCTAGGGCGAGCTGGCGCATTTGAGCCCAGCCGCCGACGAACTGTCTTGCGGCTATGAGCCGTGAGTAGAGCTCTTTAGGTAGTGCTTCGCCGGTCTCGTTATGCTTGGCTAACAGGTCGAGTGCTTCACGCTCCCATGTCCAGTTTTCCATGAGTTGGCTCGGTAGCTCGACCCAGTCCCACGCTACGTGAATTCCTGCTCGAGACGGAATCGGCACTCGAGAAGTACAGTGGTGAAGGAGGTGGCCGAACTCATGAAAGGTGGTTTGCACCTCTCTGTGTGTCAGGAGCGCCTGATCTGCTCCTTCCGGAGGGGTGAAATTGCCACACATGACCCCTAGGTGCGGAGCGAAGTCGATCTGGGTGGGGCCGCCCGTGATGAAATTGTTCATCCACGCGCCCTGGCGTTTCTCTTTGCGAGGAAACCAGTCGGTGTAAAATGCGCCGAGCATTGTCCTCGATTCGTCGTAGATCTCGTAGAAGCGGACATCCTCGTGCCACACCTCGTCGATCTGCTTCTCTTCGATACGGAACCCAAACGTCCTATGGACGATTTCGAACATGCCCTTTAGGACCTGATCAAGAGGGAAATAAGGACGCAGAGCCTCGTCGTCGATGTCGTAACGAGCCTTGCGAAGGTCTTCCGTCACAAAGGCCACGTCCCAGGGTTTTAGGGTGTCGAGACCGAGGGATTTAGCGTGACCTGAGAGTTGCTGGACATCCCGCTGCCAGTAGGGTTGTGTCCTCTCCGTAAGGTCTCGTTCGAACGAGACAGCCCTGACAGCGGTACCTGCCATCCGATCTGCAAGAACGTAGTCGGGAAACCCCCGATACCCCAGTATGTGCGCTATTTCGTCACGCATCCGAAGAATGCGAGCGAGTAGAGGGCGATTGTCGTGTTCTCCTTCGCGGCAACGCGTCGTATAAGCAACGAAGACTTCACGACGCAGTTCAGAATCTCTGCAATGCTTGAGGATCGGTTCGACCGAAGGATAGTCGAGGGTAAGAGTCCACCCTTCGTTACCGTTCTCACTAGCTCGCGCACTGAAGCGTCGTTTGGCGGCTTCGGGTATTCCGTCGAGCCGGGACTCATCAGTTACTAGCAACGACCACGCAGCGGTTGCGTCAAGTACGTTCTCACTGAACTTCTGCTGCGTCTTCGCTAGCTCTATCTGTAAAGCCTGCAGGCGGTCTTTACGTTCGGCCGGGAGGTTCGCTCCGGCGCGCCTGAATTCGCTGACCGTCTTGTTTAGATGGCGCTGCTCTATTCCTCTGAGAGCTTTAGCCTCATCTGTGTCCTCGAATGCCTCAAGCCTCTTCCAGAGGTCGGGGTCGAGAGGAATACTGGACCAAAACGCCGAGATTTCCGGCAAGATATTGTTGTATGCGTCTCGAAGTTCTTTCGTTTCGGCTACAGAGACTAGGTGGCCGAGGGGCGCGATACGTCTCGAAAGCTTCTCAAGTGCGCGATCAAGCCGGCCCAGAGTGTTATCCCAGGATGCGGCCCCGACCTCGTCTGATACGGCATCGACTGCAGCCTGTGCATCAGCAAGAGCTTGCCTGATTCCCGACTCCACGTGTTCAGCCTTGATCGCATGGAAAGGGATCCGATAGGCTTCGGACAGCAATGGATTCGATTTGGTCGTCATGGCCCCTGACATGGTAGCGTTGTGGGAGTGAGCAAAGGTATCTGTTGGGCTAGCGGGTTCCAGAGCCCCTTGCGAGAAGAATCCGTTGACTTTGTGTCCAACCGATTTTTTCTTGGGCGGATATCCAACTATGGTCCTTCATCAAACAGCTCAGATTGAAGGCTAAATCCCTAAAACTTGAGGCTAAACAAATGTCAGGGCTTGCAACTCCGCACCGGATCACCGGAGACATGGGTGGTCTGCTTTCGGATGGTTCGGACGACGACGAGGTCGAGGGCGAAGTCTGGGATGACGAAGAGGAGGATTGGGACGACGAAGATTGGGACGACGAAGAGGACGAAGAAGATGACGGGGTTAATCCCGATGATGAACCGGACCTCTGGATGGGTGATGAGGAAGAAGACCATTGATTCTTGCTGAGGAGAAAAACGGACGTTGCAGGTGTTAGTGAGACTGCTAGCGTCTGCTAGTATCGCTTTAGCGGGAGTGGTGACGTTTCCATGTCAGGCTTGGGCTCAGGCGATCACTGGTCCGCTGGTTGACGCTGAATGGTTGGCTCGTCGCATGGGTACTCCTAGCGTGCTGATACTCCAAGCGGAAATGAGTCGGGAACCCTATGAACGGGGACATATTCCTGGGGCACGCTTCCTAGACATGACCCGCTTCGTATGGGACGGAGAACCTGCATGGGGAACTGAGTTGCAGCCGTCAGAAGTGATAGGAGGCACTTTACGTTCTCTCGGCCTACACGATGGTGTCGAGCACGTCGTGTTGTACGCTACAAACCCACTTTTTGCTTCACGCGCCTTCATGACAATGGAGGTGATGGGTTTTCAAGAGAGGGTGCATGTTCTCGACGGTGGGCTGGTTGGTTGGATCTCCTCAGGTCGAGAGGTCACAACTGAGGAGCCACCGGTGGCTGGCGGGGGCACCCTGACTTTAGGTGTAAGAGATGATGTACTCGTTTCGGCAGATTGGATTCACGATCGTCTCGGGGAAGACTCGATTGCCCTAGTGGATGCGAGACCGAACGACGAGTACACCGGTGAGGATGGAGGGCTCGGGGATGGTGCGAATCCTGGTCATATCCCTGGTGCACATCAGATGTACTGGGAAGAGTTGATCGAGAGCCGAGAGTCACCGTACATGCGCGACAGATCGCAGCTTGTCACCCTGTTCGATGCTGCTGGTGTGCAGGATGGAGACACAGTCGTTGCATACTGCATGGTTGGGTGGCGGGCCAGTTACACATATCTCGCAGCTAGACTTCTTGGATACGATGCAAAGTTCTATGATGGGTCGTGGCGTGATTGGGGAAAACGGGCCGATCTTCCGTCGGTACTTGGGCGCGACCCTGGAGGGCAACGCTGAGGCACGGCTGCACGAGCGGGAATCAGCGATGTACTTTCTGTGCCCGATGGGGGCTCAGCTGAAGCACTTCCGAAACTTCGTGGGGTAGGGACTCGCATGTATCAGATGACGCCCTGGGTCACCCGACTCCTGATAGCAAACATTGGGATCTACCTCGTCTTGTCTGGGTTACCCTCCCAGCTTGGAAATTCAATCGCGAATGCGCTCGTTTTCCGACCAGGTTCGGTGCTACAGACCCCGTGGACTCCCGTCACGTACATGTTTCTTCATGCAGGGTTCGGCCACCTGTTTGGAAACATGATCGGGATCTTCTTTTTCGGTCCGCGTCTGGAGCATCGTCTAGGTGGGAAAGGGTTTTTGGCCCTGTACTTCGTCGCCGGCATAGGTGGCGCGTTCTTTGAATCGGTGCTTGCACTCTTTGTGGGGCCGGTCTCTATGGTAGGTGCGTCGGGCGGTGTGTTCGGGATCTTGGCTGGCTTTGCGTATTACTGGCCGAGGGACACGATCCTGCTGTTCCCGATCCCAATCCCTATTCAGGCGTGGCTACTCGTGAGCCTGTATATGCTGTGGTCTCTTTATGCCGGCCTGAGTGCTGCTCGTTTAGGCGGCGGGGTAGCACACTTCGCTCATCTGGGCGGGGCTGTCATAGCATTGGGATTCCTGCGGTGGTCAGCATGGAAACGTGGATCCGCGAAGCGTGACTTTAAGCGGTCGATGGAGGCCCCTTCGAGTGGTAGAGATGTCGTCAGTGAGAAAATGACTATCGACAGTTGGAAGGGGATCGCTATCGAGGCACTGCATGAGTTGAATCGGGAAGAGGTCGAGCGCTTGCTCGATAAGGTGGACAATGGAGGTGCTGACTCGTTAACTCGTGATGAACGAGCCTTCATGGATCGAATGGCGTCGAATTGAAGGCCCAAAGAGAATCTGCATGCCGTCGTCCCCTCTTTGATCAGAGTCTTGAGGCTATGCCTCTTGGGAATAACGACTTTTCAATAACGGTCGCCCCATGAACGATTCGGGATCGTATCCGATACCCGGACGTATCCATCGCGTCGAAGATGTCATACAGAGAAGTCGCTTCATCACAACGGTGGCCCACGCTCCCGATCCAGATGCAGCTCACGCCTTCGTTGCTAGCATTCGCGATGAATTTTCAGACGCGACCCATAATTGCTGGGCGTTCGTAGCAGGTCCTCCCGGAAGTACATCTCGAATTGGGATGAGCGATGACGGTGAACCTCATGGGACCGCAGGCAGGCCAATGCTAACGGCTCTACTACATTCATCTGTAGGGGAAGTCGTTGCGGTGTCGACACGCTATTACGGCGGGACCAAGCTTGGCACAGGCGGCTTGAGTCGGGCCTATTCCGGTGGTGTCGTTACTGCACTGAAGCAGATGCCTAGAGAAGAGAAAGTGGATCGGAGGTCGGTTTCTCTTACGCTCAGCTACTCGGACGTCGACTCAGTCCAACGGCTGATTGAACAGCGGGAATGGGTGCTAACCGATGAGGTGTTCGGGTCGGATGTCCGCTTGGAGATTCTCGTGCCAGCGTCTGAGATTGAGCAGGTCCATGCTCTGATCGCTGACCAAACACGTGGCTCGGGAATCGTTGAGGTAGGAACTTGAGGACTAGGTGCGTGCGCGTAGCTCCCCGGAGCACTTCTTCAGCGAGTCAGCTACCTGTACCGGGCGGTGGCGGTGTGATCATGATGTGCGCGCCTGCTGTTCCCGGGAACATGAGCCAAGGCGCCCCCGGCTCTATTGGTTGCGCTGAGAGACCTGTCGACTCGATCGTGGCCCATGGTGTGTAAAGAACCCAGCGTGTAAATGAGTTCTCGACCGTTCCGGCGTCAGGGTCAAAGCCCTCTCCTGTAGTGACATACAGAGTCGCTGGCGCCCCAGGCATCGATAGTGTTCCGGCATCTGCCTCGGCCCACCGCGTTTGTGCTAGCTCGCTGGCGTCGGTGACACCTTGGGCTCGCAGCTCCCTACCGCGTGCCATGAACGGCTCGAGTGACTCATGATAGCAGGCGACACTCCAGCCGTCTTGGTTAGGATCATCTGCTAGGCAGATGAGTTGACCCTGTCCTTCGCGAAGCATCGTCATTGCGCCGTCCTCTCCAAAGCCCAGAACTGTCGCACCCCCTCGATCTACTTCCGGGGCTGCCTGAAGAGCACCGGCTATTTGAATGGAGACGGCGGGCGTTTGCGCTATGAGAGCGCTCGGACCTACGAATAGAGTCGTGGTCAGCAAGATGAGCGTTGAAGCGGTGAGAGCTCTTTTAATTGAAGCAAGCAGAATGGTATCTAGCGGCATCGTGGAGAGGACCAGTATTAAAGGTTTGCTTGGGCTGAAGCGGTCAACTTCTGCACTCGGGAGCAGAACATCAAAATAAGGTAGAAAGGTGAGGGAGTCTGAGGCATTGCGCGAGATCTGATCGCCTGAGGCTTGTCGACGGAGCTTGCGCTGTCCACGTTGTCATGGGACGAGGGGACAGGGTACACACACGTCGACTGGATCGGGACATGAAGCACACTACACTAGCGCTCGTAGGAGGACTCGGGGCGGTTACACTGCTCGTCGGCTGCGGAGGCCAAGATATGGAAGGATTCCCGACAAGCGACGGGTCTCAGGAACAGGTCATTGCGAGGGCTGCTTCGTACGAGCTTGACACAGAGTACGTAGCACCGCCGGGCGACCCTCTACACCATCACACAGCAGGCTTTGCGAAAATCCTCTGCTCAGGTGTCTTCATCACTGGTCTGGATGCCGATGACACCGCAGCGAATATGGGCGGGTTTATCTCACCCTTCGATGAACGCCACCACGTCGTTGACACTGTTATCGACTATGAACGTCAGACGGTCTCGCTCACTCTTCCTGATGGAGTGACCCGCACAGCCCAGAGGTATGGAAATCAGGGTTGTGTTCCTCACCCAATCGGCGAGTCAGATGTGTATTTCACGCCGACGGAGGTGGAGCGAAACCTCCCGCCTGCGGCAACGACGCCTTGGCCGATGGGTGACGTAGTTTCGGATGAGCCATGGCCTGCTGAGCTCGACATGGAAAAGGTGGAGCAGGCGTTAGATGCTGGTTTCGGACCTCCGGAAGCGCGCACGCTTGGCTTGGTAGTGACGTACAACGGCCGCATTCTTGGCGAGAGGTATGACGATGGAGTTGATATGCATACGCCGCTTGAGAGCTGGTCGATGACAAAGAGTTTGACCGGCACGCTGGTAGGTGTGCTGATTGAGCAGGGCGTATACGACCTGTGGCAGTCTGCTCCGATCCCAGAATGGCAGGGCGAAGGTGATCCGCGGCAAGAGATTCGTATCGGCGACATCATGAGGATGTCGAGTGGCATCAGAATCAATGCACCTTCTGATCCGGACTACAATCCGGATACGTACGCTGATCACTATTATCTATATACCGGCACTGTAAACTCCTACGAGTACGCTGCAACCCGCCCTCAGCAGTGGCCCCCGAATACAATCGGCCGTTACAGAAACACGGATCCAGTACTGGCCAGCTACCTGGTCCGGCTTGGAGCAGAAAGTGCGGGGATGGATTACCACTCGTTCCCGCAGCAGCACCTGTTCGACCGGATCGGGATTCGGGACGGACTTATTGAGACCGATCCGTACGGAAACTTCCTCGGTCAGGGACTAGCCTTCATGCCTGCGCGAGATTGGGCGCGTCTTGGAAACCTTTATCTCCAAGACGGTGTCTGGAACGGAGAGAGGATCCTGCCGGAAGGCTACGCGGAGTATGCTTCGACAGTCGCTCCGGCGTGGGACGCTGATGGACGCCGTGTTTACGGAGGTGCGTTCTTCTGGGTCAACGGAGAAGGCGGTCTCGGTATTCCCGAGACGGCGTATCGCATGCTGGGAGCTGGTGGTCAGAGTACCACCATCATACCAACTCACGGACTCGTGGTCGTGAGGTTGGGTAAGTATACGGGTTCGGGACCCGGAGCCGATGCGCTCGAGGAGGCATTCGGTCTCTTGATGGAAGCTGTGCCGCCCGTAGAGTGATAGAACCAGGCCGGGGTCGGGTGCGCTCAGCGCCCGACCCCGCGCAGGGCAGCTTCGATCACTTCGAGTTCGTCACTCCACGCTACTCGCCATCCTTTGGGAGTCGAGCGGAGCTGCATGACTTTGACTTCTGGCACTGCACCGCTAATACGTGCGAGGGTTCGATATACGGTGTGTGCCACCCCTCCTTCTTCGCGCACGCTTCCGATCACACTGTCGTCACGATCGTAGAGGGCATGCATTAGACCGGGCATGTCATCGATAACGGCATTGATCGACCGCTCGAATACCTCAAAAGCACTAAGATCGGACATTCCTGTTGAGTCGCTCTGCACTAGATATTCGCGTAGTTCGCCACTCGAATCGGCGTTTGCGATCATGGTTACCGTGAACTGGAAGCGCTCGAGTGCCTCAGCATCAAGGAATTGAGCAACCGTGCCCCAGCGGATTGCCCTGACGGATCGAAGGAAGAGTGTGGCAGTCTCATCAGGGGATCTGGTTGCTTCGTTAATGGTGACTTGGGCACTGGTCGCTGATCCGAGCGAGCTCATCGCCATGACAAGCACCCAGACGAGAGGAGTTGCCGAGCCGCATTTTGGGAGTCGGCAGTTGTCGGGTGACTGACTGTTTGTCATGTGCTGGGACCTCTGCAGGTAGTGGCTAAAAGGCCAGAAGCTTAGTCACTTTAAGCGTCACGCCCCGCTCGAGTAACCGCTCTGAAGTACCGCCTGCTAGGCTCCGCCGCTCGGTGTAGACCAAAAACAGATCCGACAAAGGCGAATGGATCAGATTGATCCTGGCGTTTGATATAAGCTCCTCGGTGGCTCCGTTGTATTGGACGAAAGCGAGGAAGAAGGCCTTTGTGTTGAGAGCGTAGCGAAGTCGGGCCCTGTAGATGTCTGCGCTGAAATCGAGGCCGCTGAGTATGAGGTCGTTCCTTTGGCCACCTACTTCAAGAGACAAATGTTCGTTCGGTCGGAACGTGATGTCTGCGGAATATGAGGTGCGGGAACCATCGTAGAAATCTCCGGACTGGACCTGCCCAGAGAAGAAAATCGGCAGATCTCCTCGAGTAGTTAGCCGGATGCTTGGTTCGACCCATTCGTAAGTCCCAGGCTTGATCGTAACACCACCGATCGTTGTTGTCTCAAAAAGACGCTCATGTCGGTCCCGAACGCTGGCTGAGATCTGGCCTCCTGCGAGGAAGGATACGACTGCTCCTGCCTCGACTCCGCGTGTTTCTATCGCGTTATCCAGATCTGTGTATACGTCCAAATCGATGTAAGGGTTGATTTCTCGGATACCAAAGCGGTTCACCTGGGGGTGGATCCCCACTGTTGTGAAGTATCGGCGCACCGCTGTTCGATCAATGAACCCGGTCTCTGGACTAAATCCGTCTCCAACATGCTTGAACAACGCCGACATGTTCCAGAACGGATTTCGCCACGCTGTCTGGAACATTCCGGTATTAGCATCTGATCCGACTGGCGAAGAGTCGTCTGTTCTGGCCCAATATCCTGACATCAGGACATTCGGAGCTAGCTGCACGTTCGCATCTATCCCATATGAGCGATTGTAAGCGGACCGCTCTGATCCATCTTGCCCCTGCCGGTTGATGAACATTCCACCGATCGTGGCGTTGCCGAAGGTGCCCTTAGCTCTTGCGACGGCGAAGTTTTCGGCTGAGTAGTCGGATCCGTCTGACAGGCCATCTAAGGAGCGTGTCTGCATGTCGAGCAGGCCAACCTCAAACCGATCTCCGATTCTTCCTGTAAGGCGCGCTCCGCCAGCAATTGGAAGGGGCTCACGCGTGCTCGAAAGCCCTATCCGACGCGAGTTAAAGAGACGAAAGTTTCTCGGACTGCTGCCTGTGCGGTAATTGCGAATTGCTGTGTCTTGGAAGCCGAACGTTCCCTCGTTCTCCAAGAAGAAATCGCGCCGTTCAGGAAAGAAGAGCGAGAAGCGACTCAGATTGACTTGCTCTTGATCGACCTCGACTTGGCTGAAGTCGGTGTTCACGGTCAGGTCGAGAGTCATACGGGGCGTCAGTCCCCATTTAGCATCGATTCCGACATCAGCATGCCGTTCAGGGGATGGATATCGAGCACCTGTGACCTGGTCTCCGAGGGTGTAGGGCTTGATCCAGAGATTCCGTCCGCTAGGAAGATCCTGAAGCCCTTCGAGAGTCCCGGCTAGAGAGAATTTGTAGACACGGTATTGGAGTGGAATCGGCGCCCAGATTGCGTCCTCGTTCCTACGCCGTATCCGGCGTGAGAAGTTGATGCCCCACACCTGATCTCCGATGACTGGGTTGAAGCGCATCGTCGAGAACGGTAGCTCCATTTCGACAACCCATGTCGAGTCGTTGATTGAGGTTTGAACGTCAACGACGCCTTCCCACGCTGGTGACATGTCTCGCTGGTCGTTGAACGCCTGCGCGTCCCATAACGCTCCAGCTGGATTCACTGCCCACAGAAAACCGTTTTGCCGATCGAGATATGTGTCGATCGCGACACCGAAGATGTCGGAGTTCGGTGTGTCGAAATCCTGCTCTAGCCCAGGAATCGAAAGAGTTTTGGTGTCCTCGTCGAAGAGCACAGCACTGACATAGAGATTCTGGTCGTCGTAGACGATGCGCAGGATCGTGTTTTGAGACGCGGGCATTCCCTGATCCGGAATTGTCTGAATCCAGGTACGATTATCTGGTTTCGCCTCAGCCCAGCCTGCATCGTCGAGGATCCCATCGATCACGATGGGGCCTTCGACGCGGGTGGCGTGAATGACAGGGCGGGGTACGGCCATTGGGTCGACCGGGTACTGAACGTTCGAGCTTACATCCTGGGCGCTGAGCGATGCAGCCGAGGTGGTCAGGGTTGCCAAGAATAACGCTGCTAGCGCGCTTCTACGAACTAGGGGAACGGCGTGCAGCATTGTGTTAGATAGGGGTTAAACCGTCGACGTTTCTCGAGCACACGTCGGCGGGATGCGTGCACGAACCGGAACACGATGATGCTCTTTAGGTCGTATGGGAAGAACTTCGACGGAAATGAGAGCCGGTTGAATGCGCTGTTGGCACTGACTAGCTTTTCCGGCCCGACACTCCGGACCTAAGGGGTGTCAAAGGGCCTGTAGCTCAGTTGGTTAGAGCGCACGCCTGATAAGCGTGAGGTCGGTAGTTCAAATCTACCCAGGCCCACTGAAGGAAACGGAAGCCCCGCTCGAGGTTTCGGCCTCGGGTGGGGTTTTTCCGTGCCCTGAATCGAGTTGTTGTGTCGATTCATCCGCCGCGGCTTGCGTCGAAGACCGCCTCGAGCTCCCCGTCCGCGACACGACGAAATCGCTTGCGAACCTCGCGCGTACCGCGCCACGTTCACGTTGAACGGGACCGACCACCGTTGGATTTCCTATCCGTATTTCAGGCGGTGAACACGAAGTGGCGGCCCGTATAAAGTCGGGTCGTCAAAAATCTGAGAGCCCTTGCTCGACCGGTCGCGCAGATACCTGCGCGTGNCCCCCTCGCGTGAGCGCGCGACACCGGATCGCTGACGAGGTTCGAGGCCGGCGCGACGCTTGCGGCGGCCCTCGCCGTTGTCACTCCGCGTCGATACGGCTCCACGCGTCTGGGCGGGATCATGGGTGCATTCCCCGCTTCAGGCCTCGGGGTGGGGTTCTTTGCCATGAGAAAGGTTGACATATCAACGAAAGGCGACGACCATCTTCGGTATGAACAATCAATTGTGCTTTTATCATCATCACCATTCGCATTCCCACCGGATCGGGGGGGCAGCGTAACGGTGTAATTGCACAGCTTTCAACGACACCCTCAAACGCCGCCTCCTCAAAGAGCCGGCGTTCTCTTTTTGGTGGAAAGGGCGTCCGTCGGCTCGGGGTAAGCGGCAGGACCGACCACCATTTTGGCTTCAAAAAATCGCGTAAACCTGCGCATCGCTTTGCCGAAGGGTCGCATGCAGGACGGTATCATGCGTCTCCTGTCCGAGTGCGGTACGGCAGTGCGCCTTGGCGATCGGGCGTACCGGCCCTCGCTCTCCCTGCCAGGCACGGAAGTGAAGCTTCTCAAGCCCCAAAATGTGGTAGAGATGCTTCACGCTGGTTCCCGGGATGTGGGTTTTGCCGGCGCGGATTGGGTAGCTGAGCTTGGAGCAGACGTTGTTCAGCTTCTCGACACCGAACTTGATCCGGTGAGGGTGGTAGTGGCAGCACCCGCCGCCTTGCTCACATCGGATGGCTCGCTCCCGAGGAATCGCCGCCTGGTGTTCGCTTCCGAGTATGTGCGGCTGGCCCGGGGGTGGATCGAACAGTCCGGCCTCGATGCCTCGGTGCTTCGCTCATTCGGGGCGACGGAAGTTTTTCCGCCGGAAGATGCGGACTGCATCGTCGACAACACCGCGACCGGGTCTACCCTCCGTGCCAATCAACTCGACGTCGTCGATGAGGTTATGACCTCGTCGACCCGGCTCTATGCGTTCCCCGGCGCTCTCGACGACCCAGCTCGTCGGGATCGCATTGACGCTCTGACCCTTTTGCTCCGATCGGTTCTCGATGCACGCCGTCGGGTCATGCTTGAGCTGAATGTCGAGACCACCGAGCTGGCCGGAATCATCGAAGTGATACCGGCGATGCGCCAGCCGACTGTTTCTGAACTGCAGGGAAACTCCGGCTACGCGGTTCGAGCGGCGGTACTGCGCAGCGAGCTTCCCGCATTGATACCTGCCTTGAAGGCCCGCGGTGGAACGGATCTGGTGGTCTCCACGCCGACCCAGATAGTGCCATGAGAAGCGCAGATCTCCGCCTGCCCTGGAGTGACTGAAGGGCGCACCGGCGGGAATCGTTCGCAGCCCTTGTGGGTGCCGGTCCGGAACTCGCGCGACGTTACCCGGAGAATGAGGTCGCTGTTCGTGAGGCCCTGGCGTCACGCTTGGGAATCGAGGCCGACGGCCTTTTGATCACCGCAGGCGCAGATGATGCGATTGATCGGGTCTTCAGGCTCTGGGGTGGCCGGGGACGTTCGTTGGTCGTACCCGATCCGACCTTTCAGATGATCCCTGCATTCGCTGGAATGAGTGGTACGGAGGTCAGGCGGGTGGGTGACATGTGGCTGCAGTTCCCGCTAGAGGAGGTTCTTGCCGCGATCGACTCGTCGACCGGGGTCGTCGCGATCGTATCACCGAACAATCCGAGCGGGGCCGTGGCGTCCCGCGCCGATATCGAGATGGTGTCGAATGAAATCCCCAACGACAGCGTAGTTCTGCTAGACGCGGCGTATGTCGAATTCGCGGATCATGATCTCACCGAGTTCGCGCTTTCACTTCCGAACGTGATCGTGACCCGCACGCTTTCGAAGGCTTGGGGTCTCGCGGGATTACGGGTGGGATACGCTGCGTCGCGATCGGAGAACATCAGGTCCCTGTCGGAGATCGGATCCCCCTACCCCGTCT
The DNA here is from genome assembly GCA_002714465.1 of Gemmatimonadota bacterium. The sequence continues at coordinate 4,372 of PAXL01000078.1, read as the reverse complement.
CGTCCGTCGCATTGGCTCTGGCCGCGGAGGAGCTTCAAACCGGTGAAGCCCTCATGACCTCGTACACAGCACGTGTCCGTGAGGAGCGAAGCCGCCTTGAGACGACCCTGAAACGCCTCGGTCTCGAGGCGCTTCCCTCACAGGGGAACTTCGTTTTCGCGGGGACCGATCGGGCTGCGTGGATCCGATCGGCACTTGGGTCGATCGGTGTTCAGGTTCGGGTGCTCGAGTCCTGGCCCGATGGGATCAGGGTCACGTGTCCAGGAGACGAGAAGGACTTCCTGAGGCTCGAGGCTGCCCTCAACACCGTATTGGTGCCCGAAGCATTGCTGTTCGACATGGACGGTGTTCTGGCGGATGTGTCCGAGTCATACCGGGCCGCGATACGTGAAACCGTGACGTCGTTCGGCGCTGAGGTAACCGACGACGAGATTGATGCCAGAAAGGCGGCAGGCAATGCAAATGACGACTGGGCCCTGTCTCGTGCGATTCTGAGCGATAAAGGGATCCGTAAGAGTCTCCCGGAGGTGGTCGAGCGTTTCGAGATGATCTACCAGGGGTCGGACACGCGCCGTGGTCTTCGCGAACGTGAGCGTCTCCTAGCGACGCCGGACCTGCTTGAGGGGCTGGCCCAGCGCTTTGCTCTCGGCATCGTGACGGGACGTCCGTACGCCGACGCCCAGCGCTTTCTTGAGGAACAGGGGATCGCGCGATTCTTCTCGACCGTGGTCGCTAGGGAGGACGCCCCCAGTAAGCCGGATCCGGCGCCGGTGGAGCTCGCGCTCGCCCGGCTGGGAGCCTCGTCTGCCTGGATGCTCGGTGACACACCGGACGACCTCCTGGCAGCTCGTGAAGCGGGAGTGCTCCCGATCGCGATGGCACCACCCGGGGCGGGGCCACGCCTCACTGAAGGACTTCTGGCGGCGAATCCGGCCGCGGTGATCAACTCCCCCAGCGAGATCAAAGGGTATCTGCAATGACTGATACGAGTGGCAAAGGCCGACGGGCGGAACTCGAACGCGAGACGGGCGAGACTCGAATCCGAGCAAGCGTCGACCTGGACGGCTCAGGCCGTGCCGACGTCTCCACCGGGTTGGCGTTCCTCGACCACATGATCACCCAGCTATCGATGCACGGCAGGTTCGACGTCACCATCGAGGCGTCTGGTGATCTGAATGTCGACGACCACCACACCGTCGAGGATGTCGCACTTGTTTTGGGGTGCGTGTTTCGAGAGGCTCTTGGAGAGGTCCGAGCAATTCGTCGCTTTGGATCGGCGCACGCTCCGCTCGACGAGGCGCTTGCGCGTGTGGTCGTCGACTGGTCGGGCCGACCCTTGGCCGTCACGGAGCTGGGGCTCGTTCGTCACGAGATTGGAAAGGTCGCGACCGAGAACATCCCCCACTTCTTTCGCTCGTTCGCTACGGCTGCTGAACTGACTCTTCATGTGGACGTTCTGCGGGGTGAGAATGACCATCACCGGATCGAGTCGGCGTTCAAGGCGCTCGCGCTTGCGCTCCGCTCGTCTGTCGAGCGCGTGTCAGGTCTCGGAGTGCCCAGCACAAAGGGGGTTCTGTGACGAAGCCGCCTGACGTGCTCGTCGTACCCACGGGCACTGCCAACCTCGCCGCGGTCATTGCCTGCTTCCGTCGCCTCGGTGCCGAGGCCGCAGTGTCGTGCGATGCCGATCGGATTGCGGAGGCTGATCGGGTCGTGCTGCCCGGCGTAGGTGCATTCGAACCGGCGTGGACTGCGCTGTCGTCCTCGGGTGTGGCTCAAGCGCTGCGGGAACGGATCAGCGCCGATCGAGCGACACTGGGCATCTGTTTCGGGATGCAGCTGTTCGATGAAGGAAGTACGGAGTCGAATGTCCCGGGTGGGCTAGGTGTCCTGCCGGGACAGGCAACGGAGTTCGACCCGACCATTCGTGTTCCGCAGATGGGATGGAATCAGGTACACGCACCTGAGGGCGCTCGCTGCCTGACCACGGGCTACGCGTATTTCGCCAACTCATACCGTCTACCGGTACCGGACGACGACGCTGGTTGGGTCGTTGCAACGACCGATCACGGCGGGCACTTCTGGTCGGCTGCCGAGCGTGGCCGAACGTTGGCGTGTCAATTCCATCCAGAGCTGTCCGGCGCGTTCGGTGCCGGCCTCGTGCAGCGCTGGAGTGAGGGAGCAGGATGCTGAGCGTGCGCGTGATCCCGTGCCTCGATGTTCGAGATGGCTCCGTCGTGAAGGGCGTGCGCTTTCAGAATCTCCGAAACTCGGGGGATCCGGCCGTTCTGTCGGAGCGCTACGCACTGGACGGTGCAGATGAGCTGGTTCTGCTCGATGTCAGCGCTACACCCGAGGGACGACAGACCGCACTCGATACGGTCCGAGCCGTTCGCGAACGGATTGCGATTCCCCTCACGGTGGGGGGAGGTGTCAATTCCGTGGAGAGGGCGCGCGGCCTTCTCCACGCAGGTGCTGACAAGGTGAGCGTCAACACTGCGGCCGTGATCCGCCCGCGACTCATCCGCGAGCTGGCCGACCTGTTCGGATCCCAGTGCGTGGTGCTGGCTATCGACGCTGCTGCATCCGAAGACACCGCTTCGGGCTACGAGGTAGTCGTTCGATCCGGGACCGAGTGGACCGGGATTGATGCGACGACATGGGCCGTTCATGGCGTCGAGAATGGTGCGGGCGAGATCCTCCTGACGAGCTTCGACCGAGACGGTACGAGGGAAGGGTACGATCTGTCCCTGATTCGAAGTATTCGGGCGGCGGTTTCGGTTCCTGTGATCGCGTCGGGTGGTGCCTCGGAGCCTGTGCATCTTGTGGATGCAGTGGCTGCCGGGGCAGACGCAGTCCTCGCTGCGTCGATCTTCCACGAAGGCGAGTGGACGCCGCACGACCTGAAGCGTCAACTCGATGACCTGGGCGTGAGGGTTCGCAAATGATCATTCCCAGCATTGACATTCAGGGCGGTCAGGCGGTGCAGCTCGTGCAGGGAAGGCGTTTGGCGGTCGAAGGCGGAGACCCTCGCGCTGTGATGGAACGCTTTCGGGTGGCAGGTACCGTGGCAGTGGTCGACCTGGACGCAGCCTTCGGAACCGGAGACAACACAAAGACGATCGAAGAACTGATTGCGATGGGATCGTGTCGTGTTGGGGGAGGCATCCGCTCGGTGGACCGCGCACGTCAGTGGCTCGACGCTGGAGCTGAACAGATCGTGCTCGGCACTGCGGCCCGGCCAGAGATCCTCTCTCAGTTGCCTCGTGAGCGCACCATCGCGGCTCTCGACTCCTGGCAAAACGACGTAGTGGTGGAGGGTTGGACCAAGAAGACTGGAGTGTCTGTCGAAGACCGTATCGACGAGTTGAGCGATATGGTGGGTGGCTTCCTCGTCACCTTCGTAGAAGTGGAGGGTGGATTGGGAGGGGTGCCGCTCGACCGTGTGGCGCCGCTGGTCGAGCGCGCGGGTGACGCCCGTGTGACGGTGGCGGGCGGGGCGGCTGCAGCCGACGAGATAGGAGAGATCGACCGGGCTGGAGCCGACACCCAGGTGGGGATGGCACTCTACACAGACCAGTTCAGCCTCGGAGAGGCGATCGCGGCGACGCTCCGGGACCCCGGCCCGTCCGGGCTCTGGCCCACTGTTGTGTCAGACGAGCTGGGAGTGTGTCTCGGATTGGTGTGGTCGAACGCGGAGAGCGTCCGTGTCGCCGTCGGCGAGAGGCAAGGCGTATATCATTCGCGCTCGAGAGGTCTTTGGCGTAAGGGCCAGCAATCGGGCGCGACTCAGGAACTTCTGGGTGTGGCGTTGGATTGTGACCGGGACGCGTTGCGTTTCACAGTCCGCCAGCGAGGTCAGGGGTTTTGCCACACAGGCGAGCGGTCGTGCTTCTCCGGCGATGCCGGTTGGGGCGCTCTGTTTCGCCGCCTCAGCGAGAGAATCGAGCGAGCTCCTGAAGGTTCGTACACGCGTGAACTGGCTGCCAGTCCGCGACTCCTGCGTGGCAAGTTGCTCGAGGAGGCGGGGGAGCTCGCCGACGCGGCAACTCCCGCAGAAGTCACTCACGAGGCTGCCGATCTGCTGTACTTCGCGACTGTGGCAATGGCCCGGGCCGGAGTCGACCCGGCAAAGGTACTCGATCTTCTTGACCATCGGGCGCTCATCGTCAGTCGGCGTCGAGCATCCCTGCCAGATGAGGTAAGGTGATGAATCTGATCCCAACCCGCAGTGGAGGTGATCGACCGGGGCCGGCGGCGCCGGTGGATGCGGACGCACTGGCAGATGTCCTGCCGATCATTGGTGATATCCGTGAGAACGGTTGGGATGCTGTCATCAGGCAGTCGGTTCGACTGGCTGACGCAGATCCGT